>CAKPKF010000007.1 GCA_934167175.1 uncultured Clostridia bacterium | reverse complement strand
GAATATGGTAATACAGCTATATGTCTAGCTCTTTTTACTGCTAATGTTATTTCTCTTTGATGTTTAGCGCAAGCTCCAGTTGCTCTTCTTGGTGATATTCTTCCTTTTTCATTTACAAATTTTCTTAATTGATCTGGATTTTTATAATCTAATACTAGATTTTTATCACTACATAATAAGCAAACCTTTTTTCTTGTTTTTCTAAATTTTGGATTGTAATCTTCATCATTTCTTTTATTTCTGTTTTGTTTTTTATCTGCCATTTTTATTTATTCCCCCCTTTTTCTTAGAATGGTAGGTCATCATTTGAAGAAGTTTCAAACTCTGAAGATACATTATTTGCTATATTGCTACCAAAAGTATTTTCAAAAGAATTTGATACTCCCATATCTCCTTCTCTTTTGCTATCTGCAAAATAAGCTTCCTCTGCTACAACTTCTGTAACATAATGTTTTTGACCTTGCTCATCATCCCAAGTTCTTGTTTGTATTCTTCCTATAACTCCTACTTGTTGACCTTTTTTAAAATATTTACTACAAAATTCTCCTAATTTACTCCATGCAACTATATTTATAAAATCTGCTTGTCTTTCTTCTCCTTGACGAACAAATCTTCTATTCACTGCTAATGAAAAACTAGAAACTAGAGTATTATTTGTTTGTGTATATCTTACTTCTGGGTCTCTTGTTAATCTTCCCATTAATATTACTTTGTTCATTTGCTTACACCTTACCTTTCAATTTTTAAGGCTCCCCTAAGTTAGATTTATTAATCTTCTTTTCTTACTACTATAAATTTTATAACTTCTGCAGTTATTCTGTAGATTCTTTCTAGTTCTTTTATAGCTTCTGGTTTTGATTCAAAATTAAATACTACATAGTATCCTTCTTTGAATTTTTTTATTTCATAAGCTAATTTTCTTTTTCCTAGTTCTTCTACTGTTTCCATTTTACCATTAGTATTAACCAAATCTGTGAATTTTTGAATTAATCCTTTGATTCCTTCTTCATCTACAGTTGGTCTAATAATGATAACACTCTCGTATTTATTCATTACATTCACCTCCTCTTGGATATATAACCCGTTTACTTACAAACGAGTAAGGAAAAATAGTTACACTATTTTTTTCTAACATTTGCTATTTTAACACATTTTCTCAATTATTGCAAGTTAAATTTTCGCGTTAGCTATCTGTTCTTCTGTTAATCCTGCATTTTTCATTGAATCTTCTGAGACTTTTGTATCTAAAAATAATGATTTTGTATTTGCCGTATCTTTTCCTTTTAATAAATTTTGTGGTATTTGCTCCAACAGTGCACATGTTTTAAAGCATCCTTCAAATGTAGTCACTTTTGTATTATTATCAAACAATCCAATTGGTATTGTTGTTAACTTTCCACAAGATCCAAATGTATATGAAAAATTGTTTACCTCTATATTTTTATCAAATAAATTTTGTGGTATTTCTGTTATTGCTGTTCCTTTAAAACAATTATCAAATGTAGTTACTTTTGTATTACTATCAAATAAACCTGTTGGTATTGTTGTTAGATTTCTGCATCCGGAAAATGTATTCGTAAAACTAGTAACTTCCGTGTTATTATCAAACAAATTTGAAGGTATTTCTTTTATACCATTACAACCAACAAAAGCCGATCCAAAGGTATTTGCTTTTGTGTTGTATTTAAACAAATCTTGTGGTATCGCTTTTATACTTGAATCATATGCAAAAACGTGATGAAAACTTTCTACATTAACATTATTATCAAACAGATTCGCTGGTATTTCAACTAACGGAGTTCCATGAAATGTTGCTTCAAAACTTTTAGCTTCTATATTATTTTTAAACAAATTTTGTGGTATTTTTGTTATGCTTGTTTGTCTAAACACTCCCCCAAATCTTTGTGCTTTAATATTATTTGCAAATAGGTTTTCTGGTATTTCTTTTATACCTGCACAACCACAAAAAGTTCCTCCCCAACCAACACTTCCTATGTTTCCAAATTCTACTACTTCTGTGTTATTGGAAAATAAATTTTCTGGTATTTCCGTTATTTTCGTGTTTCTAAACGTTCCTTGAAAACTTGTAACTTTAACATTATTTTTAAACAAATTTTCTGGTATTTCTGTTATTTGTCTACACTCTGCAAACGTGCTATTAAAAGATATTATTTCTTTATTGTTTTCAAACAAACTTTCTGGTATAGTCTTTATATTTGTATTCTGGAATAAACTAGCAACTGAAGTTAATTTAGAGTTGTACTTTAGCAGATTTTGAGGTATTTCTACTATTTTGGTATCTGAAAAGTTAATTGTTTCTAAATTAATTGCATTTGACAAAAAATTTTCTGGTATCTTTGCTATTTGAGTTTTAGAAAAAGATATGTTTATCGCATTTTCAAAAGATTTGTTTGTAGGTTCTGGTAATTTAGTTATATTAGTTGCTCCAGTAAAATTTAATATTTTTATTCCCACTTCTCCAAAGTTCACTATTTCTTTTATTACTTCTTTACTAGTTGTTTTTTGGGTAAAATCAAATTCTTCACATAATCCTTTTATTCTTATTTCGTAATCACCTATAGATTTACACTCTATTTTTCTTGCAGATTCAAATGCATCATAATCCATTTTTATTTTTTTCTTTTTACCGTTTTTATCAACTTCTTCTATATTGTCTTTTATTCTTATCTCTTGTTCCAATTCCCCCTTTGGATTTATTACTTCTATTTTACAATCATATTTATTATATGACGCCCACTTTTCTTTCCTAATTGGCAACTCAATTATTTGGTTTTCTTCTGTAATATTCCATTTAGTTATAAACGTTCTCTTTAAAGCTTCTCTTTCGTTAAGTTTTGCTATTTTCTTTTCGCCATCTAAACTCCAAATATTTTCCTTTATGTAATATAACCTGTTATCTTCAAAATCTATTGCATATACATCTTTTACTTCTGTTAATGTGTTTATTTTATTTTTTTCTACATTAGTCCCATTTTTACCTAATTTTCCTTGTATTCCTATTTTATTTAAATCAGTTATTATTCCAATTGTCCTCAAAGTATCTTCTACTTCTACCTTTTTTAACACACCATCCTCCACAAGCTGTTCTAAATCTATATCATTTCTATAATCTCCTTGCTTTATTTTTTCTTTTATTTTTAAAAGATTATATTGCTCTAATGCCTCATTCACATCTTTTAAACTAGTTAGTATTTCTGAATCTTTTGCTCTATTTATTATTCCATTTTCTTGTGTTATTCCCTTTAATGTAACTCCTGCTAGTATTAGCATTATTATTATAGTTATTATTAGTGCTACTATTGTTATTCCTTTTTCACTTGTCATCTTTTCTTCTCCTTTGTTTTTTCTTTTTATCACATTAATATTATCATCTTTTATTTTTTCTTACAAGTTCTTTTATTTTTATTAGATTTTCTTATTTTCAATAGCATTTTTATTATTTTCAAGTTGATATTTTTCATAAAAAATACTATAATAATTAGTAATTTATTAGAAAGGACTGATTGTTATGTTTAATGAAAAAATAGACTTAATGAAAAATGATATAATAAAATCAACACAAGATCTTGTTAAGATTCCTAGTGTATTAGCTGAATCTTCTGATTCAACTATGCCTTTTGGAAAAGAAATAAACAATGCATTAGAATTTGCTTTAAATTTAGGTGAGCAACTAGGTTTTAGAACTAAAAACATTGATGGTTATTGTGGTTACATTGAATTTGGTGAAGGTGATGAATTAGTAGGAATTATCGGTCACTTAGATGTTGTTCCTGAAGGTGAAGGTTGGGATTTCCCACCTTTTTCTGCAACTATTCATAATAACAAAATATATGGAAGAGGAGCTATTGATGATAAAGGGCCTGTTATAGCCTCTCTTTATGCTATGAAAGCCGTAATGGACACTTGTAAAGTAAATAAAAGAGTTCGCTTAATATTAGGGTTAAATGAAGAAAACGATTGGAAATGTATTGACTATTATAAGCTTCATGAGGAAATTCCAAATGTTGGCTTTAGCCCAGATGCAGATTTTCCTTGTATCTATGCGGAAAAAGGAATTCTTACAACCGTACTAAAACAAGAATATACACCATATACAGATGATTTAATATTTATTGAGGACATAAATAGCTTCAATAATGCAATAAATGTTGTTCCTAAATTATGTGAGGCAACACTTCATGTTAATACAAATAAAGTTTCTATAGATAATGTTTTTGATAAATTAAATGAAATTATTAAAAAATATGAATATAACATTAATGTTACAGTTTCAGATTCTTCTCATCTAAAAATAACTTCGCATGGAATATCTGCTCATGCTGCTTTTCCAGATTTAGGTGATAATGCAATTTCTAAATTGTTAATTGTTTTAAACGATATATTCTCTGCTTATAAATTGGACATAGAAATTTTGACATTATTTAAAAAATATATTAACACTGAATTAAATGGGCAAAGTTTAAATATAAATGTTCCTGATGAATCTGGTGATTTGACTTTAAATGTAGGTCATTTTGGTTTTTCTGAAGATTTTATTGAAATTGGTCTTAATTTGAGAGTACCTGTAAATACAAAATTAAATGATATAGAAAATTCTTTTGAAAAATTAACAAAAGATTGCGAAAATATATCTGTTGAATTTAATGGAAAAAAAGAACCTCTATACGTACCAAAAGACTCACCTCTAGTACAAACACTTTGTAAAATATTTACTAGGGTTTCTGGCATAGATGCAGAACCAGTTGCAATAGGTGGTGGTACTTATGCTAGAGGATTCGACAATTTTGTATCTTTTGGTGCCAATATGCCAGAACAGCAAGACTTATGTCATCAAGTAAATGAATATATGTCTATTGATAATCTTATTTTATGTTCTAAAATATACGCTGAAGCAATTTATGAATTAGCAAAATAGTAAGCAAAAATACTAAGTTTATGTAGTAAAATTATAAACTTAGTATTTTTTTGTTTTTTATAATTCAAAAATAAGAATTGATTTTTCTTTAATACAAAAAAATTCCACAATAAAAGCCACTTATTAAAAAGTGGCATTTATATATTATTCTGCTGAACCTTCTTCTGTTTCAGGAGCTTCATAAGCTTCTAAAATAGCTGTTTGGATTTTTTCTCTAGTTTCAGCATTAATAGGATGTGCTATATCTTTAAATTCTCCATTTGGAGTTTTTCTACTTGGCATAGCTATGAATAATCCATTTTGACTTTCGATAACTTTAATATCATGAATTACGAATTCATTATCAAATGTTACTGAAGCAACAGCTTTCATTCTGTTTTCTGAATTTACCTTTCTTAAACGTACGTCTGTTATTTGCATTTTGTTGCACCGCCTTCCAATGTTTTTATTAATTGTACACTATTTACTATGTACAATTATACTATTCGCCAAAAATGTATTTTTTCCTTCTATTTTTTACAATTTTAAGTATTTTTATTTTTTTATTTAATTTTTTTATTCTTTCTTTTTTATAAATAGCTATAGTATAGTATAAATCTAACAATTTTATGCAATAATATACATATACTATACTATAAAAATAAACTTATAATTTTAAAAGCTTATTATAAATCTCTATCTGCCCTTTTTCTACTTTTTTTTACAAAAAGATTGCAAAAAAACATTTATCATTATATAATTTTACTATTAATTATAAATAAGGAAGTGATTATTTTGCCACATTTAGAAAATATAAAAAAATACAATCATATACATATGTTAGGTATACGGAGGAGTTAGCATGAGTGGAATTGCTGAAATTCTTAACAATTGGGGAATTACAGTTACTGGTTCTGATTCTACTGACTCTGCAATTATAGAAAAACTTAAACAAAATGGTATTTCTGTGGTAATAGGTCATGATTTTAAAAATATTGCAAAGGCTGATGCTATTGTTTACACAGCTGCTATAAAACATGATGACCCTGAAATGCTAAAAGCAAAAGAACTAAAAATTCCAATTATAGAGAGATCTACTTTTATGGGAGAGCTTACTCGTGCATATGAAGAAAGTATTACCATATCAGGCACTCATGGAAAAACGACTACAACTTCTATGGTATCTCTTTGCTTTATGGAAGCTAACTTGGAACCAAATATTCAAGTTGGTGCTATATTAAAACAAATTGATGGAAACTATAAAATTGGAAATAGTGAATACTTTATAATTGAAGCTTGTGAATATGTTGAAAGTTTCTTAAAATTCAGCCCAAAATCCGAAATAATTTTAAACATTGATAATGACCATTTGGATTATTTTAAAAATTTGGAAAATATAAAAAAAGCATTTATCAAGTATGTTAAACTATTACCAGATAACGGCCTACTTGTTATAAATGCAGATGATAAAAATTGCTTAGACTTATCAAAATATACTAATAGTAAAGTAATTACATATGGCATAACTAACACTACAGCTGACTTTATCGCTAAAAATATAAAATTTGATAACAATGGATTCCCTGAATTTGAAGTTTATTGTAATAACGAATTTTATTCTAAAATAAAATTGTCTGTTCCTGGAAAACACAATGTTTTAAATGCTCTTGCTTGTATTGCATTATGTAACGAATACAATATTTCAAAAGAAACTATTCAATCTGCACTTTTAAAATTTACTGGAGCACATAGACGTTTTGAATATGTAGGTTCATATGATAATGTTAATGTATATGATGATTATGCTCATCATCCTACTGAAATAAAAGCAACAGCTAGTGCACTTTCTAACAAAAAATATAATAATTCTTGGGTTGTTTTTCAACCACACACATATAGTAGAACTAAAAATTTATTAGCAGATTTTGCTGACGCTCTATCTCAATTTGATAACATTATAATCACTGATATATATGCTGCAAGAGAAACAAATACTTTTAATATTTCATCAAAAGATTTATGCGACAAAATAAATTCATTTGGAAAAGATGCAAAATACATTTCTGATTTTGATGACATTGTTAAATTTATTAAATCACATACTAAAGAAAATGACATTGTTCTCACTATTGGCGCGGGTACAGTTACTGAAATAGGACCTATGCTTGTAAAATAAAATTACGTATAAAAAATATAAATAAAAAGAAATTACTTACATATGTAAGTAATTTCTTTTTATTTATATTTTAATATTCTTCATCATATTGTTGTTCATCTATTTGATCTCCACCATTTTGTTGTTCTCCACCTTGTTGCCCATCTGTCTGCTCTCCACTGTTTTGTTGTCCCTCACCTTGTTGCTTTGTAGCTTCTGGCATAAATTTATTTAAATATTCTGCTATATTCATAACTTGTCCATTATATACCATATAATATGTATTAACTCCACCTTTTGATGTAGAATATGCTGAATCCAATGCACATTGTACTAATTCTACACCTTTTGTATTGTAAATTCCATATTTATCATTTTTCTTTAATACAATTGCTTTATAGTTTGGTATTATTAATAAACTATTTGTATTTTCTGAATTTTTTGTATTTGCTCCATTACATCCTATTTCTTCAAATTCTATTGGAAGTATTTGGTTTCCTTTTTTATCAAATAATCCCCATTTTTGATTTTTTTGTGCTGGTATAACTTCACCCATTAAAAGATAAGGATTTACGATTCTGTCATTAGCAAAGTCTGACGATTTAATTCCTATCTCATCATATTCTACATACATTACATATTCGCCTTTTTTATTTGCTACACCCTTTTTTCTGTCACTAGTTACAACATACAATTCTAGGTCTTTATCTAAAACTTGTATATCTTCATATTTTATTGGTATTAATACATTTCCTTCTATTGATACTAAACCAACTTTACTGTCATCATATGCAAAAAATTCATTTGTGTTTTCATTGAATACTAGTTTATCATATTTTATTCCCAAGACTTCTTCATTTTTAGTATTAATAACCCCTACTTTCTCACTCTTTGTACCAGATTCTTCTGCTTTTTTTATTACCATAAATCCATAAAGTAATGCTTTTCTATTTTCTAAATCATCTTCATCTATATCATATTCATATCCCCATTTTGTAGCTTCAGTTTTATAATATTCAACTAAGTACGATAATGTATAAACGTATACTGAATTCTTTTTAGAATCATACTCTATGTTTATATCATATCCCAGCTCTGCTCCTTTTTCATTTGTATATAACTTTCCATTTGATTCATCTTTTCTGACTATATCACCTAAATCATAGTATTCATATATATTTCTTTCTTTTGTTATAGGTGATTTATATATAATGTTAGAATTTGCAAAAAATGAAGCCGTTTCACCATTAGTTTGAATATAACACTTATCTTTGTCCTCTGATATTATGTTATATTCACCATTATTATATTGATAACCCAGCATTTTAGCAAAATCTTCTAATGAAATTGACATTTTTCCAGTTTCCTGATCTACAATAATCATTCCATCTTTTATACTTTTTGCTTGTCCATCAACATAAACCTTCAGAACTGATGTTTGCATATATACCATTAATACTACTATTCCAATAATCATAATTGTACATACTATAATTCCTGCAACTAATATTTTTGAAATTCCATTTGTTCTTTTTTGATTGCCTGTAACCATTCTTCCATTTGAAATATGCATTATCAATCACCTCTTATTCTATATAACCATATTTTTTATAAAACTCATTTTTAAAGTCTCTTAGACTATTATTCTCTATCTCTATTTTAACTCTTTTCATCAAATTAGTCAAGAAGTAAAGATTGTGTATAGATAGTAGTCTAACTCCCAAAATTTCTTTAGTTTTAACTAAATGCCTTATATATGCTCTTGTATAGTTTCTACATGTATAACAATCACATTCTTTGTCTAATGGTGTAAAGTCCCTCTCATATGTTGCATTTCTTACTACGACCTTTCCATTCCATGTCATAGCAGTTCCATTTCTTGCAATTCTTGTTGGCAATACACAGTCACACATATCTATTCCTCTTAAAACCGCTTCTATTAAATAATCTGGAGTACCAACTCCCATTAAATACCTTGGTTTATCTTCTGGAAGCAATTTGGTTGTATGCTCTAATATTTCACACATTAGTTCTTTTGGTTCTCCGACACTCAATCCTCCAACAGCATATCCAGGGAAATTCATTTCAACTAAGTCTTTTGCTGATTTTTCCCTTAAATCTTTATACATTCCACCTTGTACAATTCCAAAAAGTGCTTGTTTATCTGTATTTTTATGTGCATCTTTACACCTTTTTGCCCATCTTGTCGTCCTTTCCATAGATTTTTTTGTATATTCATATGTTGAAGGATATGGGCAACATTCATCAAAGGCCATTATTATATCTGCACCTAAATCATTTTCTATTTCCATGACTTTTTCTGGTGACAAAAAATGTCTACTTCCATCTAAATGTGATTTAAATTCAACTCCTTCTTCTGATATTGTTCTTAAATCACCTAAACTAAATACTTGAAAACCTCCACTATCTGTGAGAATCGCTCTATCCCAATTCATAAATTTGTGCAATCCCCCAGCTTCTTTAACTAGTTTGTTTCCAGGTCTTAGATATAAATGATATGTATTTGACAAAATTATTTTAGCATCTATTTCTTCTTTTAGTTCTTCTGGTGTTATAGATTTTACAGTTGCCTGTGTTCCAACTGGCATAAACACTGGTGTTTCTATATCTCCATGTGGAGTATGTATAACACCGCTTCTTGCTCCAGTTTGCTTGCATACATGTTTTAATTCATATTTTATTGCTGACATTTTTAATTCTCCTTTTTCTATTTTATTAACATTGCATCTCCAAAACTAAAAAACTTGTATTTATTGTTTATTGCTTCTTGATATGCTTTCATTATAAATTCTTTTCCTGCAAGTGCAGAAACCAACATTATTAATGTTGATTCAGGTAAATGGAAATTTGTTATTAAATTATCTACACATTTAAACTTATATCCTGGATATATAAAAATTTTTGTGTTATCTTCAATTTCTCTTACGTATCCTTTTTCATCTGCTACACTTTCTAGCACTCTACAAGAAGTTGTCCCACATGCAAATATCTTTTTTCCATCTCTTTTAGCTTTATTTATTTTTTCCGCTTCTTCTTTTTTAATGAAAAAATGCTCTGAATGCATATCATGTTCTTCTATATTCTCAACTTTTACTGGTCTAAATGTTCCAATCCCCACATGTAATGTAACATTTGCAATTACTACTCCTTTTTCTTTTAATTTCTCTAGTAGTTCCTTTGTAAAGTGTAATCCAGCTGTTGGCGCTGCACTAGATCCCTCGTATTTTGCATATACAGTTTGATACCTATCATTTTCTTTTAAACTTTCTTTAATATATGGAGGCAATGGCATTAGCCCTATTTGCTCTAGTATTTCATTAAAAATTCCATCATATTTAAATAAAACCTTTCTATTTCCATTTTCCATTACTTCTATAACTTCTGCTTTTAATATTCCATCTCCAAAAGTTACAATTGTTCCTTTATGTATTTTCCTACCTGGTCTAACCATTACTTCCCAAATATCTCCTTGTATTCTATTTAGAAGTAAAAATTCTACATTAGCGCCTGTGTCTTTTTTACCATATAATCTTGCAGGCAATACCTTTGTATTATTTATTACCAAACAGTCTCCTTCTTCAAAATAATCTAATATATCTTTAAATACTTTATGTTCAATTTTTTCACTTTTTCTATCTAGAACCATTAATCTTGATTCATCTCTATTTTTTATTGGTATTTGAGCTATTAATTCTTCTGGTAAATTATAATTAAATTCTTCTATATTCATTTTTACATTCCTTTCTATATCTCTACATTTTCAACACTTTCTTTTTGTATTGTTGTTTTATTTACTGCATTAATAAAACTTATAAATATATTTCTTATATCATCTAATATATTTTGTGGCTCTTTAAATTCATCCAGTTTATATGAATATCTAAAATTACTATTATGACATGGTTTTATTTTATATATTTTTTTATCTAATCCAATATTACTTCCATTATATTTTATATTGCTTGTCATGTAATCACCATACCATTTTCTAAGTCCTTCTCTCTTTTCATTTTTATATCCATATTTTTCATAATCATGTAATGCTGGTCTTTCATATCCATTCTCATTTGCAATTTTCTCTAAGTTATGCAAAAATTCATGAATAAATACTTCTTCTGGAAATGTATTTATTCTACTATTGTATTTATATATATATTCTTTTTCTTCTCCTGGCAACCTTATATTAGAAAATCCTATTCCATAGTATTCCATACTTCCTAAACCTATCCAGTCATTGTCTTTACTGTTTTTTATGTCATTTCCTAATTTAGCACACACGAAAATATGATCATATTCATTTTCTTTTATATACTTGTCTATAATTTTTTCTATATCGTTTGCATCTATATAATATCCATATTCCTTATCTTTGGTTAATGTTGTTAACACATCATCTATTTCTATTATGTTATAATTAACAACTATTTGGTTTTGTGATAAACTTTCACACGAAGACTTAAATCTGTTCATATTTCGTTTCATGCTTTCTATATCAGAATTAGTCATATGAGTATTTATGTTTAATTCACTATTACTTACATTCACATTTTTTATTAAAAAACATGCAAAATTCCATTTATTATCATCGCTCGGTGTTCCTGTTTCAAGAGTAAAATCTGAAAACCAAGCTGTTCCCATACAATTTTCATCATTTCCACCTAATCTAAATCCTAAATTTACACTTTCTCTGTTTTTAGAATTAAATATTAGCTCTATTTTTTGCCAGTCTTGTGTTCCCTGTATTACTCTAGATTTTTCTAAAGTATCTGAAATACAAATTTGTGCTCCTCCATCTATAACATCTTTTTCAGCTTTTACATTTTTTACTTTTACCATACAGGTAACTTTGTATGGTGTATTAGGCTCTACATCAATTTCTTTAAAAAACATTGCATCATTATAACTTAAAGATTCTATTTTATAGCTGTCTTTATCCGAATATTTAATTTCTCCATCTCTTGAAAAAATTGATTCTTTTTGTGTATACACTGCTTTTGTAAAATCATTAAAGTTATACTTTTTGTATATTTGATAAACTTTAAATATTACACTTAGTAATATTATTATTATAATTATATATATCACATTAGATATATTACTCTTTTGTTTTTTCAAATCAACAAACCCGCCTTTCATATATTATATTATACAAAACTTTTCAAGATTTAACAATACATATTTGACTTTAAGATATAAATACTGTGCCTTAATTAATGTTAATGCACAGTATTTATATCATCTATTATTTGTTTGCAATCCCTCCAATTAGTTATTTTTATTGCATCATAATCTTTTGCCAGTTTATTTAATATTTCTAATGTTTTATCGGTTGAGTCCAAATCTACTACTATTATATCTTTAACAACATCATCTTTTGCATATAAAAATCTAAACAAAACAGAACGAATAAAACCTTCTATTTTATTTTCTTGGTTTTTGGCCGCTATAATTAAATAAATTCCATCTGACTTCAAATTAGTATATGTACATATATATATTATCGTTTTTATAATTTCTATTAATCCATATAGAGCTAATGTCCAAAGTATCCCATTTAAAATAAAATCTAGCATACTTTTACCTCCTTATGGTATTATATGTTTTTTGTTTTTTTTAGTTCATTTTTGTTGGTATTTTTTTTGTTTTTCGGTTTAAACTATTTATATGTTTTATGTTTGAAAATTCACAAAAAATCCACATTTTTTTCCAAAGTTTTCATTGATAAGATTCACTGTCTATGTTATTATAATATGTGGTAATTTTTTGCTAATACAATTTTAGGAGGTTATTTTATGGATTTTAAACAATGGAATGGTTTTAACAAAGGAGATTGGCAAAAAGAAATTAACGTAAGAAATTTTATTCAATCTAATTATACTCCTTATACTGGGGATAGCTCTTTCTTGACTACTCCAACTAAAAAAACAACTATGCTTTGGGATAAGGTTTTAGATTTATACAAAAAAGAAAAAGAAAATGGTGGTGTTTTAGATATAGATGCAAAAACAATATCTACTATCACTAGCCATGATGCTGGATATATTGACAAAAATTTAGAAGAAATCGTTGGATTACAAACAGACGCTCCACTTAAAAGATCAATTATGCCTTTTGGGGGAATTAAGATAGTAGAAAAATCTTGTGCCGCATATGATAAGCAAGTAGATCCTGATGTTGATTTAATATTTAATTCAATAAGAAGAACTCATAATGATGGAGTTTTTAGTGTTTACACACCTGACATTAGAGCAGCAAGAAGTTCTCATTTAATTACAGGGCTTCCTGATGGTTACGGTAGAGGAAGAATAATTGGCGATTATAGAAGAGTAGCTTTATATGGTGTGGATGTATTAATTGAAGAAAAACAAAAAGAATTAGATTCAATTAATGTTGATTGCTTTACTGAATCCATTATACGTGAACGTGAAGAAATACACGATCAAATTTTAGCTTTACACCAGTTAAAAGAAATGGCTCAAAAATATGGGTTTGATATATCTGAACCAGCTTCTAATTCTAAAGAAGCTGTACAATGGTTATATTTTGCATATCTTGCTGCAATAAAAGATCAAAATGGTGCTGCTATGAGTTTAGGTAGAACTTCTACTTTCTTAGACATTTATTTTGAAAAAGATATCGAAGATGGTATTCTTACTGAAGAACAAGTACAAGAATTAATGGATCACTTTGTAATGAAATTAAGATTAGTAAGATTTTTAAGAACTCCTGAATATGATTCTTTGTTTAGCGGAGATCCTGTTTGGGTTACTGAAAGCATTGGTGGAATGGGAATTGATGGTAGAACATTAGTTACCAAAAATTCTTTTAGAATTCTTCATACTTTGCAAAATTTAGGTCCAGCCCCTGAACCTAATCTTACAGTTCTTTGGTCTACAAATTTACCTGAAGGATTTAAAAATTTCGCTACTAAACTTTCAATTCAAACATCATCTATTCAATATGAAAACGATGATTTGATGAGAAGTTTCTATGGCGACGACTATGGTATTGCTTGTTGTGTATCTGCTATGAGAATTGGTAAGCAAATGCAATTCTTTGGTGCTAGAGCAAACTTAGCAAAAACACTTCTTTATGCAATAAATGGTGGTAGAGATGAAAAAACAGGTAAACAAGTAACACCTAGATTTGAACCAATAACTTCAGAATATTTAGATTATGATGAAGTACTTGAAAAATTCAATACAATGTCTGATTACGTTGCAAAAATTTATATAAAAGCTCTAAATGCTATTCACTATATGCATGATAAATACTCTTATGAAGCAATAGAAATGGCTCTTCATGATAAAGATATTTTAAGAACAATGGCATGTGGTATTGCAGGACTTTCTGTAGTAGCTGATTCTTTGTCTGCAATAAAATACGCTAAAGTAAAAGTTATAAGAGATAATACCGGTCTTGCTATTGATTATAAAATAGAAGGTGACTTTCCTAAGTTTGGAAACGATGATGACAGAGTTGATCAAATAGCTGTAGATTTAGTTAAAAACTTTTTAATTAAACTAAAAAAATATCAAACATACAAAAACGCTAAAACAACAATGTCAGTTCTTACTATAACATCAAATGTTGTATATGGGAAAGCTACTGGTAACACTCCAGATGGCAGACGTGAAGGTGCTCCATTTGGTCCAGGTGCAAACCCACTTCATGGTAGAGATGTAAATGGTGCATTAGCAGTAATGAATTCTGTTGCAAAATTACCTTACGAATATGCTGAAGATGGAATTTCATATACTTTTTCTATAACTCCTTCTGCACTTGGAAAAACTGAAGACATTAGAATAAAAAATCTAACTAGTATGCTAGATGGATATTTCATGCAAGAAGGTCACCATATAAATGTTAATGTTTTCGACAGAAGTTTATTAGAAGATGCCATGAATCACCCAGAAAAGTATCCACAACTTACAATTAGAGTATCTGGATATGCCGTTAATTTTGTAAAACTAACCAAAGAACAACAATTAGATGTTATTAATAGAACTATACATGAAAAAATATAACTTTAAGCAGGTGAATTTTAATGATTTCAAATATTAATAATGAAGCAAGAATACATTCTATCGAAACACTTGGTACAGTTGATGGTCCAGGAATTAGATTTGTCATATTTATGCAAGGATGTCACCTAAAATGTAAATATTGCCAAAACAGAGATACTTGGAATTGCAATGGAGGAAAAATATATTCAGTAAGTGACTTAATAAATTTAGTAACCAAGTATACTAACTATATTCTTCCATCAGGAGGTGGCGTAACTATAACTGGTGGGGAACCTCTTTTGCAAGTTAAGTTTTTAATTAACTTCTTTACTGAATTAAAGAAGTTGAAAATTCCCACAGCAATAGATACTTCTGGATCTTTTAATATAACAGATGATATAAAAAAACTAATTTCTCTAACTGATTTATTTTTATTAGACATTAAACATATTAATGATGAAAAATGTAAACAGTTAACTGGATTTTCAAATAAATTAGAACTAAATTTTGCCAAATATTTAAGCGATAATCATACTCCAATGTGGATAAGACAAGTTCTTATTCCTGACATAACAGATGATAAAGATGATTTATTAGAATTAAAAAATTTTGTTAATTCACTTACTACTGTACAAAAGGTTGAATTTCTCCCATATCATGATATGGGTAAATATAAATGGGAAAAATTACGGAGAGAAATATCCATTAGAAAATATAAGAACAGCTAATTCAGATGATATAAAAAGAGCCGAAAAAATATTTTTTGGTTAAGAGAAGTGAGCAAATTTACTCACTTCTTTTTTTATATGTATTTTTACTCATTTATTTTTGTATATTGTTCATCTGTCCTATAGTAAATTTTTTCATCCAATTTTATTCCGTCAACATAATATATTGTATGTGTTTCCTCATTTATAATGTATACATCCTTTTCATCAGCCACACTCATATTGCTTGCTATATTATAATAATCCCTTCCATAATTTAATGTTATATTATCTATTGCATCTAAGTCTATAATATAATATTTATCATTATCATTTGGATTTTTGCAGTCATTTAATATACTTAATTTATCATTTGGATACTCTATCGGTTCATTACCATTTCTCAATACAGGAATTCCTCCTAATTCAGCATAATAAACCGAAATTTTTCTATCCAAACTTTTTATATCTGTGTACATTTTATTTAAATTCGCTATTTTCACTCCTGTTTCAGCATTATAAATTAATATTGTTGACATTATCAACATAATAGCAACTACTACTGCTAATGAAATCATTGATATTCCTTTGTTTTGTCTTAAATTTTTTTTCATATGTTCACACTCCTATATATTCTAAATATAGTTTACTATTATTTTTTTATAAATTCAATAAATTCGTTTTATATTTTCTGATTTAATTTTATTGTAAATCATCATTTTCATGTTATATATTTTATTTTCTTTTATAACAATAATCCATAAACATACTACAATAAAAAAAATTGCTATATTTTTTAAATATATAATACCAATACTTGCAATTGCAGTTATAATCGATAAATTTATATTACTAATTTTATTTATAATAACTAAAGTTTCTTTTCTTCCATAAAAAAAATGAGTAAATTCTTTTATTATTCTTCCTCCATCTAATGGATATATAGGTAACAAATTAAATATTCCTAAAATTAAATTAGCATATATGATATATGTACTATTCATCTTTCCAAAATCAAATTTCAAAATGCAACAAATTATAATAATTACAATATTAGTTAAAGGACCTGCTATTGCAACAACTAATTTTTTTAAATTTAAAAGATTCCCTTTTCCAATTTTTTTATTATAATCTGTTAAATTACTATTAAAGTTAACAGAAATTCCAAATGGCATTATATGTATAGATTTAGGTCTAAATCCTAAACAAATTCCTGTAAGTATATGTCCTAATTCATGTATAAGTGCAAATATCATTAACAATGCATATATCTCAATTTGTTTTGTTAAATAAAAAATTACAATAAAAATAAATAAAATGGAATTAATTTTAATATGCATAATACCTCCAACACTTAAAATTCTAGTATTTCTCTTGGATTAATTATCCTATCTGATCTTCTAATTTCAAAATGTAAATGTGGTCCGAGTAGAATTTCCGTGTTGACCCTACTTCTGCTATTTTTTGACCTTGCTTTACTTCATCTCCCTGTTTTACATTTAAGTCCCTACAATGTGCATATACAGTTATAATATCATTATTCTCTATCTTTAAGTGTTTTCCGATAATCACCTTGTTCTGATGCTAAAATAACTATTCCATCTGTTGCTGACAGAATATCAGTTCCCGCAGGTACTGCAATATCTATACCTGTATGATTTTTGGGAACTGATTTTGTTGTTGGGCTTCTATTTCCAAATTCTGAAGTAATTACTCCACTTACTGGCTTTATGAAAGAATAATTTGTTTTTATATATTCTTCATCAGTTAATTTTTCTTGTTTTTCTGTAACTTCATTATTTGTATTTTCATTTTCTTCAACTGCCCCACCTATTCCATTTTCTACTTCTTCTGTGTTATTTTCAGTCATATTTTCATTCTCTTTAATTTCTTCATTTTCTTGTTTTTCTGTTATATATTCTTTTAAATTGCTATATTCCTCCCCAAAATTAATATCATATGACAATACTTGCTTTGTTTTATCAATAACTTCATTTGAAAAAATATAATCTGTATTCTGTATCAAGTAATATATAAAATATATTACAAAACATATAAGAATTTGTATTATCATCTTTTTTAACAACATATAATCTTTTTTGCTATTTACACTCACCGTTGCAGTTTTATTTCTATATCCTTCCAGCCTTCTTCTATTATATATTTCTTCCGCTCTTTTGATTTTTTCTTCTGAAGTCAATATTTTCTCCAATAAAAAAACACCTCTTCCTTTGTAATTTTATCTTTGTATCACTATATGCTAAGGATAGGTGTTTTATTCTATTTTACAAATGCCTTATATATTATTGTACTCTTTGTATTATTACATTTATAACTAAAGACACAAACATTAATATTCCGAATAAAATAGTTATTCTTTGTAATTTTTTATATTTAATTTCTAAATCTTTATTTTGATTATTTTTTTTACTTTTTTCTAAATTTGACACATAATCTGAAATAACCATTTCTGCTTCGTTTATTATATATTCTTTTGTATTTTTATTTTCAAAATTTCTATTACAATTTTTGTTGTCTACAATTTCTGTTTTTAATATTTTTTGATTTGTCTTTAAAAATACTATGGCTTCATCAACTATATTAGATGGTAAATTTTTAAGAATTACTATATTTTTCAATTTACTTGTATCCATAATATATCCCTCCTAGAAATCTTTATATAAATTTTTTCCATTATTTCTAGGTTTATACATTTATCAATTAAATAACTGCATTAATTTAATATAAATTTCCTATTATAGAATTATATATTCCTGTTGATGTAATTTCTGCTAAATTCACTACCAAATTGAGAGACACATTTTGTAACATTTTAAAATTATGTGATACTATATTGGTATTTTTAGCTACTATGCCTTTTATGCTAATATCTCCTATTTCTATGCTTTTCTTTCCCATTCCTGTACCCAATCTCATTTTTTTATTTGAAACTAATACTTTGCCTATGTTTTCTTTATTTGATAATGCTGCGTCCACCACGATAACACATACCTTACTAAATTCTTTGTATATATTATTTATTTTTTCTACTGCATTAATATAACATACTGTATCACTTAGTGTTCCAACTACTTTTATATTATTGTAATATGTATTTTTCAACAATTTGCTAAGATTATGTCCAACAAATGGACCGAAATGAATCTCCTGTTATTCTATCTGAACCAATACATAAAAAGACATAATTCGAAAAATCATTGTTTTTTATAGTATCATAAAAAACATCACTAAAATCTAAAAAAAACTTTTTATAAACTTCCTCTAAATTATCCATGTAAGCTCCTTTTCACATTTTTTCAATTTAATTATATGTCTATTTTCTATATTGTATTCTTTTTGCTAGGAGCAATTATAATATTTATATTATTTGTTTTATTATACCTTTTTATAATATCTTCGGAAAAGCCTGCAATTTCATTTGAAATAATAATAGTTTTATAGTTTTTATTTATCAATTCTTCTATTTTTTTATCGGTTTTCTCTAATTCATTTATGGAAAATACATTTATCCCTAATTTTTCTAATATTCTAAAACTTGTATTATCTTTGTTTGATTTTATACATGAAATTTTCACTACATCACCCTAAATGTATTTTGCCTTTTTATAATAAAAATATGTATTACCTCGTAAAATCCTCTTTCTCCTTCGCTCTTCTTTCTTTTTGATACTTTTCTTCACAATCTAATGCTTTGTAATTTCCCATCGATTTTATTATTTGTTCTTCTGTATAACCTTTTCCTTTTAATTCCTTTGTTGATACTAAGTATTCTAAATCTAAAACTACTAATTCACCTTTAGGTAACACTTTTTTCTCGATATTTCCACCTTTTATTCCTCTTTGCTCATCTGTTATTTCGTAATCATCATAAAAATGTATTTTATTTGATTTTAATAATCTTCCAAGATTATTTGCTTTTACATCATACCATAGTATTCCATCTTCTCTTAATTCATTGTATACTTTTTGAACATCTTCATCTGATATGTTTTTTGTATCCACTTTTTCAAGCAATTCTATATAATAGAAATATGAACTATCCTCCACTTTGTGTCTTAGTATGCTTTCTAATATTCTTGGATGATATGGTATTTCGTATCCATACCTCATAAATCCTGTTTTAAATATTTTATCTCCTATTTCTAAAACATTACTTGAACCGCCTCTTCCTACATATTTTATATCTTCTAATCCTACGTTTTCAAACTTGGCAATTTCCTTAATCATTATCTCTACTGAGTCTAATAATTTATTTTGTTCTGTTTCAGAAGATTTTAATTCTGTTATTTTTTCTATTATTCTGTGAAAATTCTCTTCAACATACTTGCTTGGCTCTTTTACAATAGCTTTAGCCAATTGTATTTCATCTTTTCCTTGATAATTTGCTAAAAATTTATCTCTATTTTTATCTATTATTTCTTCTTTTTCTGGCACACATTCTAAAATATCTATTAATTTTCCTCTATTGAATTCTACTTTCTTCAGTATACCTTCAAAATTTTGTTTTATATAATTTTTACATTCTTCTGAATTTATATTTTCTTTAGCAAAATTTAAAAATTCAAATTCATCATTTAAACTGCTCATTATTTTATATATATTATTTTGAATATATTTATCTATACATTCTTCATTTATTCCTTGTTTTTTTAATGACTCTAACAAATCATATAATTCATTACTCTGTATTTTATCTGCTACTTTTTCTATATTCTCAGTAACATATTTTATTATTTGGTTATTTTCTTTATAAATTTCTCTTTCTATAAAATCGAATAAATAATCAGTTTTTGATATATTATTTATAACTTCTTCTACATTATCATTTATATATTTCTCCATGCTTTTATTTGGAATATTGCTCCCCTGTACTAAATTTAATAATTTATAAATTTGTACATCATCCGTATTATTTGTTTTCTCACAAATTTCTATTTTTTCATATAGCTCTTTAAAAATCTTTTCTGTATTTTCACTCATATATTTTTCAATATACTGTGTATCCACAATTTGATATTCTAATATAGGAAGTATTTCACAAATTTTCCATGCAGTTGTTTTGTTTGAAATATCACAAATATTTTCTCCAATATAATCTAATATTTCAATATTTTCTGTTTTTTCCGCTATATCTATCAATTTCGATAAATTAGTAGAATTTATTTCTTCTAATACATTTTTATTTTCATTCATATACCTTACTAATTCTGATATTGTCCCATTCACATAATCTTCATTCCATATACTTATAATTAAATCTTCTATTTTTTTTATATTATTATTCACATTAATCACCAATAGTATTTTAACATAATTTGTTAACTTTTTCAATTCTGTTTTAACAATCATTTCATACTAGTTTTTTTACTTTTTTACTGCATACTACTTGACAATTATGTAAATACTAGGTAAAATATCATATGAATATTGCGTTGAGAATGCCGAGTAGTTATAAGTTACCTTAAGAGAATAAAGGTATGAGCTGTGAGCCTTTTAGGAAGAACATAACTAACCAACACATTTGAGCAAAATATAAATAATTTAAAGTGGAAAGATTCTATATCTTTCAAGCCAGGGTGGCACCGCGGAAAAAATTTCGTCCCTGTACTTATTAAAGTAAGGGGCTTTTTTGTATTTAAAAAATAAAAAGGAGAGGATTATTATGTCAGATTACAGAACTCACAATTGTGGTGAATTACGAATATCAGATGTTGGAAAAGAAGTTACAATATGTGGATTTATTCAAGTTGTTCGTGATTTAGGAGGAGTAGTTTTTGTTGATATTCGTGATATGTATGGATTAACACAAGTAGTAACATCTGGTAACGATGAACTAGTTGATTTTGTTAGTAGAATACCTAATGAATCTACAGTTTCAGTAACTGGTACTGTTAGAAAAAGAGATGCAGAAACTATTAATGAAAAATTACCTACAGGAGAAGTTGAAATTTTTATAAAAGATATAAAAATTTTAGGAAAACGTTTAAAAAACTTACCTTTTGAAGTTAATAATAGTCAAGATGTAAGAGAAGATTTAAGATTACAATATAGATTCTTAGATCTTAGAAATGAAAAATTAAAAAATAATATAATTCTAAGAGCTCAAGTTATGCAATTTTTAAGAAGTCAAATGATAGAACAAGGTTTTATAGAGGTTCAAACCCCTATACTTACAAGTTCTTCTCCAGAAGGAGCTAGAGATTATTTAGTTCCTAGTAGATTAAATCCTGGAAAATTTTATGCATTACCACAAGCACCACAACAATTCAAACAATTATTAATGGTGTCTGGTATTGATAAATATTTCCAAATAGCTCCTTGCTTTAGAGATGAAGATGCTAGAGCAGATAGAGCTCCTGGTGAATTTTATCAATTAGATATGGAAATGAGCTTTGCTAGTCAAGAAGATGTTTTCTCTGTTATTGAACCAGTAATGTATAATACTTTTACAAAATTCTCTAACAAAAAAGTTACAAAATACCCATTCCCTAGAATAGCTTATAGAGAGTCTATGCTAAAATATGGTACAGACAAACCAGATTTACGAAATCCTTTAATTATAGAAGATGTTACAGATATATTTGAAAGAGTTCCTTTAAATGCATTTAAAGGAAAAACTGTAAGAGTAATTGCTACACATGATGTTAAAGATCAACCTAGAAGCTTCTTTGATGGAATGACAGATTATGCTATAAAAGATTGCAAAGCCAAAGGTTTAGCATGGCTTAGAGTACTTGAAGATAATACTTTACAAGGTCCAATTGCTAAATTCATAGAAGATGCTGAACGAGAAGAATTACTTGCTAGAACTAATTGTAAACCTGGAGATGCAATTTTCTTCATAGCAGAAGTTCCTGGTGTTGTAGAAATTTTAGCAGGTCAAATAAGAAGTGAACTTGGAAGAAGATTAAACTTAATAAATACTGATGAGTTTAAGTTCTGCTGGATAGTAGATTTTCCTATGTATGAATTAGATGAACATGGTAAAATAGAATTTAACCATAACCCATTCTCTATGCCACAAGGTGGATTGGAAAGCTTAGAAAAAATGAATCCACTAGACATTGTCGCATATCAATATGATATTGTTTGTAATGGTATTGAATTATCTTCTGGTGCTGTAAGAAACCATGATCCAGAAATAATGATTAAAGCTTTTGAAATAGCTGGATACACAAAAGAACACATTGAACAAAAATTCCCAGCATTATTTAATGCATTCCATTATGGTGCTCCACCACATGCAGGTGTTGCTCCTGGACTTGATAGAATGTTAATGCTATTAGCAGATTGTGAAACAATCCGTGATGTAATTGCATTCCCAATGAATAGCAAAGCTCAAGATTTATTAATGGGCGCTCCTGGAAATGTAACAAAAGAACAACTAAGAGATGTTCATATAAAAATAGATAAAAAAGAAAATAAATAATGAAACTTAATCTTGTTTCATGCGAAAAAATGTAGAACCATATTATGGTTCTACATTTTTTATTTAAAGCTTTACATCAATACTAGACTTTCCTTCTTCATCTTCCAACACAAACAATGGTAATTCTTTAAACTTAAATATTCCTGCTATTATATTGTTTGGAAATTTACTAATTTTTGTATTATATTTGGTAACATCAATATTATAAATTCTACGAGATGCTTGTAATTGACTTTCTATTTTTATTAAAGCTTTTTGAAGTTTTAAGAACTGTTCACTTGCTTTTAATTCTGGATAATTTTCAACTGTTGCCATTATATTATGATACTCATGATTCAATTCATTTATAGCTTCTTCATTTTTATTTTCTTTATATGCTACCCTTAGTTTTGTAATTCTCTCTAGCAAATCTTTTTCATAGTTCATATAACCTTTAGTTACTTCTATCAAATTAGGAATTAAATCAAAACGTTGTTGCAAATATACATCTATCCCACTTTTAGATTTATTTACGTTTATCTTTAAGCTTACTATTCCATTATAAATTATTATGCAACTTAATAAAACTATTACTACAATTAATATTAATATATACATACCTTTCCTCCACTCTTAATTTATATATTTAATTTTAACATATATTTTCATAAATGCAATAAATATAATTTTTTTATTGTTTTTAATCTATTCATATGCTAAAATTTTTCTATGGAGGTTTTATTATGAATAAAATATTTACTCAGAAATCAATTTTATTAATTTCATTTATTTTAATATTCATATGTTTAATTATAGTATTAAGCAATGTTTTTAGTGGTAATTCCATTTATGTAACACCAGCCTCTTTGTATAAGCCAATTTTGCCTATCATACTTTTGTTAATTTTTTTGGAGCGCTCATTCTATAATATAAAAAAAAATAAATATTCAAACTGTATTTCCTTGGAAAACGCACCTGAAGAATTTGAAAATTTATACAATTCACTATATGAAAACAATATAGATATTTTAGAAACAAGACGAAAAAAAATAAAACGCTTAATTATATTACAAAATATATCTTTATTCTTTTTTATATTGGGTATTTATGCTTTTGACACTGTTATCATATCACCAATAATAACACTTATCATTCTCTTGATTGGCATGATAAGTTTGCCTGTTGCTATACTTTTGTTTTTGCACAACTCTACTCTACAGAAAGTTTACAAAAATGACTATAAAATTAATATTATAAATAGTTTTATACAGTTACTTAATTGTAACTTAAAATATTCACCATCTGCTACTGAATCTGATTCCATTCTTCACGATTATAAGCTAGCAATTTTTGATAAACAAGATTTTAATTATTCATACATAGATGACTATATAGAAGGGTATTTAGATGATTCTACTTTTGTAAAAATGTGTGATATTAATGTTCAATATATAACTGGTGAGGGTAAGAGTAAAAACATAAAAGATTTATTTCAAGGAATGTTTGCTTTAGCAAATAGCAATACTAATATTAAAACATATGTAAGAATTTCAAGAAATCAAATGATGACTTCAGATAAAACTTATGTTGAATTAGATAACAGTGAATTTGAAAAGCATTTTGATGTATTTTCCCCTAATAAAATTTTGGCTATGCAAATACTTACATCAGATGTTATGGAATGTTTAATCGATTTTCATAACAAATATCATCTTGATTTTGAAATTACTATAAGAGATAATTTTATTTATTTAAGATTTTTTACAGGAAGTATGTTTGAACCTAAAATATATGGTAACTCAATGGATAAACAGCTATTATTTACATATTTTTGTATATCAAAATTTATTATAGAAGTAACTCAAAATATAAATAGAACTTTAAAAGATTTAGAATTGTAATAGAATAAAAAGAAAGTGGCTTTTGCCACTTTTTTTATTCTATTACAATATCTTTATTTGTTCCTCCCCATGCAGTTGGAACTTGTGCTCTTATCGCTGATGGTGTGTTACTAAAACATCCATCATATGCCGTTACATTAGGAAAATAATTTTCTTTTGTAGAATCTGTTTTATTCCATAATTCTGGTACTTTCCCCGTTAAGCTAGAGCAATGAGTAAATGCATTTGCAAAAGAGGTTATTTCTGGACAATTTGCAAATAAATTATATGGTATTTCTTTTAAGTTTTTGCATTTCCAAAATGCCCATCTAAAATTTTGTGCATTTTGACATTTTGCAAACAACTTTTCTGGTACACTTTCTAGATTTGAACATCCTCCAAAAACATATTCGAAATCTTTTGCATTAGTACAATTGTTAAATAATTTTTCAGGTACTGTTTGTAAACTTGTACAACTTGAAAAAGACTTTCTAAAACTTACACTTGTTGCTACTTCTTCTCCATTTTTTTGATTAGTATAAAATAAACTTTCTGGTATTTGAACAACATTAGTGCAATGACAAAAAGCTCTTGCAAAATCTTCTGCTTTTGTACAATTAATAAATAAATTTTCTGGTATTGTTGTTAAAGCTGTACAATATTCAAATATTCCCCCATATCCCCATCCAGTTACTCCAAATTTTTTCACCTCTGTGCATTTGTCAAATAATCCTTCTGGTATTTCTTTTATACTTGAACACCTTTCAAAAGCTCCCCACATTGTTGTAATTTTATTATTTTCATTGTTATTATTATTAAATAAATTTGGGGATATTTTTGATAATCCAGAACAGTTTGCAAACATGGCTTCAACATTTTCTATATTAGGGCAATTAGCTATTAAATCATCCGGTATTTCACCTGTTAAACCACTACATTTATCAAATGTACATGATAAGTAAGTCAATTTTAATTTGTTTCTAAATAATCCTTTTGGAATATTTCCTGTTAAGCCACTACATCCCGCAAAGGTTCCATTTCTACTTCGTCCTAAATTCTCAATATTTGGGCAATCGTCAAATAACCCATCTGGAATATTTCCCGTTAAACCGCTACATCCATAAAATGCTCCATCAAAATTTTTAGCATTTGTACAGCCCTTAAATAAATCTTTTGGTATACTCCCTGTTAAGTTTTTACAATTTTTAAAAAAGCTAGCAAAAGAATGTATATTTTTAAATGATTTTTCACTAGGACTTGGTATATTCCCTTTTAAATTTGTACAATTATAAAAAGTCAGTCTGCCATATAGACTCTCTCCTCCAAATTGAACATCTCCCCATTGTATTATTTCTGTTATGTTATCTTTACTTGTTGTAATTCCATAAACACTATCAAATGAAAAGAAATCGCATACTCCATTTATTTTTATAATATACTTACCAGTATTATTAAAAGTAATAGTTCTAATATCTTTAAATTCTTCTGCTGTTAAATTTATATTATTTCCATTTTCATCTTTTACGTTATCTTTTATTTTTATTGTTTGTTCCAAAGTTTGGTTTTTATTTTCATCTTCATGTACTACTTCTACTTCACAGTTATAAGTTAATTTATTATTCTGTATTATTGGTAACACAATACTTTCTCCTTCTGCAACTTCCCATGTTGTTATAAATTTTCTTTTTTCTAATGCTACTGTATTTATTTTTTCTATCTCTTTTGTCCCTGACATACTCCATATATTATCTTTTATGTAATATAATGTATTGTCTTCAAAATCTACTGCATACACATCACTTATTTCTGTTATTGTATTATATGTCTCTTGCTCTACTTTTTTAGCCCCTTTTCCAAGCTTACTCTTTACTCCTATTTCTTCCAAATTTTGAACTATTCCTATTGTTCTTAATGTATCTTCTATTTCTACTTTTTTCAATATTCCTTTTTCAGCTAATTCCTCCATACTCATTTCACCTGAATAGTCCCCTTGTCTTATCTTCTTTCCCGCTTCTGCCGTGCTATATGTTTTTAGTGCTTCATCAACTTCTTTTAGATTACTAAGTATTACTGATTCGTTTGCATTTTTTACTAAACCATTATCTTGCGATATACCATTTATTACAACACCTGCTAAGATTAATAGAATTATTATTGTTAGTATTAATGCAACTATTGTTATCCCATCTTGTTTCATCATATCTAATCTCATTCCCTTCTTATTAACAAGTGTAGTTGAAAAAACAAAGTTTACCTGTTTGAAATTGCAATCATCTTTTGACCTTTTTTCAACTTATCTTATGTTATTTTTTTATTTACTTAACTTTTGTCTTACATATTCATATAAAATAACTCCTGTTGCCACTGAAGCATTTAAGCTTTCAGTTTTTCCCAACATTGGAATTTTTACTTTTTTATTCGACAAACTCAATACCTCTTTTGATACACCATTTGCTTCATTTCCTATTACTATCACAGTTTTATTATATTTGACATCATATATACTTTCTTTTGTATTTAATGATGTTGCTACTACTTTAAAATTATTTTCTTTACATTCTTTCAATAATTCTTCTATATTTTCTACTTCTATAATATTTAACCTAAATATTGCTCCCATGGTAGAACGAACAACTTTAGGACTAAAAGGATCAACAGATCCTTTTGATACTATTATCTGTTTTAATCCTACACTATCTACTGTTCTTAATATTGTTCCTAAGTTTCCTGGATCTTGTATATTATCTAATGCTAATATTACCTCTTCTGAATAATCAATTTCTTTATTTTCTTCTGTTTTTTTCTTTAAAACTGCTAATATTCCTTGAGGTGTATTAACATCTGTAATTGTTTTAAAAACTTTTTCTGGTACAGAAAAACAATCATATCTTGCAATTTCATACATTATCTTTGTATCAATTTTATTTTCTTTCATGCATTCATCACATATTACTATTTTTGAAATTTCTACTTTTTCTTGTATTGCTTCTTCTATTAACTTAATTCCTTCTATTATATATTCATTTTCTTGCTCTCTATATTTTCTTTCCTTAAGTTTTCTAATTGACTTAATTATTTCATTATCCTTACTAGTAATTATTTGCATTTTCATTACCCTTTCTTCCTTAAATTTGTGTCCTTAAAAATTCTTTAATTTCACTTAGTTTTTTCATATCCGAATTATTTTGATATTTATATGTTATATATGGCATATTTCCCGGTGAGAATTTTATTTTATTTCTATATTTTTCAATTAGTGTATTTACTACTTTCATATCAAATTCTGTAGAATCAAAAGTAAATACTATTGATTCCTTTTTCTCTTGGATTTTTATTACACCTGTTTTTTTGCATAATTCTTTTATTCTAGCTATTTCTATCAAGTTTTCTACTTTTTCTGGCATAGGACCAAATCTATCTATTATTTCATCAATAACATTTTGAATCTCTTCTTCTGTTCTACATAATGCAATATCCTGATATATCTCAATTTTTTGACTACTATTTTCTATAAAATCATCTGGTAAATAACTTGATACATTTAAATCTATCTGAATGTCCTTTTCTGGTTCTATTTCTATTCCCTGTATTTCTTTAATAACTTCATCTAATAACTTGCAATATGTATCATATCCAACTTGATCCATATGTCCATGTTGAATTTCTCCTAATAAACTTCCTGCTCCTCTTATCTCTAAATCTCTCATTGCTATTTTAAATCCTGAACCAAATTCAGTAAATTCTTTAATTGCTTTTAATCTTTTATCCGCAACCTCTGATAATAGCTTATCCCTTTTATACATTATATATGCATATGCTTGAGTATTGCTTCTTCCTACTCTTCCTCTAATTTGATACAATTGTGCCAATCCTAGCCTATCCGCATTTTCAACTATTATAGTATTTGCATTTGGAATATCTATCCCAGATTCTAGTATTGTAGTACATACTAATACATTAGTCTTTTTATCTACAAAGTCTTGCATTATCTCTTCTAACTCTCTTCCCGACATCTTTCCATGTGCAAATGCAACTCTTGCTTCAGGAACTAATTGAGATATTCTTTCTGATTTTTGTATTATTGTATCTACTTTATTATACAAGTAAAAAACTTGCCCATCCCTTTCTAACTCTTTTGTTATAGCTTCCTTTATTATTTCTTCATCATATTCTAATACATAAGTCTGAACAGGTCTTCTATTTTGTGGTGGTTCATATATAACAGACATATCTCTTACCCCAACAATAGACATATGTAATGTTCTTGGTATTGGTGTAGCTGTCATTGTAAGAACATCCACAGCTGTTTTTAGTTCTTTTATTTTTTCTTTATCTTTTACTCCAAACCTGTGTTCTTCATCAATTATTAGTAAGCCTAAGTCTTTAAATTCTACATCTTTACTTAGTATTCTATGTGTTCCAACTATGATATCTATTTCACCTAATTTTAATTTTTTTATAATCTCCTTTTGTTGTTTTGTAGTTCTAAATCTATTTAACAACTCCACTCTTATAGGAAACTCTTTCATTCTTTGTTTAAAACTTTCATATTGCTGATTAGCTAGCACTGTAGTTGGAACTAAATATGCTACTTGCTTTTGATCCATGCAAGATTTAAATGCAGCTCTTATTGCAACCTCTGTTTTTCCATATCCAACATCTCCGCACAAAAGCCTATCCATTGGTTTATCCAATTCCATATCTTTTTTTACTTCTTCTATACACCTAATTTGATCATCTGTTTCAACATAAGGAAAACTGTCCTCAAACTGATTTTGCCATGGAGTATCCTTTGAAAAAGCATATCCTTTTATCTTTTTTCTCTTCGCATATAATTCTATTAAATTTCTTGCTACTTCTCTTAAATTCTTTTTTACTTTTGCTTTAGTCGTAGACCACTCTTTACTTCCTAATTTATTTAATTTTAGGGTTGTTTCTCCACCGCCTATATATTTTCTTATATTATCTAATTGATTTGTGGGAATATATAGTATATCTTCTCCTTTATATTTTATTTTTATATAATCCTTTGTTGTTCCATCTGCTGTTATTGTATTTACTCCTATAAATTGCCCAATTCCATGTGTTTTATGAACAACATAATCACCTACCCTTAGGTCAGCAAATACAACTTTCTCCCCTTGTCTAAATATTGAACTTGAGCCTCTTCTTTTTTTATTTTCTGAAAATAATTCATTAGAAGTTATTACTAATAAATTTATATCAAATATTTCATATCCTGAAGACAAATTGCCTACAGTTACCATTATTTTATCAGTTTCAATATCCTTTGTTATTTTTTTTGCATATTTATGTGGTATATCTTTTTCTAGCAGTAATAATGACACTTTTCTTGCACTTTCTTCGCTTCCTCCGCAATATTATAGTTCTTTTTTTAGATTTTATACTACTCTGTAGTTCTTCAAAAAGTAAATCTATGCTACTCTTGTAAAAATTCACTTCTCTCGTTCTAAAATTGTATTTATTTTGATTAGATTTTCCATTTTCTATATCTACTATTTTAGTATCTTGCACTTGTAAATATACAACTAGAAACTCTAATGCTTTTTGAATAAATTCTTCGTAACTTTGAATATTTTCTAATATATTAGGAATTATTTTTTCTTTTTCTATTAAATTTTTAATAACATTATTTGTATCAATTTGTATATTGTCAGCTCTTGCCTTTATTTTGCTTACTTCATCTAAAAATATTATTCTATCTTTTTCTATATAATCTAATAATGTATTGGATTTTTTATAAAAATATTCAAAATATTTATCTACCTTGCTAGTATAATTTCCTGATTTTATTGCTTCTATATCTTTGTTTAATATATCTTCTGTGTTTTCTGTTGTTATAGTATTCTTCAATTGTTTACAAATTTCATCTATTGATATTTCCAATAGAAATTCATGTGCTGGATATATTTCAATTTTTTCTGCCATTTCTGTGGATCTTTGACTAGATATGTTAAAATATCTTATTGAATCTACTTCATCTCCCCAAAATTCTATCCTTACTCCATTTTTATCTGATAAACCGATATCAACTATTCCACCTCTAACTGCAAATTGTGCTCTGCCTTCTATAATATCCGCTCTTGAATATCCTAACAAAGTTAGTTTTTCTTTTAGTTTCTCTAAATCATATACTTTTCCTACTGATAAATTTATTATGTTTTTATATAATACTTCTTTTGATATCATTTTTTGATTAATAGCTTCTATTGTCGTAACTATTATCTTAGCTTTTTTACTATATATTTTGTTTAATACATCTATTCTTTCATATGGTAAATCTTTGCTTTCTGCTATATAATCATATGTTACAATTTCTCTTTTTGGAAAATATAGTGCTGGCACTTCTAAATTTTCTAAATCGTTCATTATTTTTTTAGCTTGTATTTCATTATATGTTATTATACAAATATTTTTTTTAGATTTACTCATAGTTGCAACACACATTTGATTTTTAACAACGTCAGATAAGCCCGATAGTAAAACCGGACTTATTTTATTATTTATATCCTGTATGTATGAATCAAATTTTGCTGATTCTGTAATATATTTTATTAATGAATTCATTAACAAATCTCCTTATTGCAATTTTGTATATATTATATATTAATTTTTATTAAAATAAAATATATTATTTACAAATATTTTATATTTTGAAATAGTGGAGCTTAATTTAAGCTCCACTACCATTCCTATTTAGATTCGAGAATTTGTTTTAACTCTTTAATCTTTATGTTATTGAATCCAAATTCTTGTTTCATTATTAATAGTTGAATTCTTGGGTTTCTCTCTAAAAAATCCAATGTCCAGTCAAAATCTTTTTCCAACATTTCTTGTATATTAGTACAATATAAACCATAAACAATCTCTTTTCTAGGTTGCATTACCATAGGAATTACTGGAAATGCAGGTCCAAATTTAAGCTCGAACCCTTTTTCTCTTAATTGTTCATAAACTTTCACTGACTCTTTTTGGATGAAATTTAACTTTCCATCACTTGGAATCTTATTTGGCATATTCATTAACCAAACATTACCATTTGAGTCCGCAAATAAATCCATATTAACAATATTAACTAATTTGAATTCTCTTTCTTTGAGAATTTTTATGAGCTTTTTACACATATCTCTCATCCTCCTGTGTACATAAAATGTATATATAATATATCATTTTTGTAAGTAATTGTCAAGTCTTTCCAATTCATCTTTTGATTTTTTCATCTACTTTTTTCTATTTTATTTGACATTTTTTCTTTTTTCGTTTATCATTAATTTAGAATGGAGGGATTGCGTATGTGGGATGAATTAAGTGATTTTTTCAAAAAAGGAAATGTTTTTGGTTTCACTATTGGTGTGGTTGTTGGTGGAGCTCTTCAAAAAATTGTAAATTCATTAGTTAATGATATTATTATACCTCTTCTCTCTCTTTTTATTGGAAAAATAGATTTTACAGATTTAAGCTTTAGAATAGGTAATGCTAACATTAGATATGGTTCCTTTTTAACAACTATAGTAAACTTTTTAATTATAGCTCTATCTATTTTTTATGCTTTTAAATATTTTAATAAATTAAATAAAAAATTACTTGAAGTTCAAATTCAAGCTGAAGAGTTAACTAAACAAACGAAATTTTTCCGTTTTAAAAGGAAAAGACAACACACTATAAAAGAAAAAATCTGTCCATATTGTTTATCTGAAATAAATATAAAAGCTACCAGATGTCCTTACTGTACTTCTGAACTTCCAGAAATGCCTAAAGATAATATATCCAAAACTTCAGATGAACAAGTAAAAGAAACTACTTAAAATAAATTCATATGCTACACAGAAAATTCATATTAGTAATTTGTAAATTATTAACATGAATTTTTCTAACTATTGTTTTTTACTCCTTCATTGGAATTTTCTTTAAAAATGTATTGCAATACGTTGGAAATTGTGTTAGAATAATATAAGTTATAGTGTATTATTCACAAGAGGAGGTGCAATTGAGAAATGCCAAATATTAAATCAGCAATGAAAAGAGTAAAAGTTATCGAAAAGAAAACTTTAAGAAATAATATGATTAAATCAGGTTATAAATCAGCTGTAAGAAAATTCGAAGAAGCTGTAGAAAATGGAAATGTTGAAGAAGCAAAAACTCTTTTTGTAACAGCTACCAAAAAAATAGATCAAGCATGTACAAAAGGTGTTTTAGTAAAAAATAATGCTGCAAGAAAAAAATCTAAATTAGCAAAAAAATTAAATAAAGCTATCGCTTAAGATTAATTCTGAAAATTTATTTTATAAATTTTCTTTTAAAATAAAAAACTACTTAAATGTAGTTTTTTTTATTTTGACATTTTTTACTAAAAAATGAAAACTTAATAGAATTTTTGTTTTTCCCATTTTACAATATATTTTTTGCCAAGCATTTCCTTTGATTTCTTATATAAAAGATGCTAATATATATTTATAAAGTATATTTATATACTGGAGGATATTCTATGTTTAAATATATATTGGACACTATAAAAGATATTGATAAACTAACACTCAAAATAATTAAGTATGGTTTTTCTTTTTCTCTTTTTGTTTGTATTGTTTCTTCTATTGTTCTATTTACATATGATGTACTTTATAAGGCACCAGACCTGTATTATATTGGTTTGTCTTTATTTAGATTAGGTTTAATGCTTTATGTAGAATTTATTATTTGTGGTTTTGCCATGGACTCTATAAAAAAGCAATTAAATTAGTTTTTCACATAAAGAAAACTCATCTTACATTTATAAGATGAGTTTTCTTTTTTATTGTAAATTTTCTTTAAACATTTCATTTAACATTTTTGGATTTGCTTTTCCTTTTGTTTGTTTCATTGCTTGTCCAACTAAAAATCCTAATGCCTTATCTTTTCCAGCTTTATAATCTGATACAGATTGTGGATTTTCTTCTATTATTTTTTGTACAACTTCTTTTATTGCTGATTCATCTGATATTTGAATCCAACCTTTTTCCTCTATTATTTTAGATGGTTTTTCTGGGTTTTCAAACATTTCTTCAAATACTTTTTTTGCTATTGCTGAACTTATTGTACCTTTGTCTATTAATTCTACAACTTCTGCTAAATCTTCAGCTGTGAATGGTATATTTTCTGGTTCAATTTCTTTTTCATTTAAAATTCTACTTATATCTGACATAATCCAGTTATTTACTGCTTTTGGATTATTACATATTTCTGAAGCTTTTTCAAATAAGTCTGATAAATATTTAGATGCTGTTAATAATGTTGCATCTCTTTCTGTTAATTTATATTCTGATATGTATCTTTCTCTTCTGCTTTCTGGTAACTCTGGTAAATTTTCTTTTATATTTTGAATGTATTCTTCTGATAGTTTTATAGCTACTAAATCTGGGTCTGGAAAATATCTATAATCCTGTGCATCCTCTTTCTCTCTCATAGAGAATGTTTTGCCAGATACATCATCCCATCTTAGTGTCTCTTGCTCTATTTTTCCTCCATCATCTATAACATCAACTTGTCTATCTACTTCATATTCAATTGCTCGTACTATAGATCTGAAAGAACTCATATTTTTCATTTCTGTTCTAGTACCATATTCTTTTGAACCTTTTTTTCTGATAGATACGTTTACATCTGCTCTTAATGAACCTTCTTGCATTTTACAATCAGATACTTCTATATATTCTAATATTGATTTTAGTTTTCTTAAATATAATTCAACTTCTTCTGCTGAACGTAAATCTGGCTCTGATACTATTTCTATTAGTGGTACTCCTGCTCTATTTAAATCTACTAAACTGCCTCCACCTAATTCATCATGATTCAACTTTCCAGCATCTTCTTCTATATGAATTCTTGTTAATCTTATTTTTTTCTTTTCTCCATTTGATATTTCTATTTCTACATATCCTTTTTCACATAATGGTCTATCAAATTGTGAGATTTGATATGCTTTTGGAAGGTCTGGATAGAAATAATTTTTTCTATCGTTTTTGCTATTTCTTGATATTTCACAATTTGTAGCTAATCCTGCTTTTACTGCATATTCTACTACTTTTTCATTAAGTACAGGTAATGTTCCTGGCATAGCCATACAAATAGGGCATGTATGTTCATTTGGTGCTCCACCAAATTCCGCTTTACATGAACAGAATATTTTAGTTTTTGTTGACAATTCAGCATGCACTTCTAGTCCTATTACTACTTCGTAATCTTCTCTTGACATTCAAATTCCTCCTTTTGCTTAATTTAGCAACTTCTATTTATTTTTTAAATTCTGGTTTATATTTTTCACTGAAATTAGTATTTTGTTCATATGTATATGCAAATCTTAGAAGAGTCTCTTCTGAGAAACGCTTTCCTATTAATTGCATTCCAACTGGCATTCCTTTGCTATCTACTCCACATGGTATTGAGATTCCTGGAAGTCCTGCTATATTTACTGGTACTGTACATATATCTGCTAAATACATTTCTAATGGATCATTAGATTTTGTACCAATTTCAAATGCAACTGTTGGTGAAGATGGTGTTAATATAACATCATATTTCTCAAAAGCTTCATCAAATCTATTTTTTACTAGTGTACGAACTTGTTGAGCTTTTTTGTAATATGCATCATAATATCCTGAACTTAATACATATGTTCCTAATATTATTCTTCTCTTAACTTCTGCACCAAAACCTTCACTCCTTGAATTTTTAAATAATTCTTTTAAATTATTAAATTCTTTAGCTCTATATCCATATCTAATTCCATCAAATCTTCCTAAGTTAGAACTTGCCTCAGCACAAGCTATTATATAGTATGTAGGTAATGCATACTCTGCTATATCTATAGAACATTCTTCTACTATTGCTCCTAATTCTTTGTATTTTTCTATTGCTTTATTTAAAACTTCTTTTACTTCTTTATTAATTCCTTCTCCAAAATATTCCTTTGGTATTCCAATTTTTAATCCTTTTACATCATTTATCAGACTTTTCGTATAATCTACTTTTTCTCTTGGCAATGATGTAGTATCTTTTTTGTCATGACCTGTAATTACATTTAAAAGCATAGCTGAATCTGTTACATCTTTAGTTATTGGACCTATTTGATCTAATGATGATGCAAATGCCACTATTCCATATCTAGATACTAAACCATATGTAGGTTTCAATCCTACAGTTCCACAAAATGATGATGGTTGACGAATTGATCCTCCTGTATCACTTCCTAACGCCCATGGAACCATACCTGCTGCTACTGCTGCTGCTGATCCACCACTTGAACCTCCTGGTGATCTTGTTAAATCCCAAGGATTACATGTTTTCTTAAAATATGAATATTCTGTAGATCCTCCCATAGCAAATTCATCCATATTTGTTTTTCCTAAAACAATCATTGATTTTTCTTTTATTTTTTCTATAACTGTTGCATCATAAGGTGCTATAAAATTTTCTAACATTTTTGAAGAACAAGTTGTTCTTATTCCTTTAGTACACATATTGTCTTTTATTCCTATAGGAATTCCTGCTAAATTTGATTTTATTTCACCTTTATTCACTTTTTCATCTATTTCTTTAGCTTTTTCTAAAGCTTCTTCTTTGCATACTGTTACAAATGCTTTTACATCATCTTCTTTTTCTTCTATTCTATCTAAATATGCTTTTGTAACTTCTGTTATTGTAATTTCTTTTTTCTCTAACTTTTCAACAAGTTCATGTACCGTAAGTTCTGTAATGTTCATTCAAACTCCTCCTATTTCTCATTAAATATTTTACTATCTAATTTATTTTAATTTATAACCTTTGGTATTCTAAACATATTATTTTCAACTTCTTCAGCATTTGCAAGTAAACTTGCATTATCTTCAAAAACTTCTACTTCATCTTTTCTAAACACATTATAATTATCATTTGCTCCAATTGTTTCTTCAAGACCTTCAACATTAGCATTATTAACTGTATTAGCGAATTCTAATATGTCTTGTAAATGCATGATGTATGTGTCTATTTCTTCTTCCTTTAAATTTAAATTAGCCAAATTTGCAATATGCAAAATTTGTTCTCTACTGATGTTCATAAACTTCATCTCCATTTCTCTTTTATTTATGTTGATTATTATATAATTTTTTTAACCAAAAAACAAGTAGTAGACAAAATTAAGTACTAAAACAAATATAAATTATAAAAAATGTACTCAAATAACTACAAAATGTTGTATATTATTTTTAACTTTGTAAAATAATATACAACATTTAAAATTATTTACCCTAAATTTTCTAATGCTCTTTTAGCTAATTTTTCATATTTTATTTTTTTATCTCTTATTTTTTCATCTAATCCTGGCAATATTCCAAAATTTGCGTTCATTGGTTGAAATTTTTTATTTTCTGTTGAAATATATTTTGCCAATGCTCCTATCATTGTTAAATCTGAAAAAACTATTTTTTTATTTTTCTCATTGTACTGTTGTATAGCATTTAATCCTGCTACCATCCCTGATGCTATTGATTCTACGTATCCTTCTACTCCTGCTATTTGCCCTGCAAAATATATATTTGAATTTGATTTCAAATTATATGTATTATCTAACAATTTTGTAGAATTTATATATGTATTTCTATGCATTACTCCATATTTCACAAATTCAGCATTTGCTAACCCTGGTATCAAACTAAACACTCTTTTTTGTTCACCAAATTTTAAATTTGTCTGAAATCCTACTAAATTAAATATTGTTCCCATACTGTCATCTTGCCTTAATTGAACAATCGCATATGGTCTTTCTCCTGTTCGTGGATCTGTAAATCCTACTGGTTTTAATGGACCAAATCTTAATGTGTCTATTCCTCTTTTAGCCATTATTTCTATTGGCATACACCCTTCAAATATTTCTCTTTTTTCAAATTCGTGTAATGTAGCTACTTCTGCATTTATTAATTCACTATAAAAAGTTTCATATTCTTCTTTATTCATTGGAAGATTTATATAATTGCTCTCTCCTTTACCATATCTATCTCCCCAAAATGCTATATCAAAATTAATACTTTCTTTTGTCACAATTGGAGCTGCTGCATCATAGAAGTATAACTTATTTTCTCCTGTTATAAGTCCTATTTCCTTAGTTAATTTATCAGACGTTAATGGACCAGTAGCTATAATAACTATACCATTTTGTGACATTTCTTTTATACTTATTTTATCTCCTATTTCTTCATGTATTAGATTTATATTTGGATTTTCTTTTATCTTTTTTGTTACTTCTTCGGCAAATTTTTCTCTATCAACAGCAAGTGCTTGTCCAGCTGGCACTCTTGTTTTATCTGCCGTTTTTATTAGCAATGAGTCTAATCTTCTTAATTCTTCTTTTAAAAGTCCGCATGCATTTGTTATATCATTTGACTTAAAAGAATTACTACAAACTATCTCTGCTAAATTTTCATTTGAATGGGCTGGTGAAAATTTTATTGGTTTCATTTCATATAAATCTACTTTAATTCCATTTTTTGCTATTTGATATGCTGCTTCGCAACCAGCCAGTCCTCCACCTATTACTGATACTCTCTTTTTCATTTTATTTCTTCCTCTCAATTTTGAAATAATTGCATAATTTCATCTTTATTTAATTTACTTATAAATGTAGTTTCTGTACTTAACATATTGTCAACTAACTCTGCTTTTCTCTGTTGTAATTCATAAATTTTTTCTTCTATAGAATTTTTGGTTATTAGTTTATACACTTGTACATTATTTTTCTGTCCTATTCTATAAGCTCTATCTGTTGCTTGATTTTCTGCTGCCAAATTCCACCATGGATCATAATGTATTACCACATCTGCCCCTGTTAAATTTAATCCTGTTCCTCCTGCTTTTAAAGATATTAAGAAAACTTTTATGTCTTTATTTTCATTAAATTCGTCTACTAATTTTATTCTTTCATCTACTTTTGTTTCTCCTGTCAATTTAAAATATTTTATATTCTCTTTTTTTAGTTCTTTTTCTATTATTTCAAACATTGTTGTATAACCAGAAAAAAGTAATATTTTATGACCGGATTCTGCTGCATCTTTTACTATTTCTATACACTGACTTAATTTGCTACTTCCATCTTTATAATTTTCTATAAATAGACTTGGATGACAACAAATTTGTCTCAATCTTGTTAGTAGAGCCAAAATTTTTATATGACTTTTTTCTAACCCTTTATTGTTAATTTCCTCACTTACTTCTTTTTTGGCTTTTTCTAAGTATGAAACATACAATTTAAATTGATTTTCTGTCATCTCATTGTTTAATACAGTTATTGTTTTATCTGGTAATTCTGTTAGTACTTCTTTTTTGGTTCGCCTTAATATAAATGGTTCTATCATCATTTTCAATCTTTTCATTGAAGCTCTATCTTCATCTTTAATTATAGGTGTTTCATAATTTTGCTTGAACTTCCTATAATTAAATAAATATCCTGGCATTATAAAGTCAAATATTGACCATAATTCTGACAATGAATTTTCTATTGGTGTTCCTGTTAATGCATATTTTGTTTCAGCACTTATTTCTTTTATTGCTTTTGCATTTTGTGTATTACTATTTTTTATATACTGTGCTTCATCTGCCATTATATATTTAAATTTTAATTTATTTTCTTTATATAATTCTATATCTCTTTTTAATAAATCATAAGATGTTATTATTAAATCATAATTTGGAATTTGTTGGATTTTTTTCTCTCTTTCTTGTGCATTTCCTGATATGACTAATACTCTTATGTTGTTTGCAAATTTTTCCACCTCATTTTTCCAATTTAATGATAAAGAACTTGGTGAAACAACAATTGATGGTTTTCTTTTTTCTTCTTCAGTTTCTTCCATATAGGCTAAAATTATACTTATGCATTGAACTGTTTTTCCTAGTCCCATATCATCTGCAAGAATTCCTCCGAAGTTATATTTATCTAATGACTTTAGCCACTTAAAACCTGTTTTTTGATAATATCTTAATATTTTTTCCATGCTAACTGGTAATTTTATATTTTTTATGTCCACATGATTTTCTACATCTTTTACCATTTCTGCATATGTTTCATTTTTTGTTATTTCTACGTTTTGCAATCTTTCAAGTAGTTTGTCCATGTACACACTTCTATTTACTGGCATCTTTATTGTACCCGATAACATATCGTTATAACTTATTCCCATATTTTTTTCTAATGTATCAATAAAGTCTAAATCTCTGTTTTTATCTAATATTAAAAAAGTTCCATCTTTTAACCTATGATATTTCTTTCTTAATTTGTATTTCTCCATTATTTCTTTTATTTCAGATTTATCAAAACCTAAGTTTCCTATATCTATATTTAATAAATTATTCTCTATTTTAACTCCTATAGTTCCTATTTTAGGCTTTGTTACTTGTTTTGTTTTAAAATTATCTGTTATTAATACTTCAAATTTTTGCATATATAATTCAATATCCTTAAATAAAAAATTATATATTTTTTCTTCATTTATTAAAATAAATCTTAAGTTTTGTTTGTCTAATAAAAAACCTGTTTTTCTAAAAATATTTAATGCTTCTGCTTCTTTTATTATATCTCTTGCTATGGTAACATCATTTTCTAAATCTAATGGATTAAATTCAATATCATCATAACAAAATTTTATATCACATATTATATTAGAATTTTTATCAATGTCGAGAAATACTTTCACTCCTAATTGCTTTGGTATAAATTTTTCTAATTTTTCTTTTTCCACCAAATCCATGTTTAGATTATTTTTTATTCTTGGCATAACTAATGAAAAAAATTCTGGTAAATTTCTTTTTGAAAAAATTATTTCTTTAACATAATTTTGATTAAAAATATTTAATAATTTGATTGTTGAATCTTTTGAATTTTTCGATATTTTGTTTAATTTATCGTCTAATAATATATATGAATATTTTTTTCCATCTATAATTGTATATTCTGACGGATTTACATTTGGATAAATTTTATACTCTTCATCATTTACTTTTCCTAATAAAAATTGAATATCTGGTGTTTCGTCAATGCAAGTTATCTCTTTTATCTCATTTCCAATCTCCATTTCTATTTTTCTTCCTTTTATTAGTGAAAATATTTCATCTATCCCAGTGTTACTTATTACAACATAGTTATCATTTAATATATTCCCATAATATCTTGAAGTAGTGCTATTTACATATTTTATTATTTCTGCATATTTTATTATAAATTTTAATATTCCTCTACTTTCTATATCAAATGCCATTTCTGTATGCTTAAAAATTAAACTGTTACCATATCTATAAGTTTCTTCATTTAATAATCTTTCATAAAATGATATTAAACCTTTTAATTTATACATTTTCTTATTTCCAATTTTAAATTCTACCTTTAAGTTGTCATTGTATTTGTCATATATTAATTTAGGTTCTATTCTTATATTTTCTTCTGGCATATTATCTTCTGCTTCTATCTCTTCTACAGTATCATCATAAAATGCATTTACTAATTTTTTAAAATTCCAATATTGTGATGTAGTATCTATTACTTTAGTATCTTTGCCAAAATCTATTCCTAGTTTTTTAGCATAAAGTTCATTTGTATCAAAATCCATTATAGTTGCTATTATATGCTTACATGAAATATGATTTGATTTATAATCTTGACAATCACATTTCTTTTTTTCTATTACTCCGTTTTTTGCCTCTATAAAAACATCGTAGATATCCCCATGCCCTCTTACAATTGAATGTAATGCGAAATTTCTATCATCTGTATAGTCAATTTTATTTATGCTAACTCTTGATTGTTTTACATACTCTTTTGCTCTTTTATACCTATTGTACTCTGCTTCATCATAAAATGCATCTGTTATTTCTTCGCTAACTAGCATTATTGCTACATCTCCTTATTTTTTCAGTATAATTTATCATAATATATTTTTCGCTTTTTTTCAAGTTGTTAAAGGATTTTTCCAAAAAATTATAATTTCCTTCTTGATTTTTTTATGCCTAAATCGTAAAAAAAGCGACATAGTCGCTCTTAATTACATTTTTTTATAACATTATTTTTCCATAATAATAGTTACAGGTCCATCATTACATAAACTTACCTTCATATGTGCTCCGAATATTCCTGTTTGAACATTTATTCCTGTTTTCTTACATTCTTGAATAAAGTATTCATATAATTCTTCTGCTTTAGATGGTTCTGCAGCATTAACGAAACTTGGTCTATTCCCCTTTTTACAATCAGCATATAGTGTAAATTGTGATATTATTAATAATTCTCCACCTATATCTTGAATAGATAAATTCATTTTATCGTTTTCATCTGTAAATACTCTTAAATTAATTAATTTTTTAACTAAATAATCTACTGTTTCTTTTGTATCTTCATGTCCTGCTCCAACTAAAACAACATATCCTTGTTTTATTTTCCCATTTATTTTTCCTTCTATTTCTACTTTTGCTTCTTTTGATCTTTGTATTACTAACTTCATATTTAAATTTCATCCTTTCTGAAATAAACTCACATAAAAATAATTATAACACTAAATCATAAATATTTCTAATTTTTACACTAATTATTTTTCTTAATAAACTTTGCTTTTTTACTCTTAAACCAATCTTTAAAGTATTCTCTAAATATTATGTCATTTTTCTTTTTAATATATATATAACCTACTATTGAGGTTATCAATGCACCGAAGTGAATCTACAAATAAATCTCCCATTGTGTCTACTAAGCCATCATCTCCTAATTCTGGATATCTAAATTTTTGCATATTTGTTCCAAATATTCTATCCATTCCATATTCGAAAAACTCCCAAAAGACTCCCATTGTTACAGCAAAGCAAAATGCAAACATTACTACAAAAAACGGACTAAGTTTTACCTTTTTTCCATATTTCTCGTTAAGCAAATATACAAACATAAAACCTACGACACCCAAAATAGTACCTGAAATAGTATGCAAAGCCGTATCCCACCATGGAAAAATTCTATAAAAATTACGAATTTCACCCAAGTATTGTGCTCCAAATATAAATAAAGTTATTGTTATCTGCATACTAGCTGGCAGATATACTCCAAATCTTTTTTCTAATATACTTGGATAATAGGTTAATATTATTGTAACAAATGCAATAAATAGTTGATTATAATCCTTTACTACTATTCCTCTAAAAATTATTAACATTAACAATATTCTTGTAACATTAGTTATTGCCATATTTATTTTTTGTTTTCTTTTTTCTCTATCTTCCATGGTCATATCTTTTTTCATAAATTCACCTTCTTTTATTTGATAAAAGGCTAAGATTTTTTCTTAGCCATTAGTGTTTTTATAAGTTTATTCTTCTTCAAACATATCTTTTGGTGCTTTACATACTGGACATTTCCATGTGTCTGGTAGATTCTCAAATAATGTTTCCACAGTTACACCATGTTCTTTGTCTCCAACTTCAGGATTATAAACATATCCACATGACATACATTTATATGTTTCTTCTTCTTTTACTTTAAACAAGTTTTTATATCCTAAAGCTATTACTGCAACTATCATCAACGCAAAAGATAAAGCTTTCCATATTCCACTATCTAATAGTATAACCGCAAACATTCCAAAAGTTGCACTAATACCATATAAAATTAAAACTGCTTGTTTTTGTGAAAAACCTTTTTTTATCATTTTATGATGTAAATGCCCTTTATCTGGCATTACAATTGCTTTGATTGACTTTCCTTTTTTTAACCTTCTTACAATTGCCCACAATGTATCCATAACAGGTAATGCAAGTACGATTAATGGTGCTACTATAACTATTAATGTATATGTTTTGGCAATCCCTAATATTGATATTATTGAAAGTGAATATCCTAAAAAATTAGAACCAGTGTCTCCTATAAATGTTTTAGCTGGATTAAAATTAAACGGTAAAAATCCTGTCAAAGCACCAGCTAATGCTGTAATTAGTATAATAGCTATTACTGGTGAATCATTTAATGAAAATATCATTAGTAAGGATAGACATGATATTAACGATATTCCAGATGATAAGCCATCTAATCCATCTATAAGATTAATTGCATTTGTTATTCCTACTATCCATCCTATTGTTAGTATTGTAGTAAATACGTCACTTTGAACTCTATCAAAAAATGGTATGTTTATATGTTCTATTTTTAATCCAAATTTTAGACATATAATAGCTGCCAAAATTTGCCCAGATAATTTGGCAAGCGGAGAAATTCCTTTTATATCATCTATAAAACAAGTTATAATTATAACCAATGCTCCTAATAAAAATCCTATCAGTTTCTGAATGTATTGCTCTTCTCCAAATAAATTAATACTTCCTTCAATACTCATTACTATAATCAGATAAGTAATTGATACTACAAATCCAGCAATTACACCTATTCCACCGTAATCTTGGCATTGTTTTAGTATTAATTCTTCTTTCATCTTTTGGTGTATCTACAGCTCCGCAGTCGTTTAGCTAATCTAATAGTATATGGTGTAACAACAAATGCTGTGATAAATGCTAACAAAAATGCTATTGCTATATCTCCCCACATAATACTCCTCCTGCTATTTCATATTTTCATTTTCTATTTTTTCAATCATTTTTAGTCTTTCCTGATATCTTCCTCCTAAAAATTCTGTTCCTAGCCACATTCTTATTATAGCAATTGCTTTACTTGTATTAATATAATCTGCTGGCAATGCTAATATATTAACATTTGAATGAGCTTTAGCATATTTAGCCGTTTCTTCTGAATAGCAATCTGCACATCTTATCCCTTTATATTTATTAGCTACCATTGTCATTCCAAAGCCAGTACCACATATTAATACTCCTACATCACATTTTCCATTTTGTACTGCTTTTGATACTTCACTTGCTATTTTGGGATAATCTGTTCTTTCTTCAGAATAAGTTCCAAAATCTTTAAATTCTATTTCTTTTTCTCCTAAATATTTAATTATTTCTTCTTTTAACTTGTATCCTCTATGGTCACTTCCTAATGCAATCATAGCCGTACCTCCTTTGTATAAACTTAAATTTAATATAACATATAAGTTTTTATATTACAAGATTTTTTAAGAATGAATTTATAACTATACATATATTTTTATTTTCTTAATATATATTAATTGAAAGATTTGGTGTTTATATTATGAAATTTATATGTCTATCTTTTAAAAAGAATATATTACCTTTTTTATTTTGTATTTTTACTATTTGTTTATTACTTTTTTCTAGGCAAAATATATCTGCCACCAAAGACGGTTTATGGCTTTGGGCTAATTCAGTTGTACCTTCACTGCTTCCTTTTTTTATTGCTACAGAATTGCTCAGTTACACTAATGTCATATATTATTTAGGCAAATTATTAAATAATATTATGCGTCCAATTTTTAATGTTCCAGGTGAAGGGAGTTTTGCTTTTATTATGGGTATTATTAGTGGTTATCCTACTGGAGCTAAGATACTAGTGAATTTCCGCAAAAACAATATTGTATCACGTGAAGAATGCGAACGTTTATTGTCTTTCAGTAATAATTCTGGCCCATTATTTATAATTGGTACTGTCGGCTCACGGATTAATAGGAGATACAAGAACTGGTTTTCTTTTATTTATAACACATGTTTTAGCATGTATTACTGTTGGAGTACTATTTAGATTTTGGAAATATAAATCAAATTCTAAGGAAAGTAAAAATAAATATATTTACACCCCCAAAAAGCAATTAACATTTTCTAATTTAGGAACAATTCTTTCCGAAAGCATAATAAACAGCTTTAATACTATTATTATGATTGGTGGTTTTATAGTTTTATTTTCAGTTATATTATCTATTTTAGAACAAAGTAAAATATTAGAAATGGTTTCTAATGTTTTATCTCCCTTTTTTTGTACTTTTAATATTAATCACAATTTTCTTAAAGCTGCTATTACAGGTGTTATAGAGCTAACTAATGGTTTGGAACAAGTTTGTTCTATTGCTAATAAATCTATCTCTTTTAATATTATTTTGTGTGCTTTTTTACTTGGATTTGGTGGTATTTCAGTTTTATTACAAGTATATAGTATTATTTCATCATCTGACATTTCTATAAAACCTTACATTATTGGCAAATCACTACAAGGTATATTTGCTTCTATTTATACATATCTTATAATAAATAATTTTAATTTTTTCAACTTAGATTTAATACCTACTTTTTCTGGTGACATTACTAAAGCAACTAATTATTATACCTCCAACATGTTATTTGTTTTTTTTATTGTTTTATCTATAATTATATTTTATGTAATTTTTAATAAATTTATAAACAAAAAAGGAGTTGATTTTCGTGGATAAAAATATGAATTTTTCTGGGTTTGTTCCATATGATATGAATTTTGATACTGATATGAATGATATGTATAAAGATCCTATATTTAATCCAATGCTTCAATATGAACAAGGTTTCATGTATTATCGTTATTTGTGTATGCAAATGGATTATAAAATAAGATGTAAAGAATATGAAAAAATGTGTAATTTTTCAGGTAGGAATGAAACAAGAGAAAGGAAAATAGAGTAGCTACTCTTTTTTCTTTCTCTTCACTAGTTATTATTTTATTATCTCTATTATAGTTTTCAATTTTTCCGTTTTTTCTTCTACAATTTTATATGTATATTCTATGTTATCACTTGCTATTTTTCCTTTTTTTTCATCGTTTGAATACACTATAGCTAATATTTCACCTTTTTCTACTTTATCACCTATTTTTTTGCATATTTCTATTCCTACGCTTTTATCTATAACATCTTCTTTTTTTATTCTGCCTGCTCCCAAATATGCAGATATTTTTCCTATTTCTTCAGCTTTTAATTCTTTTATATATCCTGTTTTTGGCGATATAACTTTGTATATATATTTTGACTTTTCTAGTTTATTTGTATCATTTATATATTGTATATCTCCACCTTGATTTTTAACCAATTCTAAAAACTTATTATATGCTTTTCCATTTTCTATGTTCTCTAAAATTTTTCGTTTGTTTTCTTCTAGGTTATCACCTTTTCCTGCTAGTTTTATCATATAACTTCCTAATTCTAGTACAACTTCTTTTACGTCTTGCTCCATTTTTCCTCTCAAAGCTTCAACCGCTTCTTGTATTTCTAATATGTTACCAACATTTCTTCCTAATGGTTCTTCCATATTAGTTAACACACAAACAGTTTCTTTATTAGCCAATTCTCCAATATTTTTCATCATTATTGCTAATTCTCTTGCTGAATCTATATCTTTCATAAAAGCTCCATCTCCAACAGTCACATCTAACACAATTTTATTGGCTCCACTTGCTATTTTTTTGCTCATTATACTAGAAGCAATCAATGGAATGCTATCTACACAACTTATAGTATCTCTTAATGCATATATTTTTTTATCAGCTGGTGCTAAATTAAGAGTTTGTCCTATTAAACTTATATTAATCTTTTTTACATTCTCTAAAAATTTTTCAACATCTATTCCTGTGTTATAACCTGGTATTGACTCTAATTTATCAATTGTACCACCAGTAAATCCCAATCCTCTACCAGACATTTTTGCAACAGGAATATCTAATGAAGCAATAATAGGCATTAATATTATTGTTACTTTATCTCCTACTCCACCTGTGCTATGCTTATCTACTATATTTTCTCCTAATTTATCCAAGTTTAATATTTCTCCTGAATTCGCCATTGCAAGTGTCAAATCTGTTGTTTCTTGTTCATTCATCCCATTAATATATATAGCCATTATAAAAGCTGCCGCTTGGTAATCTGTAATAGTTCCTTTTGTATATTCTTTTACAAAATATTCTATCTCTTTTTTTTCTAATATTTGCTTATCCCTTTTTTTTGCAATAATATCTATAATATTCATGTGACCTCCAAATTTTAAATAAATTTCTTCACAAAAGTTCTTCTATGTAGAGGACAAATTCCAAATTCTTTTATAGCTGCAATATGTTTTGCAGTTCCATATCCCTTGTGATTAATAAAACCATAATTTGGATATATTTCATCCCATTGTCGCATAATTCTATCTCTTGTAACCTTTGCTATTATTGATGCTGCAGCTATAGAATAACATTTGCTATCACCTTTTATAAATGATTTATATGGTATTCCGAAGTGTATCTATTTTTTCTAAAGCATCTACTAATATTAAATCTGGTTTTACTTTCAGTTCTTTTATTGCTAGAGTTAAACCTTTTTTAGTAGCATTAAGTATATTTATATTATCTATTTCATCTTGATTTATTATTCCTACACCATAGCTTATTGCCTCTTCGATTATTTGCTCATATAACTTTTCTCTCTTTTTTTCAGATATTTTTTTAGAATCATTAACTCCCTCAATCATTGAATCTTTTGGCATTATTACACTTGCAACTACAACTGGACCAGCAAGTGGTCCTCTTCCAGCTTCATCAATTCCACATATATATTCTGCTCCCTCATTTCTTAATTCAATTTCTATTCTTTTTATTTCATTTAATCTTTCCAACTCTTTTTCTTTCATAATAAATATCCTTCTTCCATGTTTTAACAATACTTAGTCTAAATTTACCATATCTGATAATGCATAATGAATCTTCTGATCATTTGCTTTAAATCCTTTGGTATAAATAACTTCGTTGCTTCTATAATTAACTACATATGTATAATCTTCATCTTCTTGTATTGCTTGTAGTCCTAAATTTACTAAATCTGCATTCTTTAATTTATAATATTTATCTGTCTCTGCATCATAATCATCTATTACTACATATGTAGAGTTAACTTTAGCTATTAGTTCTGTTGCCTCATCATCTGATAACTTTTCTCCTACATATTCTTCACCATCATCATTATTAAATTCGACTTTTTCTTCAATTGATTTTACTTTTATTTGTATTTGTAACATATTGGTATTAATACTCTGCAAATTTGCTTCTCTAATCAAATTCGTACCAGTATACACAGATACACTTGTAAGAATTACTATTATAATTATTGTTAATACTAATGCCGTTAATGTTATTCCTTTTTCTTTTCTTACGTTCATATATCCCCCTTTTTATTTTTTTCTATTATATACTATATATAACTTTATTTTCAAGCAATATAAAACATATATTAAAATATAATTAAAAATTCACAAAAGGTTCACAATAGTATTGTATTATTTAATCAGTTTAAGATAATTATAATATTATTTATACATTTTAGGAGGTAATATTCATGGAAGAAAAATACAAATTTGTTGAAGTAAAACAAGAAAATAAAAATCCACAAAAATCAAAAAAAGTTGGCTTTAAAAATAGAGTATTTTTACCATTTTTCTGTGGAATGTTAGGTAGTGCTGTTGTAATAGGAACTTGCTTTGGTGTTCCTCAAATAAAAAATAAAATTATAAATACTCCATCGACTTTAACTTCTACACAAAATAATTCTGGTAGTAATTCAAATGCTAATATAAATGCTGTTTCTCTTACTAATTACTCTGATACAGCAATTAATGTAGCAAATAAAGTGCTTCCATCTATTGTTGGTATAAAAGTACAATATTCAGTTAATTCAATATTTAGTCGTCAGTCTACTGCTGAAGCTGAGGGTTCTGGAATAATTATTAGTTCAGATGGATATATATTAACAAATAACCATATTGTTAATTCATCTTCATCATCTAATTCAATGTCTTCTTACTATCAAGTATCAGAAGCTACGAAAGTTACCGTATTTTTATACAATGACAAAACAGAATATGAAGCTAAAATAGTCGGAACAGATGAACAAACAGACTTAGCAGTTATAAAAATAGACAAAAATGATTTAAGCGCTGCAGAACTTGGCGATTCTTCAAGTATTAAAGTTGGAGAATTTTCAATGGCTATTGGTAATCCTTTAGGAATGCAAAGTAGTGTTACATGTGGTATCATAAGTGCTGTAAATAGAGAAGTCACAGACACAGACAATAAATCTTATAAATTAATTCAAACTGATGCTGCTATTAACTCTGGTAACAGTGGTGGTGCTTTAGTAAATAGTAATGGACAAGTAATCGGTATTAATACTTTAAAATTATCTGGAACAGGTATAGAAGGTATGGGATTTGCAATTCCTATAAATGATAGCAAACCTATTTATGAACAGTTAATTCAATATAATAAAGTAAAAAGACCTTATATTGGTATTTCTGGAATTGATTTAGATGAAAAAACTGCAAGTTATAACAAATTAGTTGTTGGTGTGTATGTAAAATCTGTTGAAGACTTCTCAGCTGCACAAAAGGCAAATGTACAACCTGGTGATGTTATAATTGAAGCAGATGATCAAAAAATAACAACTATGGAAGAATTAAATAAAATTAAAAATTCTCATCAAATTGGCGATGAACTAAAACTAAAAATTAACAGAAATGGTAAAGATGTTTCAGTAACATTAACATTAGGTGAACAACCTTAGTTTGATTAATATTTTCAAATAATACACAATTAATTCACAAAATGTACAAAAACGAATTATATATTAAAAGAGAAGTAAGTAACTAATGTTACTCCAGTTACTTATTTCTCTTTTGAAAAACATCCCCTTTTATTTTCAAAAAAAGCGACTATTTTTATAGTCGCTTTTTTTATTACTGAAATACTAATATATCCATTTCACTTGTAAAGTTTTTATTTCCATATGCATATACTAGGTATAATTTATTATTTTCTCCTAAAAAATATTCTGTTGTATTATCTAATTCATATATATCACTATTAACATCTCTTGTATATATATCATATCCTAATTTAGATAATTCTTGTGCTTGTTCATTAGTATCTGTTATTACTTTTTTCACATTATTTTCTACTAAGTTTTCGTTTAATTTTTTAGAATTTAATATTTCTTTTAGTTTAACTTCTTTATTATTGTTTAAATCTAAATTAAATGTTTGTATTATAACTCTTTGTGGAGTCGTACTATTTTCTTTTAGTGATGCCCTCACAACAACTGATAATATATCTCCATTTATGTACCCTGTATATTCTACTGTAAACAATGCATTATCTCTTTGTATAGTCATTATATTATTTATTTTTTCTAAAAACATTTTTTCCATTTTTTTATTAAAACTATCTGCCGCTTCGCAATTTATGTTTACTTTTGGAATTGATATATTTAGATCGTACAATTTCTCTTTTTTTTCTTTTTTTTCATATCCAGTATATATTATATTTTTACTATTGTCTTTTTTGTTTATGTTTTTTAATTGTTCTGTATTTCCTTTTAGTTCATTATTGAATATTGTACTAAAATTATTAACCAGCTCAGCCATAGTTTCTGAATTATTTTCATTATATCTATTTTTTTTATTTGCAAATTTAGATATATTTACTGATATCCCCAATATTAATGCTATAATAGATATAACTATTATCATCATATATATAAACGTTATAGGTGCCATTTTTTTCATATACCTCACCCTTTTTCCGATTAAAATAATCCTATATTTTATATTATACCATTTTTTTGACTATATATCAATTATTTGACTTTTTAGAATGTATAACAATTACAGTAAAACCTTGACTATATTGTATTTTTCATGTATTATAATATTATTATTTAATTATTAGTATTAAGGAGAAATAAAATACATGTTATGTTCAAATTGCAAAAAAAATATGGCAATAATTTTTATAAATAAAATGTCAGATGATGGGAAAAATTCTTTAGAAGGTTTGTGCTACAATTGTGCTAAAGAAAAAGGTATAAATCCTTTGGAAACCCTTGCTAAACAAACTAATCTCTTAGAAAATGAAAATATTGACTTAGATGATATGTCTTCACAATTTGAGGAACTTTTTAAAGATATTTCTGAAAACTTATCTTCTGCAGATGGTAAATCAGATTCTAAGCAACCTGAATTAAATTCTATGCCTATAGGTTCTTTTTTTTCGAATATGCTTGGAATTACACCAGAGGATACATCTTCTGATTCAAATGAATCCAATAAAGAAGATTCCAATAAAAAAGTAAAAACGCAAAAAAGGAAAAAAGATAAGAGAAGAAAAGCTTTAGATACTTTTGGCACAAATTTAACAGAAAAAGCAAGAAATCATGAGTTAGATATAGTTGTTGGAAGAGATAGAGAACTTCAAAGAATGATACAAATTTTAAATAGACGTTCTAAAAATAATCCATGCTTAATTGGTGAACCAGGAGTTGGGAAAACAGCTATTGCCCAGGGATTGGCAATTAAAATAGCTAATGGTGATGTGCCTGTAAAATTATTAAATAAAGAAGTTTACTTACTAGATATGACAGCTGTTATAGCTGGTACACAATTCAGAGGTCAATTTGAATCTAGAATGAAATCTATAATAGATGAATGTAAAGAATCTGGAAATATTATATTAGTTATAGATGAGATTCATAATATCATTGGTGCAGGTGATGGCGAACATTCTATGAATGCTGCAAATATTTTAAAACCATCTTTATCTAATGGTGAAGTCCAAATTATTGGTACTACTACATTAAAAGAGTACCGTAAATATATTGAAAAAGACTCCGCTCTTGAAAGAAGATTTGGTCAAGTTCTTGTGGATGAACCAACAATTGATGATTCCATTTTAATACTTGAAGGAATCAAAAAATATTATGAAGACTTTCATAAAGTAAAAATTTCTAATGATGTTATAAAACAAACTGTTATTATGTCTGAAAAATACATTCATGATAGATTTTTACCTGATAAAGCTATTGATATTCTAGATGAAGCTTGTTCAAGAGTTAATTTGAAAAATAAAGAATTATACCAACTTGAAATATTAAAAACTCAATTGCATGCTATTCAAGAAGAAAAAGAAGAGGCTCTAACAAATGATTCTACAGAGGATTATCAAAAAGCTGCTGATTTAAAAACTAAAGAGTGTCAAATAACAGAGCAAATAGAAAAAATAACAAAAAAATTAAAATTAAAACAAATTACTGTTCAAGATATTGCTCAAGTAATTGAAGGATGGACAAAAATTCCTGTTACAAAAATTACTGAAGCTGAGACTCAAAAACTATTAAATTTAGAGTCTAATCTTCATAAAAGAATAATTGGACAAAATGCTGCAGTTGAAGCCGTTTCCAGAGCAATTAGGAGAAACCGAGCAGGATTAAAATCAACCAAAAGACCTCCATCTTTTATATTTGTTGGTCCCACTGGTGTTGGTAAAACTGAACTTGCAAAATCATTAGCATATGAAATGTTTGGTTCAGAAGATTCTATTATTAGAATTGATATGTCTGAATATATGGAAAGTCATTCAACTTCTAAATTAATAGGATCACCACCTGGTTATGTTGGTTATGATGATGCTGGTCAACTTACTGAAAAGGTTAAGAGAAAACCTTACTCTATAATATTGTTAGATGAAATAGAAAAAGCTCATAGCGATGTATTCAACATCTTACTTCAAGTTCTAGATGATGGGAAACTTACTGATTCTCAAGGTAACTCTGTAAGTTTTGAAAACACTATTATTATCATGACATCAAATGCAGGCTCTAATATTAATACTAATTCTATTGGTTTTGCAAAGCAATCTACAGACAAAAATAAAATAGAAAATAGTCTTAAAGAGTTATTTAGACCAGAATTTTTAAATAGAGTAGATGAAATAGTTGTCTTTGATTCACTAACTAATGAGGAACTACTTCAAATTGTAGATTTAATGCTTAAAGATACTGAATTTGCTTTAAAAGAAAAAAATATCACAATGGAACTTTCTGTTGAAGCAAAACAGTTTGTTTTAGAAAAAGGAACAAACCTAAAATTTGGTGCAAGACCTCTGAGACGCGCTATTCAACGATATATTGAAGATGAACTTTCAGAACTAATCCTAAAAAATGAATTATCAAATGGTGAAAATATTAAAATTGATTTACAAAATAGTAACTTAACTTTTAATGTAATAAAATAGGAGGCAAAAAATTATGTTTAAACATGTACCAAATATTCTGACACTTCTAAGGTTTTTATTAATTCCAATAATTTTATATTTTATTATTAAGGAAAACTATATCTTGGCATTTATCTTTTTAACATTATCTGGAGTGACAGATGTATTAGATGGATATATTGCCAGAAAATTTAACTTTATAACAAATTTTGGGAAATTAATAGATCCATTAGCTGACAAGTCAACTCAAATATCAATTTTAGCCACATTGTCTTTGCAAAAAATTATTCCAACATGGATTTTAATTATTGTAATTTTGAAAGAATTTTTAATGATATCTGGTGCATCTTTTCTTTATGGTAAAGAATTAGTTGTCTCTAGCAAATGGTATGGAAAACTATCTACAGTTATATTTTATATAGCAATTGTTTGTTCTTTATTGAAAAAACAATTCCATTTTAATACATCGTTAGATCAATATATATATTATTTAGCACTGTTTGCTACCCTGTTTTCACTTTTGATGTATTTTCAATCTTTTTATAATAAAGGATATCTAAAAAAAGAATATTTAAAAATAGATAAAAAATAGATAAAAAATTAATCCTCAATAATATTATTGGGGATTAATTTTTATATTATTTTATTCAAAATCTTCCAAAAACGAATTTAACTTTTCATCACCATATATTAGCATTCCTTGTTTAATACTTAGTAAATCCGTTTCTGTCAAATACTCTATGCCTATAGATGTAGCTTCTTTAAACACTTCTTTTCCATCTTTGTCTAATGCATATATTGCCACTACTCCTTCCCTTTCCCTTAATATATAATGCTTATCACAATATCCACTTTCCTTTTTTGAAATTATTACTTCATCATTTGAAAATTCTTTAATATTCCATTCTTTATATTCTTGTTCTACTTCATTTTTAGTTTTATTTATACATTCTCTTGGTACTTCAACTTCTTCTTTAACAACATGTCCACATTTCTCATATTCTTTTTCTATTATAAAGTTAGTATTTGGTGTAATCTTTTCTTCTAATATTGTAGATACAATATCATTTGGTTCTTCCAAATAATATTCATTAGTTGTACTTTTAGCTAACTTTTCTTTAGAATCCCCCTTATTATTTGCAATTATATATATAACTATTGCAATAGAAATAACTAATACAGATACTAATACCCCCACATAAAAACTAAATTTCTTCATAAGTTCCTCCTAACCATTTATCAATATGGTATTTTTATGTAGTATTTACAATAATTGCAAGATTATGCAATCATTCTTTAATTTTAGTTTTTATTCTTCTGTTTATCATTATTTTTTTTTCGTTTATTCTAAGTGCAATTTCTCCACATTCGTCTGTTCGATAATATTTGCAATTAAATTTCCTTAAATTTTCCAATGTTTTTTGACTTGGATGTCCAAAATTATTATTTTTTCCAACACCAATTAATGCAATATTAGGTTTAACTTCGTTTAAAAATTCTTCTATTGATGAACTTTTAGAACCATGATGAGCGATTTTTATTATATTTGATTTTAATATATTTGATTTACTTTGATATTTTTTTAATATTTCTTTTTCTGCCACTGCTTCTATATCTCCAGTAAACAATATTGAATTTTTTTTATAATTCAATTTACATACCAATGAATTGTTATTCAGTATGTTCTCCATTATTTTTTTATTTGTATCTGGCCATAGTACATCTAAATATATATTTTTTTCTATATTAACTCTATTGCCCGAACTTACAATAGATACATTTATTTTTTTCTTTTTCACTATTTGAACGAATTTTTCATAATTTTCACATGTTTGAAATTGCTTGCCTATAATTATATTTTTTATATTTATTTCTTCCATAACATGAAGTAACCCGCCCGAACATGATCGGAATCGAAATGACTAATAACCATATAATCTATTTTATTTATTTTTCTATTTAGTAAATATGGAATTAAAATCTTTTCTCCCACATTAAATACATCTTCCTCTCTATTTCCTCCTCCATCTATTAAAATCTTTTTATTTCTAGGAGTAATAATTAATGTACTATCTCCTTGTGAAACATCTATAAAATATACTTTTAAGTCTTTAGGAATATGCTTTATCACGCTTAGCATTACCGATATTATACATATTATTAACATTATATATTTAAAATACTTTTTTATGTAATTAATAAAATGGACTTTTAACATAATTATTTTTTTCTCATAATATCTTAACAAATCTTTTTTAGATAAACATTCAAAATATATTATTAGAATTATTAACACATAATATAATATTATATAAATCATATTTGGTATAATCATATAAATTTTGGAAAAAGGAAGTTTAGCACATATGTTAGCTATAAAAATAAGTAAATATAAAATAAAATTCAAAAAAATCCCCAAGATTTTGGCTAAATTTATAGAAAATATTGAAATGAACAAAACAATAAATCCAAATATAGTTATTATTTCAAGTAAATACCCTGCTAATAAATTAGAAATAAAAAATGTTAGCGATACTGTATTAAAATATATAAGTATTATTGGAGTAATCATTAGTTGTGCTGCAAATGTAACTGCTAACATATGCAGAATTACATCTTTTAACTTATTATTTTTCTTTATGTATTTATTAAATTTATCAAAAAAATATTTTTCGTATAATACAATTCCTATAACTCCCCCAAAAGATAATAATAACCCAACATTTTTTATAGCAAATGGGTTATCTATGAGTAAAATTAAAAGAGATAAACTGATGCTATTTAAAAAATCAATCTTTCTATAAAATAGTTCTGCACTCACTATAATTATTCCCATAATACAAGCTCTTACAACTGGTTCAGAAAGTCCTGTTAAGAACATGAAAAATATTAATATAATTATAACAATATATTTAGACTTTCTCTTATTAACCTTAATTTTTTTCACAATAAATGCACTACTTACTATTATATAAGATATATGCGAACCTGAAACTGCTAACATATGTGCTAAACTGCTATCTCTAAAATCTTTGACAATATTTTCGTCTATACCATCATCTTTTCCTATTAATATAGCAATTAACAATTCACTGGTTTCAGTTGAAAGTATATTATTAGATTTATTATAAAATATTTGTGCAATCTTGTTAGATAATATTTTTATAAAACTTAAATTGTTCTTTTTTATTTTTTTTATTTTAGAATTTTTTATTTTAATTACTCCATAGCATTTTTTTGTTTTTAAATATTCATAATAATTAAATCCTTTGAAATTTCTTTGAATTTCAGGTTCAATATATTCACATTTTAGTTCAATTTTATCACCATAATTTAGAGCAAGTTTATCATATTCTTTATAGCAATATAAATATAAGTATGTATTTTTATATTTTTTATCTTTATTTATTTCTTCTACTCTTACTTTATAACCAACTTTATATTTATATGTTTTTTTATCTTCTACAATTGTACATACAATTGTATTTTCTCCTTTTATATTACTATATAAATTGTTATATCTATTATTTAAGTACAGCACATATATGTTAGATATAACACATGAAACTATAAACACTATTATAGTTTCTTTTTTTATAATTACTTTTATATATCTATAAATATTTTTTTTGAATTTTAATGCTTTTCTGCTTGCTATAACAAAAGCAATAATAAAAGGAGCTATACACACATTTGTGTACACTCCCCATATTATTCCTACTATATATCCTATTAAAACAATTAATATTAGTCTTTTCAACTTATAAGTTCTCTCCTTTTATATTAATTGCTCCCCTTGTTAATTATCTAAAACTCTTCTAGCTGTAACATAATTTTTTGTATAGTAACTATCTGATAATGATGTTATTATAACTCCTTTTCGAGCATTTGCAGCATGAATAAATTGATTATTTCCTATGTAGATTCCTACATGACCTATTTTTTTACTTCCTTGTGAAAATAATACTAAATCTCCTTCTACTAGGTTAGACTTATCTACTGCCTTCCCATTATTTGCTTGACCAGATGATGCTCTACTTAAAGAAACTCCAAAATTCTTATATACATAGTATGTAAATCCTGAACAATCAAATCCATTAGGTGTACTTCCTCCAGATACATATCTAGACCCTATTAAATTCTTAGCATAAGATACAACAGCAGTATTTGCATTACTATTTGGAGTATTATTCTCTCTGTCTACTTCTTCCCCTCTTGAAGTATTTGACGTTTGTTTTTTATTAGATATTAAGCTTTTGGCAATATAACCTTGTTTGCCATTTACTTTTACTTTATACCAGTTATTCTCTTCTCCCAATATTTCAACTTTATCATTTAATGATAAATTAGCTACAACCTGTGAAGAAGTATTAGTCTCTTTTCTTAAATTAGCAGTTCCAACTGACACATATCCAACTTTTGAAGAGTTATTCGCTTTTTCCTCTTTTTTGGTTTCTTCCTTTTTAGTTGTTTCATTTGTATTTTTCTCTGTATTACTATTTTCATTTGATTCTTTGTTTGTTGTTTCTTCCACTTTTGTTTCTACCTTTGGATTATTGTTTTCATTTTTTATCTCAACTAACTTATCGCTTCTTACCCAACCACTAATTGTGTCTGAAGTTATATATGACCATCCATTAATATTTTCAGTAACATTTACTTTTTTCCCTTTTTCAATATTTCCAATAGTGCTGACATTTATTAATGGTAAAATATATACTTTAGTTTCTGATTGCAATTCTTTTTCTCCAGTTTCTCCAATTGTACTTTCTTGCTTTTCTGTTTCTGCACCTTCTGTGGTTGTATCAATGTTATTTGTATCTTCCATTTTCTCATTATTAGTTACACTATTTTCATCTGTTGAAGTATTTTCTACAGAATTTGTTCCAACAGATGTAGTATTATTTTTTTCGGTACTATTTAAAGTAGTATTACTTGTGTTATTTTTTTTATCAGAACTGTTTTTGTCATCTACTTTAAGATAATTTTGATGAACATATCCTGTTTTTCCATCTGCAGAAACTTTATACCATTCACCACTTTTTTCTACAACTTCAACTTTATCATTTAGTGATAACAATTGAACAATTGAAGAACTAGTAGATGGTTTACTTCTTAATTTAACAGTTTCAGTAGTAACTTTTCCCGTACTAGCTATAGTATGGGTATGCAAACATACCCATGTTAAACATCCTATTCCTAATATACTAACAACATCCTTTAACTTTCTCATAATCATTATCTTCTCCTTATCAGAAAATTATTTTTCCAAATTCTGCACTAAGTATATAATGAAATTAAGAAAAAGTCAACTAATTATATTAGTTGACACATCTTTTGAATTATTATTCCACATCTCTCAGATGCAATTTTTAAATACTTGTCAAATTCTATTTCATTTTTTCCATTTGGTACATCTGATATTCCTCTTATTACAAGAAATCCAACATTATCTAATTTACAAACCTGTGCTATAGCTGCACCTTCCATTTCAATACAGTCAGCTACAAACTCATTAAAAATTTTCTCTTTTTGAACAATATTAGTACAAAAAGTATCACCTGTTGCTATTTTTCCAATAATAGCATTAAAGTTCTTGTTTTTACTTATTTCATCTACTATTTTACTGCATGCTTGTATTAATTTTTCATCTGAATATATGAATTTTCCAACATCTGTTATATAGCCTTTTTCGTGTCCAAAAGCAGTTATATCAAAATCGTATTGTACTAATTCTTTGCCAATTACAATATCCCCGATTTTAAGCTTATTATTCACCCCTCCTGCAGAGCCCACATTTATTATTTTTGATATGTCATATTTATTTATTAATATTTGAGTAGTTCTTGCTGCATTCACTTTTCCAACTCCACATTTCACTAATATACAGTCTTTCTTTTCTATTTTGCCTTTATAAAAAATAAGTTCATATATTTTTTCTTCTATTATATTAGTCATTTTTAATTTTATTGCATCTAGTTCTTCCTGCATAGCAGTAATTATGCCTATTTTCTCTTTCAAATTTTATATCTCCTTCTTGTATTATTAAAATATAATTTTTTTATGCACATACTAATTATTGAAGTAACTTTGGACAGTATTTTTAATTATTTGCATGTATTATTATTATCTTATTTTACAATAAAAATAAGTGGCTTTATCACAAAACACGATTGCAAAATAATTACCAACACAATTTAAGTAACTTAACCGAATTTCCAATATAAGAAGAAAAGTGGCTATATATAGCCACTTTCTTTATTTTAATTATGCTAATTCAACAACTGCTCCAACTTCTACAAATTTAGCTTTTAATTCTTCTGCTTCTTCTTTAGCAACACCTTCTTTTATTGTTTTTGGTGCTCCATCAACTAATTCCTTAGCTTCTTTTAATCCTAAACCTGTAGCATCTCTAACAACTTTTATAACTTTTATTTTGTTGTCTCCTGCTTCTTTTAATACAACATCAAATGATGTTTTTTCTTCAGCTGCAGCAGCTCCTCCTGCTACACCTGCTGCTGGAGCTGCAACTGCTGCTGCAGATACTCCATATTTTTCTTCTATTCCTTTTACTAATTCAGCTAATTCAACAACTGTTAAACCATCAATTGTTTCTAATAATTCTTCTATTTTAGCCATTCTAAATTCCTCCTTATTTTTTTGTGCTTTCACACTTATTTTAATTTTTTTCTAAGCTTCTGCTTCTTTTTTTACTTTTACTTGATCAAGTGCAACTGCAAGTTTTGTAACATTTCCAAGTAAAGCTCCAGCAAGCATACCAAGTAGAGTTTCTCTTGATGGTAATTTTGCAAGTGTTATGATTTCTTCTGCTGTCATAACTTTTCCTTCAATTATTCCACCTTTAATTTTATAGAAATCATTTTTCTTAACATACTCATATACTGCTTTAGCTGGTTCTAAATAGTCATTCTCACTAAGAATAACTGCTGTTGGACCTTCTAAATATTCATCCATACCTTCATAATTACATTCTTTTAAAGCTCTTCTAGTTATATTGTTTTTTATAACTTTATATTCTGCTTGAGCATTTCTTAAAGATGTTCTTAATTTAGTTACATCTTCTACGTTTATTCCTCTGTAATCTGTTAAAAGTACTATTTTAGCATCTTTTATTTTCTCTGCTAATTTTTTTACTTCTTCTTCCTTTTGTTTTAAGATTTTTTCACTAGCCATTTTGTTATTCACCTCCTAATGAAATTAATATTTATTTAACGCACAAGGCGATAATTTGTATAATAAATATTTGTTTTTAAGAATATCATTTAATGTCTGTATTATTTATTGCGATTTGAATATAAAAATCCAATCATATATAGCCATAAAGGCACAATATGATTGGACTTATTTCCGCTCAAATATCATGCCTCGGTAGGACTTATTAATGCCTACTATCTTTGGCCATATTTAACTTATTTTTGATTTATATAAATGCTTGGTCCCATTGATGTAGCAACAGCAATGCTTCTTATATATTGACCTTTTGCTGCAGCTGGTTTAGCTTTAATTATTGCATCTATAACAGTATTATAGTTTTCTACTAATTTTTCTGTTCCAAATGAAACCTTTCCAAATCCTAAGTGAATAATGTTAGTCTTATCTAATCTATATTCTACTTTACCTGATTTTATATCTGTTACTGCTTTTGTTACATCCATTGTAACTGTTCCAGATTTAGGGTTAGGCATTAATCCTTTTGGTCCTAATACTTTACCTAATCTACCAACAACACCCATCATATCTGGTGTTGCAACAATTACATCATAATCAAACCAATTTTCATTTTGTATTTTTGGTATTAATTCTTCTGCTCCAACAAAATCAGCTCCTGCTGCTTCTGCTTCTTTAGCTTTATCTCCTTTTGCAAAAACTAAAACTCTTAATGTTTTTCCTGTCCCGTGTGGAAGAACTACTGTTCCTCTAACTTGTTGATCAGCATGTTTAGAATCTACACCAAGTTTTACATGTAATTCTACTGTTTCATCAAATTTAGCTTTTGGCATTTTTTCAATTACTTCAATAGCTTCTTTGATATCATATTGTTTTGTTTTATCAATAAGTTTTACACTTTCTTGATATCTTTTTCCTTCTTTCATTATTTACCTCCTTTGGTTTTAACGAATTTTTACATTCTCCCAATTATATTTTAAAATTATTTTTTTACAACTACACCCATGCTTCTTGCAGTACCTTCTACCATTCTCATAGCTGCTTCTAATGAAGCTGCATTTAAATCTTCCATTTTTTGTTCAGCAATAGCTTTAACTTGTTCTTCTGTAATTGTAGCTACTTTTTCTTTATTAGGTTTTCCTGATCCTTTTGGAATATTTAATGCTTTTTTAATAAGTACAGCAACTGGTGGTACTTTTGTTACAAACTCAAAAGATTTATCTTTATAAACTGTAATTACTACTGGTATTATCATACCTGGTTGATTAGCAGTTCTATCATTAAATTCTTTAACAAATTGCATTATATTAACACCACTTGAACCTAAGGCTGGACCTACTGGTGGAGCTGGTGTTGCTTTTCCTGCTTCTATTTGTAGTTTTATAGTATTTACTACTTCTTTTTCAGCCATTTTTTTGCACCTCCTTTAAATGATATAATACTTATATATTTATTTAGTATTCTTAAAATTAAACTATTTTTTGGACTTGTGAAAATTCTAGTTCAACTGGAGTTTCTCTTCCAAACATGGAAACTAAAACTTTAACTTTATGTTTTTCTTTATTAATTTCTTGAACAGTTCCGATAAAATTTTCTAATGGACCATTAATAACTCTTACTGAATCATTAACATCATAATCAATATTAATAGGTACATCCTCAAATCCCATACTTCTTATTTCTTCTTCAGTTAATGGAATTGGATCTGTCCCAGAACCAACGAAGCCAGTAACACCTCTAGTATTTCTAACAATATACCAAGATTCTTCTGTTACAATCATTTTAATTAAAACATAACCCGGAAAAACTTTTTTCAGATTTACTTTTCTTTTACCATCTTTTATTTCTATTTGTTCTTCCATAGGAACAACTATATCAAAAAAGAAATCTTCTAATTCTCTGTTTTTTACTGTTTTTTCTAAGTCAGTTTTAACTTTATTTTCGTATCCAGAATAAGTATGCACTACATACCATTTTGGTTCCAAATCTTCACTTACTTGAGACATATATCAAAGCCTCCTTAATTATTTACAGTATTTTCTGCATCTATATTATTATTTTCTGATTCTACATTATTTTCGTCATTAGCTGTAGATTTTTCTTCATTCTCTTCTGTTTTATTTTCTGATTCGTTATTTGATTCTTCTGAATTTGATTCTTCTGATGAACTTGAAGAACTAATTAAGTTTTTCATTTTATCAATTCCATATGTGTTTATTTTATCAAAAGCAAAATCAAAAATAAAAACCATTAAAGCAATTACTAAAGATATTGAAATAACTGTCATAGTATCTTTAAAAAGTTTCTCCGGCGTTGGCCAAATAACTTTTTTTAATTCAGCTTTAAAATCCTTAAAGAATGTTTTATTCCCTTTATTCTTTTTTAAATCTTTTTTAGCCATTTTATATCCTCCTTAAAATAGCTTATTTAGTTTCTTTGTGTGTTGTACGTTTTTTACAGAATTTGCAATATTTTACTATTTCTAATCTTTCTGTATTGTTTCTTTTATTTTTTGATGTAACATAGTTTCTTCTATGACATTCTGTACATTCTAAAGTAATATCTTCTCTTGGTCCTTTTGCAGCCATTTAATACACCTCCGTAATTTGATTAGCTATTTCTATTTTTAAAACGATGTGAACATACATATTCTCATACATACGCTAAATAACTTTATCATAAAAATTGTTATATGTCAACCTTTCACAACTATTTTCTTTTTCTTTTTTTCACCGAATATCCAAATTTTCCTATTTTTTTTCCTAATGAATAATAATGTCCATTAGAATATGCCATTAAATCACATTTTGAAATATCAAATGCACCTTTTTCATCAATATATTTTTCATCTGCATCTATTGCTACAACATCTGCTATAAACATATCATGAGTACCACATTTTTTTATTTCTCTAACTTTACATTCTATTGAGACTGGTGACTCTTTTATCATTGGACATTTAACAATATTAGCTTTTTGCTTTGTAAGTTTCATCTCTTTGAATTTGTCAACATTCTTACCAGATTTTACCCCACACCAATCTGTTGCATATGTTAATCTTTTGGTTGTTAAATTTATTACAAACTCTCCACTATTTTTTATTATGTCATATGAATATCTTGTTGGTCTTACAGATATATATACCATCGGTGGTTTAGTATTTATAATTCCTGTCCAAGCAATTGTAATTATATTAGATCTTTTCATATCTCCACATGAAACCATAACTGCTGGTATTGGATATATAAAACTACCTGGTTTCCACATTACTTTTCCCATTATTTCTTGTATGATATATTGTATAAATATATCATATACTCCTTTCTAAAAGTATTACATTTCTTTTATATAATTACATTCTTTTCACTCTCTTAAAAATATGAAATTAATTGTTTTATAATTATATGTAAAAAGAAGTTATAATTAAAAATTTAAGTTTTTTAAAATCTTAATTATAACTTCTTAAAAATAAATAAAAAATCTGGCGACAACCTATTTTACCAACAGGGTAACCCGTAAGTATCGTCGGCACATTAGAGCTTAACTTCTGTGTT
>CAKPKF010000006.1 GCA_934167175.1 uncultured Clostridia bacterium | reverse complement strand
GCTATATATGGAAGAAACAATATAAAGAAAAATGGCCAAACAGCTAAATGAATATTTGCTATTACCGTTGGAATTATTATTAAACCAACTGCATATCGTTTCTTTTTAGTTTGTAAGAATTTTTCTATAAAATATATTGTAAATACAAACAATATGAATGTTATCAATTGTGCCCTAGCTGCAATAAAAGACCTTATTAAACACATTACTCCTATTGTTAACAGAAATGATGTTAGCTTATTTTTGGACAGTTTGCATTGGGTATAATATATTGCTAAACCTAATATGCATGAAAAGAATATTGTTGATATATATATGCCTTCCATTCCACCTAAATTATATATTAAATATATAAATACATCATACGCCCAATGTGGATATGTATATGGCAAATCTTCATGCCAAGAAAATGGGTCTTTCATATCTATAGATTTATTTTCTATAATGTGTTCCCCTATTTTTATTGTATAAAATGTATCATTTTGCAATGCCCTTGGCGAAACAGCAAAGCAAAAAATTATTATTGATATAACAGCAATAATATGAAATTTTAAATTTGTCCTTTTTGTTTTTTTCATTTTTTCTTCTCCCTTGTTTTTATATTACTATTGTATTATACAAAAACATCCTCTAAATAACAAGCATTTTATAGTGTTTTTATTAAATTGAATTTTTCTTTATTCATTATAAAACACTTTTTTGTTATAATCATAAAAAACACCAAAATTTTATTTTTTGGTGTTTTTTATTGATGTGTATTTTATTAGTCTCCTAAACATATACCAATATTTCTTGCTGTTTTAACTAAATCATGATCCATAGTTACTTTTCTAATATTACTTTCTTGTGTATTACCAGAAACTGCACCTATTTTTTTGTTTTCTCCTACAACATCTTCTAATGATACTGAATCTAATTTTCCATTTTTTATAACTGCTAATACTCCAAATTTACCTTCTAAAGCTAATTCCATTGCTTTTGAACCATATTTAGTAGAAAGTACTCTATCAAATGCTGTTGGTGTTCCACCTCTTTGCATATATCCTAATGTTGTATTTCTAGCTTCCAAACCTGTCAATTTTTCTAATTGTCTTGCAACAGCAATTCCTACTCCACCTAATTTGGTATTGTCTACTCCTGCGCCATTGTCTCTTACTGCTTCTACTGTCATATTTCCACCTTTTGGCATTGCTCCTTCTGATACAACAACAATACTAAATTCTTTTCCTAATTTTCTTCTTTTATTTATTTTTTCTACAGCCTTTTCTATATCATATGGTATTTCTGGTATTAATGCAACATCTGCTCCGCCTGCTATTGCTGACTCTAATGCAATCCAACCAGCATATCTTCCCATAACCTCTAGTACCATAATTCTATGATGTGTTTCTCCTGTTGTATGAAGTCTATCTATAGCTTCTGCCGCAACTGATACAGCTGTGTTATATCCAAATGTTATATCTGTGCATGCAACATCATTATCTATTGTTTTTGGAACTCCTATTACATTTATTCCTTTCAATGACAAATCTCTAGCTGACTTCTGTGTACCATCACCTCCTAATGTAAACACACAGTCAAACCCATCATCTATAACATTCTGAACACATTTATCAGAAAAGTCTTTATATAAAGTTTCTCCATTTTCTTCTACTTTGTAATTAAACACATTGGCATTTGTAGAAGAACCAATTATTGAACCACCTTTTGGTAATATACCAGAAGCTGTTTGATCTGATGTACTTAATCTAACAAAATTGTTATTTAAAAGTCCTCTGTATCCATCAATAAATCCATAACACTCTACATCATGATTTTCTGCTGTTTTTACAATAGCTCTAATAACAGCATTAAATCCAGAAACGTCTCCACCATTTGCTAATATTGCTACTTTTTTTATCATAAAATTACCTCCTACTAGTTATAAGGATGTAATTTTTATTACATCCTTAATTATTATTTATTACTTTATTCTTGTGCTCCATCTTCAAATTCTTCAGAAATACTTTGTGAGTCATCCCCTTGTGTTCCATCCATTTCATCTGATTCATCTGTTTCATCATGATGATCCATTTCATACACTTCTCCGTATACCCATTGATCATCTTCTAAAGTTGGAATTGTGTTATTAACAATAGCATTATCTTTTCCATTTTTATTCTTTTTTATACTAACTACAATGCATACTATTAATATAACTGCAATAATTACTGCTAACACAGCATATACCGTTTTTTTATTTTTCTCAAAAACTTCTTTTAACTTTTGTAGATCCATTTGTTTCCCTCCTCTAAATTACTTTTGTTTTATATTTCTTATTATTGCATAAAATTTTTATGATGTAAATATAAATTTATTAAAAAAAACTTTATTTCTATAATATTTTATAGTATAATATTATATGTAATGTCTTATTTTAGATCTATGGAGGATTTTTTATGTTTATGTGGCAAATTTGGTTAATTGTAGCTGGAATATGTTTTGTTTTAGAAATTATTACAGTTGGCTTTTTAATATTTTGGTTTGGTATAGGTGCATTGATTGCTTCACTTGTCAGCTTAGTTATAAATAACTTAGTTGTTCAATTCGCAGTTTTTGTTTTTTCATCTACATTATTGCTATTTTTTACTAAACCACTATTAAATAAGTTTGCTAAAACAGACGATAATCAAACACGTAAATTTTCTATAATTGGCAAAAGAGCTATAGTTACAAAAGAAATAAACTTTTTAGCTAATTCTGGTCAAATAAAAGTCGGTGGCGAAATTTGGTCAGCTAAAAGCGAAAATGAAAGTATTATTATACCACAAAACGAAGAAGTTGAAGTTGTTGACATATCTGGTGTCAGAGCTGTCGTTAGAACTGTTAAAGTTCATTCTTCAATTAGTTAATTTCAAAACACATAATTACATAAATGTAAATTAATATAATTTATAAAAAATAAAAGGAGGTTTTTTTATGTGGTTTTTACTTATATTACTTATCATAATATTAATTATTGCATTTAAATCAATCAAAATAGTAAAAGAAGCAGAAGTATATATTATAGAAAGGCTTGGTAAATATCATAAGACATCTCAAGCTGGTCTTACAATTATTATTCCATTTGTAGATCATGTACGTTCTGTAGTTAGTTTAAAACAACAAACAATGGATGTTCCACCACAGGGAGTTATAACAAAAGACAATGTTACAATTACCATTGATACAGTTGTTTTTTATAGAATTACTGAAGCAGCAGATGCTGTATATCAAATTCAAAACTTAAAGAAAGGTATTGAATATTTAGCAATTACAACAATTCGTGATATTGTTGGTAAAATGGACTTAGATGCAACTTTCAGTTCAAGGGATTCTATTAATGATCAATTACGAGTAATCCTTGATGATGCAACAGATCAATGGGGTTGTAAAATAGACAGAGTTGAAATAAAAGATATCACTCCACCTGCTGATATCCGTGATGCAATGGAAAAACAAATGAATGCAGAAAGAAATAAAAGAGCTTTGATTCTTCAAGCTGAAGGTGAAAGACAATCTGCAATCACTATTGCTGAAGGTCAAAAAGAGGCTGCTATTCTTCAAGCTGAAGCAGATAGAGAAGCAAAAATTAGAAGAGCTGTCGGTGAAGCTGAAGCTATAAAACAAGTTGCTGAAGCTAAAGCTAAAGAAGTTGAAATGGTATATGCTGCAATGAAAAATGCAAATCCTAATGATAAATTAGTTCAATTAAAATCTTTAGAAGCTCTTGAAGAAGTTGCTAAGGGAGAAGCTAACAAAGTTTTTATTCCTTTTGAAGCCACAGCTGCTTTAGGTAGTTTAGGAGCTATTAAAGAAGTGGTAAAAGGTGATAAAGAATAATATATGATCAACATGACTTTCTTAATTGTAAAAAGGGACTGTAAAAAGTCCCTTTTTTGTTTTAATTTTATTCTAAGATACTTTTTACAAAAGTATCTATTTCTTCTCTTTTACCACAAATTTGACCTTGCACAAAATTCTTTTTTCCTCCACCTCTTCCATTAAACTTCTCATTTATACTTTTTCCTATTGAAGTCACATCTATTTTTTCGCTTTCTATCATATATTTACAAATATTATTTTCAATAGAAAATAATACCACTACGTCCTCTGCTTTTTCTTTTAATTTATTTAATAAATTTTTCATTTCTTTCGATGGTATATTTTCTTCAAAATATATAATATTTTTTTGTTTTTCTATATTTTTTATTTTTTCTGTATTTAATTTATTTTGTAATTCCATATTTTTAGCATTTGCTTTTTGTATTTCTAGTTTTAAATTTTTTACTGCTTCTACTACTTCATTATGCTTAACTGACAATAAAGTAGAAACATTATCAACACTTTCATATAGTTCCGTATAATTTTCAATTGCTTTTTGACCACAAATCATATATATTCTAGTACCTTTTTTATATTTTTCGCTTGATAAAATTTTTATTATTCCTATTTCCCCTGTTTTTGCAACATGTATTCCACAACATGCACAAATATCGTAACCTGGTATTTTTACTATTCTTATATCACCATCTAAATCTTTTTTACTTCTATAATCAACATCTTTTAATTTTTCTTTGTCACTCATAATAATTTGCACATTTATATTTTTATATATTGCTTCATTTGCCAATTTTTCCACTTCTTTTAGTTGTTCTCTATTAATTGGAACATTAAAATCTACTGTTACTACATCTTTCCCCATGTGAAATCCAATATTATCAGCATTATATTTTTGATGTATTATTCCTGATACAATATGTTCTCCAGTATGATGTTGCATATTTGAAAATCTCTTCTCAAAATCTATTTTTCCTTTTACATTTCTTCCTTCTTCGATTTTCTTTTCTACAATATGATATATCTTTCCATCCTTTTCTTGTACATCTATTACTTTGATATCATCTAACATACCTACATCTGCTAATTGGCCTCCACCTTCTGGATAAAAAGCTGTTTTGGATAAAACCACCATAATTTTTTCCTTGTCTTCAATACATTCTACTACTTTTGCTTCAAATTCCTTCAAATAATTATCTTTGTAATATAATTCATTATTCACTTCATTCAACTTCCCTTCATCTATGCTTAGATTAATTACTTTTTTAATATACATAATTTATCATATTCATATATTATAACTTATATTTTTGATTTTATCAAATCATTTTTAGGCATGTCAAAAAGCATCTTCCTCAAAATTGCTTTTTTATTTCAAAGAAAATGCTTTTTTTATCATTGCTTTCTTTTTGCATATACAAACAATACTTTTTATTAATAAAATTCTAAGCAGTTATTCTCCAATATTTTTGTAGGTTTTATAATACACTTCCTATTATTCCAGCTTTGTTCCCCAATTGTGCCCTTTTCATTATTGGCATACTGTTATTATTATACAATAAGTTTTCACTCTCTATTTTTGATTTTAACGGTTCTAGTAGTATATCTTCAAAGTATGCAAAACTTCCTCCTAAACATATTATTTCTGGTTCAAATATATTTATTATATTTGATATTCCTATACTTAAATAATCTATGTAATTATCTATTACTCTTTTAATATCTTCGTTTTCTAATGTTTCTTCTACTATATTTAAAATTTCTTCACCAGTTGTCCTAGGTTCTAAATTCAAAACTTTTATAATTTCATTTTTTAGGTTTACCATTGAACAATATGCTTCAAAACATCCGTTGTTTCCACAACTGCACTTCTTTCCGTTTTTTTCAATTATCATATGCCCTAATTCATAACCAGACCCTTTTTTGGTTTCTAATACTATTCCATTCTGAATTACAGCTCCACCTATTCCTGTTCCCAAACATAAAAACACTGCATCCTCATAACCGTTTATTGCACCATATTTTTGTTCTGCCCTTATAGCTGACTTTGCATCATTTCTCAATTTTAGTCTGTTTTGATAGTGCTTACTTAGTGTGTCTATAATATTAAAATTTTCTATATTTAAATTTTCAGCTCTAACAATTGTATCTTTTGTTACTATTCCTGGAGCAGCTATTCCTATAACTTCTATATCATTTATATCTATATTATTCATTGATAAAATTTCATTAATTCCAAGTAATATAATATTTTCTATTACTTTTCTCATGTCTCCTTTTTTTTCTTCTTTTGTAAAACTTTTTTCTGTTTCTGTAATTATACAATTTTTTTCATCTAATAAACCTATCCCTATATGGCTACCGCCTATGTCTATACCTACTTTCATTTTTCCTCCTTATATTAAAACAAGTCGAAAAGCTTAAATTTTATAACATTTTTTTACTTTTCTATTTAGTTTTTCATAAATTTCCTAGCATATAAAACTAACGAGTAACTGTGTTACTCGCCTTATATTTTCTAATATCCATATGCTGAAAATAAGAAATTTCCCATATAAAGTTGAACACATGGAACTAATACTACTAATACGAAAAATATTAATACAAGCCCAACTATTATATATACTATTTGTGGTAATACTTTCATAATTTTATATAATGTATTATTTATATCTATGTCCATATATTCTAATAATTTTTCCATCATTTCTACTAAATCTGTTTGCATACCTATTTTTAACATCTCTACAGTCATTGGAGATGCAAGATTTGATTTTTCAAAAGACTCTATCCATGAACCACCTATTAATATATTATTTATAGCTGACTCAACTATTGAAAGCATTACATAATTTTGCACAACATTTTTACTTACTTCTAATGCTTCTTGCACTCTCATACCATTTTTTAGATTAAGAAGCATAGCTCTCATTAATCTTGAAAAGTCTATTGAAAATATTAATTTTCCAAAAATTGGAGCTGTATATTTAAAATAATGGTAGTTATACTTTCCTTTTGGAGTCCTTATATATGCTACTATTACTGCTATTACTCCCACCAGTATAAGAACAGGCACATACCAAAATGCCACCAACTTATCCACTACTTTTGAAAACCATATTGTAATTGCTGGCAACTTGTCCTTAGTTCCCACTGCATCAAAAACATTCTGAATTGCCGGTATTGCAACTAATGTTCCTACAATTAACAATACCAATAACAATACAAATTGTATTAAATTTGGTATTAAAATATTTCTTAATTTTTTTCTTATTTTTTCAGTATCATCTAGATATTTAACAGCTTGACTTAATGAATTTGTAAGTGAACCAGATAATTCTCCTACTTTTATCATATTTATATATATATATGGAAAAACATCTGAATAGTATTCCATAGTGGTATACATATTTTCACCTGATTCAACCCCTGCTAAGATATCTTCTAATATTCCTCTAAATGTATAGTTTTCTGTACTCTCAATTATTGTTGATAATGCATGTATATTATTAAAGTTTGCTTTTTTTAGTAAATAAAAGTTTTGTGTAAAAATAACAATATCTCTAACCGTAATTCTTGCTGAACTAGCTAATTTCATATTTATTTTTTCTATAACGCCCGTTCTAGATTCCATTTTATTTGTTAATAGATTAGATGTATTTAAACTTTTAAAAGCTTCATCCATTGAACTTATATTTTTCTTTTTTACTCTTTTTTTCTTTTTTACATTAGCTACTCTAACAATTTCTATTGGGACTAAATCGTTATTTTTTAATTTAGTAATAACGTTTTTTCTGTTCAATTCTTCTATTTTATTTTTTACAATTAAGCCATTTGGCATTATTGCTTTATATACATAGATTGGCATTGTTACCTCCCTCCATATTATGCGCTTACTTTACAACTCTTTAACTTTGACCTCTTCTAATTTTTAATTGCATAATTGTTCTATTCAATGTTTCTATATTTTTTTCTTCAATTTGTGCTTTAGCTTGGTCAAGTGTAATTTTTTCTTCTACGAATAATTTAGCAATAGAATTTATTAATCCTATACTTCCTTTTTCCAAATTACTTTGAATTGCATCTTCTATTTCTGAAACACTTATTTTATCTTTTCTTATTATTCCAGATACTATATTATCCACTACCATAACTTCTGGAACTAGCACTAAATTCCCATCTATTCCTTTTAGTAGCCTTTGTGAAACAACTAATTTTAACACAGAAGATATTAAATATTTTATACTAATTTGATCACTCACTTCATAGAAATTAATCATTCTATCTATTGTTTCTGCACAAGATTTAGTATGCAATGTTCCTATAACTAAGTGACCTGATTCTGCTGTTTCTATTGCTGCATCCATTGTCTTTTTATCACGTATCTCTCCAATTATTACTATATCGCAGTCTTCCCTTAACGAATTTTTTACTCCATCACTAAATGATAGTACATCTCCACCTCTACCTATTTCTTTTTGAACTATGATTGATTTTTTTGATTTATGCTTAAATTCTATTGGATTTTCTAAAGACAATATTTTTTTGTTTTGAGTTTCATTTATATCATTTACTAATGCATTTAAAGTTGTAGTTTTTCCAGAATTAGTTTTTCCTGTTACTAAAATTAATCCCTGAGGTTGACGTGTCATCCTTCTTACTATATCTGGTATACCTAAATCCTCATATTTTGGTAATTCATTTTTTATAAGTCTCATTGTAAATAATGGGATTTCATTAGTTAAAGAAATATTTACCCTAAATCTAATATTCTCATATTCATATGATGTATCTAATTTTTTTGTTTCTTTAAATACTTCATCTTTATATACGTTTCCTCTTACTAGGTAGTCATAAATCTCATTCATATCGTCCTCAGTTAATATATCTACACCTTCAACAGGCATTAATTCTCTAGTTACTCTTAACATTGGTTTAATTCCGCAAATTAAATGTATGTCTGAAGCATCTTTTTTTATTGCCTGCTTTAATATTTTTTCCATTTCTACCATTTAGAAAGCCCTCCTAATATAATACTATTTTTCTGTTTAATTCTTCAAAAGTAGTGATTCCGTCTAAGACTTTTTGAATTCCATCAACAACTAAAGGTTTATATTCCCCTTCTTCTAATGCAATTTTTCTTATCTCTATACTAGACTTATTATCTGATATAGCTTCTTTAATTACATCAGATAATATTAAAACTTCAAATATTCCTATTCTATCATAATAACCTGTATAATTACATTTACTGCACCCTTGAGCTTCCGAAATTTTGTTGTCTTTCATTTCAAATTTTACATTATATTTAGCGGAAATATCATTTACCAATTTTTTTTCTTCTTGTGTCATTGCTCTTTTTGTAGAACAATCTGGACACAACCTTCTCACTAATCTCTGAGAAACAGAAGTAGCAAGAGTACTTGATATATCATAATTAGACACGCCCATTTTTCTTAATCTTGTTATTACTTCTACACTATCAATTGTGTGAATTGTTGCTAAAACATAGTGACCTGTTTGTCCTGCTTGTATAGCTATTTCTGCAGTTTCATTATCCCTTACTTCTCCTACTAATATAATATCAGGATCTTGTCTTAAAACAGTTCTTAATGAATCAGAAAAAGTTGTTTTTGCATCTATTTCTATCTGGTTTAACCCTGGAATTCTAATTTCTACTGGATCCTCTATTGTTGTTATATTTATTTCTGGTCTATCTAAATAATCTATTATACTATATAACGTTGTTGTTTTTCCTTCCCCTGTTGGAGCAGCCACTACTGTTATACTGTTTCTTTTATTAAAACTTTTCTTCAATAAATTCTCATCATTTGGGAATCCCAATTCAAATATTCTTCTAATATCCATATTCTTTTTAAGTAATCTTAAAACGAACTTTTCTCCATAAACATTTTTTTGAGATGAAACACGTATATTATAATCTGGATACATTATAATTCTTCCATCTTGTGCTTCTTGTTTTTCTTGATGCATATTTGAAATTGCTTTTATTCTTCCTATTATTTGTGCTTGTTTATCATTTGTAATCATTGCTGCTGTATACAGTTCTCCATCTATTCTATAACGAATTCTTACTTCTTTTTCTAATGGCTCTATGTGTATATCACTAGCCCTTTTTTCCATAGCATTTTTTATTATACTATCCACTAAAGCTGTTGTATCTGCAGATGTATTAATGCTTTCAGCGGCTTCTAATTCTATGCTTTTTAATATATTATCAATATTATCTTCAAAAGTTATATATTTTTCCATTATTAAACCTTTGTTTAATAATAATAGTCTAACTCTCTCTACTATTTTTTTGTCCGAAATGCTTGCAAAACAAACTTTAACTTTTCCGTTTTGAACATCAAATGGAATTGCCTTATTAGCTCTTATTATATCTAAAGACATATAGTCTTCCATTCTTATATTTATACTATTCATACTTAAAAGAATACCTTTTTCACCAAGTATATCGCCTATTGCCTGTATAAGAACTGTTGAATCACATGCTCCTAATATGTTTAATATATCTCCTATTTTTTTACTAGGATGCTTTCTTTGATACTCTAGTGCTTCTTCTATGTTACTTTCAGTAACAAGTCCTCTTTTTACTAACTCTATTCCTATTGGTTGTCTTTTTCTAATTTCCATTTTTATCTCCCTTCTGTTCTAATTATTCATAACATATTGTGTTGTTTTGCTAAACTCCATATTGTCACCTATTTTTATAAAAACAGTAACCGTTTCTTTTCCATCTTTTTGTTTTTCTACTTTAAAATCGGTTACATTATCACAAATTTTTACTTTGTTTTTATATATATGATTATCTTGAAAAATATAAGTATTTCCGTTAGAAAATGATATATATTTTCCATTTTCATCTACTCTTGCAACCTTATTTCCTTCTTCTTTAATATCTTCTAGAAAATACATATTAAAAATACTAAATTCTGATGCATTTTCCCCCGTATCAGATAAATTCACTACATTACTATAAAAAAATGAAGTCAATACTGATATTATCCCTATGACAATTGCAAAAGCAATAATATATATAGTTAGTGCTACTAAAGTTACACCATTTTCATTTTTCATAGTTAGTCTCCTTTATTCTTTTAGTTTTAACCTTTTTATTTGTATTGTTTCTTCTTTTTTAGCAACATTATATTTGATTTGCAATGTTACAGTTTTAATAATATCTTCTTTACCTTTTCCTTCAGCGGTATCATTATAATTTTCTACTGCTATTTCCACTCTATATGGTGTTTTTAATTCTGTATCTGTCCCACTCTCTTTACCACTTATGATTTTCTTAGTTGTACCATTTCCGTGAATCTATATCAGAAATTTTAGATATTATATTGTTCACGGTTACATTTTCATAACTCATATTATCTATACTTTCAAAAATATCTATTAAATAATTCGAAGCAATTGTTGCCCTTTTTTGTGTAACCGATGTAACATATATATTATATGATAAAGTTGCAATAATGGCTGTAAATATAGCTATCATTAAAATTGATATTGTTATATCTACTCCAGTAATACCTTTTTCACTTTTTACATTTTTATAAATTCTCATACTATGCCCCTAAATTTTAATAATATATGATAATAAATTAGTAACAATCATTACAAGAATATTTGAAGTACATAGGAAAAAACCTAATGGAATTATTTTATAATCTATAAGATTATTCTCATCATCTTTTCTCACTTTGTTAAATTGTTTTTGAATACTAGCTATAATACCTTTTATAACTATCACAAGCACTGTAAATATAATTGTAGTAATTGTTTTAGCCATTCCACAGAAAGTTAATATATATGAAAGTAATATTAATACTTGAATAAAATAATTAGATTTTGCCTTTTTTCTAAAATACATTATATCTATTGCTATTAATATTGTCATTATAAAAACATATATAACATATCCATATATATTAACTTTTTCTAATGTATATAGATATATCATATATAATAGTTCTACTATTACTCCATATATCAATACATTTGTTTGTATTTGTCTTTTTTCCTTATCTATTCCAGCGATTATAAACAATCCTACAAAATATAATATTCCTAGGACAAATGTGCTTATTTCTTGAATAGACAAATTATAAAAATCTAGATTCAAAGAAAAGGCAAATAAAACAAATGTCAATCCAGACAATGTTTCTAATAATATATATCTAGGTTTAATTTTTTGTTTACAATATCTACATTTTCCACCTAGAAATATGTAACTAAGTATTGGAATCAAATCCCAAAAGCCTAGTTTATGGTTACATTTAGGGCAAAAAGAGTGTTTATGTGTTATATCTTCTTTTAATGGTATTCTATATACCGCTAGTGAAAAGAAACTTCCAAATAAAGTTCCTATTATGAAAATAAGAATATATATTATAATATTCACATTTAATTCCCCCTTTTATTCCATTTTATATTTCTATTATTTGGGTTTTATAGTAAATTAGGCATATACATTTTTAATGCATATGCCTCTAAGTTGTTATCTATTAATCAACTTTGTCTATAAGTGTATTAAACTCATTTGAGAAAGTATTTAATTGATTTGTTTCATTAGCTGCTGCTTTTTGATATGTGTTAGCTCCTGTTTTAGATCTTGTAATAAGTCCATTTTGACCTATTACTAATGATATTGAAACTCCTGCTAGAATTAATAGTACTATAATAGTAATTACTAATGCTACTAGTGTAATACCTTTTTCTTCTTTTCTTAACATAAATAAAATCCTCCTTATTATATTTTGTTTATATCTATATTGAAAAATAAATATAACCTAATTTAATTATTTTTTTCCAGTATCTTCATATATTGTTCCTGTCACGTTTGTTTCACCTGTTATCGGATTTTTTTCCTGCTTATTGCTATTTTTGTCATTGGTTGTATTGTTTTCATTTGTGGTAGTAGTATTATTACTTGTTCCACTGCTATTAGCTGGTTTTCCTGTATCTGTTGAAGTTATAGCGGTACTTGAAAATGGATTTACCTTTCCAGCGTCATAACTTTTAGTTTTTTCATATAAATCCAAATCTGATTCTGTAATTTCATAATTAGCAACTGGTGTATTATCCAAATCTGATACTTCAGATGCTAATTCTTCTTTTATTGTATCTGGAACTGTATATTTTTCTGGTACTGGCACTACTTCCCTTGTTGGGATATAATCATAAAATAATACTCCTAATGCCAATATGATTGCAATTACTAATAACAATATAATTATAATTTCTTTTATTATTGATTTTGCCATATTTTGAATTTCTCCTTCTCTATAATTTATTGTTTTGGTGCAATATTTTTTGTTTTTCTATATATATTGTATTATTTTATTGCTGAGTTGTATTGTTTGTTGTATTTGTTGCACTCTTTTCATTGTTTGTATTTGTTGTATTGTTTGTATTATTTTTTGTTTCTTTATTCTTACTACTGTTGTTGTCTGTTTGTTGTGTTGCAGAATCTATATCTATTGCGACATCCCTAACCGTAAAGCTTCCTTGTAATGAATTATTGTTATCGCTTGGTATTAATTTAAAGTTTTCGATCCTGAACCCTAATGATTGATCATTTTCTATTGAAGAAATAAAATCAGTAATTGGTACATATGCACCTGTTACAACAAAGTTCAAATCATAATATTTTAAACTTCCTGCCGTAGTTGAATTATTATTTGATTTATTCATTACTTTAAAGTCCAATACAACACCATGTTTAGTAGCATGATTTCCTATCTTAGACCACAAATACTCCATTTCATAATTTTCATAACTATTTGCTTTTCTTACTTCTTCATCACTACTAAAGAATACTAAATTTGAATATTCCTCTTTTTTTTCTAAAAGAACTTTAGCATTATTATTTAATTGTTCAACTGTATTCGGATATTTCGTAGCTGTAAGTGCTCTTAAATTTTGTAGTGATTTATCTAAATTATCTCTTTCATTTTTTATTTCTGCTATACTCAGTATATTGAAATTTTTTATATGAACTCCTTTTACCATAGTAACAGCTAATAATGCTAGTAAAATTACTGATAAAGCACTAATTAATATTTTTCTCATGGTAAATCACCTTCTATCGTAATTTTTACAAGATTATCTTGTTTAACACCGCTTGTAGAAGTAACATTTGTTAGTATCATTTGTGTTTTTAGTTTAGCTTTAAAATATCCTAATTGTTCATATTTTTCTGCTTGAGCATTAATTACTATTTTTGTTCCGCTAGTATTTTCTATTGAAGTTATTTGAACATTCTTAGGTATTATTGTCATTATTTGATTCAACAAATTTGGTATTGCATTTCTATTTTGTGATTTACTTGCTTTTTTAGAATTTATATCATTTATATTTTGAATTTTTGTTTCGTACTTGCTTGTTATTGTTTGTAATCTTGAACTATCTGCTTGTGCTAGGCTTATTTGTTTATTTGTTTCTGTAGTTGCATCTTGTATTTCTTGTGCCTTATTATCTATTTGTTTTTTTGTTATCATTGAAAATGCTGAATATGCTATTATTGTAATTAGTATTGCGCTTATTGTCCTTACCATATTTCTTTCAATTGCATCCAATGAACCTTTAAAATCTAATGAAGGTGCTTTTAAATTTACATTTTTCAAATTCAAGCTTCCTACATCCAATGTAAGCCATTCTGGCAATTTGTCCATTATACTAGACTTTTTAAAATTAATATTTTTTAAACCTTCTCCTAATCCCTGCATACCTAATGCAATTGCTGAATTAACTTCAATATAATCTTTTATATTGATTTTTTTTCCAACTTTAGTTATAAAATATGGTTTTAAGATTGTGCATTCTACATTTTTCAAATATTCTTGAAAATATAAATCTATGTTGTTTATAGCAGATGCCGTTCCTGTTATATATACTTTATCAACTTTTTCTTCTAATTCATTGATTAATTTTCTTGTTTTTCCTACAATTGAATATAATGTTGGCATTATATAGTCCAAATATGCATTATATTCTGTTTCGATATCATCTTGCAATTCTTGTCCTTCATTTGTATATATTGTCGTATTTTTACATATTTCATATGCTTTTGTATATGAATTTTCTTTTAAATTAATTTTTCTTAATATCTCTTCTGTTCCTTCATCTATAAGTTGTACATTTACTATTTTTTTATCTATAACTATTGTAATACTAGTTTTATCTTCTATATTTACTATTGCAAAATTTTCCTTTTTAGATATATCCACTAAATTTGATATAGTCATTCCTAATGGGACAATTTCTTTTATTTTGTGTCCATCCAATTGTTGAATTTTTCTAGCTATTTCTGCTTTGTTTGCCGCTACATGTATTACTTTTACCTTTTCATTTCCTGCTTTTCCATCCACTATAATAAATCTTTTTTCTAGTGCATCTATATTATAACCTTTATCATAACATAATGATTCAAATTCTGTAGCTATTGCTTTTTGTAAGTCATTTTTATTTAATAAACTAAACATATAAAAATAGTTATAAAATTCATCTGATAAGTTGGTTACTATCGGCGTTTTGTAACTATAAGTTTCTGCTATAATTTGACTTATTGTTTCATTTAATTTATCATAAAACTTCATGCCAAATGACTCTACTTTAAATGTATTGTTGTCTTTAACTACTTTAGCATATTTAATTATATTATTTTCAATATATAATCCTAAGCAACTTGGCATTTTATTTCTCCTTTGTTCTATTATATTTTATCATCTATTGTTTTTCTTTATTATAATCTGTAAATTTTTGAATTTAATACTTGTATTTTTTGGTTTTATTTTGCAATTTACATTTTTCTATGTGTATATTTTATTCTATTTTTTACAAAAGTCAATATAAGCAATAAAACTGTAACAGAATTGTAATATTTTTGTAATATTACAATTCTGTTACAGTTTCTTATAGTTTTTCTAATTTGCAAACAAAAAATCCATCGTAATTTTTATTTGGATATCTTGTTATACTTCCACAAGATTTTTCGCCTATATTCGACAATTTGAATTTGCCATTTTTTATAAATTTTTCTATTATTTTTTGATTTTCTTCTTCTAAAATACTACATGTAGAATATACTAAACATCCTCCTTTTTTTAAATACTTAGAGCATGTATGCAATATTTCTAATTGAATTTTGCAAATTTCATTTATATCTTCTTTTTTTCTTTTCCATTTTATATCTGGCTTTCTTCTTATTACTCCAATACCTAAACATGGTACATCTAATAATATTTTATCAAATTTTTCTATATACTTTTCATCTAATTTACTTGAATTTTTTTCTTCAGTTTTTATAATTTTTATCCCCAATCTTTCAGCATTTTGCTTTACTAGACTTAACCTTTCTTTGTACAAATCCCATGCAATAATCTCACCCTCATTTTCCATCATCTCTGCCATTTGTGTTGTTTTTCCCCCAGGTGCACTACAAGCATCTAGAATACACTCTTTTTTCTTTGGATTCAACACAACTACTGGTAATCCAGCAGATTCATCTTGAATAGTAAAATATCCTTTTTTAAACAATTCCAAATTCGAAATATTTTTCAATTTTTTCAGTTTTAAAAAGTTCTCAAGTTCACATTCTTCATAATCAATATTCATCTCTTTTAATTTATTTATAAAATCTTTTTTTGATATTTTCAATTTATTTACTCTTATAGTTATATCTGGTTTTAAATTGCTAGCTAAACATATTTCCTCTACTTTTTCTAGTTCATGATATTTTGATAATTCTTCTACAAGCCACAATGGCATTGAAGTACTTATAGATATTCTTTGTTTTGCATCTTTAATATTTTTTACTTCTTCAAAATCATCTTTATCAATCTTTCTTAGTATAGCATTAACAAAACTTACTGATTTAATTCCGTATTTTTTTGTTAATATAACACTTTCATTTACTGCTGCTGATTTTGGGATTTTATCTAAAAATATTATTTGATATACTCCTATTCTTAAAATATTTATTATCCAATCTGATATTTTTTTTAACTTAATTTTAGAATATTTTTGTATAATATAATCTATTGTCAATTTCCATGTTGTTACCCCATATACTAATTCAGATATTAATCCTATATCTTTCATATTTAAAAATTCTCTATTTTTTTCTATTTCTTTGTCTAAAATAATATTTGAATATGCTTCTTGTTTTTCTACTTTATATAAACATTTTAATGCAATTTCTCTTGCTTTATCAACCCTCATATTTCATATCATCCTTCTATTTTTTTACTATCCATTTGCAATTTCTAGACTACAGTTTTTTCCTTTTATTTGTTTTCCTTTCATTCCTGTTAACACATCATCTATATATTCTCCAGGAATTTCTATGAACGAAAATTTATCTAGTATATTTATTTTTCCTATTTCTGAACTTGAGATAGCTACATTTGAAGAAATACTACCTAATATGTCTTTTACCATTATTTTATCTTTTCTTCCTAAATTTAAAAATATCTTTACATTTTCTTGTTTTATTTCTTTTTGTTCTTCTTGTTTTCCAACTACTAAAGTCCATAATGCCTTTGTTACTACATTAACATCTTTGTTTTTTTCTAATAGCACATTTAACACTTCGTTGTTAGTATTATTTTCAGCATCACTATCTATTATATCTTGTATTTTATTTATTAGTTTCTCATTTTTTATTTTTTTGATTTCGTTTATAGTAGGAATTTTTCCCACTTCTATTTTAGTATTTGCATATTTTTGTATGCTGTTAATTTTGTTCTTTTCTTTTCCTACAACAAATGTAAATGCCTTTCCTGTATTTCCATTTCTTCCTGTTCTACCTATTCTATGAACATAATATTCCTCTTCTTGAGGCACATCATAATTTATAACTAATTCTAGATCTTGTATATCTATACCTCTTGCAACAACATCTGTAGCAACTAAAATTTGAAACTCTCCATTCTTTAGTCTTTTCATTATTCTGTCTCTTTGACTTTGTTTTATATCCCCATGCAATGCTTCTGCCTTATAATTTTTCAATTTTAAAGTTTCTATTAAATTATCTACTTTTTTCTTTGTATTGCAAAACACTATGACTTTTTTAGGATTATATGCTTCTATTAATCTCATTAGTCCTTCATCTTTCATACATTCTTTTATATTAATTGATATCTGCTTTATATTATTTACGGTTAACTCTTCTGCTTTTATTTTTACACTTACTGGATTTTTTAAATATTTTTTTGCTATTTCTAATATTTTTTTACTCATAGTTGCTGAAAATAAAACAGTTTGCCTATTCTCTGGAACTTTTTTCAATATTGTATTTATATCTTCTTCAAATCCCATATTAAGCATTTCATCTGCTTCATCTAGTACACATATTTTTACATTATCTAATTTTAAAGTTTTTCTTCTCATATGATCCATAACTCTACCTGGAGTTCCTATAACTATTTGTACTCCTTTCTTTAATGCCATTATTTGTTTCTCTATTGGTTGTCCACCATAAATTGCGTAACACTTTATTCCTTCTTTGTATTTCAAAAATTTTCTCATTTCTTCTGATACTTGCACAGCCAATTCTCTAGTAGGACATAATATAATTGTTTGTACCTTTTTATTATCTGGATTTATTTTCTCAATAATTGGCAACCCATATGATGCTGTTTTACCTGTACCTGTTTTTGATTGTCCTATTATGTCTCTTCCTTCTATAATATGTGGTATAGATTTTTGTTGTATCTCTGTTGCAACTTTATACCCGTTTTCTTCAAGTGCCCTTTTTAATTCTTTTGATAGATTCAACTCTTCAAATTTTAATTCTTTTTTCACAAATTCCTCCACTCTTATCAATACATTTTTAGACTAACCATATTTTCTTAAATTTTTCTAAAAATCACTAATATTTTATAATATCTCATTTTTTTATCACATTTCCACATTATACCATATAATTATTATAAAATCAAATTTGACATAACTTTTTCGATATGATAATATATTGTGAATTCATATAATACATAATATGATAAATAATTAAATTAAAGGAGTTGAGTTTATGGACAAACAATACGTTTACATTAATGGAGAATTTTTTGAAAAGGACGAAGCTAAAATTTCAGTTTTCGATAGAGGCGTTCTATATGGAGATGGAATTTTTGAAGGCATTAGACTCTATGATGGCATTATTTTTAAATGTAAAGAACATATGGACAGACTATATAATGCTGCTAAAGCTATAAGATTAGAAATCCCTGTTTCAAAAGATGAAATGACAGAAATTGTAGCTGAAAGCTGTAGAAAAAATAATCTTAAGAATGGATACATCAGATTAATAGTTACAAGAGGTATTGGTGATCTTGGACTTGACCCAGATGTATGTAAAAAACCTGAAATTATTTGTATCGCAGGAGCTATACAAATGTACCCTGAAGAAGTTTATGAAAAAGGAATGACAGCTATTACTTCTTCACAAAGAAGAAATAAAGCAACAATAGTTGATCCACAAATAAAATCATTAAATTATTTAAACAATATTTTAGCAAAAATAGAAGCAAACCGTGCTGGTGCATCTGAAGCTATTATGCTAAACGAAGATGGCATAGTAACAGAATGTACTGGTGATAACATATTTATAGTAAAAGATGGTGTAATATATACTCCACCTATCCATGTTGGTATATTAGATGGCATTACAAGAAAAGGTGTATTTGAAATTTGTAAAGAACTTAATGTTCCTATTTATGAGAAAGAATTCACATTATTCAATGTTTATTCTGCTGATGAATGTTTCTTCTCTGGAAGTGCTGCTGAATTAATAGCTGTTACTAATATTGATGATAGAACAATTGGTGATGGTATTTGTGGTCCAATTACGAAAAAATTAGGACAAGCATTTAAAACTATTACTAGAACAGATGGATATAAAATTTAAAAAACAAAAAGCAAAGAAAAATTAAAATTTTTTCTTTGCTTTTTACTTAAATCAATAAAAAAATAAACTATACTTAAGTATAGTTTATTTTTTTATTGATAATACTTTATATTTTAGTATTCCTGCTGGTGCTTTAGCTTCTACTATTTGATTTTTCTTTGCTCCTAGTAGAGCTGCTCCTATCGGAGATTCATTAGATATTTTATTTTCTGCTAAATTAACTTCTGTTGAACCTACTATTGTATATTCTAACTCTTCATTGTATTCCATATCTAGTACTTTTACTGTATTTCCTACTTGAACAGTCTTAGTATCTATTTCAGACTCATCTATTATCTTTGCATATCTTAATTTATTTTCCAATCCTGCTATTTTCATTTCATTATTTGCTTGTGCATTTTTTGCTTCATCATATTCAGAATTTTCTGATAAATCTCCAAAACCTAATGCAACTTTTATACGTTCTGATATTTCAGTTCTCTTTTCAGTTTTTAAATATTCTAATTCTGCCTCCAATTTGTCATATCCTTCTTGTGTTAATAATACTTCTTTGTCCTCCATTTTTTGACCTCCTCTTTAAGTAATTATATTCTATTCTCCTATATTAAGGCACTATTTTAATTTTGTCAAGTTATATACGTAATTTTTTATATTTTTTATTATTGTCAAATAGTGATACATACTTTTAACATTTTTTTACACTTTTATATTCCTCTGTGTTGATTATTCCTCTTTTTCCCAATAAATTAGAAATTTTTACCTCATCATTTTTTATTTGTTTTATAATATTTTTAACGTTATCCTTTCTATATATAAGACTTTCATATAACACATTATTTTCAAAATCATCATACAAATTATATTTTTTTAGCAATTCCTTATGTTTTTTATTTAATGTGATTTGATAATTTATTATACTTATTCCTTCAAATCCTTTTGAATATATTTTAATTTCATCTCTAACATTTACAATTATTGCTTTTCTGTAAATATTATATTTATTTATTATTTCTTCTGGAAAATCAATATTTAAAATTATTTTTGCATTTAGAAGGCTTTTCTTTTTGTTATTATTTATCGCTAATATTATTCCATAATCATCATATAGCTTATTTTCTATATTTTTGAATCTACTTGGGTTATTTGTAATTATATTTACTCTTTTACATATTTTTGCAAATTTTATTATATTGCTCAGTTTTATATCCGATGTATCGTTTATTAATATATGTATTTCCTGTTTTTCAATTTTCATTTTTTTTTGAATTAAAATATACATTAATATATCATACAATAAAAAATTATATAACCACTTCCCATCTAATATATCTATATTGTTACTGTATATAATGTTTTTAAACATATCATTCTTATTTAGTTCTTTACATATTATAATGTTATCTATTTGCTTTTCTTTAAGTTCTTTGGCTAATTTATTTGTTATTTTTTCTGTTCTTGCTATATTATAGAATTTATTCCTTGGGAATATATATATTTTTTTATTCTCAAATATTTTTATTGTTGGTGTATAACATATTTTTTTTACCAGAAATTTTGTTTTATTTACTATATTTAAGTTACCTACTAACTCTTCTTTGCTATCAGCAAATTTTATATATGCAAATTTATACAACCAAACACCTTCTTTATATAAAAAACTTAATAATACTATAACAAATTTAACTTTTCGTAAATTATTATAATGTTATTTTTATGTATTATAAAATCAGAATTACTTTCTTATAAAAAATAAAGTGAATTATATTTAATTCACTTTATTTTATTTATATTGAGTACACCTTTTTTTATGACTAATCTTTTAATATATTTTTTGTGATTTGCCATACATTCTCAGTTTCTCTGTCTTTTTCCCAAAAAGCTGCTCCTGCTAATTCATATTTTTTTATTAAATTTAATTTTTCAGTAATAGATTTCTCATCTTCTATCCACATTCTATATACCGTATTATTCATTTTATATTCTACATAGTATTGTTTTAGTTCATCATTCCATTTTCTTTCTACTGTAGATTCTGGAGGTAGGTTTTCCTCTATTTGGTTCATATTTACAACTGAACTTGTAATTTTTCCATCTGTTTCTTTCCACATTCTTGTGTATAATGGTATGCCTAAAATTATTTTTTCTTTTTTTACATCTTCCTGATTTAAGAATTTATTGATATTTGTTTCTACCCAATTATATCCTGCTGTAGTTCCTGGTGTTTTACTTGAAATTCCATATTGATCATATGCCATAAATACTATATAGTCTGCTACATCTCCAATTATGTTTCTATCAAAACATAAAGACCATGTCTCACTTCCGTCTGGTGCTGTTACATCAACAGAAAGTATTATTCCACAATCTTTTAGTCTTGGTGCTAACTCAATTATAAATTTAGAGAATAAATCTTTATCTTCACTATACATATTTTCAAAATCAATGTTTATTCCATCTAGTTCATACTGAACTGCTTCTCTTACTATATTGTCTATTAAATTTTCTCTTAATTCTTCGCTCTTCATAATTTCTGTTGTTGTTTCTTTTAATGAATTATTTGAAACCATAGGCCATATTTGATATTTATTTGCTTTTGCCCATTCAATATATGCTCTTCCTTCATCACCTATGTTTTCTACAATATTACCTTTTCCTTCTTTTTCTAGTGAGAAAAATGCTGGTGAGACAACATTAACTCCATCTATTGATGTTCCTTCTCTGTTTGGTGCTTTTACATATTCTGAATAATAGTCCCAAACAAGATTAACTTTCCCATTCACTTTATTTTTTTCTTCCATTTTCTGCCTAACATATATTTGGTTTGCTGTATCCTTTTCTTTTATATATCCTATTTTTCCATTTTTTGTTCTTACTTTTACCCAATCATTATCTCCTTTTGATATCCAGACTAATTCGTCACCTTTTTTTATTTTCTCGACTGTACTTGATAATTTTTTATCTTTATATTTTACTTTCAAATTTTTTCTACTATTTACAGTAATAAACTCTCTATCTAGCGAATCTATTATAACTCTATTAGTGTCTTTTATATAGTTTAAATCAATATTATATACTTTTTCCATTTCCGAAAAAGGTAAATATATTGTTCCATTTTTCTCAATTGGTGCAACTGCCATTTTTGTTTCTGTTCCATTTACTTTTATAATTCTATCATCTAATTTCAATTTTGCTACCTTTGTATCTGATGTTGTTACTATATTTTTTGTATCTTTATCATAATCTAAGTATTTATCAAAATAATTTGTAGCATCTTCTTTAGATATAAATACATTTCCACTATCATCTATTATTACATCTTTTTTTAATTTAGCAGTTACATTATTATTATTAATAATCAAATTCGTTTTATCTTTTATTTCATTTCTAATATAATTTGGTGCAATACTCAATATAAATGCTATAAATAATATAAATATAATAACAACCAAAGTATTTATTAATAATCTTTTACTTATTTTTTTTCCAATTATTTTCATTTTTCCACCCATACTCTCCTAACTTTTTTGGTTTCTATGTTACTATATCATAAAATACAAAATTCGTGAACATTTTATCTAAACTTTTTTTATTTAATTTTTATCTATTTTTTCTTTCTTTTTATTCCTTTTTATGATAAAATGCAAAGTAACCTAGTTGTTGCTAGAAATTATTTATTTATGGGGGTTTTTATATGGTAATAAAAAAATGTAGTCGTTGTGGAGGTTTCTTCTCTTCTGAAGAATCAGTTTGTCAAAATTGTGTCCCAAAAGATAAAGCAGAAATCTCAAAATTAAAAAATTTCTTTGAAAGTACTAGTAATAACAATACAATAAATGATATTTCTTATTATACTGGAATATCTGAAAAAAACATAAATAGATACTTACAAAATAACGAGTTATTTAAAACACAAACAACATTAAAATAATTTTACTTAATTATAATCTATAAGGAGGATGTATATAATGCAAAATGTTTTTGACATATTAGAAGAACGTGGATATATTGAACAACTAACACATGAAAAAGAAGTAAAAGAATTATTTCAAAAAGAAAGTGTGCCATTTTACATAGGCTTTGACCCTACCGCAGACAGCTTACATGTAGGTCATTTTGTATCTATGATGGTAGCTTCACATATGCAAAAATGTGGACATAAACCTATTATTCTTATTGGTGGTGGTACTGTAACAATTGGTGACCCTTCTGGTAAGACAGATATGAGAAGAATGATGGGACGTGAAGAAATTAATCAAAATGTAGAAAAGTTCAAAACTCAACTTTCTAAATTTTTAAGTTTTGAAGGAGAAAATGCTGCTATTATAGTAAATAATGCTGATTGGCTTTTAGACTTAAATTATATCGAGTTTATGAGAGACATTGGTGTTCATTTTTCTATAAACAGAATGCTTGCTGCAGAATGTTATAAGCAAAGACTTGAAAAGGGATTAACTTTCTTTGAACTTGGGTATATGATTATGCAGTCTTATGATTTCTTATATCTACATGACCACTATGGATGTAAGCTTCAAATGGGTGGAAATGATCAATGGTCTAATATCATAGGTGGTGTTGATTTAATTAGAAAAATCGGTAATGATGATTCTTATGGATTAACATTTAAACTTCTTACAACAAAAGAAGGTAAAAAAATGGGAAAAACAGAAAAAGGTGCTTTATGGTTAGATCCAGAAAAAACTTCTCCATATGAATTTTATCAATATTGGAGAAATATTGAGGATGAAAGCGTAAGAAACGTTTTGTGTCTCCTTACATTCTTACCAATGGATGAAATAAACAGACTTTCTAGCTTTAAAGATGAAAAAATAAATGAAGCTAAAAAAGTATTAGCTTTTGAAATAACAAAATTAATTCATGGTGAAGAAGCTGCAAAAAAAGCTGAAGAAGCTTCTCAAGCTTTATTTGAAGGAAATGGCGATTTAGATAATATGCCTTCTACTAAGTTAAATGATATTAATATTTCTATTGTTGATGCTATAGTTTTAGCTGATATTGCAAAATCTAAATCTCAAGCTAGAACATTAATCTCACAAGGTGGCATATCTTTAAATGATACAAAGATAGAAGATACTAATTATGCTTTATCTGAAAAAGATTTTAAAAATGGTTACGCAATTTTAAGAAAAGGAAAAAAAGTTTTTCATAAATTAGAAAAATAATCTTGATTTAAAAAACACTAGTTTTATAAAAACTAGTGTTTTTTATTTTTACTATGTCAAAACTTTACTCTCAGTAAATTTTTTCTATTTATTTCCAGATTGATAACGCTTAAGTGATAATATTGTTGTACAATAGATTAAATAAAATTTTATTTTATTAAGGAGGAGCTTTTGTGAGAAAATATAATGATAAATCTAATGTTATATCAAATAAATTAAAAAAAATAAGAAAAGAAAAGTCAATATCTCAAACGCAATTATGCCATAAACTAGAATTGTATGGAATTGTTATGACTAAAGAAGATTTATCCAAGATTGAACATGGAAATAAAATTGTAAAAGATTTCGAATTATGGGGAATTGCTAGAGCATTATCCGTTTCACTAGATGATTTATTAACAGAACTTAATTTAGAATTTAAAGAATAATAAGGCTCTTCGATTTTGCCTAAAAAATAAAGTATAGTTTAAAAATTAAACTATACTTTATTTTTTTATTTTACATATTCATTTAACGGTTTTACTCTATATTCTAATTCATCAAATTTCTCTGTTGTTACATAACCTGCTTCAGCATTTATTACATCTGGTATTCTATTTACTACTGTTGCACAAGTTAATTCTACTGTGTCTGGTTTTGATATTACCAATGTTGTAGATGGTTCTCCCTCTACTGTCCACTCATTTTTATCATAATCTTCTTTTGAATAAACTTTACCTATACATTGAGTTTCAATGACTATTCCCTCTTTTGTATTAGTTGTAACAACAGCACTCATTCCTGTTGCCATACCTGCTTTAACAGTCATTCCCAAAGTTGTAGATTCTATATCTTCTTTATATGTTTGTGGGACACATTTTTGTACTTGACTTTCAACAGTTAGCCCTAATTTTGAACATAACCATCCATTAACATTCCACATGTATGATGGCAGAAATTCTCCATTATCTATTAATTTTTGTCTTTCTTCAGCTGGTATTTCATCTGCTGAAGCAACTTCTTTATCAAATGTTTCTAAATCTAATCCAGCTCCATGTGCCTTTGCTAAGGCTATTCCATATTCTTCTACGTTATAACTTGAAGAACCTACTATTTTAGTTATTTTATGTGTTGAACCTGCTAAATTACTTATTAAATTTCCCCAATATATGTCTTGATATCCACTTCCTGTGATTGTACAATTGTTTTTCTTTGCCATTTCATCTATTTCTCTAGTTGCATTTGGATTTGAATTCCAAGGGAAGAATGCTTCTTCACATGTTGTGATTGCATTTATTCCAAGTTTTGCACATAACATTAATGCATCTTTAACATCACTTAGTAAACTCATTGTTGTAACTATTACTATATCCGGGTTAACTTGTCTTAACATTTCTTCTGCATTCTCTATTGATGTTACTGTTACTCCTTTTTTTTCTGTATTCATTACATCGCCTATATCTTTTCCTATTACATTTGGATTTATATCAATAGCTCCTACTATTTCAGCCCCTTTTTCATACACATAACGCATTGTGTATACTGCCATCTTTCCTGTACCATATTGTACTACTTTGATTTTTCTATCCAAAAAAAATCACACTCCTTTGTATAATTTATATATAGATTATATACCAAATATAAAAAAATATTCAATAGGCAATTTATATTAATTTTTACTTTTTTGCTCTTTTACAAATTTCTTTATTATTTCTATATATTTTGTATATTTTTCTATATACTTGTCAAAACTATCTTCAACAATATATTTTTTAGTATGGTCTAAATATACTTTTTCATAGATTTCATTTTTGGTTAAATTCATACCTAAAGATAACCCTATAATTAATAAGGACTTTATATTAATTTCTATTATAGTAACTAACTCTTCTATTGAAATATCTCCACCAAATTTATCTATTACTTTGTTTGTAATGTCTGATACTAATTCTCTGTATTTTTCGTTACCTATTATACTGTTTAATACCTCTACATATTTTCCATCATCTTCCATTTTTTTACCCTCCGTAAATTTTTCTCATTAAATTGCTAATCTGATAACAGTTTATCACTAACTTTAGTATAAAATCAATATATATTTTAATAAAAGGAGGAGGTTTTATGAGAAAATATAATAATAAATCTAACGTTATCTCTAAAATATTAAGAAAATCTAGAATCGAGCAAAACCTTTCCCAATCTGCATTATGTAGAAAACTTGAATTACTTGGAATTGTTATGACAAAAGAAGATTTGTCTAAAATAGAAAAAAATAACAAAATAGTAAAAGATTTTGAAGTATGGGGTATAGCTAGAGCATTATCAATTTCATTAGATGAATTATTTGATGAACTAAATAAAGAATTTGAAGAAGAGCAAATTTAAAAAATTTCAAAAATCACTCTTTAATTTACTTTTTTTATGCTCTAAGAAATTGAAATTTTTATTAAATTTGTTAGAGCATAAAATTTTATTTCTAATATAAAAAATTAAGGAAGTAATATGATATTCATATTACTTCCTTATTATTTATTCATCTATTTTCTTAGTAATCATTTTCAATGCTTTTGGCCTTTCAACTAAAATCTCATGTCCACACCCTAAGCATTTTAGTTTGAAATCCACGCCTACTCTTGTAATCTCCCATATTTTGCTTCCGCATGGATGTTGCTTTTTTAACCTTACTTTATCTCCTACATTATATTGCATAGCAATCTCCTTTATATGTTTTCTATACATCTATTAAATCTTTTTCTTATTTCATCTACACCCAATATTGACATTATTTCATATATATCTGGAGTATTTTGTCTTCCTGTTAGTGCAACTCTTATGTACATGCTTACATCGCCTACATGACCTGGATATTTTTCTGGTTCTTGCTTATATAATTTTACTTCTCTTGCATATCCTAATTCTTCTGCTAAGTCTTTCATTCTATTAAACCATGTAGTTTTGTCATCTTCTGCTTTGTAATATTTATCAATATATAAATTTAATATTTTTTCTACTTCTTCTTTATTATTAAATTTAGGAAACACATAATCTATGTTATCTGAATAAAATAATTCATTATACATGTATCTTATTTCTTTTTTTACATCTTCCCATTTTGCTATATCTTTTCTTGGTTTTACATTTCCTCTTTCTATGCCTAAAACTTTTAGGCTATATTCTTTATCAGATGTTAATATTTTAAATAATTCTTCATCATATTCATTTGCCCATTTTGTTACCTCTGAATAAACTTCTTCTGCGGTATATTTAGATATAACTATTTTTGAAATGTCTAATAATTTAACCATATCAAATAAAGCTCCACTAACTCCCATCTTTTTTAGAGAAAGTTCAAATTCATCTATAGATTTATCTTTATTTCCTTTTTTCCAAGATTCAAAATTAGAATTTGCTATATTTAATAAGTATTCTATAATTGCTTCTTTAGGAATTCCTACTTCTTTATAATAAGAAACTGCTGATTCTGGGTCCTTACGCTTACTTAATTTTCTTTTTCCACCATTTTCTTCTTTCATGATTGGTGCTATATGTGCATATTTAGGTGCTTTTGCTCCTATTATTTGGAATAATTGTAAATGTAAAGGTACTGAAGATAACCATTCGTCACCACGAATTACATGAGTAGTTCCCATTAAATAATCATCCACAGCATGTGCAAAATGATATGTTGGAAGTCCATCTGCTTTAATTATAACTATATCTTGATCATTCTCTGGAAAATCTATATTTCCTTTAATTAAATCATGATGTTTTATTTTTTTATCTTCTCTTCCTGGTGATTTTATTCTTACAATATATTTTTCACCTGCTTTAATTTTTTCTATCATTTCTTCTACAGATAAATTTCTACATTTTGCCCATATACCATAATATCCTGGTCTAACCTTTGCACTTTCTTGTTTTTTTCTCATTTCATCTAAATCTTCTGGTGAACAAAAACATGGATAAGCGTTTCCCTCTTCTAATAATTTTTTTGCATATGCTTGATATATATCTTTTCTCAAGGATTGTTTATATGGCCCATATATTCCCTTTTCTTCTGTTTCGCTTATCATTCCTTCATCTGCTTCTAAACCAAAATCTTTCAATGCTTGTAGTATATCTTCTATTGCATTTTTTATCTCTCTTTTTTGGTCTGTATCTTCTATTCTTAAGAAAAAAACTCCATCAGTTTGCTTTGACATTTTTTTGGCGATTAAACTTTGATATAGCCCTCCTATATGAACAAATCCTGTAGGACTAGGTGCATATCTTGTAACAATAGCCCCCTCTTTTAATTCTCTCCTTGGATATTTTTCCTCATAGTATGATACATCTTTTGCATCTGGAAATATTAATTCAGCCAAATCTTTATAATCCATTTTTTTATCAAACCTTTCTTTATTTTTATAACTTACAACTTTATATATTATACCGTGAATTTCTGCATTTTTCAAGCGTTTAACATTTAAACAAGCCTTAATCGTCAAACTTATCACTGTTCTCTATTTTAATTTTGCTCTTTTTTTAATTTATTAAACTTGTCCGCATATTCATTTAATTTTATCTCAAAATCTTGCTTATTTATTTTTACTAATGTCTCTAAAATTAAACCACCGAAAAATGACTGTATGCCACATATAAAGAAAAATACACTGGCAACAAAAGATGGCATTTTAGGTACTAGACCTGTATTTATATAATCTATTAGAACAGGAGTTAAAAATCCTAATCCAATTAAAAATAAGATTAATGTTACTAACATAAAAAATGATAATGGTTTATAATTTTTATAAAGACCTACTATTGTTTTTATTACTTTCATTCCATCAGAATATGTATTTAATTTTGATTCGCTACCTTCTGGTCTATCTCTGTATTCTATAATAACATTCTCTATCCCCATATTTTTATCTAGTGTATGAATTGTCATCTCAGTTTCTATTTCAAAACCTTTTGATAATACTGGGAATGTTTTTACAAATCTATAACTAAATGCTCTATACCCTGTCATTACATCACGAATATCACTTTTATAAATCATGTTGATTAATCTTCTTACTAATACGTTTCCCAAATTATGGAATGGTCTTTTATTTTCAGTAAAGTATGTTGAAGACAATCGGTCACCTACAACCATATCAACATCTCTATTTAAAACACATTCACACATTTTTCTTGCGTATTCTGCTGGGTATGTATCATCGCCATCTGTCATGATATAACATTCTGCATCAATGTCACGAAACATACTTCTAATTACATTACCTTTTCCTTGCTTTCTTTCATATCTAACGATAGCTCCTGCCTCTTTGGCAATTTTATCTGTTCCATCTTTTGAGTTATTATCATATACATAAATTGTTGCTTCTGGTAATTCTTTTCTAAAATCCTCTACTACTTTTTTTATTGTTTTGCTTTCATTATAACACGGAATTAAAACTGCTATTTTATCCATTTTTTTCCCCCATTCCTATATTTCCACTTAATATTTCGCCTAACGGCAATTTTCTATTTAATCTTCTTATTGTCTCTGCAAATAGTGGTGCAATTGATACGACTTTAATTTTTCGTATTTGTTTTTCTTTTGTAAGAGGAATCGTGTTAGTTATTACTAATTCCTCTATTGGTGATTTTTCTATTTTTTCTATTGCTTTATCAGAAAGTACTCCATGTGTACAACCTGCATATATTTTTTTTGCTCCATATTTTTCCAATATTTTTACTGTTTCTAACATTGAGCCTGCTGTATCTATTTCGTCATCAAATATTATAGCATTTTTTCCTTTTACATCTCCAATAATTGTAGTTGCTATAGCTTTATCATCATTTCCAGTCCTTCTTTTATCTAACATTGCTATTGGACAATTAAAAAATTCTGAGTATTTATATGCCTTTTTTGAACTTCCTGCATCTGTTGCAACAATTACCATATTTTCCATTTTTTTATCTAGGAAATATTTTTCTAGTAATCTTTCTGCTGATAGTCTATCGCAATTTATTTTTTCAAAATATCCCTCAATTGCTGGATTATGCAAGTCACACGTTATAACTCTTGTTGCACCTGCTGCTTCAATTAATTTTGCTATTAATTTTGCAGTTATTGGAACGCGTGGTTGATCTTTTTTATCTGATCTTGAATACATATAATATGGTAATACAACATTTATTTTTTTTGCTGATGCCCTTTTTACTGCATCTATAGTTATTAATAATTCCATTATTCTTTCATTAACTGGTGGTACATTTGATTGAATTAAATATACATCTTTTTCTCTTACAGTTTCTAAAATTTGAACAAAATTATTATCATTCTTAAATTTCATTGAGTTAATTTTTCCCAACTCTATATCTAAGCATTCACAAATTTCTTCTGCAAATGGTTCTGCATATTTACTGCACGCAAATATCTTAATATTATCCATACTTTCTCCTTTTATAAATAAAATTTATTATTGATTTTAGCATTCCAACTTTAAATACCCATTTATTCTACCATTTTATTATTCACTTTTCAATAATTATATTAACTCTTTTATTGTAGCATAAATTTCTTCATGGATATCTTCTATTTTTCTTATTTTATCATTTGCTATGCATTTTATCTCATGCCAACCATATTTATCAACTAGTTCGCATGCCGCATTATAACTGTCTATTATATGATTTTTATCTTTTTCATGTATGTCTTTTTTAGATTCGTGTGTAAATTTATTTTCTCTATCTGCCATTAATTCAAAAGCATATTTTGGAGGCATATTTAAAAAGAATGTTTTTGTAGGTATTGGTATTTTATATAAATTAAATTCAAAATCCCACAACCAATCAAGAAACTTTTCTCTTTCCTTTTTATCTTTTATTTTTCCGGATTGATGAACCATATTAGCTGTAGTATATCTATCTGCTAATATTATTCCTCCATTATTATAATATTCCTCTAATTCTTTTTTATATGTAGCATATCTATCTGCAGCATAAAATGTAGATGCAATATATGGACTAACCATTTTAGCATCTTGTCCAAATTCACCTGATAAATACATTTTTACTAAACTTGATGATGGACTATCATAATTTGGAAAGCTCACTGTTTTGTATTCTATTTTTTCATTGTCAAATCTTTCTTTTAGTTTATTTAATTGTGTTTGTTTTCCACTTGCATCTGTTCCATCTATTACAAATAATTTCCCCATTTTAATTTCTCCTTTTTATTTTCTCACAAAAATGCGTATCATATAATTTATGATGCGCATTTTTAATCTATACCTTTTTCCAAAGCCAATCTAAAGAATCTCCATAACTCTTAGTTTTTTTTAATTTTGCTTCAATACTATCTACCCATAGATATGCTAAAAATGAAATTGCAATTAGTCCTAAATCAATAATCATAGAAATAGCTATAGGTTTTATTAAATATGAATTAAATGCACTTAAAGTCAATAATTGCATTGCATGAACAACTAATGATGTCAATGAAAATATCCCTCCAATTGCTGGAAGAATGCTCGTTCTTGTTCTTCTTCCTACAACTATAAATAATGTAACAACTGCTAAAAAAGTTATTAACAAAATTGGGTTTGTAAGGTCTATAAAAACCACTCTCATCACTCCTTTATCTTAAGTTTTTTTCTATACAATCTACCAAAGCTTTAGCTTTAGATGTAATGTACTCTTTATCTTCTCCTTCTATCATCACTCTGACTAACGGCTCTGTTCCTGATGCTCTTATTAAAACTCTACCATTATCAGCAAATTCTTTTTCTAATTTTTCTATTTCTTTTTTTATTATTTCATTTTTGTCATAATCATATTTTTTTTCTGATGCCACTTTAGCATTTATTAATACCTGTGGATATATATTTACTATTGAAGCTGCTTCTGACGCTCTTAAATTATTTTCCAATAGCACTTGTATAAGCATCAATGATGTCAATATTCCATCACCTGTTGGATTATAATCTAATAATATTACATGACCTGATTGTTCTCCGCCTAGGTTATAATTATTTTTCAACATTTCTTCTAGTACATATCTATCTCCAACCTTGGTTTGTTTAAAAGTCATTCCTTCTTTTTCAGCAAATTTATTTAATCCCAAATTACTCATAACTGTTGCAACAAGTGTATTATTATTTAGTTTCTCTTGTCTTTTTAATTGTCTAGATAATATTGCTAAAATTATATCTCCATCCATTAGGTTACCTTTTTCATCTATAGCTAGACATCTATCTCCATCACCATCATAAGCAATACCTAAACTTAATTTTTCTTCTAGTACTAATTTTTTTAATCCTTCGATATGTGTTGAACCACAATCTCTGTTTATATTTATTCCATCTGGATTATTGTTTATTATCTTATATTTTATACCTAATGCACTAAAAACTTTTTCAGCAACTTTATATGTTGCACCATTAGCTGTGTCAATTCCTACAACAAAATCCTTTCTATTATATTTTTCTATTTTTTCATCAAAATTTTTTCTAAAGAAATACACATATTCATTTATTAAGTCTTCTCTATTTTCTGAAACACCTATTTTATCATTCACAGCTGTTAGTTCATCTAGTTTTCCTGATTCCATAACATCTTCTATTTCTTCTTCTATTTCATCTGAAATTTTCATTCCTTTATTACTGAAATATTTAACTCCATTAAATTCATATGTATTATGAGATGCTGATATAACAACACTTGCATCTGCATTTAATTTTCTTGTTAAGTATGCAACTGCTGGTGTTGGCATTACTCCTAATACTTTAACATTTGCCCCATAACTTAAAAATCCCGCTACCATAGCACTTTCTATTAAAGTTCCAGATATTCTTGGATCTCTTCCTATCAATATGTTTGGTGCATGATCCGTATGTTTAGAAAGTACATATGCACCTGCTTTGGCAACTTTATATACAAGTTCTGGTGAAAGTTCTGTATTCGCAATTCTTCTTATTCCATCTGTTCCAAAATATTTTCTCATATAAAATCCTCCTATTTTGTTATCTAATTCTAATTTTATCAAAAAAACTTTTTTTTATTTCTTTTGGTTCTTCCATTTCTATTCTTTTGTTTTCCAAAACTAATCTTGGATTAGTCTCTGTAAGTTGTTTTATTTTATCTTTTCCTATCGTTTTTTCTAATTTAATCAATATTTCATTTATCATTGGATATATAGTGTTTTGTTTATGCGTATCCGTTCCTAAAAAGTGTATCATATCACTTTTTAATAACTTTTCTACTGTGTTTTTGGCATTTTTCCCATATAAACCAATAATACTTCCAAAATTAGATTGAAACATTACTCCTTTGTTTATTAATTCTATAAGCATATTGGGATTTTGTTGCACATATGCATATCTTTCTGGATGTGCTATTATAGGTATTAATTTTAAATCTATAATATCATATATTACTTCTTCTAGATATTTTGGTTTACTATTCATTGGCAGTTCAAATAATAAGTATCTACTATTACTTAATGTTGCCACTTTTTTGTCTTTTACAAATTGTTTTAATTCTAAACTTGCATATGCTTCTGTTCCAATATGCAAATTAATTGGTATTTTTTTTTCATTTAAATTCATTTGAAGTGCAGTAATCCATGCTTTTCTTTCTTCTACATCTGCTTCATAATAGTTTTCTATGTAATGTGACGTAGAAATTATATCAGTAAAGCCATTGTTTACTGCCTCTTTTAATATATTAAATGTTTCTTCTATGCTTCCAGAACCATCATCTATTTTAGGTATTATATGTGAATGTAAGTCTATCATTTAGTATCTCCTTTTGATTGTAATTTATTCTTTTCATCATCCAAATACTTATTTATTTGATTTATTATGCTCTCAGTTTTGCTGTCTAGTTTATTTTCATTTTGACTTACTTTTTCATCATCTTTTACATTTATGCTTTCTTTTAGTTTATTTGAATTTTGAAATTTTAACTTTTCATCTATATTTCTAGTATTTACGTTGTTTGCATTTTTTTTGTCTTTAAACATTCTCTCTATATCACTATCTCTTTTTTTTCTATTTTTATTGCCCCTTCTGCCTCTTGTGCTACTGCTTTTTCCATAATATAAATTGTCATATTTTTTCAATGATATTGGAAATTTGTTTAATACTACTCCAACAATATTGCCACCTACATTTTCTATGCTTTTTTTTGCATTGTCTAAGTTTTCAATTTTTGTTTCTTTGTATGAAGTTACTATTAGTGTTGCATCCACTAATCTAGATAGTATTACTGAGTCTGTTACAAGCTGAGTTGGAGTACCGTCCAATATTACTAAATCACATAATTGCTTTAATTGATTTAGCATATTAATCATTTGATTTGAAACTAGTAATTCTGATGGATTTGGAGGTACACTTCCTGCTGGTATCAAAAATAAATTTTCTACCTCTGTTTCTTGTATATAATTTGTAATTGAATTTGCACTATCTCTTCCCTCTGAATCCATGCCAGATAAATAATTTGAAAGTCCTGGTCTTGACAATGTTCCAAATATAGAATATTGTCTACCTTTTCTCATATCACTGTCAACTAAAACAACTCTTTTTCCTGCTTGTGCAAAAGCTACTGCTAAGTTAGCAGAAACCCAACTTTTTCCTTCTCCTGGCATAGTACTTGTTACTAGTAAAGTTTTTAAACCTTTATTCGTGCTCATAAATTGTATGTTTGTTCTTAGTGTTCTAAATGTTTCAGAAACAGACGCTTTCGGAGTTTTATATGTTACTAATTCTCTTCTCATTTTTTCTTACCACCTTTACTATTAAAATCATATACAGGCATAACAGCTAATACTGGTAATTTAATTTTTTCCTCAATATCTTCCACTGTTTTTATTGTATTGTCTAACATATTTGAAATCAGTACATACATAGAAGCAATTACAACACCTATAAATACAAATATAACTATGTCTTTCATATGATTTATATTGCATGGTAAACTAGCAACTTCTGCTTCATCTAACACATGAACATTATTTATATTATATACCTCTGCTACTTTTTGCGTAAATACTTTCGCTACTTCATTTGCAATTTTATGTGCATATTCTGCATCATTATTTGTAACAGTAATCTCTATAAGCTCAGTATCTTTAACAGAACTTACCGTTACATTTTTTTTCAGTTCATCTTCTTCTAAATTTTTTAAATTTAAGTTATTAATTACTTGCCTTAATACATTTTTGCTTTTTACTACTTCACTATATGTAGATATTAATTTTTGATTTAATGTAATTTCCGTTTGAGTAATAGATTCTGTGGACACTGCATTATTATTTGTCTCTGTCCCATTTGGTTCTGCTTTTGCTAATACTAATGTCGTAGATGATTTATATTTTGGTGTCACCACACAATATGAATATACTACACCAATCCCAGCGAAAATCATTATTATTATTAATATTGCTCCCCTTTTCGTCCAAAAGATATTTAATAATTCTTTTAAATCTAATTCTTCCATTTCTCCCCCTGTTTCTTTCGAGTAAAATTTGCATCAGTAACTTTTATATTTCTTTTCAGCGCATATAAAATTGCGTCTTTGTGTAAATACAATATTTTATATTATATATATAATACGACAATTTTTGCAATAGTTTTTATCTTTTTTCTTTACTTTAATTACATTTCTTCTGTTTTACTATTTCTAATAAAACTTGCTAATATTACAATTGCTAGACCTATTGCAACCATAACTAAACCATAATTTTGAATGTAGTTCACTATTTCATTTAATATATTTATAACAATCTTGGATATATCTTCATTTATTATCATTATTTTATTAATATTTATTTTTGAATTTATGTACATTTTTATTAGTATATTTGCTATTCCACTAGATAATATTGTTACTCCTGCATAATTAATTCCAAATGAAATTTCTTTTACATTAATAAGTATCAATATTAAAAATAATGCAATTATGCTTCCATATATAACTGGTTGCATTTTCTCAATTATTTTATTTATTTTGTATACTTTATTTCCTATTTTATTTAAATACGCAGAATATGAAATTTCTTCTTCATAAGTTCTTTCAATAGTTTCAATAAATTTGTCTATGGATTTTTTTTGTGTAGCATTTAATTTTATATTATTATCTTCTAAATATTTATTTATATTAGATTCCATATTGTTTTTTATTTTATTGGTATCTACTTTTTGATTTTCATCAGAATATATATTAGATATAACTATATCTACATCTTCTTTTATTTGCTCTTTTGTATATAAATTCTCTATAACATTTTCATCTAATCCAGATTGTAAAATATATTGTGAAAAACTTGATTTTATATTATCATATGTTTTTTCATAATAATTGTTATTATCTAGTTTTTCTAAAACATAATTTTTATTTAATACTGTATTGGATGCAATATGAATTGCAGTTGCCACTAGTATTATGGCTACTAATATAATACATATAATATATGATACAATTTTTTTCATTTATATAACTCCTTCTATTTTTCTAAATTTGCATAAACAACATATCTTTGATCTGTATACCCTATATTATTAAATGGATAACACGTATAAATCATTAGAATTTCTTTTTCTTTTTGAATTGGTAATTCTTCTAAATCTGTTTCTTTTATTATTTTCATATCATATATTCTATAATTAAATTCGCCATAATTAGTAGTTACTTTTATCAAATCACCCTTTTGCAACATAGAAAATTTTCTAAATCTATCTTTAGAATTGTGTCCCATATATATTATAGAACCAGATTCCCCTGGAAAATAACTTCCACTTGAATGACCTACACCTTTTTTCAATATTTCTAATGTATCTCCGAAATACACTGGTAATTCAACATTTATTGCTTCTATGCTTATTGTTGCATACTTAGAACCATATGATGGATAATTTTCTAATTTATTTTCAGTTTTATTAAAATTAGTTTCTTTTTTACTATTTTCACTTTCTCCTATAGATATATTATTAGCAAGTGATATTGCCATATCAATTTTGTCACCTAAAACTAATTGAACACTTTCTAATATTATTATAGCTATTATAAAAGCAACTATTATATTTATAACAGTTGCTTTTAATACTTTTATTAATCTAATTTGCATATTTTTCTTTTCCTTTTTTTATACCAAAAGCCATAGCAACGGCAATTATTGCTATTCCAGATAAAGCTAATGCACTTGCATTGTTTCCTGTGTAAGCAAGTTTTCCACTATTTAATGTAAGTGACTCAATTTTTTGACCATCCTTATATACTTCTACATTATTATTTGAAAACTTTAATGTTACACCTAATATGCTTGCTGCTTCATTTGCTGTAGCTATTATTTTTTCTTTGTCTGCTTTTGACAATTTAGAAATATCATTAACTCCTGAATCATTTGCTGTTTTTATAACTTCTTCAGCTTTTGATATAACAGAGTTTGCTTCGGCCTCACTTATTGGATTATCATTTAAAAATCTTTCTAATTTCACTCTATCCGAAGATGATAATGTCATTTCTTTTCCAACAACTTTGTGTGATTTTTTTGCATAGTTTAATAATATTTCTGAACCACTTGCTGCACCAACATAGGTTGCACTAATAATTAATATAATCATTGCAATAAAAAAACTAACTACCTTTTTCATATTTCATTACTCCTTTTCTTGTGTTTTATGTGCAAATTATACCACTATTTATTTTATTTTACAATACTTTTTTATTTTATTTTTACCAGTTTTATGTATACTGTTGTTTTTTTCTCTTTTATATGCTATAATAAGAAAAATTTTTAAAAAACCCGAGGTGATTTGCTTTATGAAAAAATTTATTTATCCAGTAGAAAAGGACATTCCTTTAACAATTGTTGTTTGGGACTCTTCCGAATACTATATAGCAAGAAGTAAAAATATACAAGATATTTTTATTAGAGGTTCAGAAGATACACTAGTTTCACCACAACTTGTTAAAAATACTTTTTCAATAGCTAGTTCAAAGTTTGTCATAAATGTTCCAGAAAATATTAAATTAATTTTAAAATATACTGGTAATGAACCAGCTAATATTGAATTTTTAAAAGAAGATCCTTTAATGGATTACTCAATTTTAATCTAACTTAGGTTTTCGCCCATAACATTACTTGGTTATGGGTATTTTTTTGCAAAATCAAATTCCATCTATAATAAAACTGAAATTCAAAAATAAAATTAAGTTATAAGTAATACTTTATGTATATTATTGCTTTTTTGACATTTTTATGATATAATGGTAAAAATTTTAAAAAACTAGAGGTGATTTGCTTTATGAAAATTTTTTCAACTCAAATTAAAATGGACATACCCTTACTTCTTATTATTTGGAATCCTTTGGATTACATTATAACACATGATGAAGATGGTAATTACCTTTCTATCAAGGGTACAGAAGATGTTTTAATAGCTGAATATGCATTAGAAAATACTTATTCTGTTTCAGGTTCAAGATTTATAATTAATGTTCCAAAAAATTTGAAATTGCTTTTAAAATATGCTGGTAGCAAACCAGCCAACAGCATTATTTTAGAAAATGACCCTCTAATTGACTTATCAACATTAAGTTAGTTCAAGTTTTCCCCCATAACAATACTTTGTTGTGGGGCTTTTCATTATAATTAGAAATCCACTTTTATTTTTTCCCAAGTAAAACTTTCTCTACCAAAATGTCCATAATTTGTTGTTTTAGAATATATTGGATTTTTTAAATTTAAATATTCTATTATTTTTTGCGGTTCAAAATTAAATTTTTTTATTACTAAATTTAGTATTTCTTCTTCTGGTATTTTACTAGTATTAAATGTATTTATGTTTAATGATATTGGTTCTTTAATACCTATTGCATATGATATTTGCAGTTCACATTTTTTAGCTAATTTATTCGCTACTATATTTTTAGCTACATGTCTTAACATATATGCAGCTGACCTGTCAACTTTAGTAGCATCTTTCCCTGAAAATGCTCCTCCTCCATGTCTTGAATATCCTCCATAAGTATCTTGTATTATTTTTCTTCCTGTAACACCTGTATCTGCTAATGGTCCTCCTATTACAAATCTTCCTGTCGGATTTATTAATATTCTAGTATCTTTATCCATATACTTTTCATTTATAATATTATTTATGATTTTTTCTACTATGTCTTTTTTTATTTTTTCATTACTAACACTTTCTAAATGCTGCACAGATATTAATATTGTATTAATTTTAGTAGGAATATTATCTATATATTCAACAGTAACTTGCACTTTTCCATCTGGCCTTAAATATGGTATTATCTTATTTTTTCTAACCTCATCTATTTTTTGTGTTAATTTATGAGCTATACTTATTGCAAAAGGCATATATTCTTCTGTTTCATCACATGCATAGCCAAACATTATACCTTGATCACCAGCACCATACTTTTTAATTCCTAATTCTATATCTTCACTTTGTTTTGTAATATTTGTATTTATAATACATTTTTTATAGTCTATATCTGTTTTTTTATTATCATACCCTATATCTTTTAACACTTTGCGAGCAATTTCCTCATAGTTTAATTTTGCTTTTGAAGTTATTTGTCCTGAAATATTTAATTGATCTTTACTTATTAAACATTCTACTGCTATTTTTGAGTTTTCATCTTGCTCTAATGCTTTATCTAGCAAAGTATCTGATATTAAATCACATACTTTATCTGGATGTCCTTGTGTAACACTTTCTGACGTAAACAAATATTTTTTCATAGGTATCCCTTCATGATATATGCGTTTTCCCATTTAATAATAAATTATATATTTCTAATTTATCATTAATCTCATACTATTTTATCATGTTCTCCTTTCATTTATTATAAAAAAAAATAAAAAGTCATACTATATTACGTCTGACTTTTCATTTTTTATTACTTATACTAATTCAAGTATTGCTACTTCTGCTCCGTCTCCTCTTCTTTTTCCAAGTTTTATGATTCTTGTATAACCACCAACTCTATCAGCATATTTTGGAGCTAATTCATTAAATAATTTTCCTGGTACATCTATGTTTTTTCCATTTTCATCTTTAACTTTATTAACCATTCTTATCATTTTTCTTCTAGCATTCAATCTTGAAGGTCTATCTTTTTGAACATTAACAGTAACTTCTTCTTTAACTACTCTTAAATATTCTTTACCATTTTTACTCTTTACTAGCTCTGTAGCTTTTTTACCATCTTTTTCGCGTTTTGCTTGTACACGTTTTTCTTCTACCATATCAAAGTTGTCTTTTTCTTTAACTGCTAATGCCATCAAACTATCTGTTATAGCTTTAACTTCTTTAGCTCTTGCTAAAGTTGTTTCTATTTTTCCATTTACAATAACAGATGTAGTTAATCCTCTTAACATAGCTAATCTTTGATCTGTTGGCCTACCTAATTTTCTATTCTTAGCCACTTTTGTTTCACCTTCCTTTATATTTTTTATCTATATTATATCTCTATATATTATTTATTCTTCTTCAAAAGCAAAGTCTAATCCTAAAGAACGTAATTTATTTGTAACTTCATCTAATGATTTTTTACCTAAGTTTCTTACTTTCATCATGTCTGATTCTGTTTTATTTGTTAAATCTTCTACTGTAGAAATTCCTGCTCTTTTTAAACAGTTAAATGATCTAACAGATAATTCTAAATCTTCTATAGACATTTCTAGAACTTTTTCTTTTTTAGATTCTTCTTTTTCTACCATAACTTGTGTGTTTCTAGTAGCTTCTGATAAATCTATGAATAATTCTAAATGTCCTGTCATAACTTTTGCAGCTAAACTTAATGCTTCATGAGCTTTTAAGCTTCCGTCAGTCCATACTTCTATAATTAGTTTATCATAGTCAACTACTTGTCCAACTCTTGTATTTTGTACTGAATAATTAACCTTTTTTACAGGAGTATATATAGAATCTATAGGAAGAACTGATATATCTTGGTTTGGTTTTTTATTCTTTATAGCTGAATTATAACCTCTACCTCTATCAGCTGTCATTTCCATTTGTAAATGTCCACCTTCTGCTACAGTTGCTATATGTAAATCTGGATTTAAGATTTCAACTGTACTGTCTGTAATTATGTCTCCAGCAGTTACTTCTCCTTCTCCTTTAAAGTCAATTCTTATTATTTTTTCTTCATTGTCGTGTAATTTTAATCTTACACCTTTTAAATTAATTATTATTTCTGGTACATCTTCTACAACATTTGGTATTGTAGCAAATTCATGTACAACTCCTTCAATTTTTACACTAGTAATTGCAGCACCTGGAAGTGATGAAAGAAGGATTCTTCTTAATGAATTTCCTATTGTAACTCCATATCCTCTTTCTAAAGGTTCACACACAAATTTTGCATAATTATTATCATCGTCTACCTCTAAACATTCGATATTTGGCTTTTCGAATTCAATCATTTTTTACCTCCTAATAGAGTTGCTTTTGCAAAACAACATTATAATATATACTATTTCTCTCAAAATCTTAATTATTTTGAGTAAAGCTCTACTATTAAATGTTCTTTTACTGGTAAATCTACATCTTCTCTAGATGCTAGAGTAACTACTTTACCACTTAAATTTTCTATATCTTTTTCTAGCCATGCTGGAACTGGTCTTGCAGCATTTTCTTCAACATTTGCTTTTATTGTTTTATTATCTTTTCTTATTTCTCTAACAGAAATTACATCTCCTGGTTTTACTAAGTATGAAGCTATATCAACTTTTTTACCATTTACTTCAAAATGTCCATGGTTAACAAGTTGTCTAGCTTGTGCTCTAGAGCTACCATACCCTAATCTATATACAACATTATCTAATCTGCTTTCTAATATTTGAAGTAATAATTCACCTGTAATTCCTTTTTTGTTTGATGCCATTTTGAAATATTTTCTAAATTGTTTTTCCCCTACACCATAATATGATTTAGTTTTTTGTTTTTCTCTTAATTGAGTACCATATTCAGAAAGTTTTGCTCTTTTTTGTCCATGTTGTCCTGGTGCATAATTTCTTCTAGAAACACTACATTTATCAGAATAACATCTTGAACCTTTTAAGAACAATTTTTGACCTTCTCTACGGCAAATACGACATTGTTCATCTTTATATCTTGCCATGTTATTTATTACACCTCTTTCTCTTATTTCTATAAAATAAGGATATTATTTCCTTTATATTTGAACGGAGCTTTGTTTCTCCTATTTTATTTTTATTAAACTCTTCTTCTTTTTGGTGGTCTACAACCATTGTGTGGTATTGGTGTTACATCTTTTATACTGCTTATTTCCAAACCAGCTGCTTGAAGAGATCTTATTGCAGCTTCACGACCAGAACCTGGACCTTTTACATATACTTCTGCTATTTTTAATCCGTGTTCCATAGCTGCTTTTGCTGCTGTTTCAGCTACTTCTCCTGCAGCAAATGGAGTACTCTTTCTAGAACCTTTAAATCCTAATTCACCAGCACTTGCCCAAGATATTACATTACCGTTTACGTCTGTAATTGTAACTATTGTATTATTAAAACTAGAATGAATATGAGCTACACCTTTTTCAATGTTTTTTCTATTTCTTCTAGGTGTTCTTTTTGTTACTACTTTCTTAGCCATTTAGCATTATACCTCCTTAATTATTTCTTTTTACTTTTACTAACTAGTTTTCTAGGACCTTTTCTTGTACGAGCATTAGTTTTTGTTCTTTGTCCTCTAACCGGTAAGCCTTTTCTATGTCTTAATCCTCTATAACATCCGATTTCAGTAAGTCTTTTTATATTAAGAGCTACTTCTCTTCTTAAGTCACCTTCAACTTTAAAGTTTCCATCGATAACTTTTCTTATACTATTAACTTGATCATCTGTTAAGTCTTTTATTCTGATATCTGGATTAATCCCAGCTTGTTTAAGTATTTGTCTAGAGCTTGATACTCCTATACCATATATATATGTAAGTCCTATTTCTACTCTTTTTTCTCTAGGTAAATCAACTCCTGCTATACGAGCCATAAATTTTAGCACCTCCAAAATGTTTTTTCTATAATTATTATTTTTGTTTTGTCTTTAAATATTTAAAGTGAAATGTACTTTATTATTAATATATAAAGCAGTCTTTAAACTTTAACAGACATATATATAAACACAAATTTGATATGTAAACTTTTAATTTTAGTTAAAAGTTTCACAGCCGCTACCAATATTTGTGTTAATAACTTGTTTTTTCTATTTAACCTTGTCTTTGCTTATGTTTTGGGTTTTCACAAATAACCCTTATTACACCTTTTCTTTTTATAACCTTGCATTTATCGCATATTGGTTTTACAGACGCTCTAACTTTCATTTTTACACCTCCTGTAAGATATAAATTGTATATATCATTTTATTATTATTTTGCTCTCCAAGTAATTCTGCCTCTTGTTAAGTCATATGGTGAAAGTTCTACTTTTACTTTATCACCTGGTAAGATTTTTATATAATTCATTCTAAGTTTTCCAGAAATATGTGCTAATATTTGATGCCCATTTTCTAGCTCAACTTTAAAATTAGTATTAGGTAATGTTTCTATAACAGTTCCTTCTACTTCTATTACATCTTCTTTAGCCAATTTTACCCCTCCCTAATTAAAGGTATAAGAATGCCTCTTTTATATCTGCTAATAAGAAACATTCTATATTATTTTCATTTTATACAATTAGCTTATATAGTATATAACATTTTTACAGTAATGTCAATATTTCTGGCTCTTTTTCTGTAATTAAAATTGTATTTTCATAATGTGCTGCCAAACTTCCATCTTCTGTCACAATAGTCCATCCATCTTCTAATTCTAAAATGTTGTTTTTTCCCATTATAACCATTGGTTCAATAGCTAGTGTCATGCCAGGTTGAAGCTTAACTCCTCTACCTGCTCTTCCGTAATTAGGTATTCCTGGTTCTTCATGCATACTTCTACCTATTCCATGTCCTTGAAATTCTCTAACAACTGAATAACCATTTTTTACTATATATTCTCCTATTGCATTGGATATATCTCCTAGTCTATTTCCAGAAACAGCATATTTGATTCCCTCAAAAAAAGCTTGCTTTGTAACTTCTACTAATCTTTTTGCATTTTTATTAACATTTCCAACCATATAAGTTCTTGCTGCATCACCATTAAATCCATTTTTTAATGTTACTAGATCAATACTAACTATATCCCCATCTTTAATTATAGCAGTTCTTGAAGGTATTCCATGTATTACTTCATCATTTATAGATGCACATATAGATGCTGGGAAATCTGGAACTCCTTTAAATCCACTTGGATATCCTTTTTGTGCTGGTATTCCTCCATTGTCCCTTATTGTTTTTTCTGCTATTCTATCTAACTCTAGCGTGCTAATTCCTGGTCTAATTGCATCTTCAATTGCTTTATGTGTAATTGCAGTTACTCTACATGCTTCTTTCATTAGTTCGATTTCTCTTTTTGATTTTATAGTAATCAATTTAATTACTTCCTCTCTAAATAAGTTATAAATTCTTCTGCAACTTCTTTTCCAAATTTATTCAATCTTTCAGTAATTTCTGCTGTATACAATACATCTTTTTTTCCATAGTATTCTACCAATTTACTAGATAAATTAATATATTCTCTAAATCTATTTTTTACTGTTTCTTCATTATCATCTTTTCTTTGTATTAGTTCACTTCCACAAACATTACATATTCCTTCTTTTTTAGGAGGATTTAGTTTTAAATTATATATTGTTTTGCATTCTGGATTTGAACATATTCTTCTATTTACAATTCGTTCTACAAGCTCTTCTTCCGGTGTTATTAAATTAAGAACAACATCAACTTTTTTATTTTCTTTTGCTAATATTTCATCTAGTTTTATAGCTTGTTCTTCCGTTCTTGGAAATCCATCTAATATTACTCCATCTTTTAAATCTGGTTGTTTTAATCTTTCAGATATAATTCTTATTGTAAGTTCATCTGGAACTAATGCTCCTTTTGATAAATATTCATCTAATTCTTTTGCTAAAGCTGTTTTATTTTTTATTTCATTTCTGAATATATCTCCACTCGAAACATGTGGAAGATTTAACCTTTCTGATAATATTGAACTTACTGTTCCTTTTCCTGTACCAGGTGCTCCTAACATAATAATAATCATATTTATACCTCCTATATATCTCTTAATATATATGAAAACCATATATAATTTTTTAAATAATTACATATCTATAATTACTTAAAAAATTATATATCAAACTTTCCCCTACAGCTTTTAACAAGCTGTAGGGTGTAAATTTTAGCTATCTAAAAAGCCTTTATAATGTCTCATCACTAATTGTGATTCTAATTGTTGCACTGTTTCTAACGCTACTCCTACTACAATAAGTATAGATGTACCACCAAATGCAAGGTTTAAGCTTGTAAATCTTATAAGCATTGGTAATATAGCAATTAATGCTAAGAACACACTACCAAAACATGTTATTTTAGTAAGTACTGATGATAGATACTCAGTTGTTGGCTTTCCTGCTCTTATCCCTGGGATAAATCCACCATTTTTCTTTATATTACTTGATACCTCTGCTGGATTAAATGTTGCATATGTATAGAAAAATGTGAATCCAACTATAAGTAATAAATACACTATAGCATTAGCTATTGAATATCCAATAGGCACATCTGAAGTTGATGTTGCCATTGAAAATTTATAAACTCCTGCCCAGAATCCTGTTTGGGTAGCTATATCTTTTATAAATATTTGTAAAACTAAAGCTGGGAAAGTCATAAATGATGATGCAAAAATTATTGGCATAACACCCGCCATTGCAAGTTTTAATGGAATATGAGTGTTTTGTGCTCCTATCATCTTTCTTCCTACAACTTTTTTTGAATATTGTACAGGCACTCTTCTTTCAGCTTGTTGTACAAATACAACTCCTGCAACTAAAATCATTGCTCCAAAAATTATTGCTAATGCTGTCAATAATCCTTTAGTGCTAAAAGCTCCTTCAACAAACATTAAATTTGTTAGTGTTGTTATTACCGTTGGTAACCCTGAAATAATACCTACAAATATAATCATTGAAATTCCATTTCCAATTCCTTTATTTGTAATTTGCTCTCCAAGCCACATAAGAAATGACGTTCCTGCAACTAATGAAAGAACAACTACAATTCCTGTGATAGCTTCTTTATCAATAAATATACCTGAACCTTTGTAAGATACATATAATCCCAAAGCTTCTATTAATGCCAATACTACTGTAATCATTTTAGTATATCTATTCATTGTTCTTCTTCCATCTTCGCCACCTTCTTTAGATAGTTTTTCTAAAGAAGGTATTACCATTGCTAATAATTGTACTACTATTGAAGCTGTGATATATGGTGTAATTGACATAGCAAAAATCGAGAATCTTGAAAATGCTCCTCCTGAAATTATATTTATTAGTCCTGTTAAACTTCCTGATGATGCTTTCATTGTTTCATTTAATGTTACTGTATCTACACCTGGTATTGTTATAAAACATCCAAATCTAAATATAACTATTAATAACAATGTGAATAACAATTTTTTTCTAACTGCTGGAGTTTTTATAGCATTTTGAATTGTTTTTAGCAATTAAATCACCTCTATCTTTCCACCTAGAGCTTCAATTTTCTCTGCTGCTGTTTTTGTAAATCTTTTAGCTTTAACAGTTAATTTTTTCTCTAGTTTTCCAGTAGCAAGTACTACTATTCCATCATTTACTTTTCCAATTATACCTTCTGCTAATAATGTTTCTGCACTTACTTCTGTAGCTTTTGATTTATTTAGCATTGTTAGAGTTACTTCTGTATAATTTTTAGCATGTATGTTTGTAAACCCTCTTTTAGGTAATCTTCTATATAATGGTGTTTGACCACCTTCAAAACCAATTCTAACTCCTCCACCAGATCTTGCTTTTTGTCCTTTATGACCTCTTGTAGAAGTTTTTCCACGACCTGAACCAACTCCACGTCCTACAACTTTTCTTTTTTCTTTTTTTACTGCTGGTTTTAATTCACCTAATTTCATTTTCTTTATTGCACCTCCTTAAATAAATCTGTATTGCTTTTATATTAAACTATAATATTTCGCTAACTTTTTTTCCTCTTTTTTTAGCAATTTGTTCAACTGTGCTCATGCTTTTTAATCCTTCTAGAGTAGCATAAACAACGTTTCTTGGATTGTTAGTTCCAATAACTTTTGTTCTTATATCTTTATATCCTGCTAATTCTAGAACAGGTCTAACACTACCACCAGCTATAACTCCAGTACCTTCTGCAGCTGGTTTTAACATAACTTGTGCACTTCCAAATCTACCAAAATATTCATGAGGAATTGTTGTTCCTACGATAGGTACATTAATTAAGTTTTTCTTTGCTTCATCAATTGCTTTTTTTATAGCATCTGGAACTTCGGCTGCTTTACCATTTCCAACACCAACTCTTCCATTACCATCACCAACTACTACTACAGCACTAAATCTAAAAGTTCTACCACCTTTAACAACTTTAGCAACTCTATTAATAGCTACAACTTTCTCTTTTAATTCAACTGTATTTTCTTCCATGTGATTTGGTTTTCCCTCCTTTTTAATATATTCTAAAATTTAAGTCCAGCTTCTCTTGCTGAATCTGCTAATTCTTTTACTACTCCGTGATAAATATATCCACCTCTATCAAATACAACTGTTTCTATATTTTTTTCAAGAGCTCTTTTAGCAATTAATTGTCCAATTTCTTTTGCAGCTGCTTTATTTGCATGTTTTGTTTTTACTTCTTTATCTAATGTTGAAGCACTAACTAATGTTTTAGCTGCTACGTCATCTATAATTTGAACATATAAATTTGTATTACTTCTATAGATACAAAGTCTTGGACGTTCTGCTGTTCCAGATATTTTTCTACGTACACGAATATGTCTTCTTGTTCTTTCAAATTTTCTATCTGTTTTTGTTATCATATCTCAATTTTCTCCTTTCGTCAATTCTATTTTTTACCTGCTTTACCTTCTTTGCGTCTAATTACTTCTTCAGCATATTTAATTCCTTTACCTCTATATACTTCTGGTGGTCTCTTTGTTCTTATAACTGCTGCTGTTTGACCTACTAATTCTTTGTCAATTCCTCTTACAATTATTTGGTTTGGATTTGGTACTTCAAAAGTAATTCCTTCTGGTTCTTCCATTTCTACTGGATGAGAATATCCTAAAGTTAAAACTAATTTTTTACCTTGTTTTTGTGCTCTATAACCAACACCATTTACTTGTAACTCTCTTGTGAATTCTTTTGAAACACCTTCTATCATATTATTTATAAGAGTTCTTGTTAAACCATGTAAACTTCTATTTTTAGGTTCATCATCTGGTCTTTTTACAAAAATAGTATTATTTTCTAAAGAAACACTTATATTTTTATGGATTTCTCTTTCTAAAGTACCTTTTGGTCCTTTTACACTTATTTTTTGTCCATCTATTTTTACTTCAACACCTTCTGGTACTGTAATAGGGCTGTTACCTATTCTTGACATCTAAGTTTCCTCCTTTTCCGCTATTTTTTATTTTTTTCTTACCATATGTAAGCTAATACTTCTCCACCAATTCCGGCTTCTCTTGCTTTTTTGTCTGTCATTATTCCTTTTGAAGTTGATATTAAAGCTATTCCAAGACCATTTAATACTTTTGGAAGTTCATCTTTTGATGCATATACTCTTAATCCTGGTTTACTTATTCTTTTTAATCCATCAATTACTTTATTACCTTTTTCATCATATTTTAAAGTAACTCTTATTATCCCTTGAGTTTCATCTTTAATTTCTTCAAAAGATTTTATATATCCTTCTTCAAATAATATTTTAGCTATAGCTACTTTCATTTTAGAAGCTGGTATATCTACAGTTTTATGTTTTGAAGTACCTGCATTTCTTATTCTTGTTAACATATCTGCTATTGGATCTGTAATATTCACGTATTTTCCCTCCTTTAATATAACATTTACCAACTTGCTTTTTTAACACCAGGAATTTCACCTTTATGTGCTAATTCTCTAAAGCAAACACGGCAAATTCCAAATTTTCTTATATAAGCATGTGGTCTTCCACAGATTTTACATCTGTTATATTCTCTTGTTTTGTATTTTTGTTCTTTTTGCTGTTTTAGAATCATTGCTTTTTTAGCCATATTTTCTATTTCCTCCTCTATCTTAGTTCTTAAAAGGCATTCCTAGAAGTTTTAATAATTCTCTAGCTTCTTCGTCTGTCTTAGCTGTTGTTACAAATATAATATCCATACCTCTTAATTTATCAACTTTATCATATTCGATTTCTGGGAATATTAATTGTTCTCTTATTCCCATAGAATAATTTCCTCTTCCATCAAAAGAATTAGCTGATGTTCCTCTAAAATCTCTTACTCTTGGAAGTGCAACATTAAATAGCTTATATGCAAAATCATACATTTTTCCTTTTCTTAATGTAACTTTGCATCCTACATTTACACCCTCTCTTAATTTAAAAGCTGCAATAGATTTTTTAGCCTTTGTTACTATAGGTTTTTGACCTGTTATAATTGATAAATCATTCATTGCATTTTCTAATGATTTTGGATTATCTTTTACATCTCCTAAGCCTATATTAATAACTATTTTTTCTAGTTTAGGAACTTGCATAACAGATTTATAATTAAATTTTTTCATTAATGCTGGTATTACTTCGTTTTCATATTGTTCTCTTAATTTTTCCATTAGTCTAAATAGACCTCCTTTCTGGTTCTATATTTTCAATTATTTTATTTCAGTTCCACATTTTTTACATACACGAACTTTTGAATCTTTTTTGATTTCGTAACCTATTCTTGCTGGTTTACCACATTTACTGCAAACCACATTTACTTTACTACTAGGTATTGGGAATTCTGATGAAATTATTCCACCTTCTTCTCCTTGTCTTCTAGGTTTAACATGTTTTTTTCTTATATTTACACCTTTAACAATAACTTTTTCTGTTTTTGGTATAACTTCTAAAACTTCTCCTGTTTTACCTTTATCATTTCCTGATAAAACCATAACAGTATCACCTTTTTTGATTCTCATAATTTAAGTTTCACCTCTTTACTCTTTATTTACTATATCGATATATTCTATAATACTTCTGGAGCTAGTGATATTATTTTCATGTAGTTCTTATCTCTTAATTCTCTTGCAACTGGTCCAAATATACGTGTTCCTTTTGGATTATTATCTTCACGAATTATAACAGCAGCATTTTCATCAAATTTTAGATATGAACCGTCTGGTCTTCTAACTCCTGATTTAGTTCTTACTATAACAGCTTTTACTACTTCACCTTTTTTTACAACTCCACCTGGTGCTGCACTTTTTACAGTAGCAACGATAACATCTCCTATGTTTGCTGTTTTTCTAAAAGAACCTCCTAAACATCTGATACACAAAATTTCTTTTGCTCCAGTATTATCAGCTACTTTTAATACAGATTCTTGTTGTATCATGCTTCAGTTTCCTCCTTTTTTAGATAATTGATTAATTATCCCGATTTTTTATAATTTCTTATTTTATATTAGCTTTTTCAACAATTTCAACTACTCTCCATCTTTTATCTTTAGAAAGTGGTCTTGTTTCCATAACTTTTACTATATCTCCGATTTGACATTTATTTTCTTCATCATGAGCTTTTAATTTGTATGTTCTTTTAACTGTTTTTCCATAAATTTCATGTCTTACACTAGTTTCAACTGATACTACTACAGTTTTATCCATTTTATCAGATGTAACTTTTCCAATCATAGTTTTACGTAAATTACGAGTATTCTTTTCTTCCATGAAAATTTTCTCCTTTCTGATAATTTTAATTACTTTCTATATTAATTATTTAGATTCTACTAATTTTCTTTGTGCTAATATAGTATTTATTCTAGCAATATCTTTTTTTACTTCTTTTATTCTCATTGGATTGTCTAATCCATTAGTAGCTAAACTAAATCTTAATTTAAATAATTCTGTTTTTAATTCTGCTAATTCTTTTTCTAATTCTGGTGAAGACATTTCTCTTATTTTATTAATCTTCATTGCTATCACCCACCTCATTTACAGTTTCTTTTTTTACAAATTTAGTTTTTACTGATAATTTGTTTCTAGCCAATCTAATAGCTTCTCTTGCAATATCTTCTGGTACTCCTGCAAGTTCAAACATTACTCTTCCTGGTTTAACAACTGCTACCCAATATTCTGGAGCTCCTTTACCTTTACCCATACGAGTTTCAGCAGGTTTCTTTGTTATTGGTTTGTCTGGGAATATTTTTATCCAAACTTTACCACCTCTTTTTATATAACGGTTCATAGCAATACGAGCTGCTTCAATTTGATTTGAAGTAATAAGCCCAGCTTCTAATGCTTGTATTCCGTATTCTCCATCAGTAACTTTGTTTCCTCTTGTAGCTTTACCTCTATTTCTACCTTTTTGCATTTTTCTATATTTTGTTCTTTTTGGCATTAATGGCATTATTGTTCTCCTCCTTCCACTTTCTCTTTCTTAGCTGGAAGAACTTCACCTTTATATATCCAAACTTTTACACCTATTTTTCCATAAGTTGTATCTGCTTCATAGAAACCATAGTCTATATCTGCTCTTAAAGTTTGAAGTGGAATTGTTCCTTCTTTGTAGAATTCTGTTCTAGCCATATCTGCACCACCTAATCTTCCAGATACTGCAGTTTTTATTCCTAATGCTCCAGCTTTCATAGTTTTTTGCATAGCTTGTTTCATTGCTCTTCTAAAAGATATTCTTCTTTCTAATTGAGCAGCAATATTCTCTGCAACTAATTGAGCGTCAGTGTCTACACCTTTCACCTCAACTATATTTAAATTAACTTCTTTTCCAATCATTTCTTTTAATTCTTTTTTGATTTCTTCTGCTACTGCTCCAGCTTTTCCTATTACTAGACCTGGTTTTGCAGTATATACATTTACCTTTACAAATTTAGCAGTTCTTTCTATCTCTATTTTTGAAATACCGCTAGCGAATAATTTTTTCTTAAGTAGTTTACGAATGTTGTAATCTTCTACTAAGTAATCACTAAAGTTTTTAGAATCTGCATACCATTTAGAATTCCAATCTTTAATAATTCCTACTCTTATACCATTTGGATGTACTTTTTGACCCATTTTTTTAATGTCCTCCTTTCTATTCTTTCTCTCTTAAAACTATTGTTATATGACTTGTTCTTTTTCTAATTCTAACTGCTGAACCTTTAGCTGCTGGTCTAATTCTTTTTAATGTTGGACCTTGATTTGCATAAATTTCAGCAACATATAAATTTTGAACATTCATTCCATGATTATTCTCAGCATTTGCCATAGCTGATTTTAGTAACTTCTCTATTACTTCTGATGCAGCTTTTGGTGTAAATTTTACTATTGCTAAAGCTTCTTGAACATCTTTACCTCTTATTAAGTCTGCAACTATTTTTATCTTTCTGCTTGAAATTCTTGCATGGTTTAATGTTGCTCTAGCTTCCATTATATCTTGCATTTCTTCCACCTATATTCCCTCCTTAACTCCAGTGTGAAAACACTTATCTTATATCTATAACTTAAGTTTTCTTTTTATTTTATTTTTTTACTTTTGAAGTTTTATCTCCTGCATGACCTTTAAATGTTCTTGTAGGAGCAAATTCACCTAATTTATGACCTATCATTTCTTCTGTTACATATACAGGAACATGTTTTCTTCCATCATGTACAGCTATTGTATGACCAACCATTTGTGGATATATTGTAGAAGCTCTAGACCATGTTTTTAAAACTTCTTTTTTTCCTTCTTCATTCATAGCTTCTATTCTTTTTAATAATTTTTCAGCTACAAAAGGTTTCTTTTTGCTTGATCTTGACATGCTTTATTTTCCTCCTTTCAGGAATTGTATCTAATTTAATCAATCTTTTAAATATAATAATTACTCTATTTATAAAATTATTTTCTTCTTTTAACAATAAATTTATTAGATAATTTCTTTTTATTTCTTGTTTTGTATCCAAGTGCTGGTTTACCCCAAGGAGTAAGTGGTCCTGCATGACCGATTGGAGCTCTACCTTCACCACCACCATGTGGATGGTCTACTGGGTTCATAACAGAACCTCTAACTGTTGGTCTTATACCCATGTGTCTTTTTCTTCCTGCTTTACCTATTTTCATGTTTTCATGATCTGTGTTACCAACTGTACCGATAGTAGCTCTACATCTTGATAGAATTAATCTCATTTCTCCTGAAGGTAATCTTACATGTGAGTATTTTCCTTCATTTGCCATAAGTTGTGCACTTTGTCCTGCACTTCTTACTAGTTTTCCACCTTGTCCTGGATTTAATTCTATATTATGGATTAATGTACCTACTGGAATGTTTTCTATTGGAAGACAATTTCCTGGTTTTATGTCTGCATTTGCTCCTGACATAACCTTATCTCCATCTTTTAATCCAACTGGAGCTAATATATATGCTTTTTCTCCATCTTCATATTGGATTAATGCTATATTACTAGAACGATTTGGATCATATTCAATTCCTATTACAGTTGCTTCCATATCGTCTTTTTTACGTTTAAAATCTATTATTCTATATTTTTGTCTATTTCCACCACCTTGATGTCTTACAGTTATTCTACCATATGAGTTTCTACCTGCATTTTTCTTTTTCTTTGCTAATAGAGATTTTTCTGGTGTCTTTTTAGTAATTTCATCAAAATCTGAAACAGTCATGTTCCTTCTTGATGGTGTATATGGTCTAAAATGTTTCATTGCCATTTTTGTTTTCTCTCCTTTTCTTTATTTATTTTCCTAGTTTTATCTAGATAAATTAATTATTTTTTAATTAAGCTCCCATAAATTCATCTATAGAATCTTTATATTTTTTATTAACCTTTGCTGTTTTTCCACCTTTAGTTAAATATGTTTGTTCTCCTGGATTTGTATCTATTGTAACAATAGCTTTTTTCCAGTCAGATGTTCTACCTACATGAACTCCCACTCTTTTTTTCTTTCCTTTAACCATCATAGTGTTTACTTTTAACACTTTAACTTCAAATAGTTTTTCTACTGCTTTTGCTATTTGTGGTTTTGTTGCTTTTTTATTAACTTCAAAGGTATACTTTCCTTCTTGTAGTCCGTCATTGCTTCTTTCTGTAACTATTGGTCTTACTATAACTTCTTCTGGTAACATATTAAGCGTACACCTCCTCTAATTTTTTAACTGTATCTACAGTAATTACTAAGTTTTTGTATTTTAGTAAATCATATACATTTATTGTGTTAACTAATGTAGTTTTTACACCTTCAATGTTTCTTGCTGATTTTTGAACATTTTCATTTTTTTCTGGTAATAACACTAATGTTTTCCCTTCTACTTTTAGATTATTTAATGCATTTACCATGTTCTTTGTTTTTATTTCTTTCATTTTAAAATCATCTACTACTACTAATTCGTTTTCAAGAACTTTTGAGCTAAGTAATGATTTTATAGCAAGTCTTCTTTCTTTTTTATTTACTCTATATTTGTATGAACGTGGTTTTGGACCTAATGCTACACCACCTTTTACCCAGTGTGGAGCACGGATACTTCCTTGTCTTGCTCTACCTGTTCCTTTTTGTTTCCAAGGTTTTCTTCCACCACCAGATACTTCTGATCTTGTTTTTGTGCTTTGTGTTCCTTGTCTTTGATTAGCTAAAAAGTTTACTAATACGCTATGAACTATAGCTTCATTTGGTTCTATACCAAATATTTCTTCTTTTAATTCTATATCGCTAACCTTTTTACCTTCTACATTATATACATCTATTTTAGGCATTTCTATTTCCTCCTTCCCCTATTTTGTAGCCTTTACAGCTGATTTTATTTTTAGTATGCTACCTTTATTTCCAGGTACACTACCTTTTACTAATATTACATTTTTATCTAAATCTACTCTTACAACATCTAAGTTTTGTATTGTAACAGTTTGAACTCCCATGTGTCCTGGAAGTTTTTTACCTTTAAATACTCTACCTGGAGTTGATGTAGATCCCATTGAACCTGGTCTTCTATGATACATAGAACCATGTCCCATTGGTCCTCTATGTTGTCCATGACGTTTAATAACACCTTGGAATCCTTTTCCTTTTGATGTTCCTTGAACATCTATTTTTTCTCCAGCTTCGAAAATGTCAGCTTTTACTTCATCTCCAACTTTAACATCTATTGAATCTAATCTAAATTCTCTTAAATGTTTTTTTGGTGTAAGTTTAGCTTTCTCAAAATGACCTTTTTCTGGCTTGTTTATATGTTTTTCCTTTACATCACCAAATCCTAGTTGTACAGCATTATAACCATCTGTTTCAACAGTTTTTACTTGTGCTACAACACATGGACCTGCTTCTATAACAGTTACTGGAACAACCATACCTTTTTCATCAAAGATTTGTGTCATTCCAACTTTTCTTCCTATAATTGCTTTTTTCATTTTATTATTCCTCCTTAAACTATTGGCTGATTATTTATTTTTATCAGCATGGCTTTGAAGTTAATTTAATAAGTATTTGAACTTATACTTCTAACCTATTTTTAAAATTATAATTTCATTTCGATATCAACACCAGCTGGTAAATCTAATTTCATTAGGCTATCAACTGTTTTTTGTGTTGGATAAAGAATATCTATAACTCTTTTGTGTGTTCTCATTTCAAATTGTTCTCTTGAATCTTTATATTTGTGTGGAGAACGTAAAATTGTTACAACTTCTTTCCTTGTTGGTAGTGGAATAGGACCTGAAACTTTAGCTCCTGTTCTTTTAGCAGTTTCTACTATCTTTACAGCAGACTGTTCTAAAATAACGTGATCATAAGCTTTAAGTTTGATTCTTATTTTCTCACTTCCTACCATTTGATTTTGTGTTGCCATAGTATATTTCCCTCCTTAAAAATTTGATATGTGTATACCGGCAAGTTATAAACGTACCCTGGCGTTTCTTAAACACCTAATATTAAAACCCAAGTTTTTGCATGAAATTCTTGGGATAAGTACATTTAATTTAAAACTCATCGCCCGGTCTCAGCCAAGACATACTCCACAAGAGTTCCCTCCACAGTTCATTCTATATAAACTATGTAGCCACATCTTGCTTCATCGCAAATCTACATGCTTATCTATTATACAATGCTTATGTAAATATGTCAAGATAAAAAAAGTACTTTTTTTACCAAAAAAATATTGAAGTATTAAAGAACTTCAATATTTTTAATTTATTAATTTTTCTTATTTTTATTTACTATAAACGTCACAAAATATATTATTCCAGATAATATTACTATCATCGGACCTGTTGGTATGTTGCAATAATAAGAAATTATTATCCCAGATAACCCGCTTACTATTGAAAAAATTATTGCAAACAAATGATATTGCCTCATATTTTTAGCTATGTTTCTGCTTGATGCTGCAGGTAAGATTAATAAAGAATTTATTAACAATATTCCTATCCACCTTATGGATATCATTACTATTATTGATATAAAAATAACAAATATATTATCTATTAACTTTACATTAATACCTTTACTTCTTGCAAGCACTGGATTTATACTAATGCTATTTAATTTGTTAAAAGCAAAATACCAAAATGCAAATATAACAACAAATGCTACTAATAGGTATTTTATTTCTTCTACACTAATACTTAAAATATCCCCTACTAAGTAACTTGAATATTTACTAAAATTACTTGTTCCAGATAACATTGCTAATCCAACAGCTATTGCAATCGATGAAAATACACTTATTATCGTATCTGCACCATATGTAGTTTTATTTTTTATATAATTTAGTATTACCGAAAACAATACGGCAAATATTATCATGGATATATTTACATTAGTTATACCTAATACCATACCTATAGCTATTCCAGTCAAAGCCGAATGCCCTAATGCATCCGAAAAGAATGCCATTTTATTATTAACTATCATTGTACCTAACACTGCAAAAATTGGTGAAATTAAAATTATTGCTATTATTGCATTTTTCATAAATCCATATTCTATAAATTTAAAAGGTACAAAAGTTTCTAATATATTATATACTAATTCCATTTAGTATCACCTTACATCTCTCCAAATATCTCTATAAATTCTTTACTTTTATATACTTCTTCAGGTGTTCCTTCTTTTATTATTCCTTTGTCTAGTAAAATCACTTTATCTGCATATTTTTTTACTAGTCTTAAATCGTGTGACACTAGTATAATTGAAATATCATATTCTGTTTTTAATCTATTTACTATCTCATAAAACGATTTAATTCCGATTTATATCTATTCCTGATACTGGCTCATCTAATATCAGCAAGTTTGGGATTGGAGTTGTTGCAATCGATAATAATACTCTTTGTAGCTCTCCTCCTGATAAATCTCCTATACTTTTGTCTATTAAATTTTCTGCTCCAAATACTTTTAGTTTCTCATATATTTCTTTATATAATTTTTCATCTTTTTTTATCCATACCGGTTTATTTGAAGCATATGATGCACACATGTCATATACAGTTGTAGGCATATGTTTTTCTATATTTATACTCTGTGGTACATATCCAATTGTTATATCTTTTATTTTATTTTCTTTAATATCCAAAAAAGTAACATTTCCTTCATGTTTTACTTCTCCGTAAAATAGCTTTTAGAAGTGTACTCTTACCAGCACCATTTCTCCCTATTATTACTGTTAATTCTCCACAATGAATATGTATATTTACATCTTTTAAAATTTCTTGTTTTCCTATTGTAACAGATATATTGTTTATCCTTGTACAATGGAATCCACAAACCTCAGACATTTTAAACCTCTACTCCTTCATTTCCATAAAAAGACCTAAATTATATTCCATAATTTGAATATATGCATCTTTTTCCACTGAACCAGTTATTGCAGAATCCAATTTATATATTTTTACTCCTGTTTCGTTTGATAAAAGTTCTGCATTTTTTATTATATCATTTTTATCAATAACTATTGCTTTTACATTGTTTTCTCTTATGTAATTTATAGCATTACTTAATTTTGTTCCAGATAATACTGTTTCTTGATGGTTAGTCGGTACTAATTCCATATGCATGTTATTGTTTTTTCCTAAGTACATAATTGTTTCATTTAAACATATTGAATTAAAAGATGACATATCTCCTAATTGTTGTATATATTGATTTTTTAACTTCTTTAGTTTTGCTATATATATTTCTGCATTATCAGAATAAATTTGGCTATTTTCTGGATTTGCAGCACTTAAACTACTCGCTATATTTTGTACTTGAATCATATAATTATCTATACTCGCCCATATATGAGCATTTTCAGTTCCTGATTCATCTTTTATAGTCTCTGTTCCATTTGATGTGTTTACAATTTTTATCTTTGGGTATGTAGCAACTATTTTTTCGTTAAAATTTTCTAAACCTAATCCATTTTCTATTAACACATTAGCTTTCTCTAAAGATGCCAAATCACCTGTTGTTAATGTATATTCATGTAAACATCCTGTTGAAGTGTTTGCCATATTTTTCAAATTTACATTCTGTGCTCCTTCAACAACATTTAATGTAGCTATATATGTTGGATAAAATGATGTTACTATATTAAAAGTGCTAACTTCTTCTGGCACTGTTCCTACTTTTGGTTTGTTATTGTGCTTATATAACACAAATAAAATTATGCCTACAATAATTATTATTACAAATTTTCCTATGGTTTTTTTATTCAAAAAAATCACTCCTTCTATTCAATTCTACAGCATAATATATTAACACAAATTGCATTATACTTCAATATTAATTTATGATTATTTTTTCTTATTAAAAGCAATTTACTTCAATTTCCTCTTTATATCTTTAATATTTTGCATAACACTATCATATCCGGATTCATAGCAATAATCGATTTTTTGAGTATCAAATAAACCTGTTCTATCAGTTTTTACAGTTACTACAATATCCGCTTCTTTTAAACTTTCTTCTGATATTTTATCTCCCATTATATCTAAAGTTTTCATCATGATATCCATAATATTGCTCTCATTGTTAATTGAATCACTTTTAAAATTTACTGCTATAATTTTATCTGCTCCTTGTTTTTTTAATTCAACTACTGGTATATTATCCAATACTCCTCCATCTATAAACCTATGTTTGCCATATTCACATGCTGAAAATATAATTGGAAAACTACTACTAGCTCTTACTGCTTTTCCTATGGTAATATCCTTTATATATTTTTCATTTTTTTCTGGTATATTATTAGTGAATATATATTTTTTTGTATTATTTATATCAACAGTTGGTATTACAATTGGCATTTTGATATCAGACATTTTTTGCATGCTTTTATTATTAGAAATTCTATCATATAGCTTTTCTATACTTTCTCCAGTTTTTAAGCCTGTTATATTTATTTTTTTATTTAATACAAATTTTCTCATTTCTGAAAAAACCGGTAAATTATCGAATTCAATAATTTCATTAGCATATTTTTTGAACATAAAATATATGTGTTTAGGGGTATATCCCATTGCATATAAAACTGCTACTAAGCTTCCAGAACTTGTTCCTCCTATTATGTTTATTTTTATATTATTTTCTTCTAGTGCCTTCAAGACTCCAGCATGAGCTATTCCTCTTATACCTCCTCCTGCTAATGCTAATCCTATTTTCATATATCATCCATCCTTTAGTATAATTATTGACTACTTTTTGGTTTTTAAACATTTTCTATCTTAATTATATTCTAATATTAATTCTTTTAATAAATAAAAAAAGCTTAATAGTTTATACTACTAAACCTTTATCCTACTATTAATTTCAATATGCACAATAAAATTGCTCCTGGAATTCCTAGAATCCCCACAAATATTGCTGTTACAATATTAAGACCTATATGAAAGCCAAATATCTTTCCTATAGCATTTATTATAAATATTAATACTCCGCCTAATATAGAGTTTATTGCTAATTTTAAAATATTTTTTATTGGTATAATAAATATTCTTCCGAATAAAAATAAGAAAAAAATACATGCTAAATATGTTATTATTGCATTATTATCCAAACATATCACCTCTTGTCTCTTTATTCAAATTTTATGATAACATTTAGATAATTATGTTTTTTTAAACAACTTTATTGTTTTCTTCAGATAAACCTATTTCTATTTGTTTAATTCTACTTAGGATTATTCCATTTTTTTTTGCGTTTTTTATTAAATAATTTAATTTTGCCTGATTAGCTTTAATTTGATATGCATAATAATCTACTAAATCTTCTTCTGCAAATTCATAATTTATATTCGCATTTTCTATTTCTTTTTGAGTCTTTATAATACTTTTTATTATTTCTGAGTTTTTGTCTGACTTTGTTTTTTCAAATATTTTATATTCCTTTATAAATTCTTCATACATATACAGTTTTTCTCTTCCTTTCTATTTATAGGAAATTTTCTATTACTATTATATGCAATTTTTTAATTTTTATTCATAACATTTTTAGCTAAATATAGTATACATTATTATTCCAAAACTTTGTATTACAAATAAATTTAAAACATTTGAAGTCACTAAATTATTTGTTGCTTCTATCACTCCTAATTTTTCACTCTCCTTATTTTTATGATGTTTTTGAGATTCAAAAAAAGTTATTAATTCTGGCAAACTCGTTATTATTCCTAATAATATTCCCATTATACTTTCTTTTACATTAAATATTTTACACAATTTTTCCAATGACTCTCCCAACAGATTTCCCACAGCAAACAGTAATACACTTGTTATTATTAAATACACTATATATTTTAATATCGATTTTTTTTTATTTCTATTACTTTCATCTGCTATCTCTTTTTCATTAATTTCTTCTTTTTCCAAATATAATTTATGTGTATTATTATTTATAACCACACACATAATGAATAATATTATTAGTATTGGCAATATATTCACATCAATCTGTATATTGGTTATTAATAATATTATAGGAATTAATATTGTTAGCAACACTAGTACCAAATCTATTTTCAGTGCTTTATTAGTTAAATGTTTCATATTTTTATTTATAACTATTGCTATTGAATATTGCACTACATTTATGATATTAGAGCTTAAAACATTATAAATACTTGTTTCTATAAATCCTGTGAGAGCTGAAAAAGTTATTGTTAAAAGTTCAGGAACAGAAGTTGCCATTCCTGCTATTTGCCCCACTGTTTTTGATTTTAAATTTAATCTTTCTGCAATAATTCTTAATAATCTTACCAGTACATATTTTGAAATAATTACAATTAATAATGAATATAGCACAAATTTTATAATTTCTAATATCAAAATATCTCCTCCTATATTTATCTTATTATATAAATTATTTGCTATATTTTATAATTTATACAAAATAATTATAGGAGGAAAATATCATTTTTATTTTATATTTTCTTTGATTGTATTTGCTAAATTCTCATTTATTCCTTTTACTTGCTGTAGTTCTTCTATTGTCGCTTTTTTTATTTTCTCTACACTTCCAAAGTACTTCAATAATTCTGTTTTTTTGCTTTCACCTATTCCGTGTATTTTATCTAGTTCAGATTTTGTTATTTCCTTATCTCTTGTTTTTCGATGATATTCTATTGCTGTTTCATGCACAGTATCTTGAAAATTTGTTATTAAATTCATTAATTCTTGTGATATTTTTATTTCTTCTCTTTCTTCTGTTATTAGTGCCCTTGTTGTATGTTTATTATCTTTTACCATTCCATATACTTTTATGTTTAAATCATATTTTGAGATTGCTTTTTTTATTGCTCTTATTTGTGTAATTCCACCATCTGCAAATATTACATCTGGTAATTTTCCAAATCCACTTTCTGAATTATTAATTGAGTGCTTTAGTCTTCTTGTTATAACTTCTTCCATACATTTTGGATCATCTTGTCCAAATACTTCCTTTATTTTAAACCTTCTTGAAAGATTACGTTTTATTTCTCCATCCTGCATTACACACATGGCAGCAACTGTATATTCTCCTGATATATTTGATATATCATAGCATTCTATTTTTCTTGGCAATTTATCAAGATTTAAAACCTCTTTTAATTCTTTTAATATGTCATACTTATTTTTTGATTTATTATCTAGAGTAACTTTTGCATTTTTTATTGCCATTTCTACGAACCTAAGTTTTTCTCCTTTTTGTGGTGCTTTTATCTCAACTTTTCTTCCAGCATTCTCAGTTAAAATTTTCTCTATTGCATCTTTTTCTACTATTTCTTCTTGCAACATTATTTTGTTTGGTAATTGGTTCTTTGGTATATAATACTGTTTTATAAAACTTGCTAATATCTCTTCTTCTTCCATTTCATTCAAGTTTTCAAAAAAGTAATGTTCCCTACCTATCATTTTGCTTCCTCTTACAAAAAATAATTCTATGCATACTAATAAATCATTTCTCGCTAATCCTATAACATCTATATTATTTTCAGATATATTAGATACTTTTTGCTTTTCTGATATTCTTTCTATTGCAAGTTTTTTATCTCTTAGAATAGCTGCTTGCTCATAATTTTGTTTGTCTGCTTCTTTTTTTATTTCTAAATCTATCTGCTTGATTATCTCGTTAGTTTTTCCTTCTAATAAAGATACAATTTGATTTATTTGTTCCATATATTTTTCTTTAGAAACATATCCGAACACACGGTGCTAAGCACCTTTTAATATGATAATTTAAGCACGTTCTTTTATTTGATTTAAATTTTCTACATTGCCTAATTTGAAATCTTTGTCTTATAAAATCTACCATTTCTTTTGCAGCTCCCGAATTTGCATATGGACCAAAATATTTAGAACCATCATTTTGAATTCGTCTAGTTATAAATACATTTGGATATTCAGATTTTATATCTATTTTTATATATGGATATGTTTTATCATCTTTTAATAAAACGTTAAATTTAGGCATATTTTTTTTTATTAAATTACATTCTAGTATTAATGCCTCCGCTTCATTATCTACAACAATATATTCAAAATGGTCTATTAATGAAACCATTTTCTCTATTCTATTGGTTTTATTATTTTTCCTAAAGTATTGTCTAACCCTATTTTTTAATGATATTGCTTTTCCAACATATATTATATTATCATTGATATCCTTCATAATGTACACTCCAGGTTTAGAAGGCAATTTTTTTAATTCTTCTTCTATATCAAACATTTTTTATCACCTAAAAAAATTTTAACATATTTGTTTTCCTTGCACAACAATAGATTCAAAACTTTCTTCAAAATTTTATCTATTTAGTACTTGCTTCTTTTTTATTTTTAGTGTATATAATATTATTGAAAAAGATGCGTAAATTATAAATAATTTTTCAAAGAAAGGAGTATAATATAATATTAAAGCGCCAGAACAATTTTTAATTGTTGACGAGGATTAGAGTTTATCGAATTTTCGGCGGATGACTCTATGGCATAGTTACTGCCATTAAATATTAGACAAAAAATAGTAGAAATACTATAACAAAACTAATAGTGTAACTTAATTTGCGAGCTTTTTTAAAATATATTTTAGGAGGTTCACACTTATGTGCGGAATTGTTGGTTATATTGGAAATAAAAAAGCTAGTCCAATTTTAATAGATGGACTTTTAAAATTAGAATACAGAGGTTATGACTCTGCTGGTCTTGCGACCATTGAAAATGGTACTCTATATAATATGAAAAATAAAGGTAGAGTTAATAATTTAGCAAATTTAAAAGGTGTAGATAAATTAAATGGTACAATTGGTATTGCTCACACTAGATGGGCAACTCATGGTAAGCCTTGTCGTGAAAATGCTCACCCTCATTTAGATAATAGCAATACTTTTGCTGTTGTTCATAATGGTATTATTGAAAATTATCATGAATTAAGAAAGTTTTTAACAGATAATGGTTATTCTTTTTTGTCTGAAACAGATTCAGAAACTATTCCTAATTTAATTCATTATTACTACTCAAAAGATAAAAATAATGATGAACACAAATTTTTAAGAGCCGTTAATTCAGCTTGTAAAGATTTAACAGGTAGTTATGCGATAGAAGTTCTTTGCAAAGATTGCCCAAATAAAATTATTGTTGCTAGAAAAGATATGCCTATAGTTGTTGGTAAAGGTGACGGTGAAAATTTTGTTGCCTCTGACATTCCAGCAATATTATCTTTTACCAAAAATTTCTACTTAATAAATGATGGAGATTTTGTAGAGCTTTATAAGGATAATGCAACTTTTTATGATTCTGATTTAAACATTCTAAAAAAGAAAATTAAAAATGTCGAATGGGATGCTTCTGCTGCTGAAAAAGACGGATATGAAGATTATATGTTAAAAGAAATATTTGAACAACCAAATTCAGTTAGAGAAACTATAGGCTCTAGATTAACATTATCTAAACCTTGCTCTTTTGAAGATTTAGATATATCAAAATCTTATTTATCAAGTGTAAACAAAATCTATATTGTTGCATGTGGTACTGCTATGCATGCTGGTTTAGTTGCTAAAACAATGTTTGAAAAACTTTGTAGAATTCCTGTAATAGTTGATATTGCTTCTGAATTTAGATATAGAGACCCTTTAATTGATAAAAAAACTTTAGCTATATTTATTAGTCAATCTGGTGAAACAGCTGATACTCTTGCTGCACTAAAACTAGCAAGACGTAATGGTGCTAAAACAATTTCTATTTCTAATGTTATAGGAAGTTCTATTACAAGAGAAGCTCACTATAATCTCTATACTCATGCAGGACCAGAAATAGCTGTTGCATCTACAAAAGCTTATACTTCTCAAATAGTTTTACTTAGCATTTTAGCAATTCATTTTGCTGAGATACTTGAAAAAACTGATGAATCAATTTTGGAAGATTTGAAAAAAGAAATATTGGCTTTACCAGAAAAAATAGAAGAAGTTCTTAAAAATTTAGATACTGTAAAAGACTTTGCAAAAAAAATATTTAAGGAAAAAGATGTATTTTTCTTAGGAAGAGGTATGGATTACAATGTTTCTTTAGAAGCTGCCTTAAAGTTAAAAGAAATCTCTTATATTCATGCAGATGCATATGCGTCTGGTGAATTAAAACATGGTCCTATTGCTTTAATAGAAAAAGGAATTACTGTAATAGGTACTATTACAGATAGCGCTCTAGTAGAAAAATCTATAAGTAACCTTCAAGAAGTAATCACTCGTGGAGCAAAAACTTTAATTATTACAAATCAACATTTAAAACACGATAATTTTGATGTTGTTATTGATATTCCAGAAGTTACACCACTACTTGCACCTGTAATTTCTGTAATTCCTCTTCAAATGTTAGCATACTATGTTTCTAAAGACAAGGGATTAGATGTAGATAAACCTAGAAATTTAGCTAAATCTGTTACAGTTGAGTAATATAATTTTATAGCAGAAAAGTCAAAAAAACTTTTCTGCTACCACTAAAAAATACCAATTTTTAAAAATTGGTATTTTTTTATATTATTTTACTAGTCTTGAGCTGAATATGGTAATACAGCTATATGTCTTGCTCTTTTTACTGCTAATGTAATATCTCTTTGATGTTTAGCACACATTCCAGTTGTTCTTCTTGGTAATATTTTACCTTTATCACTAACAAATTTCTTTAATTGTTCTGGATTTTTGTAATCTAATTCAAAGTTTTTATCACTACATAATAAACAAACTTTTTTTCTTTGTTTTCTAAATCTTGGATTATAATCATCATCATAATTTCTATTTCTTTTATTTTGTTTTTTATCTGCCATTTCTCAATTTTCCCCCCTAACTAATTAGAATGGTAGGTCATCACTTGAAGACATTTCAAAATCTGATCCCATATTTCCAGGAGCTGTATTTCCGAAAGTATTTTCAAAAGATGAATTTGATGTATCTCCTTCTCTTTTACTATCTGCAAAATATGCTTCTTCTGCTACTACTTCTGTAATATAGTGTTTTTGTCCTTGGTCATCATCCCAAGTTCTTGTTTGAATTCTTCCTATTATACCTACTTGTTGACCTTTCTTAAAGTATTTACT
>CAKPKF010000005.1 GCA_934167175.1 uncultured Clostridia bacterium | reverse complement strand
ATTTGTATTACTGATTATTCTATTGCTCCAGCTATACATTTATTAAACATATACATCTCTACTTGTATTATCTTGTTATTTGTTACATCTTTAACAAGTTCAACTTCATAGCCTAAGCCTTGATACATTATTGTTTTTGTAGTTAAATCATTTTCTTGCTTAACTACTGCAAAAATAGGCTCTCTAAAACTTTCTACTCTGTTTATATCAATAGAAATCATAACACTATATATTGTTGCTAAAATAATTATAATAGATAATACTATTTTTAATGTTTTATTACAAAACTTTACAACCAAAACCATAGCTATTAACAATAATCCAAAAATTCCTATCATAAATTACCTCCCTACAAATTACTATTTATAAGTCAAATTGCCCTTTTGTTATACTAATATAACCTAAACAAGTTATTATAAATGTCACCATATTAACAATAATATATATGTATTTATTTATATTTCCTTTTCTTTTCATAAATATATTTAATGGTACTACTAATATTATAAATACAATAATATCACAAAATATCCATGTATAAATAACTTCTGTTATACACAATATACCAAAACATAACAATGGACTTATCACACCAATAATTCCATTATAAATTATTGAAAGAATAAACATAAGAACTTTTTTTATTTTTTCGTTATATTTTAAATTTCCTGCAATCATAATAATAAGAAATGGTAATATTGTTGGTACAATTATTAATAACAATATTATAACAACACTTTCTTTCATAACTTCTCCTAGAAATTGCTATTTTTCCCTTACTTATATATTACATCTTTTTAGTAACAAACTTTTTAGTTAATTTAATAGCTTTTACTAAAAGTAAAACACCTATAATTCCACTAGGTACTGTACAAAATGTAAATACTAATCCCCAAGGATCTAAATCTTTAAAACTATCTATGCTTAAAAAAAAATATTATTGCTCCTACCCAGCATATAATTAATAAAACAAAACTCCATACTTTTTTCATAATTAATCTCCATATAACTTACTATTCATCTATATATACTTTATCAATCTTTATACCACATATTAAACTATTTTTCAATTTTTAAATTTCATAAAATTTATTTTAATATAGCTTATTTTTAACTATTATAATATGTTTCAAACTCTATTTATCATTTATGCAATTAAGAAATAATACACAAAAAAAGAGCAATTTTGCTCTTTTTATTCTATAACCTCCAATGCATCTTGTTTATTTAATCCTTCCAAATTATAATATGTACTTGGTATATTTCCTACAATTACATTTTCAGCTAATATTACTTGGTTTTTTATTTCTCTTTCTACATTTTCAAAAGGCGTTAATATGTTTACTTTACAATCAACTTGCAAATATATTCTATGCAATGTTTGATTTATTCCCACTGATTTAAATTCACTTTTATATTCTGTTTCTACATTTCCAACAGGAGAAATTACAATTTTTACTTTTGGTCCTCTGCCAGCAAATATTTTACTTCCTGTAAATGTGCCTAAAGCTATTGATATTTTATTTCTATCAGCATTTTTTAATTCTTTTTCTATTTTTATTGCTACGTCTGATATTATTTCATTTATAGTTATCACATTTGCTTCTATCATATTTATATTATTTTCTTTATCTCTATGTATAGTTATCAAATCTTCATATTTATACCTAGACATTACTTCTGTTGCTTTTTCATTAGATATTAATGTTGCCATACTTTTAGCTTCGACTTCACAAATCGTTCTAAAAACTGGACCAACTGCATTAACTATCCTTACAAATGTAATTATTGCTATAATTATTATTAAAATCATTTTTATTATTTTTTTATTATTTTTATTTGAAAAATTATTATTATTTATTTTTTTAAAATTTATTTTTGGAATCCTTATTCCTTTTCTAGAATAAATTTTGCTCATATCATTGTTCACTTTCTTATATTGAAACTTCACAATCTGAGCTTACAAAATGCGGTATAAATAATTGTTCTCCTACATTTATTTTATTTTCATTTTCTATCTCATTAATTCTGGCTATATCTGCTACTGTACTTTTAAATCTTTTAGCAATATTCCATAAAGTGTCTCCTGGTTTAACAAAATATATTACCATACTATATTTTTCCTCTGATTTGTTGTCATCTTTTTCTATGTTATCTATAACCTTTATGTCTATTGTATTAGACATATTAACATTAAAGTTTAACTCTATGTTGCAATCAACTTCACTATTTTGATTAACTATAAATTCTCTATTTTTTATTTCTATTTCTGTAGCTATATCACTTGAATTGTTCATATTATCTATATCTACCGAAAAATTAAAAGGAATTTTCTGCATTTTTGTATCTATTTTTGCTATATTATCAGATTCAAATATAAAATTTAACTCTATTTCCCCTTCATATGTTATTCTACCATTAACAATAGTTTGATTTATTATATTAGTACTTAGGTCTACATCATATATTCTATTTCCATTTAATTCTGGCATTGATACTTTTTGCCTTATCTGACATATGTCATTTACAGCTGTTTTTCCAGTCACTGTTTTTATATTCTTTTGCATGAAATTAAGATTACATGATGGACTATATAAATCTTGCATAATTGTTATTTCTTTTTCTTCATAAACCATACAAAATAGTTCAACTTCAATTTCTACGTAAACAGAATGTTCTTCTATACTATTAGGTTTTACTATTATGTTTTTTATTTTATATTTCATATCACAAAAGTTTTCTTCTGAAATATCTGGTAAATCCACAAATCCCATAATTGGAATTTTACTTTCTACACAATTTATTCTATCATCTTCTGTTAGATACATTATTCTTGTACTTGCTTCAGCTTTTCCTAATACTTTATTATAGCTTATTTTTATATCTTTATTTATTATATCTATATTGACTTTTAATATTTCAGCTAAATTATCTATATTATCTATAACAATAGTGTCTTTTGCATATGTTTTTGATTCTCCTACTCCAACTAACGAATTCATACATAGATTTTGATTCAAAAATTGAATATCTTGTATATTATTTATTTTATCTACAAATTCTACATTTTCATTTGAATAAACTTTTACTTCTATGCCTAAGGTTACTTTAACATTTACTTTTCTACCATTTAAAACCTTGCATTCTATAGACTTTATTTTTATCTCCTCATCTAGCTTCATCCCTGTTTTACATTTTTCTAAATCAATTAATTTTGTAAAATCAATATTTGTTTTTAAACTTCTTGCCATGTCCTTATCATTATCTGCTAAATAGATTATATATACATCTACACTTCCATCAATTCTTATTTTTCCATCTAATACTTCTCTTTTATATATGCATATATTGCCTGTAGTACTTATTGCACTCAAAATATCAGGTTTTATATCTGGCACAATTGCATCGCCTTCTACTATTTCCAATTCATGTTTTTGCCCTACTACTTTATTTATACAGATTTTTTCTCTTGATACGTCTACCTCCATTACTTTTCCTCCTTATAAATAGATTAGTTAATTATATTAGGCAAAACAAAAAAAATTCCTATTGAATAGGAATTTTATTAACATTATTCTTTTTCTTTTCTATTGCTGGAGGAATTAGTGGACTATATCCTTCTCCATTAAATACGTCTACTTCTACAGTTCTTGTTAATATATCAGTATAACTATATGTTACACTTCTTTTATTTTCTTCATATCTAACTACAAATATGTTAGGATATGTTTTTTCTATTGTAGCTTCTTTTTCAAAGTACTTGCTTCTACCCAAAGTACCTTTTACAATAATCTTTTGTCCAATTTTTTCTCCAATATCAGTTTTTAGATTTGTTATGTCATCTTTGCAAATCATCTACTCACCTACTTTATTCTTTAGATGATGTTATTATATCATAGCTTACATAATTAGTCAAAAATCCTTTTTTTGTGACTTCTGCTAGAAGTAAGTATTTTCAATGGTTTTATGGTTTTGTTACATTTCCATTACAATCTTGTTACAAATGTATAACAACTATTTTGACACTATTATTTTCTTCTTTCCATTTGCCCCTGTACCACCGATTCCGGCACTTCCATCTCTTAATTCATTTTCAATGTCCCTTATAGTTATATATCTGCTTTTTTCTGTTATCGCAATTTTTTCTGCTACAATTAAAGGATCTATAAAGTCTATCAAAATCCTATTTGGAGATGATGCAAAATTTGCTCCTGCCGCCATTAGTGCTTCAAAAAAACTTTGGCATGCTCCTGCAAATATAACTAAATTTTGCTGTTGCTTTTCCCATTTTCTTGCTTCTCTAACTGCATTTATAAAATATCTGGAATTTCTATAATTATAAATATCATTGTAACCTGAACCTTTCTTAATCATTCCATCATGACCAGTAATTACTAATATATCTGGAGTATATTTTTGCAATAATGTCTTTACAAGCATAGCTTGTTTTCTTTCAGGGATATTTTTAACTGTTGCATTTAACCCCATTTTTTTATAATATTTCTCTGATTTTTCACTATATCTTTTATCTCCATCTAAATGTAGTATTTTTCCTGTCTGTACTATCTCTTTGTTTCTTTTAAAAAAAACTTTATCTATCGCTGGAATATATTTTTTTTGACTTTTCTCACATTTTTTTATTCTATCCTCCAGTTTTGTATTTAAGTTTCTCATATTATTTTCTACTCTTTGTTTTTGTGCTATTTCTAAATCTGTTATTGGAGCATCTGCTTCTATTCTTAATGTAACTCCTTTTAATATTGCAATTTGACTGTTATTTGATTTTATTATTTTTACAACTTTAAATATTATATCTTTTCCATAAGATTTTCTAACTACAATATCTCCTTTTTTTATCATTAATACCACCTCATTAAATTAGGCTCATGATATTTTATGATATTTTTTTATTTTGGTGCAAACTTTATTTTTATTATTTTTAGATATTCCTTGTTTTATATTTTTTATTGTGATATATTTAGGCTAGTTTGAAAAAACAGAATTCAATTATTAGACTATATTCCTTTTTTTAGAATATGTTTGATTTGTTTTCTTTTATTCTAAAAAGGAGGGATTATAGATGTCAGATATTACTTTAACTTGTAAGGATTGTAACTCAGAATTTGTATTTTCTGAAGGTGAACAAGCATTTTATGCTGAAAAAGGATTTACAAATCAACCAGTTAGATGTCCAGAATGTAGAAAAGCTAGAAAGCAACAAAGAAATAATAACTATAATAATTACAAATAGTAAAAAAGAATACCAATTCAAACTGAATTGGTATTCTTTTTCATTGTATATTTTAATTTAGTAGCCATTCCTCCTCGTATATGTCTTTCAGCTTTATTTTCATCTAATACTTCTCTTACCTCTAATGCTAATACAGGATTTATCTTAAGCAACCTTTCTGAAACATCTTTATGTACTGTACTTTTACTTATTCCGGAATTTTTTAGCTGTACCCCTCACTGTATCTTTACTATCTATTATGTAATGTGCAAGCTCTACTGCACGTTCTTCTATTGAAAATTTAACCATAAAGCAAAACCTCCATGCTAATACATTTGTTTAATTGTATTCACATGAATGTTATATTATGAATTTTATTTGTACTATTTCAAAAGGTAGTTGCACTGCAACTACCTTTCGTCTAACTAATTGTCTGCTTCAAATTTTTGGCATTTTTGGATAATAAGAAATTCATAGTTATTTCTCACATTGAATGTTTCATAACCCTTTTTTACAAACTTAAATTTTTCAATTCTGTCTGATTCTGTAATAATTTCTTCTCTACTTGCCCATTGATTTCTTCTGTAAAAAGCTATAGTGTGAACTCTTGCTCTTTCGCATCCTCCTTCTGAGTCTGGTAATGCATAACAATGTTTGCATCTTGCACATATTGAACCACCTTCTAATGGTGATAATAATAGTTTAGGATTATCAAAACTTGTTCCATATAATTCACTATTTTTTTTGTATACTATGCTAACTTTTCCACTTAATCTCATTTTCATTAATTTTTTTTCTGTTACTTTTTCTAATTCCTGTTCACCATAGTATTTTCCATCATTCCAAGTGTATAGTTTTAAAATTTTTTTGTCTCCCTTTTCTTTAATTTCGAAGCTTAATTTTAGAATTGACATTACAAAAACCTCCATTATTCGTTTTTTTATTACATTATGCTTTTGCATATACTTTTATTTTACAACATTATGTATACTTTGTCAATTTTGCATCTTTTTATCTCCGATAAAACGGGTTTAAACATTAAATTTAAACCCGTTTTTATATTAAATATGTTTTTACGTATGAGTTTTTTACTATTGTTTTATCTATCCATTATCCTATTTTAAATCATCCTCACTATTCAAATCTACACTTAGAGCTACACGCGCACCAAGTCCTGAATTTGGTCCGGCCGAATAACTTGGATAACGGCTAACTGCTGGCTGCCCTGTTCCCTTTGCTCTAAAAACTCCTCCACGATGCACAACTCCATTTGTTCCGAATTTTTCTTGTGTCCATTCAGCTAAGTTTCCTCCTATATCATATATATTATTCGTTTTATTTCTTTCTCCACCTACTCCTGTTTTCATAAGTATTGCTGTTTCTTCTCGCTTTAACATCTCTGTAGCTTTTTTCCAGTTCAACATTGTTCCATTTAGTGCTTCTGATGTATCACTATTATCACTCTCAAACTTTGTAAAGTCTACATATTCTCCTGAAAAATAAAACTCACTATCTAAGTAATTTCCCCAATTACTTGAACCATTTATTACATCATATCCACTTTTCTCTAACCATTTCATTATTGCGTCCCATTGTGCCCCATATATCAAGTAACTCTTCCCTGGATATAAATCTTTACTTACCTCTCTTGCCTTTACTTGGCCTATATAATTATATGGCTCTGCATATTTCTTTACAACTGCTTGACCTCCTGTCCAATATCCATAATTCACATCACTAGTAGTTAGTGTTCCATCTTCTATCCCTAGCTCATATCTACCTACATAAAATCCTCCATTTTTAATTACACTGTTGTACATTGCTATATATGTAGCATTATCTTTATCCTCATGATGCTCATCTTCACTTAATGTTTCGCCACGCCATTTATTTAATTCAAAATCTTTTACATCTACAGGTACCCATACAAACTCATTACCATTACTTTTATCTTGTATTACATATCCTTCTTCTACTGTTCCTTCTGTATGCTTAAAACCTTCTGGCACTTTTGGATCTCCTAATAAATTTCCAACTTCTTGTTCGAAATCTGATAAACTGTCTTTCTCTTCAACTGCTCTTTCTTCATACTTACTAACACCTTGCTTTGTTTTTGTAATTAACCCGTTCTCTCCTATTACTAAGTTTAATGCTACACCTGCAAGGATTAATAAGATTATTATAGTTATTACTAATACTACTAATGTTATTCCCTCTTCTTTATTCCCCTTTTTCATAAACACTCCTTTTTCTTATGTTCTTTTTCTAAACAAAGAGACGAACTTTTTGTTCATTTTATTATCAATTTTTTCAACTGTTTTTATTGAACTTCCAGTTCGCCCTCTTATTTTATTTTATATTTTTTAAAGCTTCTATGAATTTTTTCATTTGCTCTAATGAACCAATTGATACACGAATATATGTTTCCATATTTGGGAATCCAGGTCTTACTATAAAGCCTTGTTTTAATAATTTTTCAAAAGCTACATTTCCATCCATTCCTGAATCAATCATAATAAAATTAGCTTCTGATTTTATATAGTTCATTTTCATCTCTTCTAATTCTTTGTATAAGTATTCTAATGTTTCTTTATTTTTTTCCTTGCAGTACTCAACAAATGTCTCATCCTCTAATGCAACAATTGCTGCTTTTTGTGCTATTGTAGCAATATTAAATGGTACTCTTGCTTTATCTAATTCTTGAATAGTTTTTTCACTTGCCATTCCATATCCTACTCTTAATCCAGCTAGTCCATATGCCTTAGAAAATGTTCTTAATATGCATATATTATCATATTCTGTCAATAAATTTTCAGATTTTGGATAATTATTGTCTGTAACAAATTCAGCATATGCTTCATCTAATACTACCAATATATCTTTTGGAACTTTTTTTAAGAATTCTCTTTGTTCGTTTTCTGTTATTATTGTTCCTGTAGGATTGTTTGGATTTGTAATATATATTATTTTTGTTTTTTCATTTATTTTTTCTAATATTCCATTTAAATCAAATGTATTATTTTTTAGCGGTATTTCTATTAATTTTGCATCTTGCAAAGTTGTTTCAGAGTAATAACTTTGGAATGATGGTACACAAGTTATTACTTCGTCATCTTTATCCAAAAATACTCTTGAAATCATTTGTATTATTTCCACAGATCCATTTCCAAATATAAATTTTTCTGCTGGTACATTAAATTTAGCTGACAATTTATTTCTTAAATCAGTACAATAATTATCTGGATATATTTCTGTATATTCCATTTTTTTAATCTCTTCTATTACTTTTTTAGATTCTCCATATGGATTTTCATTAGAAGACAATTTTACTATTTCCTCTAAACCATACATATTTTTTATTTCCTCATTTGATTTTCCAGGTTTATATGGACTTAAATTTTTCAAAATATTTCTATATTTCATATTTTTTACCACCTTTCTTTTTTAGAAAATATTATATCCTTTTTTAGTTAAAATCTCAATACTTTTTTCTTTATCTATATTAGAATAAAACATTATCTGCAATACACCTATAGTATGTTCTCTATTATTTATAATTCCTATATTTTTTATATTAATTCCTATTTCACTTATAATTGTAGTTACTTTAGCAATTCCTCCTGGAACGTCTTCAATATCAACATTTATATCATGTGTTTCATCTGTTGTCGCTGGTAATCTATTAAATGTGTCTCTATATGATTTTGAACTACAGAAAAAATCATATACTTCATCACTATTTTCTATATTTTTCTCAAAGTTGGACAATACATTTTGAAAGCTAGTTAATACTTTTAATATTTGATCTCTATTTTCTTTACATATATTTTGCCACATAACCGGACTTGACGATGCTATTCTTGTTGTATCTTTAAACCCTCCTGCTGCTAATTTTTTCATTAATTTTTCTTTTCCATCAAGATTTTTTACCATATTTACTAATGTTGATGCTACTATGTGCGGAACATGGCTTATTGCAGCTACTATATAGTCATGCTTGTCCCACTCCACATCTATTGGTATTGCATTTAATTCTGTTACTAATTCTTTGATTGTTTCTACATTTTTTTGTTTACTATCTTTAGATTTAGTTATAATATAATATGCATTTTCATATAAGTATGTTTTTGAAGCATTATAACCTGATTTTTCAGATCCTACCATAGGGTGCCCACCTATAAAGTTGATGTCTAATCCCTCAACTTTTTTCATTATTGTTGATTTAGTGCTACCTATGTCTGTAATTATACAATCATTTTTTATAACATGTTTCAATTGCTCTATATACCCAAATATATAACTTACTGGTGTACAGATAAAAACTACATCTAAATCTGAAAATGATTCATCTATTTCTAATGTATATTCTGTTATTGCCCCATCTTTTTTTGCTTGAATTAAATCATATTCTATTAAATCATATCCTACTATTTTATTAACTTTTGAAGATTTAGCAAACCCTTTTGCTAATGATCCTCCCATTAATCCTATTCCTATAATACCTATATTGTACATTTTTTTCTCCTTAAACATTTTTAATATCTTATTAAGGAATAGCTATATACTATTCCTTAGCTTAAACTATTTGATAATCTATTAATTTAATTTCATTTGAAATGAAATTTTTGTTTTCCTTAATATCTTTTGTTAAATCTGTTGTAAGATATTTTTTATTATCATCTGGGAAAACTGTTACTACATTTTTATTTACTTTTTCTCCTAATAAAACTCCTGCTATTAAATTAGCTCCTGCCGAAATACCAACTCCTATTCCCAAATCTTTGGCAATTTTTTTGGACATATTTATTGCATCATCATCATTTATTAGAATAACATCATCTATCATGTTTTTATCCACTAAGTCAGGAATGAAATCGTCTCCAATTCCCTCAATTTTATGATTATCTATTATTGTGTTTTTTGATAGTAATGGCATTTTATCTGGCTCCAATGCGACTACTTTTACATTATTATTCATTTCTTTTAATCTCTTTGCTATTCCTATTAATGTTCCACCTGTTCCTATTCCAGACGCAAAACCACCTATATTATCTCCTACTTCATCAATTATTTCTTTAGCAGTTGTTTCATAATGTGCTTGAATATTATCTTCATTGCTAAACTGATTAGCTAAAAAACCATTTTTATCTTCTGCTAATTTCTTAGCTTCATTAATACATCTTTTAAATCCTCCCTCTTCTTTTGAAAAAAGGATAACTTTTGCACCATATAATTTCATTAATTCTATTCTTTCCATACTAGCCCAATCTGGCATAAATATATAGACTGGATGTTTATAATATGCGCCTAATGCTGCAAGTGCTATTCCAGTGTTTCCACTTGTTGCTTCTATAATTGGCATGTTTTCTTTTAGTGTTCCTCTTTTTTTAGCATTATTAATTATGTAATATGCTACTCTATCCTTTATACTGCCACTTAAATTATAGTACTCTAATTTTGTATATATCTCTTTTTCTTTTCCATTATACTCATATTTTATTTTTATCATTGGCGTATTTCCTATAATTTTTGTCATAAATTCATCTCTCCTCTTTTTTATTATATACTTTTTTTTATTATTTGTGCAAATTTTTTATTATATTAGAAAAATTTGCTTATCTTTATTTTTTGACTAACATAAAAATTAGATTATACAAAAAATAAAAGAAGTTAATTTTTATTTTTTAACTTCTTTTACTTATCTTCAATTAAATAAATCTCTTTTCTTTAACCAGAACATGCATCCTGTTGCTAAAACTATAGATAGTACCAGTATAATAATAAATCCGAATGGACTATCTTGCATTGGAACTGAAACATTCATTCCCCAAAAACTAGATAACATTGTTGGGATTGACAATACTATTGTTATAGATGTTAGAAATTTCATCACTCCATTTAAGTTGTTTGATATTATAGATGCATACGCATCCATTGTTCCATTTAAAATGTCACTATATATTCTACTCATTTCAATAGCTTGTTTATTTTCTATGATTGCATCTTCTAATATATCCTCATCTTCTTCATAAAGTTTTATAATTTTTCCTCTTAATGTTTTTTCCATTACTATTTCATTTGATTTTAAAGATGTAGTAAAATACACCAAACTTTTCTCTAAACTCAAAAGTTTTAATAATTCTTTATTTTTCATTGATCTTTTTAATACATATTCTGCAATCTCTGTTTCTTTATTTATTTGTTTTAAGTATGTTAAAAAATATGAAGCATTTTTGTATAAAATTTGTAAGATAAATCTACTCTTTTTATATGTAGAAAAACTTTTTATATTAGCCTTCTCGAAATCTTGTATTATTTTATTATCTTTAAGAGAAACTGTTATAAAATAATCGTCTCTTACTACAATCATACCTATTGGCATTGTTGTATACATTTCTCCATCACTATTTTTTTCTAGAATTGGTATATCTATAATAAAAAGTACTACATCATCTTCTATATCTATTCTGGCTTTTTCTTCATAGTCCAAAGCATATACTATAAATTCTTTATCTATTCCAATATTAGTACAGACTTCGTTTATTTCTTCATTACTGGGGTTGACCATGTTTATCCAACTTCCACGTTTATATTCATTTATTTCCTGAAATTTGTTTGTCTCTATATCATTATTATATATTTTTAACATATGAATACACCTCCCCAATTTTTTTCGCCTAAAGCATACTAATATATTATAACATATTTTTTTAATTGCTTCTAGTATTTATTAAATTTAAAAAGTATTTTTTGTCTTTATTTTAAATATTTTATTGTGAATTTTGTTCCTTTTCCTATTTTTGAATCTACATTTATATATCCATTATTGCTTTCTATTATTGATTTTGATAATGCTAATCCTATTCCGAATACTTTCACTTGATGAATTTTTTCCTTTATAAAATCTTTCAAATATATGTGGTAAATCACTTTTTTCTATTCCACATCCATAATCTTGAATTTCTATTTTTGTATATAAACTATTTTGTTCATATTTTACATCTATCATTCCGTTTTTTTCTGAATGTTCTATGCAATTTTTTAGTATATTAGTTATTGCTTCTACTTGCCATTTTAAATCACATATTATTTCATTTGTTTTATCTCCTTCAATATTTATTTTTATATTTTTTAATTCGCTTATTATTGAGACATTTTTTTCTGATTCTGATATTATTTCTTCTATCATTACTTTTTTCTTTATGAAATTAACTGAGTTGCTATCTAATTTAGATAATTTTAATATTGATTCAACCAAAAATTTGATATTAATTATTTCTCTTTTTATATCTTGTATAAATTCATTTCTTACATTTTCAGACATATCTTTATTGTCTAAAATATTATCCAGCATAATTAGTATAGATGTAATTGGTGTTTTTAATTGGTGTGATATATCTGAAAGCGAATTTTTTAAATTCATTTTATCTTTTATTGAATTTTCTGCTGTTTCTTTTAACATTACTGTTATTTTATATAATTCATTTTTTAATATTGACAATTCATCTTCTGAATTATCTTCTATATGTAATTTATAATTCTTTTTATTTAATTCTTCTATATAATTAGTTATTTCTTTTATTTTTTTATTTTTGTTATAATTATAAAAAATAAATATTGTTATTACCGTTGTTATAGCAATAATAAACAAAATAATATTTATAATAAAAAAGAACACAAATTCTTTATCATTTTCTAATATGGCTGAATCTTTTTCTATGTTAATTCCATATTCTTTTAATATTTCATATTTGCTTTCATTTTCAGTATTTAATATTGAAATCAAATCATTTTTTTCTATATTAGGATATTTTTCTATTATTATTCCAAGTATACTATTTATTTTTTTATTATAATTTTTAGTATATATATTATATTGTTTATATAATATAATTGCAAATAAATTTAGAAATATAAAAACAATTATTCCTATTATAATAAATGTTTTTTTTAAGCTATTTTTATTTTTCATATTTAATTTCATCCTTTATCAATTCTATATCCAATTCCTTTTATTGTTATAATAATATTAGTTTTTAATTTTTCTCTTATTCTTTTTAAATATACTGTAACTGTATTGTCATTTACATCATTTCCTGTCCAATCCCATATTTTATCAATAATACTATTTCTAGTGACAACTTTATTTATATTTAAAAATAATAAATTTAATATTTTTAATTCTAAACTTGTAAAATCAATTTTTTGATTATCTCTATATACCTCCATTTTATCCATGTCAAAACTAATATTTTTTACATGTATGATTGTATTTTTTTGTTGTCTTAAAACAATTCTATTTATTCTTGCTAATAGCTCCTTTACCCCAAACGGTTTTGTTATATAATCTTCTGCTCCTAATTCTAACCCTTTTACTATATCATCTTCATCATCTTTAGCAGTAAGAAATATTGTTGTTATTTTTCTGCTTTTTATATGTTCTTTATATAAATCAAACCCATTCCCATCTGGTAATGCTATATCTAAGATTATAAAATCTATTTTCTCTTTTTGTATAATATTCAATGTTTCTTTAACATTTTTTGCATGAATTATTTTGTATTTATTTTGTTCCAATGAATATTTCAAACCTTTAGCAAGTATTTCATTATCTTCTATTAATAAAATTTGCATATTCCTTCCTCCATAAGTATTTTATCATGAAACAAGGGACTATTCTAGCCCCTCGTTTTTATATATTTTCTTTTCTTATAGTTTCTATTGTATTTTGTTTATTTATTTTTTTAATAGAATATCTCATTATAATAAATACTAAAATAAATACTCCTATAATAGAAATAGTAATTGGTTTAATTGGAATATAAATACTTTTTTCTATTTTTTCTGAAAAAGCCATATTTAGTACATAATTTCCGATTAATCCTAATATTATACCATATACTAATGACTTTGTACTATAAAAGATAGTTTCTAAATTAATCATTCTGTTAAATTCTTTTTTTGTCATTCCAATACTTTTTAGCATTGCAAATTCTTTTTGTCTTAACTCCATATTTGATGTAATCGTATTAAAAATATTTGTTACACCTATTAATGTAATCACACTTATAAATCCATATAAAAATATTTTTATAATTAATGACATAGCATTATTTTGCCTAGCATATTCTTCATAATTTGAGTATTCTATTCCCATATTTTTGTTTTCTATTTCATTTGTTAATTCATCTGCATTACTTGATTGAATTGAAATTGTACTAACCTCAAATTTTATTTCTTTGAAAGCATCTTTATTTACTACTAAAAATCCACCTGAAGAGTATGTGTTTTCCATACCATATGGTCTAATTTTAGTTATAGCCCCAACTTTAAATTCAGTATTTTTATTTTTAATTTTACCAGCAATTGTATCTCCAACTTTATATTTATATATATCTACATCTCTTATTTTTCCGTTTTGGTTAGATTCTAAATAATTGTTACATAAAATTCCTGTGTTCTTAACTTTTTCATAATTTTCACCTATTTTCTTTGCATATTTTACAAAAGAATCATTATCTAATGCAACTAAATTTAATGTTGACACTCTTTCCTCTCCAATAGATATAAAATTTCCGTTTTCATCATAATATTCAATTTTATCTAATTCAACACCATCTAATTGATTAACTTTACTTAAATCACTTATTTTTAAATTATCTTTTGTCTTATATAATATGTATATTTGATCAATGTAATTTAAGTTTTTTATTTCTTTTAAAACTTTTTCTTTATCCACATCTCTGTAATTACAAAATATTGATACATTATAGTCATATTCTTTGTAAAAATCGTTTGTTAAATCTAATGCATTAGTTAGAAAACTATTCATTGATATAAAAATAAATATACTTACTGAAAGAGATATTACTGTAGTTTTGTATTTTTTCTTACTTCTTTTTAAATTTTTATAAGCAAGTTCTCCTCCCTCTTTAAATAATTTTGAAATTATTTTTGGAACTTTTAGTTTTTTAGCCTTTATTTTTATATTATCAGAATTTCTTAGTGCTTCTATCGGAGTTACTTTGCTTGCTTTTCTAGCAGAGCTTAATGCTGATAAATAAATTGTTACAAATCCTAATATTATAGATATTGCAATAGGAATAAATGATATTTTAACCACAACTCCATCTATTCCGTCAAATAAAAAACTACCAACCAAGCTATTTACAATTTTCATAAGTATATATACTGCACAAATCCCAGATATTATTCCTAATGGTATAGCTATTATGCCTAGTATTAAGCACTCAAATATTACATTTTTTCTTATTTGTTTTTTTGTTGCTCCCACACTTGCCAGCATTCCATACATTTTCATTTTTTCTGTAGTTGCTATTGCAAAAGAATTTTTAATACAAAATATACTTGTAACAATTATAATAAATATAACTACCCCTGCTACTGAATACAACATCGAAACTGTTTCATTACTAAAAGCAAATGCTTCCCATTTTAAAAGGCTTGTGTTTATTGAATAATTTTTGTATTTTAATTTATTTATGTCCATTTTTTCATCATCTAGTTCATCATAACTTGATATACCTAAAATATTAGCAATTTCATTTTTATAATCTTTTGGATTTTTTAATACTATATATGCCTCTTTATTATTTTTACTTAAATTTGTTGTAATTATTGTATATCCAGGGTCACTACGTTCTTCAAAGCTTACATATGGTCTTTCAATTATTCCTACTATTGTAAATTCATATTTTTCTGTATCTACTAATTTTTCCTCTTCTTCAGTGTATGGGGTAAAATTTAAGTTACTGCCATCCAGTGTTTTTCTTTCTCCTACTTCTATTTTTATTTTATCTCCTATTTTGTATTTTTCATTACTATTTTTTACGACACTTTCACTAATAATTATTTCATTGCTGTTAGTTGGAAATCTTCCTTCCATTAAATTTAATTTTAAGTCATTAAATTCAGAATTATTCATTGAATATAATTTTAAATATGGAGTAGTTTCTTTTTTAGTACTATCAAAAAGGCCATATCCTATTTGATTTATTTCTTTTATTTCTTTTATATTCCTATTATTTTTTAATGTATTTATATCATTTTCATTAACTCCAATTAATTTTAAATGATAATATCCTCTTTTACTTATTGATTGTTGAATAAGTGTTTCTTGAAGACTTGTTACCATAGTTGCTACTGCACATATTAGTGCACATGACAGAATTATTCCAATAATTGTGCTTATTGTTCTTTTTTTATTCAATTTTAAGTTTCTTATTGATACCTGTTTAAGAATATTCATATTTTACCACATTCCTTCCTCTACCAATTTACCATCTTCAATTTTTATAATTCTATCTGCTTCTTTTGCTATTTCTAAATTATGTGTAATCATTATTATAGTTTGTTTATAATCTCTATTTGATTTTTTTAATAATTCAACAATTTCGTCACTGGATTTTGAATCTAAATTTCCTGTTGGCTCATCAGCTAAGATTATTGCAGGACTTGTAATCATACTTCTTGCAATAGATGTTCTTTGCTGTTGCCCTCCTGATAGTTCATTTGGTAAGTGTTTTCTTCTTTTTTCTAATCCTAAAGTTTTTATAATTTCATTTAATTTTTGCGTACTTACTTCTCTATTGTCTAATTTTAACGGTAATGTTATATTTTCTTCTACATTTAGTATTGGTATCAAATTATAAAATTGATATATCAATCCAACTTGCCTCCTTCTAAAAATTGCAAGTTGATCATCATTAAACTTATAAATGTCCTTTCCATCTATAAAAACTTTGCCACTTGTTGGTCTGTCAACTCCTCCTATTAAATGTAATAATGTTGATTTTCCACTTCCGTGACGCTCCCACTATTGCTACAAATTCTCCTTTTTCTACGCTAAATGATACATTTTTTAGTGCGTTTACTACATTATCCCCTTTACCATACTGTTTACATAGATTTTCCACTCTTAATATTTCCATATAAAAATCTCCTTTCTTTTCTCTGTCATATTATAAAATAACAATAGTGACATCTAAGTGACATTCAATAATTTTTTTATATTTATTAATTTTGAGCACAAAAAAACAATATAGATCTTTCAATAAATCTATATTGTTTTTTATATACTTTTTTATTTTACATCTTTATAATCTTTATTTTTTAATGCTAAAATTATTGCTAAAGCAACAAATACAATTATTGTAGCAATTAATATTATAGCATCTTTATTCCCTGCTTTTGGTAAGTCCGTTTTAGGTAAACTCTTTGTATTTGATGTTTTCTTTACATTAGTGCTATTATTACTACTTGATAAATTATTGCTTTGTGCTCCATTGGATGTCCATGCGTTTTCGCTACCATTGTTCTCACTGGCTCCATTTCCATCTCCAGTAGATTTATTTTCTTTTATTAATTCCTTAATTTTAGTAAAATCTGCATCAACATTAACTGTTAGTGTTGTTACTATTTTACAAGATGTATCTGTTGTATCTTTTTTTTCAGATGAAAGTTCAAAAGTATTTAAATATTCTGAATCATTAAAAGTACTTTTTGCCTCATATAATGCATTTACATATTCCATTACATAATTTCCAAATTCAGATTTTTTTATTGCTTTTACTCCATTAGATGTTGGAGCTTCTTCTCCTGCAGTATCATCATATACTACATATTTAGTTTCCTTACCATTTGACATTGCTCCTCCAATTAGGCATAACCCGAAATAAGTCATAGCATCTTCTATCTCTGTCCCCTCGACATTAGCTACAGCTGCATAGCCCAACATTGTTGACAAACCTTCAGATGATTTTTCTTCAAATTCATCATAATTCATTCCTTGTTTTGCTTCAAATTCACACCAAAATGTAGGTTTATTAGTTAAATCATAATTTATTGTTGAAGTTACACCTTCTGATGAAGTTATTGTTATTTTGTTATTTGCTACATTTATTTGAGCTTTTGCTGTATCTGCGATTTTTTGTAGTGCAGATTTTAAGTTTTCATCTGTTACTTTTACTGAGGCGAAACTTATTGGAGATATACTTATTATACTAAAAATAACAAGTATACAAAGTAAAAAAAGTTGTTTTACTTTTGACATAAAATTCCCCCTTTCTTTTGTATTTATCAATATTTTACATTATAATCTAACAAATAATATTTTTCAATATAATTTATAAATTAAAACAATAAATTATTTTTAATAGAAAAAGCATTGAACTATTAAAAATAATTCAATGCTTTGGTGGGTCATCGGGGGGTCGAACCCCGGACCTTCAGATTAAGAGTCTGCTGCTCTACCAACTGAGCTAATAACCCATTTGACTTATTCATTATATTCTTTTTTTATATACTTGTCAATAGTTAATTTTTCAATGTGGTCAAAATTTCTTTTAATTATCTTGACCACATTGATTAATATTATACTCGAATCGATAACATTTTACTTATACCATTTTCTTGCATTGTAATACCATATACTGTATCTGCAGCTTCCATTGTGCCTTTTCTATGTGTTATTACTAAAAATTGCGTCTCTTTTGTGAATTTTTTCAAGTATTCTGCAAATCTGTATACATTAACATCATCTAATGCTGCTTCTATTTCATCTAGTACACAGAATGGTGATGGATTTATTTTTAATATTGCAAATAATAAAGCTATAGCAGTAAAAGCCTTTTCTCCTCCAGATAAAAGCATCATATTTTGCAATTTTTTACCAGGTGGTTGAACCCTTATATCTATTCCACATTCTAATATATTTTCTTCATCTGTTAATATAAGTTCTGCTTTTCCTCCACCAAACAGTTCTGCAAATACTTCACCAAAGTTCTTATTTATTATTTCAAATTGTTGTTTAAATTGCTCTTTCATCGTAGATGTCATATCGTTTATTATTTTTCTTAATTTATTGCTTGTATTTTCTAAATCTAATCTTTGTTCACACATAAAGTCATATCTTTCTTTTGTTTGCTTATATTCTTCTATAGAATCTATATTTATGCTTCCTAAATCTTTAATTTGTGTTCTTAAATAATTAACTTCTTTTTGTGTTGTTTGTATATTTTCTGGTTTTTTATATTCTACTTGGGTATTTGGTGTTAACTCATATTCGTCCCACATTTTATTTATTATATCTTCTAAGTCTTGTTCTATTTTTGTTTTCTTTACTTCTATTTTTACAATTTGTTCTTTTAAATCTTCAATTACTTTAAATTGACTTGATATTTCTTCTTCTATACTATTTAATTTTTCATTTTTTTGTATTCTAGAATTTTTTAATTCTCCTATTTTTGTTCCACTATTTTCTACTTCATATTTTATTTTTTCTATTTTCTCGTTAGTTGTTCTAATTTCTTCTTCTAAATTAAAATTATTTTGTATTATGTCATTTTTTCCATCTTCTTTATTTTTTATATTTAACTCATTGTTTTGAATTTCTTGTTTTATTCTTTGTGAAATTTCTTCTATAGAAGCTTCACTTTCATCAAAAGAAGATACAGATATTCTTAAATTTGTTATATCAGTATTTAAATCATCTATATATTTTTGGTTGTCTTTATTTAATTTAGCAAACTCTTCAATTTCATTATTAATTATTTCTATTTCTTTTGCTATGTTTTCTTCTTCTTTTTCCAATTCTTTTTTCTTATCTATATTGTCTTTTATCTGTAATTGTATTTTTTCTTTATCATTCTTCAATTTTTCTATTTTTATTTCTTCTTTATTTAAATTTTCTTCTATTGACAATAGTTTTTGTTTTTCAGTAGCGTAATTTATCTCTATACTTTGTGATTTTTTTTCTAGTATTTCTACATTTTCTAATATTGATTTTATGCTTTCTGTATATTTTTCCTTTTCTATTTCTATATTTTTTATTGTACTTTTTAATTCACTTAATTCTTTTTCTAAACTTTGTATTTCTCGGCTTCTACCTAAAATGTTTACAGTTTTATTTGCAACAGAACCTCCAGTTATTCCTCCAGATTGATTTATTATATCTCCTTTTATTGTCACTATTCTAAACATATTTTTATTTTGTCTTGAGAAATTTATTGCATCATCCATATTTTCAACAATAATAGTTCTACCTAATAAATTATAAATTATTTGTTCATATTTTTTATCTGTTTTTATTAAATTTGCCGCTATCCCTATTATTCCATTTGTACCTTTAGGTATTTTTTCTGTTTTATTTGATTTTATTGAAGATATTGGCAAAAAAGAGGCTCTGCCTAATTTATTTTGTCTTAGATGTTCTATTAATTTTTTTGCAACTTCTTCATTATCTGTAACTATGTTTTGTAATGCAGAACCTAAACACATTTCTATAGCAGTTTCATATTGTTTGGGCACTGTTATTAAATTTGCTAATACTCCATGCACTCCTTTTCTCAGATTCTCATCTTTTTCGCAATCTATAAGTAAAGATTTTACACTTCTTATATATCCTTCCTTTTCTTTTTCTGTTTCTATTAAAAATTTGCATCTAGCATCTTTAATTCTTAATTCCTGAGACTTTCTATTTATCTCATCTTCATAGTCTTTTATTTTTTTCACGCAATTATTTTTATTTTCTGTTGCTTTTTCTAGTTCTTTTTCTATTTTATTTTTATTAGATTCTATTTCATAAAATTCTTTTGATATTTCTTCTTTTGTTATTCTTATACTATCTACTTCCGAAATTGTTGATTGCAATTCTTCATTTATTAATTTATCTCTTTTTACTAAATTTTCGTTATTTATATTACTAGCATTTATGTCTGATTGTATTTCATATTTTTTATCGATTTTGTTTTCTACATTTTTCTTTTTATCTTCTATTTCTAACTCTTTGCTTGTTAATTTTGATGATAATTCATTCATTTCTTTTTCTTTTTCTTCTAATTCTTTTACAAATTTTTCTTTATTCTGAGTAAGCCTTTCTTTCTTCTCTAATTTTTGTTTTTCTTCTTCTTTTAAATCATTTATTCTTAATTTTATTTCTTCTATTTCATTAGAATATCTTGTAAAATTCTCTTTATTATTCGTAATCCTTTCTTTTGCAACACTTATTTGAGAATTTAATTTTTCTATATCTTTCTGGCTTTCAAATCCTATATTTTGTATTTGCTCAATATTTTCAGTTATATTATCTATTTCTGATTTTAATTTTTCTTTTATTGATTTTATTTCTTCTTGTTTTTTTTCTGCATCTTCATTTTGAGATTTTAATATATCTTCATCCATTACTATTTTTTCTAATTTTTCTTTATACAATTCTATATTAGTCATAAATAAACCAATTTCTATGCTTTTTAATTCTTCTCTTAAATCTAAGAATTTTTTTGCTTTTTCTGATTGAATTTTTAATGGCTCTATGTTATTTTCTATTTCCGCTAAAATATCATTTATTCTTAATAGATTTAATTTTGTATGTTCTAATTTTTTTTCAGACTCTGCCTTTCTTACTCTGTATTTTACAATTCCAGATGCTTCTTCAAATATGTGTCTTCTATCTTCAGATTTATTACTTAATATTTCGTCTATCTTTCCTTGACCTATTATAGAATACCCGTCTTTTCCTATACCTGTATCCATAAATAGTTCTAAAATATCTTTTAATCTACATGGGGCTTTATTTATAAAATATCCAGATTCCCCACTTCTATATATTTTTCTTGTAACTGTTACTTCTGAAAATTCTATTGGCAATTTACCATCTGAATTATCTATTATAATTGATGCCTCTGCAAATCCTAGTGACTTTCTATTTTGAGTTCCAGCAAAAATAATATCTTCTGACTTAGCTCCTCTTAGTGACTTCATGCTTTGCTCACCTAATACCCATCTAATACTATCTGAAATATTACTTTTTCCTGAACCGTTTGGTCCAATAACACTTGTAATTCCTGGTCTAAACTCTAATACCGTTTTATCTGCAAATGATTTAAATCCTTGTAACTCTAATCTTTTTAAATACATTATGTACCATCCTTTTCGCTATTTTATATTTTGTATATTATTTTTCTTATACTCTTTTGTTATTTTTTCTTCATATAATAAAACAACTTATATCATTACATTAAATTTATAAATATTTTTTGTTTTATTCATTAATAATAACAAATTTTCATTTTTTGAAAACTTGTTATTTTTATATTTAATATTATCTTTGATCAATTTCTTTTGCCATTTTTCTAAATTTAGTTTTTTCTGACACTGAAAGTTCTCCTTCTTTTATTTCTGCTCTTTTTCTATCTGCTACTTTCATCAATTCAATTAATTTTTTATCGATTTCATTTTCTTTTTTATGTTTTTTGGCTGTTTTTCTTACTTTGTTTCTTCCTTCTTCTGTTAATCTTTCATTGAAAAATTTTTCATTTTCGCTTTTTAATATATTTATACATTCTGTTCTTGTATATGGAATTGCTTCATCATCTTCTTCCATCATCTTTTGTTGCATTTTAATTACTCTTTTAGATACATTTTTCTTTTTTATTTTTTCTATCTCTTTTTTTGATATAGGTTCAACACCACTTCCTTTACCATGTGTAATTCTTTGTCTCACTAAACGCATATATATTTGTTTTAACTGATTGTCATCCATATTACACATAAAGGTTATTACTTTTTCTATATCAGTTTCATCTAATTCATTTAACTTAATTTCTATTTTTTGATTATTCTTTTCTGATTCTTTATTTATTGGATGTACTAACCTAAATTTATTTGACTGAGTTTCTTCAATATTATTCATATAATACTTCAATATTCTTTTCATCATTAATGATATTCGCTCTGAATTTTCATCTATTATTAAACCTTGTTTTCCATTTCTTCCCATGAATAATATTACATCCGATTTTAATTTATCCGATTTTTTCAATAATTTTAATTCTGGTATTTTATCATCTATTTTTCCATTTTTTATTGCGCCGTCAACAATTCCATTTATTACATATTCAACTCTATTTTTTATTGGTTTATTAATAAAATTCTTTACTTCATCATTTTCTATAGATTCTGTATTAATATACTTTTTTATTTCTTCTAAATCTTTATTTATATATTCTATTTTATCGGTTCGCCTTACTGCTTGTATAACAATATCATTCGGTACTATATCTTCTTTTACTCTACTTGTGCTATGTGCTAAAATCCCCTTTATTATTCTATCTACATTTATATTATTCAAATCGACATTTGAATTTTTAAGAATATTATATGCTATTTCTGCACTTTTCTCATTATGTTCAAAACTTATATTCCCTTTATAATTTTCCGTATGTCCTTGTCTTTTTTCATATTCTTTTCCGAATATTTTTCTTCTTTTTTTCATTATTTTTCTTGTATCTTCTGCTGAAATTTTCTGTGTACTTACAAATTCATTTAATACTCTTTCTCCCAAATGTCCATATGGCGTATGGCCTATATCATGAGTCTTACTTATGATATAGGTATATTTTTTTGCTATCTGCAAATTTAATTTATAAAATTCTTCTTTTTTTATATTTTCTGGAACTACTCTATCATATATTTGGTCAATTATTTCACTAGCTATGTTATTTATATTCTCGGAATGCTCATATCTAGATCTATTTCCTTTTCCTTCTTTACCAATAAATTGTGTTTTTCCTGCCAAAATACATTGTTGTGGATTTTTTTCTAATATACTTAATAATTTATCAAGTTCTTTAATCTCTTTTAGCATTTTTCCTTTATCTTCTTCCAATTTTATTGTTAAATTTCCTTTTTTTATCTCCATGTAATCACCAAATTTTCTTAAATTTCAATTTATACATTTTTACTCTATATAACCTATATAATGTAAATTTCTATATTTTTCATCATAGTCTAATCCATATCCTATAACAAATTTATCTTCTATTTCAAAACCTATGTAATCAACTTTAACAAATTTTTCTCTTCTTGCTTCTTTTGACAACATAGTAGCTATTTTTAAACTATTTGGCTTTTTATCTTTTAAATATTCTACTAAATATGTAAGTGTTCGACCTGTATCAATTATATCTTCTACAATTATAACATCTTTTCCCTCTATTGAATCTCTTATATCTTTGCTAACTTTAATTCTTCCAGTACTCTCTGTTCCAGAATAGCTAGAAACCTCCATAAATTCAAATTCTACATTACTTTTAATTTTTTTAGCCAATTCTGTCATAAACATTACAGAGCCTTTTAGTATTCCTAAAAAAACTAATTCTTTTCCTTTATAATCTTTTTCTATTTGCATTGCTAATTCTTCTATTCTTTTTTCTAGTGTTTTTTCATCTATTAATGTTTTTATTTTGTCCATTGTTACCTCCTTTTACACTATACTCAAAACCGTATATATTATATTTTATATCATATATATGCTTTTTTTTCTATATATTTTTCTCTTTTTATTTTTTTTCGATAAATTTTTCCTTTTATTCACTATTGCTTTTATTTTTCTTTAATGATATTATATAAATATACTAATGATTAGGAGATTTATTATGTTTGGAAAAAATGAAGAATTAGATTTCTATAAAAAAACCAATTTAAATGCTTATGACTTAACAGGTAGTATGAGATATCAATTAAACATGCTTGATAATCTAGATGTATACACTAGAAAACATTGTGAAAATGTTGCCAATGTAACATGTAGAATATGCGAGTATATGCATTTGCCAAAAGAATTTATTGTTTATTGTACAATTTGCGCATATCTTCATGATATTGGAAAATTATTTATTCCTGCCAAAATACTACAAAAAAGAGATCAGCTTACAGATGAAGAATATGAAATAATGAAAACTCACACTACTATTGGAGCAAAAATGTGCAGAAATGATTTGCAGTTACGTAAATATATAGCTGGTCCATTATACCATCACGAAGCATTAGATGGTTCTGGATATCCTGAAGGTCTTAAAGGAAAAGATATTCCTCTTGAGGGAAAAATAATTCGTGTTGCTGACACTTATGATGCCATTGTTAGTAAAAGACAATATAAATCTCATGTTGATATAACAGATACAATAAAGATTTTAATAGATGATGAAAAACATGGAAAAATAAGCAAGCCTATTTTAAAAGCACTTATTAAAGTAGTTATTGATGATACCGCTTATGAAATCAGTTGTACTTATGATTATATAAAATATCTAAAAGATGAAATAAAACGTCTAGAATTAGTCGAAAAATATTACAATAAATGTCATAGAGCAAAATTTAAACAAAATAGAGAATATTATTCTGAGGGAGTTCGCGTACTATTAAGAACTGGTGAAACTATGGATAATTGTGTAACTGTACTATCCGAATACAGAGATGCTTTAGTCCTTAGAAAAGATCTTTTAAATAGATTGTTTAAAGAATTGCACCAATTAAAAAGATTACGTATGTTTTAAAAAAGTCTGGTAAGCTTTCCTACTTACCAGACTTTTTTTAATAACTATATTCAATTCTTACAATTCTAGGATATTTTTGAGTAAACGGTATTCTTGCTCCTTTTACACTTATAATGGCTCTTTTGCCAATTATAATATCAGAGTAATTACAATTCACCACAAATGCTTTTTCAGCATTTTCCTCTTTAGATTCCTCACAATCTTTTACTCTTACGTATATGTCTGAACCCATATATCCTTTACTTAAAAAGATTCCATCGTAATCTTTTACTGTCGCTTCATCATATATTATTATTCCAACAATATATAATAAAACACTGGCCACAATAACTAAGCAAATTTTTTTCATTTGTATGCCTCCTATTGTTGCTTTTGCAACTTTTTATGTGTACCATTATATCATATTTATCAAAATTGTCAACTTTTTTTTGTTTTAACTCTTATTCTCCCAATCCGAAACTAACTCCTAGTGCATTATTTATTTTAGTTATTATATTATCATCATCAATATGACCAATCTTTTCTTTTAATCTACTCTTATCTATTGTTCTAATTTGTTCTGTTAACACTACTGAATCTGCCTTTAATCCGTTTTTCTTTGAATCCAACTCTATATGTGTTGGAAGTTTATTTTTTCCTATCTGAGATGTAATAGCTGCTGCTATTACAGTAGGACTATATTTATTTCCCATGTCATTTTGTATAATTAATACAGGTCTTATTCCACCTTGTTCTGAACCTACCACCGGGCTTAAATCTGCATAAAACATATCTCCTCTTTTTACTATCATATTATTCACTCCTGCTACTTTTTATTTCTAATTCTGTTTTTATATTTTAAACATTAGTCGAGATAAATATAGTACAAGTGAATTGTTTTATCTATTTATTATATATCTAATTTTTCAAAATATAGCTTAAATGCTAAAACATCTTCTTTTTTTACATTATTTATTTTTATCTCATTATATTTTATGTTTACTATTATGTTTTTGTTAATATCTAATATTTCCATTTTGATAGGTTTTCCATCTTCTTTATTTATATATAATTTTTTATATGTAGCATATTTATTGTTTATATTATTATTTGCTTCCATTATTATTTGATTATTTTCTTCTATGCAAATTGAATTATTATCTTTTTTATAATTTTCCACAAATGATGTTATATACAAAAAATTTTCAGTAATACAATTATAATTTTCATATAATTCATTTAAGTTTATTTTTGAATTTTCTATTTTTAGATTTTTTCCATCATATGTTATTATCAAATTTTTTATATTGCTTGGTTCTAAGATTTCCTGTTTATATATATTTGGTTCTGCATATTTTTGATTCATGATATATTTATTATGATTTTTATTACTCTTTACTTCTACCTCTATTTGTGCTTCATAAGAACTAATGCTTAAAATATAATTTTTAATTTCTTCTGAATTTTTATTATTTATATTATTTCCAAAATTATTATTTTTATAAGTTTTTTGGAATAAAAAAATTAAAACTATTATAAACATTAAAAATAATATTAAAAAAAAGATAAACATTTTTCTTTTTCCCATTTTTTTCACTCCTATCAATAAGCATTTTGAAATTTGGCATACACTATATATATTTAATACATAGTCTTTTACTTTTAGGTTAAAAAAAGAATAGATTATTTAATAATCTATTCTTTTTATTTATATTCTATAATGTTTTAAAGTATTCTGTTAGACTAGCTATAACTTCTTCTTTAGTTTCCAATTTATTTATATTTTGTCTAAAATTACTAGAGTTTTTCAAACTCTTAGTATACCAAGCTAAATGTTTTCTCATTTCTCTTATCGCCGTTATTTCACCTTTTTCTTTTACTTCTAATTCTATATGTTTTTTTATAATATTTAATCTTTCTTCTATACTTGGATAATTATTTCTCTCTTCTTTTCCATTTAAGTAGTCAATTATTTCTTCAAAAATCCATGGTGCTCCTAAAGCTGCCCTTCCACACATAATACCATCTACTCCTGTATATTCAAACATCTTTGCAGCATCTTTTCCAGATTTAATATCTCCATTTCCTATTACTGGTATATTTACACTCTCTTTTACTCTTTTTATAATATCTAAATTTACCTGACCACTATAATATTGTTCTCTGGTTCTACCATGAACAGTTATTGCAGAAGCTCCTTGTTTCTCTATTATTTTTGCTGCTTCTACAGCTACTATATTATCCTCATTCCACCCAGTCCTTATCTTTACTGTTACAGGTACTTTAGAATTACTTACCACAACATTTACTACCTTTTCTAACAAATCTAAGTTTGTAAGTAATTTACTACCATCTCCATTTTTTACAACTTTTGGTGCTGGACATCCCATATTTATATCTATAATATCTGCAAAATTTGAAACATATTTCGCAGTAAATTTTAATGCTTCTAAATCACTTCCAAAAATTTGAACTGAAATTGGTCTTTTTTCACCTTCAATGTTTAATATTCTTTTTGTTTTTTCATCATTATAAAAAATTGCTTTACTACTTGCCATTTCTGTACAAACTAGCCCACACCCAAATTCTTTACATATAATTCTAAATGGCAGGTCTGTTATACCTGCCATTGGTGCTAATATTACATTGTTATCTAATTCAACATTTCCTATTTTTAGTTTATTCAAATACATTCTATTACTCCCTAACTCATGAATATAGCTTTATGCCTTCTTCCGCTTATATTTAATAATAATCCTATACATATTAAATTCGTAAGTAATGAACTTCCTCCGTAGCTTACAAAAGGAAGAGGTACACCAGTTATTGGTAATATTCCTATAGTCATACCTATATTTTCTACCATATGGAAAAAGAAGATTCCTACAATTCCCATTGCTATATAGGAACCTAAATCATCTCTAGCAGTTTTAGCTACATATATGGATTTAGTTATTAATATAACGTATAATATTATAACTGCTCCTGCTACTACAAATCCCATTTCTTCTCCTATTACTGAGTATATAAAGTCTGTTGTTTTAGGATGCAAAAAACCTAACTGTGTTTGATTTCCTTTTAATAGTCCCATTCCAAATAACTCTCCAGACCCAATAGCTAATTTTGATTGAATAACATTATATCCTGAGCCTCTTGGATCTAGGTCTGGATTTAAGAACACATTTATTCTCGTTTTTGCATGCTCTGGTAATACAAATTTATACATTAATGGTAATGCTATGATTACTATTATACTTGTTATTATTATATATTTTTTGTCTATTCCTGCTGTAAATAATATTGCTGCTGTTGCTATCATAAATGCAATTGCAGTTCCATAATCCGGCTGCTTTACTATGAATAAAACTGGTATCATAACAATTGCTAAACTACCTAATAATTTTAATGGTTTATTAATTTCTTCCTTGTTTCTTTCTTGTATTTTAGAAATTACATAAGAAAGAAATACTATTACAAAAATTTTTGCAAACTCTGCTGGTTGAAATTTAAACATACTATTAACTTCAAACCAACTTCTTGCACCATTTACTGGTTTAGTAAACAATACTGCTATCAAGAGCAGTATAAATATCCCATAAAATACTGGTGACACTTTAGCAATAAAATTATAATCTATACTTATTACAATTATTACTATAGGAATACTTATTACTAACCATGTTATTTGTTTTTTTAGTTCTTCATAATCTGTATCATGTGTAGCGGAAAATAATGCTAGACCTCCTATTGCTAATAATACTAGACAACATATAAGTATTTCCCATTGGATATTTTTTAATATTCTATTTCTCATTTACCAACCTCTATATATTATTATTCTTTTTTATCTTTCGTTGTTTTTGTAGCTGACTTAGTTGTCGTTTTCTTTGTTGTTTTTGATGTTGTTTTTTTCTTAGTTGTTGTTTTTGGTTTTGCCTGTGTTTTCTTTTCTGTTTCTTTAGGTTTTTCTTCTTTTTCTACACTTTCCTCTTTTTGATCTGCTACTTTTTCTTTTTCATCTTCCACTTTCTTTTTTGTAGTTGATTTTTTAGCTGTAGTTTTAGCCTTTTTTACAGTTTTCTTTGTTGTTTTATCTTCTTTTTCTTCTGGTTCTTTAACCATTACATCATCATTTTTTTCCTCTTCTACAATCTTTTCTTTTTCTTCTACAGTTGCTTTTACCTTTTCCTTTTTAGAATTTTCTTCTTTTTTAACTATTTTTTTAGCTTCTTCTAAATCTTTTTTCTCTTGTGCTTTTTCAGATTTATTTTTCGCATCTTCATTATTTAATGCTCTTACTTCATTTTTTATACTTACTATTGGAATATTTGCATACAACACTGGTGAACCATTTGTTCCGTCATCATTTTCCTTATTAGTAAGTTTTACATCTATTTCATTTTCATCCACATCTATGTATTTTTTTATAACTTCAATTATCTCTTGTTTCATTAAGTCTAGGAAATCAGCAGATATATTTGCTCTATCCTGCATTAATACTAAATGTAATCTTTCTTTTGCAGATTCTTTAGAATTAGTTTCTGTTTCCTCTGACTTTAACAGTCTTTTAAAAAATTTCATAATGTTTTCAAACATATATTATCCCTCCACTATCTGCTACTACTATTTAATTCCAAAAAATCTTTTAACCGCCGCTAAAAATCCTTTTTCTCTTCCTGGTATTGTTACTTCTATATTTTCTCCTAAAATTCTTTTTGCAGTTTCTAAATAAGATTTTCCAGATGGAGCTTTTTTGTTAGATATTACTGGTTCTCCCTTGTTTGTCTGGGTTATAATATATTCATCATCCGGAACTACTCCTACTAGTTCAATAGATAACAAATCTACAATATCTTCTACATCCATCATTTCGCCTTTTTTTACCATGCTTGGTCTGATTCTGTTTATAATCAATTCAGGATTTTTTATTTCAGAAGCTTCTAATAAACCTATGATTCTGTCAGCATCTCTAATTGCAGATATTTCCGCAGTTGTTACAACTATTGCACGATCTGCACCTGCTATAGCATTTTTGAATCCTTGTTCTATTCCTGCTGGACAATCTATAATTATATAGTCAAACTCTTCTTTAAGTCTAGCAGTTAATTCTTTCATTTGTTCTTCATTTACTGCACTTTTATCTCTTGTTTGAGCTGCTGGAAGTAAAAAAAGTTCTTTAAAACGCTTGTCTTTTATAAGAGCTTGTCTTAATTTACATTTTTCTTCAACTACATCTACTATGTCATATACTATTCTGTTTTCTAAGCCCATAACAACATCTAAATTGCGAAGCCCTATATCTGTATCTACAAGAACTACTTTCTTGCCCTCTAAGGCTAAGGCTGAGCCAAGATTTGCAGTAGTAGTAGTTTTTCCAACTCCACCTTTTCCTGATGTTATAACTATAACTTCTCCCATACTTCTTCCTCCTTGTATACTGCTCACTCTCTGTGCATAGTACTATAATATATTATATTCAATTGGCGTAAAAGTCAATAATGTCAAGCAAATATACTGTAAAAATCTTTCTTTTTTTGAATAATATTATATTTTTTATATTTTATTCCAATTGCCATGCAGTTTGTTCTGTTTTTCCATCTTTTGTTGTATCGTTTATATCTACTTTTATATTTTCTTTTAAAGTTACTACTGGTCTTATACCACATGCATATGAATATGCTTGAGTTGTTCCAACCGTGCTAGAATTAAATATTATATTTTGCGAAACTTTTCCATATCCCACTCTCATCACTAAATAGTCTGCTGTATTATCTGCACTTTTAATATTAACTGAACGAGTTCCAAGCCAATAAAACAAAGGATAATTCGGACCATCTTCTGAGCCAGTATAATTTTTTGTTTCTTTAACTAAAGAATCATATAAAGGCATATTAGAATCTATTGTATATTCATAATTAGTAGTTTGAATTGTCACTCCACCATCTACCTTTGAAGCATCTTCAAACACATTATTTTTTTGATTCCAAAATGTCCCATTTGTATATGTTGTAGTTGTTAAATAACTTTCCTTTCCGTCCCATTCACTCATTTCTGGATTAAATCCTGTTAAATTATTTATGTCTTCTGCATTTATACTTCTTGCTGTTCCATATTTTTCACTAGAATATAAATTTTTGCAAATATTATTTAATATTTTTTCTGCATTTATAAAACCTTTTTCTCCTGATAAATATAATCCCGTTGTTCCATCATTTGATAAAGTACTTACTACTGGCGTTATTTCTACTTCACCATTTTCCTTTTTATTTATTACTCTCCAAACTGCTTCTATATTATTCTGAAATGTTTGATTTTGAGCACCGCTATATCCAGTTTCGCTTGTATCTATCTCAAATGTTTTACTAGTTAGTTTTTCTCCATATTCTATATAATCTCCTACTTTTAAACTATTTCTTACATAAGGCTTTTTTTCTTTTTTTTCTATTTCTGTTTTGTATACTTCTTCTTTATTATCTACATTTTTTTCATATATGCTTTTTATTCTAGCAATTGCCTTAATTTGTGCTTGTTCTGAATTAGAATTAGACACAAATATTCCGCATTAAAATTATAATAAAAAATAACATTGCTAATAACACAAATACGGTTATTGAACCATTTTCACTTTTTATTTTTTTCATTTGTTGCCTCCTATTTTCATTTCCTATATTATATAGCATTTTTTTTTATATATCAATGCTAAGAAAAAATAAAAAATGTTTCATTATTAGAGATATGAAAGTTTACATTTTATATAAATGAAAAATGACACTTTTTTGCCAATTATGCTGAACATATTCTGGCTTAGTGTCTTTTTTCATTACTTTTCTTTTTACTCTATATTTATATTTTTTTCTTTTAGTTTTATATTAACATCTTTTCTCAATAGCGTATATATTACTGAAACTATTGGAACAAATACTAACATTCCTATTATTCCAAATAATCCTCCACCTACAGTAATTGCAACTAGCACCCATATTCCTGGTAATCCTACAGAATTTCCTACTACTCTTGGATAAATCACATTACCTTCTATTTGTTGCAATATCAAGAAAAATACAACAAATATCAGAGCTTTAAAAGGGGCTACTGAAAGAATTAATAATACGCCTATTAACATTCCCATTATTGCTCCTGCAATTGGTATCAATGCAGTAAAAGCTATTAATACAGATACTGTTGCTGCATATGGTATTTTTAGTATTAACATTCCTATGAAACATAATACACCTAATATTATTGCCTCTATAAATTGACCTGTTATAAAATTTGCGAAAATATTATTAGATACACTCAACACTTCCATTATTTTGTCACATTTTTCCTTACTTATGTATGCATACATCATTTTTTTAAATTGATTTTGTAGTTTTTCTTTTTGTGCTAATAAATACACTGCAAAAATTATTGCAATTATTGCATTTACCACTCCACCTACTAATGTTGTTATTGCTTTTGTAGAAGAAGCAATAACTCCTACACTATATTTTTGTACAAAATTCCATACATTTTTTATTAAATTTTTAGTTGTTTCACTGTCATTTGTTGTAATTTTATTAAATTGTTCATCTATATCAGTATATTCTAATATTTCTGGATATTTTTCTCCTATCTCTGTTCCATATTTTTGAACTGTTTCAATAACTTCTGGTATATTTTGAGCAAATGTTTTTATCGTTTTTATAAATTCAGGAATAACAATTCCTAATACTAAAGTTATAATTAATATTAATACAATAAAAGATAATATTATAGAAAAAGTTCTTTTTAAACTACTTACTTTTTTAGGTGATTGTTTTCTTCCTGTATTTTTTTTCGTTTTTGTAAATGATATTTTTTCTAATTTCACCATTAAAATATTTAGAATAAAAGCTAATGCTAATCCCAAAATAAATGGTGTAATTAATCCTATTATTGTAGAAAGAATTTCTCCTACAATATTTAAATTTTGGAATCCTAAAAAGATCAATATTGTTACAAATATAATAAATATTATTTTTTTTATATTTTCTTTATTTAGCTCCATTTTTTTCACCCCTACTTTTTATTAAGTCCTATTACATGTTGAAATTTATAATAATATGGCTGTATATCTGGTAATAAACTATCAAAATATACCATATTGTTATTTCTATCTTCTATTTTTAAATTTGGAAATGTTCTTATCATTTTTTTATCTCCAAAATATTTATAAATAAAATCAGACCTTTTTTTATTACCATATACGTCATTGTATAATCTTTCTATTATGCTTCTTTCTAATCTTACATCTATATTATTTTTATAAACCATTCTTAGTTGAAACATATTAATAGCATATCCTGTAATTATACAATCTACAAATAATATAACTGTTACAATTGTTGTTACGCTTTTTAACATTTTCATTGACATTTTATTTTTAATTTTTTCTATCAGTCTGTCTACTTTTGGATTTATATATGTCATAAGATAAATTGCTAATAACCCCCAGAATATTGAAAAGAATACACAAATTCTACCATCTATATTAAGTGGCATATTTGAATAATCCCACCATTTAACATTTAAAATAAGTTCTCCTATTAAACTAACCAAATACTCTGTAATAGAGCCTATTAGGAAACCTCCCCAAAACAATGTATTATTATTCTTTTTGAAATATTGTAAAAAAACTATCATTATGACCGCACCAAGTCCATATATTGAACAAAATGGCCCATATAAAAAACTTTGTCGACTCTCAATAACTCCTTTAGTTATTGCTCCATATAATGTTTCTATTAAAAATCCCAGTACACTATATATGATGAAATAAGCAAATATTCTCCATATACTATACCCTAAAAAATAAATACCTTTTTTCCCATTTTTTTCTTTTTCTATTATAGCCATTTTACGATTTCTCCTTTGTATATTTATTTATAAAATTAAATATTTCTTCTGCTAATTGTACCTCTTTTCCTCTATAACTGTGATTTGCACCATCTATATATCCAATATCTACATTTTTATTATTTAATTTGTTTTTTATTGTGTTGCACAACTGTTGTGGCTCTTGCAAGATTAATTCTCTTTCATTTCCCCATCTCATAAATAATGGAATTTTTATATTATTTAATTCTGGATAATCATATTTTTCTTCCGAAAATCTTGCAAAGTTTATGTCTTCTGAATTTTTAGCATATCTTAAAAATGTTTTTACACTTATCGGATGTATAAATGCTTTTTTGGGCATTAACATCTCTGTTTTTCCTTTTTTTATTTGCTCTTCTGCAAAATTAGTCATATCATTAAAATTGTTTTGTAAAAATGTTTTTAATGTCATAGGTATATCAACCAATGATAGCAATATAATTCCTTTTATACTATTTAATATTACTGTTTCATTATTTTTTAATAATTTATTATAAGTATATATTGTCTTTGTACACCCTAAACTATGTCCTAATATATATACATTTTTATATCCTTTTTTTAATACATGTTCAAGCATAGCTTTTATATCAAAATAGCAATCTGATATTTCTTCATATGCTGTTCCACATATAATGTTTTTTCTTTTTCCATTCACTTCTCTTTTTGCATAACTTACTAAATCATGTCCTCTATTATTAAATACTAAATAATCAATGTTTATTTTTTTCAATTTATCCGCTATTATATTGTCCCTATCTTTTATACAATTAGTTGCCATCCCATGCACCGAGATAACAATACTATCTGTTTTTTTATTTTCGTTGTAAATTAAGCCCTCTAAATACACGTTATCTTCCGTTTTAACGCATATATAATTCATTTATACATTCCTCCCTCTGTAATATGATATCATATATAAGAAAAAAATGCCATTCATTCTAGGTATTTTGGCAATTTTTATGTTTTTTTTTATTAATATTTTTTCATCCAAATTACTCTTTCTTCATGTAATTTTTGGGCAAATTTTTCTCCAACTTCTTTTCCATATTTTTGTTTTATATATTCTCCATTTATTTCTTGTATACATTTTTCACCTATTTCTGCAAATTTTACTTTAGAATATATATTGCCTCTTGCTCTGTCAGCATTAACAATTATTTCTAGTCCCTCTAATCCTAATTGTGTTTTACATATTCTTTCAATAAAACTAACTTTATCACTTGGTGTCATACTTCCGAATCTTCCACCATTCATATGTTCTTTTGCTGAAAGTTTTCCACAGTTTATCCACAGCTTTGGAACTCCTGTTCTATCCCCTAATTTATTTACTAACTCAACTCCTCTTTCATCGTGTCCTGAATGATCTGGATACATTTCTTTTGGTGTAGTTCCTTTTCCTAAATCATGCACTAATGCTCCAAATCGTATTTCTAATTTTTTAGTTACTTCTGAAGCCTTATCCAATACTATCATTGTATGATTAAAACTATCCCCTTCTGGATGATACTTTTCTGATTGTAAACTTCCTATTAAATCGTATATTTCTTTAAAATGTACATCTAATACTTCTGCATCTTTTAATATTTTAAAAAATATTGATGGTTTATTACTTTGTAACGCTTTTTTTAATTCTTCAAATACTCTTTCCTTAGGAAGTGTCTTTAATTCAGTTTTTAATTTATTCATTAGATTTAGTGTATTTTTATCAACTTCAAATTCTAATTGACTTGCAAACCTTGCAACTCTATAAACTCTAAGTGGGTCTTCCTTAAATTTTTCTGTTGTAGCCCTAATTATTTTATTTTTTAAATCCTTTTTTCCATTAAAAATATCTATTATTTCTCCTGTTAAAACATTTTGTGCAATTGAATTTATTGTTATATCTCTTCTACTTAAATCCTCTTCTATTGTTACACCTTCATTTGCAATTATTTCAAACTTCTTATGACCAACACCTATTTTTATTTCTTTTCTTGCTATTGCAAATTCTTTTTTGTATAACTCAAATACAAAAAAACTTTTTCCTCTTTCTATTGCTTCTGGAAATATTTCTTTGAATTTTTCTGCAGACAAACCAACTACACAATAATCTTCATCATGAACTTCCCTATTTAGTATTTTGTCTCTAACTGCTCCTCCAACTAAATATAACTCTCCGCCATTTAATTTTATTTTTTTTGCAATTTCCAAAATACTTTCCACTTAAATCCTCCTAAATACTTGTTATTTTTATAATATCATTAACATATTTAAATAACAAGTATTTATTTTTTTCAAATATAAATTTAATATAATTTTTCTATCAAATCTTAATCCTTTTTCTCTTGACATTAAATTACTTTAAGAATATACTTTAAACAAATAATTTAATTAAGGAGGTTATATTTATCTATGAATAATTTAGTCGAAATTAGATGGCATGGTAGAGGTGGTCAAGGTGCTAAAACAGCTTCTTTGTTACTTGCTGATGCAGCTTTTAATACAGGTAAATATATTCAAGGTTTTCCTGAATATGGACCTGAAAGAATGGGAGCACCAATTACTGCATATAACCGTATAAGTTCATCTCCAATTACTATACACAGTAATATATATGAACCTGATTATGTTGTCGTTGTTGATGATACTCTTATAGAAACTGTTGATGTTACAGCTGGATTAAAAGAAACTGGAGCAATAGTTATAAATACTACAAAAGATGCAGATTCTTTAAAAAAAGCTTTACCAAACTATAATGGTGACATATATACGATTGATGCAAGAAAAATATCTTTAGCTACATTAGGAAGATATTTTCCTAATACACCTATGCTTGCCGCTATTATTAAAGTAGCTAAAATAATGTCAGATGAAGAATTACTAAAAGATATGGAAGGTTCTTTTAAACATAAATTTGCTAAAAAACCTGAAGTAATAGATGGAAATATGAAAGCCTTGGAAATGGCTCTAAAAGAAGTTAAAAAAATATAAGAAAGGAATGAAAAATATGTCTTATGATAAAATTACTCCTAATACACCTTATGAAGATATGACAATTGGCGGAAATATTTGTGATGCTGGTAATGCAAGAACTTTTAAAACTGGCGATTGGCGTAGTATGAAACCTATATTTTTATCTGATAAATGTAAACAATGTGGTCTTTGCTTCCCAGTATGCCCTGAAGATGCTATTCCAGTAGGTAAAGATCAAAAAAGAACTGATTTTGATTTTGATTATTGCAAAGGATGTGGTGTATGTGCAAAAGTATGTCCATTCAAGGCAATAGAAATGAAAGAGGAGGGAAATGAATAATGTCTATTAGAGAACGTTTAAGTGGTAATGAAGCTGCAGCTTTTGCTATGAAACAAATTAACCCAGATGTAGTTGCTGCATTTCCTATAACTCCTTCTACAGAAATACCTCAATACTTTTCAAGCTTTGTAAGTAATGGTACTGTAGATACAGAGTTTGTTGCAGTTGAAAGTGAACATAGTGCTATGAGTGCATGTATTGGTGCAGAAGCAGCTGGTGCTAGAGCAATGACTGCAACTTCTTCAAATGGTATGTCTCTTATGTGGGAGATGATTTATATTGCTTCTAGCTTACGTCTTCCTATTGTTATGTCATTAGTTAACAGAACAGTATCTGGTCCTTTAAATATACATAATGACCACTCTGATGCAATGGGAGTTCGTGATAGTGGATGGATTATGCTATTTTCTGAAAACAATCAAGAAGCATATGATAATTTAATTATGGCTCATAGAATTGCAGAACATAAAGATGTTTTATTACCTTTAATGGTATGTCAAGATGGTTTCATCACTTCTCATTCAATAGAAAATATTGAACTTATTGAAGATGAGAAAGTTAAAGAATTTGTTGGTACTTATAAACCAACTGAATACTTATTAAATAGTGAAAATCCAGTTGCTATTGGTCCTTTAGATGTTCAAACATATCTTTTTGAACATAAAATTCAACAAGCAGATGCTATGGCTAACGCAAAAAAAGTCATACTGGAAGTTGCAGAAGATTTTGAAAAAATGACAGGCAGAAAATATTCTTTCTTTGAAGAATATAAATTAGATGATGCTGAAATTGCAATCGTTTGTATGAACTCAACTGCTGGAACAACAAAATTTGTTGTTGATAAATTAAGAGAACAAGGAATAAAAGCAGGTTTACTAAAAATTCGTGTATTTAGACCATTTCCTGCAGAAGAAATTTCAAAAGCCCTATCACATTTAAAAGCTGTAGCTGTACTTGACAAAGCTGATTCTTTAAACACTGCTGGTGGTGCTTTATATACTGATATAACATCAGCAATGTATGTAAATAAATTTAATGTACCTATGATTAATTATATATATGGTTTAGGTGGTAGAGATACAAAAATAGATGAAATTGAAGATGTTTATAAAGATTTACAAAAAATAGTAGAAACTAATAATATCGGTAATCCATATAGATATTTTGGTGTTAGAACAAAATAATTTAATAAAACTAAACAATTAGAAAGGATGATTTTAAAATGGCATATAATTTAAAAGAAGTTATTGCAAATAAACCTTCACGTTTTACTGCTGGTCATAGAATGTGTGCTGGTTGTGGTGCACCTGTAGTTGCTAGAATGGTTCTACGAGCATTAAAACCTGAAGATCATGCTGTTGTAGCTACTGCTACTGGTTGTATGGAAGTTTCTACTTTTATTTATCCATATACTGCTTGGACAGATTCTTTTATACATACAGCATTTGAATGTGCTGCTGCTACTGAATCTGGAGTAGAAGCTGCATATAAATCACTTAAAAAACAAGGTAAATTACCAGAAGATAAAACAACTAAATTCATAGCATTTGGTGGTGATGGTGGTACCTATGATATAGGATTGCAGAGTTTATCTGGTGCAATGGAACGTGGTCACGACATGGTGTATGTTTGTTATGATAACGGTGCATACATGAACACTGGTATTCAACGTTCTTCTGCAACACCTAAATTTGCTGATACAACAACCACACCTGCCGGAAGTAAGATACCTGGTAAAATGCAATCAAGAAAAGATTTAGCTAAAGTTATGGTTGCACATCATTTACCTTATGTTGCACAAACTATTGCTATTAATAATTTTAAAGATTTATATGAAAAATCTGAAAAAGCAATTTACACTGAAGGTCCAACATTTTTGAATGTATTATCACCTTGCCCTAGAGGTTGGGGATACTCTTCAGACGACCTTATGCAAATTAATAAACTTGCTGTTGAAACTTGCTATTGGCCACTATATGAAGTAGTAAATGGAAAATATACTATTACCTATAAACCTGCCAAAAAACTTCCAATAGAAGAATTTCTTCGTCCTCAAAAAAGGTTTAAACATATGTTTAAACCAGGAAATGAGTGGATGATACAAGAATTCCAAAAAGAAGTTGATGACAGATGGAACGAATTATTGACTTTAGAAGAAGCAACAAATAAAGAATAAAAAAAATACCCCAAAATTATTTTTTGGGGTATTTTTTTATTCTTTATTTAAAATTATATTTCTCATTAACGCCAAATCATTTATTGATATTTTATCATTGTAGTCCAAATTTGCAGCAATTTTTTGTATTTCAGTTGGTGTTTTTGTATTTAATACAAATTGTCTAAGTAAAGCTAAATCATTTACTGTTATATTTCCATTTCCATCTATGTCTCCTGCTACTACTATTTTATATTCACTATTTCCAGAACTTAATGTCATACCTGTTTTTAATATTTCTGTATCTGCTACTATATTTCCTTCTAACATTACTTTAATTTCATTGTTAGATGTTATATTTTCTTTTAATTCTGATATTTTAGTTCCATTTTTTATTTTATATATATATCCACCTTGTATTGTATATACTGATGATGTAATAGGTGTTTCTGCATTTTTCTCAATAACAAAATTAACTGTAGTTGTATTTCCTTCAGTATCGTTTGCTGTTAATGTGTAATTACCTTTTTCAGATAATTTTATTCCACTTGTATAATTTTCCACTTTTCTGCCATCTTTAGTTAATGTAATTTCTGATAAATTTGCATCTTCTATAATTGGTGTAACTTCATTATATGTCTTACCTTCTGAAACTCCAGTTATTCGTGGAGCTGTTGTGTCTTGTATATTTCCAATTGATTTAGATATTTTTATTTTGTTTGATTCTGTTGCAGCATACACAGTATATGTATCTGATACTTCTACTATAAATTGTGTTTCTATTTTTTTAGTACCATTTGTTTCTAATACTTTTCCGTTTGTATCAAAATATGTGAATTCTTGTTTACCTTGAGCATATTTTAAACTTGTAATATTCTTTTCTTTTGATATAACTCTCACATTAATTTTATTAAAGTCTTGAATATCCCTCACTGCATCTAATCTTATTGGTTCATTTGAACAGTCATCTATGCTTTTTTGCCTAGTTGCTGCATAATTATTTTCACATTTAGCATATATTGTATATGTTCCAAACTCTTGAACTTCGCATTCAACCTCTACTGTTTTGCCTGCTTGTATTTGTAAACTAGTTCCACCTGTTGTAAAGTAATCCTCAGCTAAATTACTTCCCATAGCAATTTTTATTTCTGTTATATTTGAAGTTTTATTCCCAGCTACTATCTTTATCTTCTTTAAATTATTTTCGTCTTGTATAAAATCTATCACTGGGAAAGTTCTTTGTGTTGTTGTATTATCATTAACTTCGTTACTGCCTGTATTATTAGTAGTATTTGTTGCAAAAGAAACCGTTGTTACCATTGCTATTATCAATATTATAGTCGTTAGTGATATATACCTTTTAATCATCATATATGTTTCATCTCCTTTTTTCTTATGCATTACTTTATAATTTTTTATTCAAATAAAAGAGGATATTTTTTCCTCTTTTTTTTGAATGTTTATGTATTTTAACTTGATTAATCGTTACTTAGTTCTGGAGCATCAACTGGACATACCCCTGAACATGCACCACATTCTATACATGAATTTGGATCTATAACATATCTGTCATCTCCTTGTGATATACATCCTACTGGACATTCTGCACTACATGCCCCACATGATATACATTTATCAGTAATTTTATATGCCATTTTTCATCACCACCTCTCTATAACATACATTCTAAATTTCATCTTCGTGCTTTTTTTCTATTTTTTCTAAATTTTCTAATTCTTCTAATTCTTTCATATTTTCTAGTTCTTCCTCATTTGGAGCTTCTTCTACATCTTTTATAATTTCTATATCTTTTGCATCATATTTTTTATAAAAATATCCATCTTTGTCTTTAAATTTTATTTTTACTTTTTCTTTTAATATTTCTATTCCTTCTACTATGCCTTCGCCTTCTTGCTCTGTTTTTACTATTGCTCCAACTTTTGGTAATCTGGCTAATTTTTCTTCATATACTTCTTGTTCATATTTTAAGCAACACATAAGTCGTCCGCAATTTCCTGATATTTTAGAAGGATTTAAAGATATATTTTGTTCTTTGGCCATTTTTATTGAGACTGTTTCAAAATTTCCTAAAAAAGAACAACAGCATAATTGTCTTCCACATACTCCATTTCCACCCATTCTTTTAACTTCATCTCTAACTCCAATTTGTCTAAGTTCTATTCTCGTCTTAAAAATTGACGCTAATTCTTTTACTAATTCTCTAAAATCTATTCTACCATCAGCTGTAAAATAAAATAATAACTTACTTCTGTCAAACTTATATTCTGCATCAACCAATTTCATATTTAATTTGTGTTTTTTTATTTTTTCTTCACATATAGCAAAAGCTTCTTTTTCTTTTTCCTTGTTTTCTTCTTGTATTTTTTTATCTTTTTTATTTGCTATTCTTATGACTTCTCTTAATGGTGTAGTGATTGTATCATCTGAAACTTCTCTATTTGCAATCACTACTTCTCCATATTCTTCTCCTTGTGATGTATCTACTATTACATATTCATTTTTATTTATATTTAAATTTTTTGGATTAAAGAAATATATTTTTCCTGGCTTCTTAAATCTTACTCCAACTATATTTATCATTTATTTACTTCCTCCCATATTCTAAGTAAAAAATTATCTATGCTCATATCATAATTTGCATTATAATTAAGTCTTTTCTTGGTGTCTTCTACTATTTTTATACAATTAATATATTTTTCATTGCTCTTTGCATGCTCTAAAAATATAATATTTGCATATTCTAAAATATATAAAATATCATCTTTATTTTTGTATATTGCTTCTGTATTATTTAATAAATCTATTATATCTATTTTTTCTAGATTATTTAATATTTTATTTATTTCTAAATATAAATCATTTTTTTCTTTTAATTGTATTGCTCTTCCTACACTACCACCGAAACAACTTTAATGTTTCCTTATCTATATTATTTATATTATAATTTTTTTCTAAGTATTTTCTTAAAATGTCATCTTGTATTTGATTAAATTTAATTTTTGTACATCTAGACCTTATTGTGTTTATTAGTTTATTTTCATTAGATGTAATCAATATAATTGTTAAGTATGTAGGCGGTTCTTCTAAAGTTTTTAGCAAACTATTTTGTGCTTCTTTTGTCATTGTATCACTATCATTTATAATATATACTTTTTTACTAGATATTATTGGTTTTTCAGATGATTTTGATATTAAGTTTCTTATTTGCTCTATTTTTATGCTATTCCCATCTGGGTTAATTATAGATATATCTGGATTATTTGAATTTTCAAACTCTATACAAGATTTACATTCATTGCATGCCTTTGAATCTGCTGTACATAATATCATTTTTGCAAATTGTTTTGCAAACTCATATTTTCCTATTCCTCTTGGGCCAGAAAAAATATAACTATGTGATATATTCTTTTGTCTTATTGTATCTTCTAATAATTGCTTTATCTCTTCGTTACCTATTAAGTTTTCAAAATTCAAAATTTACTCTCCTTATTCATTAATTTTATTCTACTTTTCCAAACAAGTTTAATGGCCAAAATCTTATAAATACAGTGCTCTCAATTTTTTCTAATGGTATACATCCAAATCTTCTGCAGTCAGTACTTTGAGGCCTGTTGTCTCCCATCGCAAATACATACCCCTCTGGTACTACAAAATCTGTAAATGGTCCTCCATCAGTTACAACTCCAGGTTGCAAATATTTTTCTTCTAATTTTCTATCATTTACATATACATATCCATCTGATATTTCTATATGCTCTCCTGGTAATCCTATTACTCTTTTTATATAACTCGTTTTTCCTATTTCTAACGTATAATACACAAATTTATTAAATATCCCTTTTGGTTCGTTATCATAGATTGCCACTGGATTTTTCATATCAGCTTCATCGCTAGGAACGAATGTTTCGCTTGGTGCTTCAAATGTTATAATGTCTCCCCTCTTTGGTGTTTTATTAGCTGTTCTTACCCATCTATTTAATATTAATCGTTGATCTGGTTTTAGTGTTGGATACATTGATGGCTGTTTTACAACTGTTGGCGTTCCTACATAGTATCTAACTAATAAGGCCAACACAACCGCAATTATTATACAATATACCCATTCTAAAATTTCTTTTAGTGTGTCATTTATTTCAATTTTCATTTAAGATACTCCTCCTTAGTTAATCCATCTTATTTGATTATATCGTAGTATTTTATTTTTATCAATAAATTTTTATCACTTTTATGATTTTATTCTTATAACTAAATAACTATATTTTAAACATTAATAACATCAATACACATTATTTGTTTGTGTAACTAGTTTTCTAATTATTTTTACAGATTTATTATAACATATTTACAAATATTTTGATTTTCTTTTACAAAAACTATTGCTTTTTTTCGACAAATAATATATAGTTTTGCAGGGTGCAAAAAATGGAAAAAATATTAATTTTAAAAAACAACCTAAAAATAAAAATAAGCACAGTTGCTATAACTGGTGTTTATATGTTTATTCCATTTTTTATTATAAATTTAATATTATCAAATACTAATTTTATTTATTAATTAGTATTTTTTTTTGTGCCAAAACAAATTTAAAAGGAGGAAATTCTTCAATGTATCAAGAAAAACTATTATTAGACGTTAATGAAAGACCAAATGTATCAAAATGGATTATTTTAGCTTTACAACATGTCTTTGCAATGTTTGGTGCTACAATATTAGTACCAATTTTAGTCAATTCGGCAGCAGGCGAAACAGTCTTAACAATACCCGTAGCACTAGTTACTTCTGGTATTGGAACTCTAATTTACATTTTATGCACTAAAGGTAAATCTCCCGTATATTTAGGTAGCTCTTTTGCATTTATTGTTCCTTTAAGTGCAGCTTTCCTAAAAGGTGGAATTTCTGGAGCAATGACTGGAGTTATGGCAGTAGGTTTAATCTATATCTTAGTTGCCTTATTAATTAAACTTATCGGTAAAGATTGGATTAATAAATTGCTACCACCAGTTGTAATCGGACCAATGATAATGATTATAGGTTTAGGACTAGCTCCTAGTGCAATATCACAAATTGGAATAGGTAGTGGTGATGAAATTACCTGGAAATGTATTGTTGTAGCTTTAATTACATTTTTAACAATAGCTATAGTAATGGTCAGAGGAAAAGGATTTTTAAAAATAATTCCTTTTTTAATAGGATTAATAGTTGGATATTTGGCATCTATTTGCCTTGGACTTGTTGACTTTGCACCAGTGTTAGAAGCCTCATTCTTTAGTTTTCCATCTTTTGTTGTACCATTTCTAAGTTATACACCAAGTTTTTCTGCTATTCTTACAATTGCGCCTATTGCTTTAGTTACAATGGCTGAACATATTGGTGATCACACAGCTTTAAGTGCTATAATTGGTAAAAATCTTTTAAAAGACCCAGGGTTGGATAGAACCTTGCTTGGTGACGGTATTGCAACATTTGTTGCTGGTTTCTTAGGTGGTCCTGCAAATACAACATATGGTGAAAACACTTCTGTTGTTGGTATGACCAGAATAGCCTCTGTTTGGGTTATTGGACTAGCTGCAGTAATTGCTATTTGCTTAGGGTTTTTAGGAAAATTTACAGCCTTAGTATCTACAATTCCTAATGCTGTACTAGGTGGTGTATCTCTTTTATTATACGGATTTATTGCAGTAAACGGATTAAAAGTACTAATTCAAAATCAAATTGATTTTGGAAAATCAAAAAATATTATTGTTGCTTCTACAATGTTAGTTTTAGGTTTAGGCGGTGCTACAATTTCAATTGCATCTGGAGACTTATCTTTAACTATATCTGGTATGAGTTTAGCTGCAATAATAGGAATCTTGTTAAATTTATTTTTACCAGATGATACTGAAGAAGAATCTGGCGCAAATTTTTCAGACAAAAAAACAAGTGATTCTAAAGAAAAAGTAAAAATTTAAAAAATCAAGAAAGGAAGTTTTAAAATGAACGCTATTGTATTAACTAACCCAATTATACAACATAAATTATCTATAATAAGAAATAAAAATACAGGTACTAAAGAATTTAGAGAAGTTATAGGAGAATTATCTACATTTCTTTGCTATGAAGCTATGGCAGATGCAGTTTTAGAAGACATTGAAATAGAAACACCAATTTGCAGAACAACATCTAAACAATTGAACGAAAATAAATATGCATTTGTTCCAATTTTAAGGGCTGGAACAGGAATGTTAGATGGTTTGCAAAATGTTATTCCTAATGCCAAAATAGGACATATTGGATTATATAGAAATGAAGAAACATTAAAACCTATCAAATATTATTATAAAATGCCAAGTGATATAGCTAATAGAGAAGTAATTGTTTTGGATCCTATGTTAGCAACTGGAGGCTCTGCTTGTGATGCTATTTCTATGTTAAAAGATGATGGAGTTAAAAAAATTAAATTTATATCTATAATTTCAGCTCCTGAAGGAATCAAGAAATTAGAAGAATTACATCCAGATGTTCAAATATATACTGCCTCTATTGATGAACACTTAAATGATGTAGGTTATATTGTACCTGGATTAGGTGATGCAGGAGATAGAATTTTCGGAACCAAATAAATCATTAAAGCCAATATTACTTTTATGGTAATATTGGCTCTACTATTTCTTTGGTAGGTATTCTTATAACTACCTCTGTTCCTTCTCCTAATTTACTTTTTATGTTTATGCTTCCATTATTTTGGTCAAGGATTTCTTTAGCTATTGCTAATCCTAAACCAGTTCCACCAAGTTCTCTCGTACGTGCTTTGTCCACTCTATAAAATCTTTCAAATATTCTTTCTAAATCTTCTTCCGGTATTCCTATTCCATTATCTATTACTTTGATATATGCATCATTATATACAAATCCCACATATATCTTTATTTGTCCATTTTCTTTTGTATATTTAATACTATTAGTTAATATATTTAGTATTACTCTTTCTATTCCATCTCTGTCTGCTGTTACTAATGGTACATTAGCTGTGACAAAACATTCTACTTTGTGTTTTTTCTTTTCTATTTCAATTTGTACTTTTTCTTGGCACTGTTTTACTAGTTCTCCTAAATCAAATTCTTGCTTGTTTGAGTTTTTCTTTTTATTATCATATCTAGAAAGTGTTAATAAATCAGTTACTAATTTTGCCATTCGTCTTGCTTCTGCGGAAATAACTCCTAAAAATTTTTCTTCAGTTTCTCTATCATATTCGCTTTCTAATAATGTATCAGAATACCCCATTATTGATGTAATTGGTGTTTTTAATTCATGTGAAACATCTGCAATAAATTCTTTTCTCATATTATCTAGCTTTACATGTTCAGTTATATCTTGAATAACAACTATAATTCCTGCTGGTCTATCTTCTTCATTTTTAAATGGTGCAAAGAATAAATTAATATATGTATCACCTATGTTTAATCTTTGCTCAGATGATGTCCAATTTTCAAGGTATATTATTTTTTCCATATTTATATCTATTTTTAATTTTTTAAAAATTTTTTCAAAGTCATCATCTTCTTTAACTAGTTTTAACAGTCTAGTAGCTGCTGGATTTCTAATTATTGCTTTTCCATCCATATTAAATGCTATTATGCCATCGGTCATATGGAGTAATATGGTTTCTATTTGTCTTTTTTGCCTAGTTGCATCTTTTAAATTTTCTTTCAGTTCTTTTGTCATTAAACTAAAAGCTCTAACTAATTCATCAATTTCTGTATTATTTTTTTGACTGTCTAATTCTTTAATATCAACATTTTCTCCAGCTGCAATTTTTTCGGCACTTTTTATTAACTTAGTTATTGGCAAAATAATAACTTTGTCTACAAATACTCCTACCAATATTGAAATAAAAGAAAACATTCCAACATAAAAAACTATTAGTAATTTTGTCTGCTCTATTTCTCCATCTATAATTGACTGTGCCTCACTTGATGATTTTAGTTCTTGAGTTTCAATTTCCTTTGAAATATATTCTAATCTATTTACAAAAAAAACTCCTACTGTTGAAATCATTATAACACCAAGTATCATAAATATTAATACAATTTTTATTTGTATATTTTTTAGCATTTTTTTATTCCTTTCCATTATATTCTTAAAAGGTGTAATGAATTAAACATTACACCTTTTTGTTATTTTGAAGCTATATAATATCCAACTCCTCTTTTTGTTATTAATATTTGAGGATTTGATGTATCTTTTTCTATTTTTTCTCTTATTCTCCTAACTGTAACATCTACTGTTCTTATATCTCCATAATATTCATATCCCCAAACTTTTTCAAGTAATATTTCTCTTGTAATAACTTGTCCTGGTTGGCTAGCTAAATATTTTAAAACTTCAAATTCTCTTAAAGTTAAATCTATTACTTCTCCACCAACTTTTACTTCGAATTTATCTAAATCTAAACTTAGTTCACCAACTTTGATTTTATTTTCATCTGCTTTTTTATCTTTTTCATCTATTCTTTCATCTGAATTTGCTTCTGATTTTCTTAAATTAGCTTTTATTCTTGCCATTAATTCTCTAACACTAAAAGGTTTGGTTACATAGTCATCAGCTCCGTAATTCTAACCCTAATATTTTATCAATTTCTTCGCCTCGTGCAGTAAGCATAACTATTGGAATATTCAATACATGCTTTATTTTTTTGCACACTGTTAATCCATCCATTTTAGGTAACATTATATCTAATAAGATTAAATCTGGCTTTTTCTCTAAAGCAATTTCTATGGCTGATATTCCATCATTTGCTTCTAAGCTGTTATATCCTTCTCTTTTTAAGTTGTGTTTTAATATTTCTACTATTGGTTTTTCATCATCAACTATTAATATAGTCTTTTTGCTATTTTCATATGTTATATTATTTGAAGTTACATTTTCATCTATAATATTACTATCAACCCTGTCCACAATAGTCCCGCCTTTCTTATTTTCTATATATAATTTATATCACATTCGCAAAATTTATACAAGTTTTTTTTGCAAATATGATTAGTGTGTCTTTATAATCTCTATTGTGGCAGTACATTTTTAAATCAAAAAAATTATTATTTACATTATAAACTCTATGTCATTTATTTTCCCATTATCTATTAATTTAATTTCCTTTTTTTCTAATTTTTGTCCATTGACTATTACTTGTTCTATTCCGTTATTTTTTCCATTTGGATTTTTAATTTTTAAATTATATACACTACTTTTATATCTATATCTTATTTGATACTCTTTCCAACTACTTGGTATATTAGGTTCTAATCTTAATATATCTTTTCTTAATTTAAATCCTAATATATATTCTACTCCTGCATTGTAATACCAACTAGCTGATCCTGTATACCATGTCCACCCTCCTCTTCCTGCTAAGTTTCCAGATCCATATACATCTGCTGGAATTACATACGGCTCAACTTTATACTTATTAGCTTCTTCTCTTGTTCTTGTATGCTCTATTGGGTTTATCATTTTAAAATACTCTTCTGCTTTATCCCCAAATCCTAAAATTGCTTCTGCTATGATTGCCCATATTGCAGCATGCGTGTATTGACCACCATTTTCCCTTACTCCTGGCAAATAAGATTTTATATATCCTGGTTCTAATTTACTCTTATTAAATGGTGGATCTAATAATTTTATTATTCCATTTTCCTTATCTACCAAATGATTTTCTAAACTGTTCATTGATATATATTTTTTATCATTATCTCCAGCATTAGAAATAACTGACCAACTTTGTGCTATGCTATCTATCCTACATTCTTCATTTTCTATGCTACCTAATACATCTCCATTATCACAAAAAGCTCTTTTATACCATCTGCCATCCCATGCATTTATATTTATAGATTTTTTTAACTCTTCTTTTATTTTTTGATATTTTTGACTTCTTTCAATATCTTTTTTAGTATCACATATTGGTATAAATCTCTTTAATACTTCATATAAAAAGAATGCAAGCCACACACTTTCACCTTTTCCTTTATTTCCAACTGTACTAAAACCGTCATTCCAATCTCCTGAACCTATTTTGGGCAGACCATTTTTCCCAAAAATCAAAGACTTATCTATTGCTCTTACGCAATGCATATATATATCTTCCTCTATTTCTGATTCTTCATATATATCATATCTTTCATCTGCACCTGTTGGTAATATTTCTCCCTTTAAATATTTTACTTTATTTTCTAAAATATTTGTATTTCCCGTCACTTCTATATATTCACATACTACATACACAAGCCACAATAAATCATCCGAAAACCTAGTTCTTATTCCTTTATTAGTTTCCTTATGCCACCAATGCAATACATCTCCTTCTATAAATTGATGTTTTGCATGTTCTATAATTTGATTTTTCATTGCGTCTGGTTTTATATATTTAAGACATAATGTATCTTGAAGTTGATCTCTAAATCCATATGCCCCTCCTGCTTGATAAAACGCTGTTCTTGATATTAGTCTAGATGATATTACCTGATATAATACCCACGAATTTAAAATAATATTTATTGATTCTACAGGAGTAAATACCTGTATTTTATCTAATATTTTATTCCATGATGCTTTTATATTTTTTAATTCCATTTTGCAATTTTGCATATTTGAATATTTATATGCTTTATCGTATAAATCTACTAATTTCTCCTCTCCACCTAATATTAATGAAATTTCTTTACTTTCAAATTGTTTTAATTCTATATCTAATTGAATTGCTATACATGCATCTTTTCCTAATGAATTTTCATTATTCAAACTTAATTTATCTAATGCTTCTGGATTAGACAAACTTCCATTTCCAATAAAACTTCTTTTGTCACCTGTATATGATTTAATTTTCTCACTACTGCTTACATATATTATTGAGCTTTTAAAATCTGTATTATATAAATTTTTTGCATATATTAAATTATTATTTGCATTTTTTTCTATATTTATATATCCATTAGATAATATTTCATCCTCACATAATGTTGGTTTAATATAGTATATCAATTTTAAATTTCTTTTTGTTGGTAACGTGTTTTTTAATTTTAAAATATTTATTTTTACCGAATCCTCTTCCGGTACAAATATTTCTAAATCCTGTACTATGTCATTGCTTATATGTGAATATTTTGCATATCCAATTCCATATGTTACATAGTAATCATTATCATCTGGCATTGGCATACTTCCTAATGACCATTTTTCACCTGTTTCTTTGTCTTTCAAATATATTATTTCAGATGGTATATCCATAACAGCATTATTGGACCAACTGGATATTTTATTTAATCTACTATTTTTATACCATGTATATCCGCCCCTGATTTTCTGTTACTAATGTTCCTATTTTTTTATTTGCAAGCATGTGAGACCACACAGTTGGTAATTTGTTTGTTTTATTTATTCTTATAAAATATTCTTTTCCATCCTCTGAAAATGCACCATAATTATTATAATATTTTAATTTTGATATATTTTTTTCTAGTCTGTTTTCTTTGATTTTTTCCACTGAATTTATTACATTTAATTTATTTTTTTCATCCTCCATATGTTTTATTATTTTTAAATAATCATCTTCTACATCTTGCAAAGCTGATTCAAGATTTCCTTTTTTAGCATTAACTATTAAGTTTGCTCTAAATTCTAATAATTCTATTTCTTCTTTTTTTTCTAAATTTAATACAAAAATTCCTCCGTCTATATTTTTTAAATATTCCAATTGTTTATTTAATATTTCATTCTCTATACCTTGCTTCACGTATTGGCCTTTTTTTTCACTGTTTAAAATAACTAAATCTATATTAATATTTTTACTTCTAAAAAATTCATATGCTTTTAATATATCTTGTATAATATATATGTCATTAACATCTTGAATTTTTACTAATAAAATTGGATTGTTACCTGATATTCCGAACTTCCATAATTCTTCTTGGCTATAAGTCCTTTTAGGTAATTTATTTATATATAATTTTTTTGTTGGATTTTGAAACAATAAATAAGATAGCATTTTTTGATACACATCTATGTCTTTTCCTTTTATATTTAGATATCTTGATTCTTCTTCTACTTTTGCTTTTGCAAATTCAAATGTTCTATTTATATTTTCTGCATTTGTATATTTTTCTATATATTTTTCTATTTTTTCTTTATTCTCTGACACGCATATTATTAAGTTTAAAATTATTTTTTCTCCTGGATTTATTTTTACTGTTCTTTTTAATGCAATTATTGGATCAACTACTAATCCAATTTTTTTAGAAAGAGGTTTTGATTCTTTTATCATTTCTGGTATATTTAGATTTGTTCTTCCAATTAATTTTTCTTTGTCTATTTCATATTCTAATTCCCCTATTGTATCATCATCTGTATATAAATTAACTCCTAAAAATAATTCTTCTTGGCTTCCTCTTTTATTTCTTTTAACTAAAACTGTATTTGTATTATTTAAAAAATCGTATTTTAAAAATAAATTATTAAATGCCATGTGAGCATAATCCTGCTCTCTTTTAGAAAGTACTGGTTCCAAATAACTAGTTATTTCTAATATTTCTTCCGTATTTCCAATGTTTTTTAATTCTATTTTTCTTATTTCTACAGGACAATCTTGTGCAGTAACTATTTTTAAAGTTGTTTCTATATTTCCATCTATTCTTACAAATTTATCTCTATCAGGCATAAAATGAATCCTATATTTATCAGGTTTTTCTAAATTACTCATATATGCAGTTGACCATATTTTTTTTGACTTTATATTTTTTATATAAAAAAATATGCCTTGTGGAAACTCGTTTGTAGCTTTATATCTATTTATATAAAAATTTTTATATTTACTAAAGCCTTCTCCTTTTTCATTTACACATACTGTATAATTTTCATTTGAAATTATATTGCAATTATTTAATTCATTATTTATTTTTTGATAAACTCTTTCTGAATAGTTCTCATAATCTTTGTATTTTATTTTGCCTATTTTTTCTTTAGTCTCTTTAGTTATTATCACATTTTCTGGCATTCGCTCTTGTAATAATATATCCATTGCTTCCATTTCTGGATTATTCATAAATCTATTATTTATTATATTATTGTTTAATAAATTATTTATTGAAAGCAATATTAACCCTTGATGATGAGCCATGTATGTTTTTACTATTGCATGTTTTTGATTATTGTTCAGTCTACTTGGTGTATAATCTATTGATTCATATAAACCAAATTTTCCAAACATACCTTGCTTTTCTAATTTTTTTATATTTTTTATAACTTCCTGTGGAAAATCTGTAATTGCTAAAACACTTCCATACGATGAAACAACTATATCATCAGCTAATCCTCTTTTAAGTCCCAACCATGGTATTCCAAATGCTTTATATTGATAATTTGAATTAAAATCCTTTAAATTAAATGCCGCCTCAGAAATTCCCCATGGAATTTCTAATTTTTTGCTATATTCTTTTTGACTCATAACCATAAACTTACAAGATTCATCTAACAAACTGCCTTCATATTTTCTCATATTTATATTAGGCATTAAATATTCAAATGAAGTACCAGACCAAGAAATAAGTCCTTTATATTTATTTAGACTTGTTAATGTTCTGCTTAAATTTTGCCAATGCTTAGATGGTATATCTTTTTTGGCTATTGCTATAAAACTTGTCTGCCTTGCCTCTGATGCTAATAAATCATAATACGAATCTGTTAATTTATTATCTTCTATATTAAATCCAATTGAAAATAATCTATTTTTCTCATTATATAAATATGAAAAATCAGTTGCATTTATTTGGTTATCCAATATTTTTATCAGTGCTTCTAACTTTTGAGTTATAGGTTCATTATTTATTTCATCTTCTTTAATTTTTCTGCTTTCTATTTTTTGTATTAAAAATTGTTTTACTGTATACAGATATCCTACATAATTCCCACTATCTACTGTTGATATATATCTTGGTATCAATGGTTCTAACGTTTTTGTATTATACCAGTTATACAAATGACCGTTCCATTTTTGTAATTTTTCTATTGTTCTTATCATTTTTTCTAATAAATCTATTGCTTTATCAAAATTAATATATTTTAAGTCATACGCAGATATCACAGCTAAAAGTCCTAATCCTATATTTGTTGAAGATGTTCTATTAACAATTTTTTCTTTTCTATCCTCTTGATAATTATCTGGTGGCAAGAAATTATTTTCTTCATTCATATACGTATGAAAAAATTCCCAAGTTTTTTTACCTAAATTTAATAAATATTTTTTATCTTCCTTATTTAGTTCTTTAATTTTATTATTGGGCGTTATTTCTCGACTTATTTTCCAACACATATACGGAGTAATTATCCATAACATTCCTAGCAAATTTAAAAATAAATTTATATCACTAAATAATACAATAACTCCTAATATAAGGTTTATCCACATATTTTTATAATATGAATATAAATCTGTTTTAGCATTTTTTTCTGCTTCTTCTGATGTAGTCCATTCTAATAAATTTTGTTTTGTAACTAACATTCTATATATAGTTTTTGAAATTGCACTAATTGACACTATTGCTTTATCTGGCAATAATCCTATATATAAAATAAATCTTATTATACTTTGCCTATTTTTTGAAATGTTATTTGAGAAATTTTTTTCCGAATTTTGACCATATTTTTTATATATAATATAATTTAATATTTCTATAATTGAAGAAATACTTGATGATATTATTAGTATTAAAATTAATGGCAATATTTTCATTTTTAAATAAATTTTAAAAAACGCAAATATTATAATATCTAAAACAATATTTATTTCTAAAACACTTCTTCTTAAATTATCAAATATTTTATATTTTGATAATAAATTTAATGGATTTATTATTTCATTTCCAAACCTATCTTTTAATTGATTTTTTAGCCATCTTACAATTTGCCAGTCTCCTCTTATCCATCTATGCTGCCTTGCCATATAGCTATTATATTTATATGGATATCCATCTAATAATAACACATCTGAAACCAGACCACATCTCAAAAAACTTCCTTCTAATAAATCATGACTCAATACTGTGTTGTCTGGAATAGCCTTTCCTAATACTTTACTAAATACTTCTAAATCATAAATACCTTTTCCTGTAAATATTCCTTCTTCAAAGTTATCTTGATAAATATCAGATATTGCATTTGTGTATGAATCTGTACCTCCTGCTCCTGCAAATATCTTCGTAAATATACTTCTCCTTGATGATTTTAAATCTATTCCCACTCTTGGTTGCATAATTCCATGCCCTTTGATTACAACATCTTTTTTCTCGCTTAATATTGGTTCATTTAATATATGTGACATTGCTCCAATTAATTCTAATCCCGAATTTAAAACCAAATTTGTATCTGCATCTAGTGTTATTATATATTTTATTTTTGGTATAATATTGTTGTCCTTACTTTTCCATATTTCAATAGAATTTTCTCTAAATTCATTTTTCTGATTACCTAATATATATTCATTAAACTGGTTTAGTAATCCTCTCTTTCTCTCCCAACCTAAATAACTTTTTTCTTTATCATTCCATTTTCTATTTCTATATAAAAAATGAAATTTTGGAAATTCTTGTGTATAGTATTTATTATTTAATTCTTTTATTAATTTATTTGCATATTTTATAATATCTTTATCAAAACTTTCTTCTTTCCTTGAGCTAGTTGTACAATCTCCTAGTAATGCAAAATATATATTTTCGCTTTTATTTGCTAAATAAAATACTTCTAATTTTTTTACAAGTTCTTTTATTTTTTCCTTTGTTTTTATTATAGTTGGAATTACAACAAATGTTGAACTACTTTCTGGCACTCCTTCTAAAAAATCTAACTTAGGAATTATTTTCTTTTTAGTTATTTTACTTGATATATATTGAATTATTTGTATTACAATCTCTGTTATTGGAATATATATTAATATTGCAGTAATTATCATTATTGTTGTATTATTATTTTTTTGATAATTATTAATAATTAATAAAAAATCTATTATTAAAGATAAAAAATATATAATTCCTATATATTTTTTTACTTTACTATTTTCAGAATTTTCTTTTACTTTTTTTCCTTGCAAATTACTTAGTAATTCATTTTTTCCATCTGATATTAAATAATAACCGACATGTGCCTCTCTTTTATTTTTATTGTCAATATTTTTTTTTGCTAATTCTAATACTTTCTGAGCAATATATATTTCTGATATTTTAGTTTTTTTAGATATTCTTTTTATTTCATTTTGATAATATGTTTTTGTTTCATAATTCATTTTTTCATAAACATTTACAGGATCTTTAGCTAATATTTCTTCAACTCCATTAATTTGATTAAATATTTCAACCAAATTAATTCTCATCACTTCTTTTAGGCTTTTTATAGCATTTCCTATAGAAACTTTTTTTACTGCTATATCAAAATGTTCTTTTCTTATAACATCTGAAACATTTGTCCCCATCTTATTTACTTGTTCTTCTAAAGCTTCTAAATATAAACTTGCTTTTCTTCCATATTTTTTTAATCTATATGACATATATTCTATAAATGGATACTTCATTTCGCTATATTCTTTTAACCTTGATTTTTTTAATTTTTTATTATTTACTTCTTTTATTTTAAATATTCTTTTTTCTTTAGGTTTCTTTTCTACTAACCTTTCTACTATATTTTCAACTTTATATTTTTGCATTTGACTAGAATATATTTTTTCACATATTTCTGCTATATTTTCTATTAATGATAATTGAATAAAAATAGGCACACTCCATATTTCTTCCATTGACAATGTTTTTTTCTTTTGATAGCTTTTTAATAAATTTATTATTACTTCATCATCTACTTTATTATCTGTATATGCAACTATTTGTGTTGCAACAACATATATTCTTGCGAATCCTTTATATTTTCCATTGGCTATTCCTGGCAAATTTATATATTTTTTTATTTTTAATTCTTTTTTTAGTAATTTAACACTTTCTTCTATTATATAATAATTATCTAATATCCATTCTCCTGCTGGATGTATATTTATTCCTAATTTTATATGTTTATTTAATAAATTATATATAATTGTTATTGTTTCAAAATTTTCGTCCAACCTTTTTATTGGAAATATATTTTTATTTGATGAATTTTTAATTACATGATCTGATGCAATCTTCTCAAAGTATTCTTCTAATTGATGTTTATTTAAAACTGCCCCTTCTATATTTAAAATTTTATCCAATCTCAAAAATATCCACTCCCTTATGTAGTATGTATTTTTGAAATTATTTTTTCCATTTTTTTAGCATTTTATACCATATTTTTATTTATACTTTATAAAAAATATTCTATTATTCCATTATATATTCCCCATGCTAATCTATTTTGATATTCATCATCTAACAATTGTTTTTCTTCTTCTGGATTTGATAAAAATCCACATTCAACAATTGTTGTAGGTATTTCTACATGTTTCATTATATATACATTATCTAATTTCATTGCAACTCTATTATTTTCCTTTTGTATTGAATCATTTAACTTTGTTTGTATCGATTTAGCTAATTTTGTACTTTTTTCATTTCCTTCTTTAAAAAAACATTGCCATCCATAATATTGTTGTTGCGGTATTTTATTTAGATGAATTGACACAAATATATCAGCTGAACTTTCATTTCCTATTTTTACTCTATTGTGAATATCTGATATTTTTTTTTCTTTTAATGTTGTTTTATCTATATCATATATTGCATTTTCATCTGACCTTGTAAGTATTACTGTTGTTCCACTTTGTTCTAATAAATTTTGTACTTTTAATGCTATTTTCAAATTGGTTTCAGCTTCAGTTGTTCCATTTGTACTTTGCGCACCGTTCATCTGGCACACCATGACCTGCATCTAAAACAACTACTTTATTAGTAACTGGTAATGTAACAGTTTGAACTGAATTATTTTTCTCTTTATTTTGAACAGCAAAAGCAAAAAATGCAACCATAATTGTACTTGCTATTATCATTATTCTTTTTTTACTTAAAACAATCATTCAAAAAACACCTCATAAATATATATGCGGTGTTTTTGAATTTATACTATTATTTATTGTTATAAAAAATATTAAATATTTTTTATGTAATACTTTAGTATTTTTTCATCTCTTTTTATAACAAATTTTGTATTATATAAGTCTGAATATTTTGAAGGAATTAATTTTGTGTAGCTTTCGCTTATTTTATTTAAAGCATCTTCTTTTTTATACCAACATAATTTTGCTCCTTCTTCTTCCTCCTCTTTTGTAAGGTGTAATACTTTTGTGTCGTTAATAACTTTTGATATATATATATATGAAGTTTGTGTAAAATTATCTCTTGTTCTTTCTTCTTCTATATATCCCAAGCTCTCAATTACTTTTATTTCACATCCTGTTTCTTCTAATATTTCTCTTTCTAATGCTTTTTCTAGAGTTTCACCTTCATCTACTCCTCCGCCTACTAACTTATATTCATTTTTTTTGGCTTTATTCAATAATGCTATTTCTCCTTTTTCATTTATCAAAATAGCTCTTACTGCTCGTCTCTTTTTAGGCATATTTATTTCTTTAATTTTCTCTCCAACATCTTCATCAGTGACTTTTCCTATAAAATTCATAAATTCTCTCTTCCTTTCTTTTTAATTTTACATACATGATATATGCGTACTTTTTTCTCCTAAAGTCTCGTTATTTATGGACAAACAAATATTATATAATAATTCCATTGCTAATTTATGATCTAATAAATCTGATTTAGTATTTTCTTCTGACAAAAAACTTAATACAAATTCTTCTCTTGCCAATTCATTGTAACCATTAAAATTTTTAATATCTATATCATTATACAAGTCATGTAGTTGAATTTTTTCGAAGCTCTTTCCACCTATAATTTCTGAATTTCTAAAAATATAAATATCAAAATGTTCTAATCCTCCACATTGGTGCTCTTGATTAAATTCTTTCCTTTCTTTTATTTCTTTGGATTGATAGCTATGTACTTGTATATTGAGTAATGGTCCAATTTGTATTGTTATAGTTTCATGTCTTACTCGCCCATTACCTTTATATGTATTTTTCTTTGTTTGTATCCAAGACCTTTTTGAAAAACCATTTTGTAATAGATTAAGATTTGCTGTAGTTATAACTCTGTCTTCATTATTTTTAAACTGGATCAAAGAATATGAATCCTTTTCACCATATATTTCATATTGTTTTTTGTTGATTTTTTTGGAATAAAATATTGGTATATTTTGTCCATTGAATATTCTAAATATATCTTCTCTATTTATACTTGTCAAATCATCTTGTAAATCAAATTTATAACTAGTAATATTGGCATTAGTAATTTTTTTATCTTTTGATGTTAATCCATTCAATTTTACAAATTCAGCTAATAAATCTATAAAATGATATCCACTATGAAATAACTTTCCGTACCCATATTTATATGGATGATTTTCTATGTCATAATCATGTGGTAACATCCACTTTCCGTCACAATGATAAATATTTATATATGTAATAGGAACATTATATTTTTTTATTATATCCTTTATCATTTTTTGTATGTATATGTATCCTTTATGATATCTTCTCTGACACATAATATTGCATTTTATTTTGTTACTTTTTGGCTCATAAATATCAAGCAAATTTTCATACTGCCTTTTTATTTTATTTATTGATTCTGTTTTATGCATTTCCTTAACAACAGTAATAGGTTTGTCTGACAACACATTTATTTCATTTTGAAGAAAAAATTTTAAATAACTATAATGTGCTTTTGGTTCTGTTGATATAATTGCATATTCTATATCCATTTCCTTAATCTTTTTTAGCAACTTTTCCGAAATATCTGAATTTAACTCTTCATCATTTTTATATTTTTCTGGAATTAAAAATATTTCTGAATCTATTTCTTGTTCTAACAAATATCTTTTTAATTCTTCCTCCTTTGTATCTAAATCTACTATTAATTTGGGCAAAATATTATACTTTTTTAAAACCTTTATATAGATCCTCTTCGAATGTGGACCAACACCAACTAACACTATATTTTTTTTCATGAATACCATCCTTTCCATTTATTTACCTTTGTCCAATATCATTTCATTTATATTTTCAAAGAAAAAATAAATAAAATTTATAAGCGGTGATGAAATTATGGTTTCCAGGAAATTAACTAATACTCTGAAAATAGTATTAGAAATAAATTTTTCCCATATATAAATTCAAAACACCTCATAAATATATATGTGGTGTTTTGGAATTTATACTATTATTTATTCACATTTATTTTTATTGGCATTGATTTTCCTTCTATTTCCGGATTGTAATAATCATATGCTCTTACTGACAATCCTGTTACTTCAACTGGATACATAGCTCTAAATTGTACATTTAAATCAATTATTTGACTTAAATCAAAATCTCTTAAATATAAATTTACTGTTCTATATGAAGTTTCATATTTTTCAATTATTCCTTTTGCTTTTAACTTGCCTAAACTTTCTTCTAATACTGAAAAACCTTGTGGTATATCTATTGTTACCATCCCATTATAAATGCTGTTTTTCCCTTTATTAGTAAGTTTTATGCTTGCAGTTAATATTTCATTAACTTTTAATGTGTTATTTGCACTCACTGAAATTTCTATATCATCTTTACTTGTATCTATTTTTTCATATGGCATATAATATTCTTCTATAACTTCGTAATATGCACTACCTTTTTCCATGTTAATATTTAATTTATTCTCTTTATTTAAATTATTAAATGTTAATTCGTACAATTCTAATGGATTATCAGCTATTTCTATTTTTTGTTCATCTGAATTTACTTTTACTGAAATAGTTTGTTTTTTCAATTCGGATGTTTCTTGAAATTGATTTATTGCCTTTAATGCTAATACTGTTGCTTGTGTGCTATACCAATTACCAAATTTATCTTTTTGAGAAACTAAGTAATTTATTAAAGATTTATTTGTACTTGCATTACTTTTTGATTTTGATAACGCCATAGATGTTAATGCTACTGTTTGTATACTTTGTGTACAAGAGCTTGAACCATAATAATCTTTAACTTCGGATGTTATACTAGCATTATTCCCTTCTATTTTTATATTATCTACTAATCTTTTTATTACCCTATTTAATGTTTTATCTTTTACATTTGCTAATGTGTTTGCTATTAAGGCTAATGTATAATTATCATCAACATTATCTAATTGTTTTTTTAAATATTCTACTGATTTTGATAATTTTTCATTATCTGGATTACTTTCTGATAATGCCCATGTTATATATGCATTTAATGCTAATTTTTCTCTAGAATTTGCTCCACCAATATGGCTACCCGTTATTGTAAATGTTCCGTTTGGATTTTGTTTTTTGTATAAAAATTCATTCATTTTGTTTATAACATTCTCATCTACTGAATATACTTTGCTTAAGTCGGTCAATTCCATTAGTCCATATGCAGTCAATACTGTTTCTGCTGGTGAATTTCCATATAATGAATATCCACCTTCTTCTCCCTTTACTTCATATGTTAATAATTTTTGATATCCAGCTGAAATATATTCTAAAGCTTTTTTCTTTATTTCATCATTAGTCATCTTATTATCTTCTAAATATTTCAATGCTACTATGTTTGGATATAGACTTGAAGAAATTTGTTCAAAACATCCTGTTGGCATTTTAAATATTTTTTCCATTTCCTCTATAGTTTGAGCCATCTGACTTGCATATATTTTTATTTTTGCTTTGCCTGTATTTGGAACCGCATCATCTAATATCAATATATCTTCTGAAAGTTCTTTTTCCAAATATCCTGTAGAAACTACTTTTTCTATTTTATATCCATTTGGATTTATAGAAATTTCCTTTTCTACAATATCTGTTAAGCTTCCACTTGTTGTTTCTATTTGAAATTTATATTCTCCATTTTTTAATATTGTAATAGGAACATATGTCATACTAGAAGATTGTGGTTTAATATTTACCGCTATATTGTTTGAATTATCTAACTTAAACCATTCTTCTTCTTTAATTTTTAAAGTAGTATTTATATCTGTATCTGTATAATTATATACTGTAACAGGAATGTTTACTTTATCTGTTTCTACTAAATTTTTGGGTAATTCAAAATCAGCAAAAAATTCTTTAAACACTTTTACATTATTTATCATTCCATATCCTATTTTGCCATTTTTAGTATTTCCTACTGTTTGTATTGTCCATGTTGTAATATTGTCACTTAAAGTTAAATTTAAATCTGCTTTTCCGTTTGATGTAACCAATTCTGGTACAAAACACATACTTTCTAAAAATACATTTCTTATTTTATTGTCTGTAACCTTGCTTGTTTCATCACTTGTCTGTGTCTTTGCATTTTCTACTGTTTCACTCTTATTATCAGAAATAAAGCTATCTGCTTTTTCAAATATGTTTCCTATTCCTGAATTTCTTATTCTTGCACTTCCTGAATCTGAAATAGTTCCTGAAAAATCGCTTGGAGAAGGTATTCTACCAGAGCTTGAGCTAGTTTCAGGCAAAAATGACATGGAATCATCTATTGGAACCTTTTCACTAAGCCAACTATTATAATAGCCATCTCTTCTTTCTACAGAGTTTGCTACAAAAAATCCAATGCTTATAACACCTATAAATGCCAATATTATTATTGTATAGAATATAATATCATCTCTATCTCTTGGTTGCTTTTTCACATTCTCTTTCTTACCTATTATATTAAATTTATAATTTAGTATATATGTAGCTATTATGATTATTAATATAGCAATCGTATCATACATATAGAAATCTATAACTCGACTTATTATCCACGTCAAAGCAACAGATAATGCTACTGATAATGCATATTTTAAAATATATATTATTTCATTTATTATTTTATTTATATTTTTCTTTCTACGCCCAAATACTTTATAAATAATAATTTCTAATAAAAATATTACAGATATTATTATTCCTAATTTTCCAAGAGAAATTCCTAATCCATCAAACAATATTTGTAACATAATAATTATACCAATAGATATAATTATTGATACTGACGTCCTAAATGTTTTTTCTGTGCATTTAGCTCCAAATAATATATAAGTTCCTAAGCCTGCCACCGCAAGAATAATCATCGAAATAACTCTATCCTTTGCATAAAATATCTCATCTACTATGTCACTTAACAAAATTACAAATATAGATTCTAACACTAAAAAATTAATTATGTGTTTTAATACCTTCCTAAATTTAGGAAATTTTACACTTAAATAAATACAAGTTCCCACTACAGCACATGTTAGTGCAACTATTGAAATTATTTCTGCTCTATCTCTTTCTTCAAAGTTGATACTATCACTTTCTGAAATTTTTAAGTTTCTGTCTGCTTGTTTTAATAATAATGCCATTATAGTCTGTTCAGAAGAATCATTCACTAAGCAAGAATATAATGTTGCCGCATCTAATTCGTTTGAAAAATTGATATCTCCTAATGCCATTTTTATATTATCTATTAATAAATCATTATCAGCTAAACTTAAAACTGAATTATCAAGCATGCTTACTAATAATGCTGCATCAACACTTGAATTTTCTTCGTCTGACACGTTGAGTGATACTGATATATTATCTCCTGGTTTGTATTCTTTTTTATCTGTATTTATATCAATATTTAGTTTTTTTGCAGGTGCTATAAATATAGTCTTTTTGCATTTTATTGAATTGTTTGGTTTATCCGTTATGCATATATCAATTAAACCATACACATCATCTAAATTAATTGTTACATTATTTGAATCTGTATTTATAATTTTTATTGCTTTATCATTTTTTAATATATAAATATTTTTATTTTCACCTTCATCAGATGTTATATTTATTTTAATATCCTCACCTTGATTGTATTTTACTTTATCTGTTGCTATTAATAGATTTTTGTGAGTCACATTTAGTATAACATCTTTTTCTATTTTATTTTTATTAATATCCTCTGCCGTAACATTTATTTTTTTATAATCTTTATAATCAATATGGTCGTCTTCATAATAATATTTTTTATTACTTTTTTTATAATAACTTTCATCACTACTATTTGATGAACTTATATCTAATGAAACTTCTCCTATTCCTTGCTCATTTGTAGCAATTTGCTTTGTTGTTTTATCAACTGAAATATTAACATATGCTTTAATAGGCTTTCCATCTATACTTTTGGTAAACACATAAATTTTATTTTTTCTTTCTGGAATTAATTCTCCATATTCAGGCATTAATTCTACTTTAAAAAGATCTTTTCCTGCTACAAATTTAGATGTTTTTTCTACAAAGTAATTTGAAGAATCTACAGCTTCGACTTTTATATTATATGTTTTTTCATCATTTATTTTATATTCTACGGTTGCATCCCCATTACTATTTGCATTAACTGTATTATATAGTTCATCATTTATATATACAGAATATTTTGCATTCTCTACTGGTTCTCCAAAGAAATATTTGGCATTTATATCTATTTTAGCTGTATCTCCAACTAAATAGTTTTCTTTATCACATTTTAGTGTTATATCATATTTCGGTGTTATATATGGATTGACTTTAAATTTTTTTGTCGTTTCTGATTTCTTAGTTTTAGTTACTATCCTATAAATTCCACTATTTACTTCATTTGCTAAAGTAAATTTTCCACTTACTATTCCATAATCTGATGCTGAAACATCTTCATTATATACTTTATTATCATTTCCATCATATATGCTTATATTCACATCTTCTTTTACAGGTTCATCATTTTCTTTTTTAGTCAAAAGCACTCTAAAATTCACATCATCCCCTGGTTTATATATTCCTTTATCTAAAGTTATTGTTGCATTTTCTGAAATTGCATCTGAAATATAGATTTCTTTTTTTATAGTATCTTTTCCTGACTTACTTGATACTTTAGTTTCAATAAAGTATTTACCTTCTTTCACTTGCGGAATGTTCACAATAGCCGAATTTTCATCATACTCTACCTTTGCTTTTTTTACTTTTTTTCCCTTTGAATTTAATAATCTAATTTTAGTTTTGCTTTCTAAAATTTCTTTTGTTTTCCTATCTTTAACTGTAGTTACTATTGGCAATTTACTATTAGCATATATTTCAGCTGATGTACTTATTTTTATAATCTGTTTTCCACAAACAATCCACTTGTACACGTTAATTATGCCTATAACTATTGACACAACTAAAAATAGTAATAAAACAGCTCTTACAATTTTTTTCTTCATATTGATATCCCCTTTTATATATTTTTCTTAAGTAACTTTTTTATTTTCTCTTGTCTACAACATAGCTACTGCCAAATATAACTTTAGCTTTATGTTTTACTTGAGCTTCTACTTCACCTATTTCTAATATGTTTTTAAATTTATCTTTTTCTGATATAACTACTCCTATTGATATAGATGTAATTGGGAACTGTTCTATTATTCCTTTTCTGTTTGCAACTTCTATATATCCTCTGTCTGAATCTTTCTGATTAAAATAATTTAAAACTTCTGCATCAAATTCTGATATTATGTCTTCACATATTCTTTTATAATTTTCTTTTGGTATTACTGCTACGAAATCGTCTCCACCTATGTGTCCTACAAAAGAGTCATTGCATTCTAAATTATTTACATTTTTCAAAATAGTTCTTGCTGTAAACTTAATTATTTCATCGCCCTTTAAAAATCCGTACAAATCATTATATGCTTTGAAGTTGTCTAAATCTATGTACAATACAGCAAAATCTTCTTTATTTAATAGTCTTTTTTTCAGCTCCGCTTGTATTTGTACATTACCAGGTAATCCTGTAAGTGGACTTACTCTTCTATTAGTGTACATTAGTCTAACTATGTTTCTCACAGTATAATACAACACTTTTTCATCAAATGGTTTTATAATATAATATTGAACAGCTTGTTTTAAGACTTCTATTTGGTGTTCAGCATCATCTCTTGAAGATAATACAACTATAGGCGTTATACTATTATCTTCATTATTTCGCATAGATGAGCATAAATCAATTATATTTTTCTCTATTGTATCCTCATTTATTATTATTAATGAGGGAATATTTTTTAAAGCAATTTCTATTTCTTCAGTTATGACCCTTTTTAGTTTGTAATCTTTTTCTTCTTTAAACAACTCCATTAATTTATTTAATAAATTTACATCATCATCTATTACATATATATCTTGTACCATATCTATACTCCTTTTTGTTATTATTTGTCTTTTTTTATTATTTCTATTTTTTGGGTTAAAAATTCTGTTATTTTATCTGACTTCATAGTTGGAAATGCTTTTCTTAATCTATTAGTTTGTCTTAATAATTTTCTTTTTATCTTCGTTTGTTTATATTTTAATTCATCAATAACTTTCTGCATTTCCTGTAAATTTATAGGTTTTAGTTCAACATTTTCCTTCAATGATTTTAACTCATCTAATTTTTCTTTTAAACTGTCACTTAATTCATTTAGTTTTCTTAGTTTTACATCCATATTTTTAACATTAAATATAGTTACTACTGCATCCACTAAAATATATAACATTATCAATGTTACTGAATATTCTAGTATATTATTAGGAATATTATTCATTTCTTTTTCTATAAATGGATGTATTACATAAGTAAACACTACACCTAGCACTCCCCAAACTATAGAATTAAACAAGCAAACCCTACCTTGTATATTAAATTTTGAATCAGAATAATCCCAATACTTGGTATTAAATATTTTCTCTAGTAACACCCCTACTATATATTCTAATATTGATAATATTATTATTGACACAATAAATAAAGCTATTGGTTCTTCTTTAAATTCTTCTAAAAACATATACATTATGAGTGCACCTATTCCATATATTGGACAAAACGGGCCATGCAAAAAACCACTATTTACAATTTTTTTAGCATATATGGTTTTGTATATTGATTCTAATCCCCATCCAATAAATGAATATATTATGAAATATGAACAAATATATGCAATATTAACAATGTCTACGTTCATTATACCCCTCTTTCTAACATATTGTACTTAAGTTACATTCAACCAAATTATTACACAAAATTCTATACTATAAAATTTTTCCATATACAAAAAATTGTGTGAATTTCTTCACACAATTTTTCTTATGGTGTATAGGTATATTCTCCTTCAAATTCTGTGACTACATCATATATATTAGATGCTTTTAATGAAATTCTGTTATATCCTTCTTGTACCTTTTGTTTATATTCTATAACCTTTGTTGGACCAATATTTTCAATATTTATTTCATATGTTGTTCCATTTAAAGTATATCTAACAAATTTCATATTGTCATCATCTGTTGCTTTTATTATTAAGTATGAACGATCTGCATCAGGAACAACTGTTACCACTGGTTTCTTAACCCCTTGTATTTTTTGTGTTTTTGTTACTGTCTCATTATTACTATCTACAGCAACTACTTTTAATTCATTTAGTCCCATTGGAATTTGAATCTCTTTTTCTATTTTATTATCTGAACTATTTTTCACATCAACTGTTGTTTCAGCTTCGCCATTCCAGCTATATGTTATACTCTTCATTGTGTTTGTACTTTCGGCTGTTATCTTCATATTGCTTCCGTTTACTTCAAAGTTTATTTTTGGATTATCAGAATCTGTAACATATTCTTTTTTGTACTCTACCTGTTTTCCATCTGAATCTTTTACTTTTAGATTTAAAACTGCATCTCCTGCTGGTAAATCTATTGTTTCAGTTATTTCATTTCTACCTTGCCCTGCTATTCTATTATCGGAACCACCATTCCAATTATACAATATTTCTGATATTTGTTTATCGTGTTTTACACTTATTTCAACCTTTTGGTCTTTCCTTTCTATATTTACTGTTGGTAAATTATTTTCCGCATCATTTTTTTCTGCATTATTTTTATATATTGCATATGAACCTTGTCCCACTACTATTATTCCAAATATTAAAACAATAATTCCAAAAACTCTTATTATTGATTTAATGTCTGCCTTTTTATCTTGATTTAGGCTTGTTTGCAAAATTTGGTTCATTAACATCACCTCTATCTTATTATAATCCAGATAAATTATATCATAACATTTATTTGTTGTAAATAAATTTTTTCTGTATAAATTTATTATTTTTTTGTACTTTTTATCATACCCTAAATGTATAATTTATATTATTTTTTATTCAAAAAAACCTTCACCAAATGGTGAAGGGAAAAATGTTATATTTTTAATATGTTCATTTTTTCATTTTCATAAACATACACTAAAAATTTATCTTTTTTTTCAGTAGTTGCTACATAGCTTTCAAAACTATCACTAGTTTTTGGGAGTTTTAACAACTCTAAATTACCTACTGATTGTTTAAAATCTTTTGATATTGCATCTTTGATTTTGTCTAAAACTTTTGTCATTTTTTGACCTCCTTGTAATATATAATTATATCACAAAAACGATTATCTATCAAATACTACAATACATATTTCTTAATTAGAATTATTCCTCCAGCTATTGTTATTAATATTATTCCTGTTAGTGCATAGTAAATTCTTACTTGCCCTGTTTCTATTGATAATAGCACTGGTGCATCATCTATATCATCTTCTCCTGGTACTTGGTTGTCTGGTGTT
>CAKPKF010000004.1 GCA_934167175.1 uncultured Clostridia bacterium | reverse complement strand
CTGTTACTGTGTTGCTTTCTTCATTATATTCATATTCCACTCTTACTTTTAAATCCTCTATTTTTTCATCAGCTATTACAAAATTACTTAGCACTAGTAACAGTATTACTACCATTATAAGAATTAATATTTTTCTTGTGTTTTTCTTATTTACCATTTTTTCCTCCTCGTATTATATTTCAAAATTAGTATACCATTCCAATTACTTTTTTACAATATTTTTATACTGATTTTTTAATCATAAAAAACAAATCTGAAAATTACAAAATTCAGTCTTTACTCTACTTTTTTAGCTATCTTAAAAATAAAAAAATTTCAGCAATTTTGTTCAAGTGCAAAGATTTATATATTTGGAAAATCATTCTTACTTTTCTAACATATAAAAAAGCCAATAACATAGTTTCTATCTTTGCTACTGACTTTTTACATATTCAATTAATATTTATTTTAGCTACTGTTTTTTATTAATTTCTTTTGCTATAAAAGGCAACATAATTATTAATGGCAATGTATATACAATCATAAATACATATCTTAAACTAAATGCAACTGGAGTTGCAACCATAATAGATAACCAACTGATTATACAAGGCAATAATACAAAAATATACTTTTGCTGGTGCTTTATTAATAATAAAACAGCTGATAATACTATAATCCATAATAATGTACCTGAGCCAAGGAAATCTGGTTTTGTAAATAAATTTTCTATTGATTTTCCTGTTAAATTTTTAATACAATCTTTTCTTTCAATACCAAAATCATTTTTTATAATATATGTATCCACAAATCCATACTTATTTTTTGTTTCAATACTCCAAAATCCATACGTATCCATTAAGTATGCTTTAACATATTCTTTAAAATTATTTTGTAGCATTTGTGCCCAAATTTTTAAAAATTCACCTTTGTTTTCTGTTAAAAAAGTTTTATTAAATTCTGGATCCCATTTTATTGAATCAACCACACATGGTTCATATTTATTTTTCCATTTTTCAATTGGTAGTATTTTACGCAAAAATTCTTCTTGTTCTTGTGTTATGTTTCCATCATAAGCAATTGTCCTTGCTATTTGTTGCATAGGTATTGCAAGAGCTTCTTCCGTTGGAGATATAATTCCAAGCTTAGTATATACTGGTCCCTGTATAACAATTATTGCAATTACCGTAACAGTATTTACAATGTTAAATACTATTAATTTTTTTCGAGACCAAATTAATAATGCTATATATATACCTATTACTATATAAATTCCGTTATTTCTAAAGAATGCAATTAATATACTTAATATTACAAATTTGAAAATTCCATAGAAATTCTTTAATGGTTCTCCATTTTTATTAATAATGTCAAATAAAAATAAAGTCATTAAAAACACAAAACCACAGAATAGTGGATCTTTCCACATAATAATTGCATAAGAAGCAAATATAGTGTTTGCAATAAAAAACAAATATGTTAATAATATATATTTATTTTTAACATTATATTTTCTTAACCAAACTAAAAAATATCCTATAATTCCTGATATGATTAATAATTGCGCTGTTGAATATAACATAGTTCCTATATTATTGCTATTTAATGCTTTTCCTATTCTCATAAAAAATCCAACAAATATAGAATACAAAACAGGATGGTGATTATTAAATGGTGCATCTCCCATACCTTGTACTATAGATGTCAACGAATCTCCCAGAACTGCCCCTGGTGCATAAGTTAATAAGTATAAGAAATATGGTATAGCTATAAAAGCAGTAAATATTCCCCAGTATTTTATTGCATTTTTTGTTGTAAGTTTTTCCTTGGATATTGTATTTAATATTGAAAATTTTGTTTTTCCAAACCATATTCCTAAATTCCAAGTTACTAGTAAAATAATTACAAACATTACTAGTAACCTTAAAATATCTAATAACTCAAAACTTGAAAATGTGTTTTCTAAATAATTTAATCCTACTTCACCATTAAAAGTTATTTTACTTTGAATAATAATGACTGTAGATATTATTAATGCATAACTTGTTAATAATATAACTTCTAATTTATTTTTCAAATATTCTTTATTTTTTATTAATCTCTCAATTAAAAACATTATTATTGAAACTGCTATTACTACATAAACAGAATTATTTTTTAACCCGAATAATCCTATTATCATTTTTACTACTATTACACTAAAAATAAATTCCAATAATAAATTTTTATTTTCTTTAATTATTGGTTTCATTTTTTCCTCCGCACTTTATTTTCTTTATATACTTACCTATATTTTTTTCATCTACCATATACACAATTGCACATAAAACTGCAAAAACACTCATTGCTTGTATTTTATTTGTAAACCAACAATGTATTATTGAATGTCCTGCAAACACTATATACCATGCATATGGCACTACAGCAATACATATTAACGGTACTATATTTTTTAATTCTCTTATTTTTTTATGGTATAATACTAATAATATTGCTAAGATAACTCCTATTAATATTAATACTTGTTTTGCCACTGGTACGAAGAAATAACCAACATTATCTTTTACTGCATCTAATCTATTTACTGGATTAGATGCTTTTCCATTTACTCTAAATAATATTTCATTTATTGCCAAAGTAACTGCATCTTTATTTAATATGATAGATGCAATTATCCATTTAGTAAAGAACCATAGACCATATCCAATTCCCCATAACAAACCTAGTTTAATTGTAAAACATATTTGTTCTAATACTTTTTTGCCTTTTTTATTTTCCAAAAGTACTGCTAGTGTAATTGGCATTCCTAGTGTAACTAATGGGTATGTTAACAAATCAAAAAATGTTGCCAGCCCTCCTATTGAAAAGAATAATAACGAAATATATTTTTCTTTTTTAGTTTTATATAGTAACATTACTGCTATCATTGAAACAAGTGTTACAAAAAATATACTACTGTATTGAATAGACATTGGTATTAGCACTACAAACATCAACGAAATCGCTGTTGCAAATGCTATACTATATTTAGTTCCTAATTGCTTTCCAATCATTGAAAAAGCAACTCCAAGTAAAATAAATGTCATTAACATAAATATATATCTAATTTCCGAATAATTGAAAAACATTAGTAATGGTCTTATTATGACTTGAATACCATGCCAATATCTTGAATATTCATGATTATTTATTATTCCATCACTTATATTTTTTTCTAATGAAGACACACCTGCTTTTGTTTCATCTTCGTAAAACGAATTTTCAACAGCCCTTTTTATATCACTTTCGCCTTCTTTCATGCCTTTATTCATAGCAATATTTAAAATTAATGCATCAGTATGAGTGTCTAGAGTTGCACTTGCATTTTGAAAAAGTGGTGCATATCCTATCCCTTCATTTTTTAGTAATGCTACCGATTCAGCAATATGTCCTCTTATATTTGTATTTGGTAACATATATGCACCTATTATTAATGATACAAATAGCATTGTTATGCCAACATATATAATAAAATAAGCTAATATTTTTTTAGAAATTGTTTTTATTTTTTCTTTCATATTATCCCCTTTTCCAGTTCATTATTAATAAACCAATAATAATAATACTTGCACCTACAATTCCTTGAACTGTTATATTTTCTTTGAATATTACTTTTGAAGCTATTAATGTTAATATTTGTACTATTCCCGTGCAAAGTGGAGTTATATAACTCAAATCAAACATTACCACCATTCTTGTATATAAGAAAAAACTTCCTATGTAGCACATAAATCCAAGCAAACTTACTGGGCTTATTCCAAAATTGATATCTCCTTCTACAATTGCAAATTTTCCAGTATTACCACCTAATTTCATTAATATAAGACCTGACATTGTTAATAATAAATATATTCCTATAATTATAAATTGCATTTTTATATTACTCCTTTTTTTTATTTTTTCCATTATTTTCTCCTTACCATTTTATATCAATTTTTAGTGTTTTCGTAATAAATTTATATGTTGATATAAATGCCTTAAACAAATGACATCTGTATACTTTTCTAACAATTGCTAATTTTAGATTTGAACTTTTATTTTTTATGCAATAGGATAAATTCGTATATTTTGTTTTTTTCCATTCTGGAAAGTTTTTATTTAAGAATTCTAAATTTTTTTTGTATTCTTCATTGAAATTACAGTTATTTGCACCAGATGCTTTTAACATTAATGATATTCCGAAAATGTAAAAAAGCCATTGATGATAAGATTTCCATCTTTTCCTTATTTTCTTTTTCTTCAACATATTGATTTTTAATTTCTAACATAGCATTTTGTATTGAATCTATTTCTTCTTTTTTTAAAGTATTCATTGCTGAGCCTTCTATCACCATATAATTATATAAATATTTATTAACAAATGATATTTTGTTTGTTTTTTGGTATACCATACACAAAAACATCATATCTTCTAATATTCTTGGTGGATTACTTAATTCTTTGGTTTTCTTTAATATTTCTGTTTTATACAACTTATTCCATAGTGCTGTATTTATTGATATTACTTCCTCGAAATTTTTTTCATTTTGTATTATTTTAGTTTCTTCATATTTCATTTCTTGAGATAAGACTTTTCCTGTCTTTTCATCAATTCTTTTAAATCCACATATTGATATATCAGAATCGCTTTCTTTGATACTTCTATGCAATTCTTCTATGAAATTTTCTTCTACATAATCGTCTGCATCTATAAACGTGGTATATTTTCCGTTAGCTGCTTTTATTCCATCTATCCTTGCCTTCCAAACACCTTCATTTTTTTTATCTACTATTCTTACTCTTTTATCTTTTTCTTCAATTTCTTTTAAAATTTCTAAAGTTTTATCTTTTGAACCATCATTTACACATATCAGTTCTATATCTTCAAATGTTTGTTTTAAAAGACTTTCTACCGTTCTTTTTATATATTTTTCAGCATTATATGCTGGTATTATTACACTAACTTTTGGATTTTTTACCATATTATTCTCCTTTTTTCTTTTCTTCATATTCTTTTAGAGCTATATAGTGGTTTAAATCTTTTATTTTTTCGTTTAGTTCAGAAATTCTAATGTTATTAATAAATGTTTCAATTAATAAAAATATCATTACTACAAAAAAGACAAAATTCACAGGTGCCATAAAGCCAAATTTATTTGATATCCATTCTACTCCACAATAAAATATGCTCATTAATATTAAAATAATACTTCCTATCATCCAAACAACTGTATTTTCAACTTTTAACTTTGACTGTTTTATTTTTTTTATACATAAAAAACACGAAAATAAAGATGCTATTATTAATATAATTCTTAAAGTTACTGTCATTTTTCTCTCTCCTTTTCTTTTTATATTTTTGATCTTGTAATTGCTCTAATAAATAATATTGAGAAAAACATATTTAACATGTATTGCATTGATTTTATTGGATTTAAATAACTTTCTCCAAATTCTCTGTCTTTCATTTCCACTTGAACTTCTTTTATTTTGAATTTCTTTTTTAGCATATAGACTAATGTGTCTGGTTCTGGTGTCAGACTTGCATTTCTAATAAATTCTGCTATTGCTCTTTTATTAAATGCTCTCATTCCTGATGTTGGGTCCTTTATTGTTTTTAACGTTGTAATTTTTATTGCTCCAGAGATTAATTGGCTTCCCAGCATTCTCATTGTTTTTGGTTTTTTCTCAGTTACAAATCTTGACCCTATTGCTATATCACAATTATTTTTTTCAATTTCTTTCACTAAATCTTTTAAATATTTTGCTTGATGTTGTCCATCCCCGTCAAACTGTATTGCTATATCATAATCATTTTTATAAGCATATTTCATTCCTATTTGTATTCCACTTGTTAATCCATAATTTATTGGTAACGATATTACATTAAAATTATTTTTCTCACATACTTCTTTTGTGTTATCTTTTGAACAATCATTTATGATTATATAATCATAATTTGTATTTTCTTTAATATCTTTTATTGTTTTTTCAATATTTAGAGCTTCATTGTAAGCTGGCACTATAATTAAAACTTTCATATTTTCTATCATCCTTTTCAATTTATTTGATATATATACTGACACCTTTCTTCATTACTGAATTTAATTTCTAAATTAAATTTATCTATTATATTTTCTTCCATTTTTGAATAAGTAAAATAATATTTTACATTTAAATCTTTTAAATTTTTATATGTCAAATATGCTACATAAGAGTCTTGTCCCAATAATTCAAATTTTGTTTCATCCGATAATTTTATTCCTATATGTGCAAATCTATTATAAACTTCGTTATATTTTTTGTCTGGATCTACAATATTTAACCATTTAAAATTCGGATATGTATTTACACCATTTAAGCAACTTACTCCATTCGCAATTAAATATTGTCCATTAAAATTGTTTTCTCCAATCCACAATGCTTCTTTATCTTCACTGTATATTTGTGTTATTTCATTTGAAATATGTGTTTTGTTTATCGGTGCAATTCCCCTTACTATCGGATTTACAATTGCTCCTGAAATTATTGCCACAACGCACATTGTATATGACCATAACTTAACATTTCCTCTTATCAAGAAATATGTTATTGCAAATATTATTGGTACTAATATTTTATATTTTATCGGTGTGAAAAATTCATTATATGATGATTGCTTTATTAGTACATATGATAAAATAACTACTATACAAGATATTACTATTCCTTGTAATTTCGAAATTTTATTTTTCCCCTCTATTTTTTGTATCATTATAAATGATAATAAAGTTCCAATTATTCCTAATACTATGTGAGTTCTTTGTGCTGGTGAAAAGTACATTAAAGTTACCTTTGCTAATATAGTTTTAAATCCTACAAATTCCCATATAATATAGACAGTATATAAAGTTATTAGAGCTATTATTAGTCCAAAACCTTCTTTATTCTTTTCTTGTTTTATTTCTCCTAAATATAGAACTATAAGTATTATTAATCCTGTAAATGAATATATATATGTACTTGGTTCACATGTATTTGCTATTCGGTTTGTATATGGGAAAAATATGTTTGCAAAGTAACTTATAAAGTTATTTATTGTAAATGTTCCGCCTTTTTCAACCCTTTCACCTGGATATACTGTTCCCATCATTACTTTTATATCCTCTATTGAAACTAATATAAATCTAGCTATTAATGCTAACGATATACTCATTGTTAGTGCCATTATAATATAATCCAGTTTCTTTAGCTTTCTCCAATTTTTTATTAAATCATTTATCATAAATATCGCCATTAAAAATGCAAATGGCACTTGGAATGCAGGGTACAACATGAATGCAAATCCTGGTAAACATATTATTATTCCTAATGCAATTAATACCTTTTTCCACAATTTCCAGTTTAAGTTTTGCATATAGTATCCAAATAATACAACCACTGCTCCTCCATAAATATATCCATCTACTACTGCAGTACTTAACCACCACATCATTCCTGGTGCAAGGCCTAAAACAATTCCTCCAACTAATGTAAGTAAATTATTTTTATTTGTCACTTTTTTTACTAGTTCTATTGAAACCATTATTAAAGCTAGCATTTTTAATACCCAATAAAATGAAAATCCATATTCTTTTCCAAATATTAAGAATCCCCATGTTAACGGTCTTGAAATAGCAAGTATATCACTTACTGGTGCTGATACCATTAGCATATTACTTGTTCCTTGAGCTATGTTCTCATTATGTATTCCATATTTTCCTTCACTTGTTGCCTGTCCTAACATTGTTGTGCTTTGAGTTAACCATTCATCAGATCTTATTGATCGTGCTTTTCCTAATATTGTTGATTTTGTTTGAGGTTCATTCATATATTGACACCACATATCTATTGAAGAAAAATTTATTTTTAATGCAACAAATAGAACAAGTAATATAGATGCTATTATATATCTATACTTCATAATAAAATCTACAGTTTTTTCTACTGTATTATCTGTTTTTTCTATACAAGTTTTTATACTATTTTTTATTTCCACTTTTTTTCTCCTATTTAATAATTATACTCTACTTTTTCTGGTCTGATTGCACATTGGTCATTATCTAGCCTTAAGTTTATGTTGTAATATGGGTCTCCATCTTGTAATATTTTTTTCCACCTACTTTGGAATCTTTCTATTTCACCTTGGAACCTTTTTTGTTTTTCTAGAGTATCTTCAAATCCTCTGCTCTTTGATTCATAATGTATAAATTGTACATATGGATTATAAACTATTAATTTTCCTTGTTCTCTTAGTTTTAAGCAAAAATCAACGTCATTAAAGGCTACTTCAAATTTTTCATCCATGTTTCCTACTAAATCATACATTTTTCTAGATGCCATTATACATGCAGCTGTAACAGCGCTCATATTTTGCACCATTGCATCTTTAGAAAAATATCCATGCATGCCATGTGGAATATTTCTAAACACATGCCCTGCGACTCCGCCTATTCCTATTATTATTCCGGCGTGTTGAATTGATTTATCTGGATAAAACAATTCTGCACCAACGGCGCCAACATCTTCTCTTTGTGCAAATCCTAACATTTCTTCAATCCAATTTGGTGTTAGTAATTGTGTATCATTGTTTAATTGTATAATATATTCTCCATCAGAATTTTTAACTCCGTAATTTATTATTTTTGAATAATTAAATCCATTTTCCGGATATTTTATTACTTTTACTTTATTCTTTCCATCTATTTCTTTATAGTAATCAAATGTTTTCTGTTCTTCGCTGTTGTTTTCAACAACTATAATTTCGTAATTTTCATAAGTTGTCAGTTTTTCAATTGATTTTAAGCATACTTTTAATGTTGATGCATAATCTTTGTTTGGGATTATAATAGAAACTTTTGGTTTTTCATTTAATTCATAGTTTACTTTGTAAGTTCCTAATGTATTACCACTAATCACTTTTCCTTTTAAACCAATTCTGTCAATATGCGTTTGAACAGCTTTTATTCCTGCTTCATATGCATATGGTTTTGCTGTTCCACCTGATTTAGCTGTTGATAACGCATGTACTCTCCAATGATATAAAATCTTAGGAATGTGTATAATTTTTTTAGCCTTTTCACTCATCCTTAATATTATGTCATAGTCTTGTGCTCCATCAAATTCACTTCTAAATCCACCTAATTCTTCCATTAATTCCTTTTTAAATACACTGAAATGACAAATAAAGTTATTTGCTCTTAATGTATCTGGTGCAAAATCTGATTTAAAATATGGATCATATCTTTTCCCACCTAATTCTTCAAATTTATCTTCATCCGTATAAATAAAATCAACATCTGGGTTTTTATTTATGCATTTTACAATTTCAAATAGCGAAAATTCAGCTAATAAATCATCATGATCTAGTAACGCAATAAAATCACCTGTTGCTAATTCTAATGCTGCATTTGTATTGCCTGAAATACCTTTATTTTCTCCCAAGAACTTGTATTTTATTCTACTGTCTTTTTTATATATTTTTTTCAATTTTTCATTTTTTTCAGGACTTCCGTCTGCTAAACATAATTCCCAATTTGAATAAGTCTGTTTTATTAACCCATCTACTAATTCTTTAAAAAATTTTTCTGGTGTATTATACATTGGTATTATTATACTTATTTTTGGATTTATATTAAATTTAGTATTCCTTTGTTTTTCTAGTTCATCCTCTTTAGGTTCATTTTTATCTATCCATATTTGATAAAATTCTTCTGGCTCTGCTGCAGTCCCCATAATCATGTATCTTTTCATTTCTATCCATGTAACTCTCCAACCTTTGTCTTTTATTTTTTGTATCTGCTCTTTAATATATTTTCTGCTAAAGATACTCTTTACAAATCTATTTGCTGTTCTTAAATAGCTTCTAGCTTTTCCTCCTTCTGGAAATAGTTTATCTCTTAATCTTGTACGCATATTTAACTTCTCCTTTTACTTCTTATTTTTTCTATTTGTAAATTTTCTTAACGGTTTTGTTATTTTCCAAGATCTAGATTGATATACACTTTCTAATTCTTGTTTTAACTTACCTGTTTCGTTTTTCAAATTATTTATTTCTTCATTTTTTTCTGCTAAAGCTGTTCTTTGCAAATGCATTGTGTGATTATCTGTCAATTTTTCTATTTTTAATTCTTTAACAGTTTTACCTTGTTTATGAATTTTCCACATAAGGTTATTTCGTATATTTTCTTGCAATTTATTATCTAGTTTTTCAAATAGATCTATCATTGACTCATCTATATTTAAAATATCATATAGTTCTTCCATTGATAAGTAAAATCGTATTTCTGGGAAATATTTTATTGCTCTATATAATATAAAATCAATTGGAACTACTTCTTCTCTCCATTCTTGGTCATAGAAGTAAAGTTCATTATTAATTATAAAACAATTTTGAAATGTCATATCCCATAATCCATACCTAAAAAATGTTTTATCAGCTATGTTTTCTATGTTATACTTTATATTGTATTTGTCAAAAACATTTTTTTTGGGTTCACATTTCTCCATTTTTTCAAATAATTCGTTTCTAAACCTTTTTATAAGTTCTATTGATTTTTCTTTTTCATTATTTTCTAAATTTTCTATAATTACTTTGTCTAAACTTTTTTCGTCTGTATATTTACTTATTATTTTCTCTTCATCATATTCATCTAATGTGTTTAGTTTTGAATTTCGCATAATATCTATATTTTCTTTTATTTGATTTAAATGATCTTTGCTTTTTTCATTTTCGTTATATTTATAAACATATTTCTCTTTCATTATTGTTTTTATTCTATATTCTTCTTTTCTCATATTCGAAAATGAAACCAATTTTATTCCATTATCTTCAATTTTTTGATTAAATATTTCTATAAAAAATGAATTTAAAAACATCTTTAAATATTCAATATTTTCTTTTGCTAATTCTCTATATAAATTGTTTTGTTCATATAGTTTTATTGTTCCTTCATCATTATATACTATATTTCTTGACACTATATTCTCTATAATTTGATTGTCATCACAAAAAATTGCATTTGCCATTTTATAATCAGTTATTGGATAATAAACTTTTTTATATTTAAATCCAGCCTGTTCTATCTGTTTGTTTAATTCTGGTAAACTGTATAATTTTTCACTTACAAATTCTATAGTTTCATTTTTGCTATTTAATTTTGAAATATAGTTTGCTGAAAATTTATTATTAGTTGCAATTAGTATTTTTCCATCTGGTTTTATATATTTCTTTAAATCATTTAATATTATTCTTGGTTCTTTATTTAATTTTTCTAGTCCTATTACAGTTATATAATCAAATTTTTCCTCTATACCACTTAAACTATTAGCAATTTCTAAGTTTTTTATTTCTTTGTTTCGTACTCTAATTACCTCTTGTTTTTCACTATTTTCCTCTACAGCCACTACTTTTTTTGCTTTTTGACATAATCCTCTTGTAATTTCTCCAAGATTTGAGCCTACTTCTAGTATTGTGCATTCTTTACTAAATGGGTACCAACTGATTATGTTTTTTCTTATTTTAGACAAAGCTAATATTACTTCAATTTCACTATCCTGTTCTAGGACTTTTAAATATTCACTTTCTGGATATTTCTTAATATATTGAATTATCCTTTTTTCGATTTCTCGCAACTCTTTTTTATCTTCCATAAAAATCCTATCCTTTATTTTAATTATTCTGTATTTTTTTCCTTAGTTTTCTTATTGGCTCTGTTATTTTCCAAGATTTAGAATTTAATATTTTATTTAATTCTATTTCTAAATTTTCCTTTTGCTTAATCAATTCTTCGATTTTATTTTCATTTTCCTGTATTTTTTTCTTCATTATATCATATTTTTCTGTTCTGTCATCAAACAATAATTCATTAAATTTTTTCGTATTTTCTAAATTAAATTGAACTGAATAATCTAATGGCTTTGTTATCATATATCCATTTTTTAATAACCATTTTTCCAATATATTTATATAATCTTTTTCTGTTTCTAACTTTATGTTCATATTATTCATTTGTTTTAATCTATTTTTATAATCCTCTGAAAATTGTGGTTTATGAATTAATGCATGATATATAAGTCCATAAAAATATTCCTCGTCAGATATAACAAAAAAGCCTTTTTCATTGTATTTTCGATTTTTTATTATATTTTTCTCTAATTTATAATAATAATATTCATCACCAATATATCTCAAGTCAAAGTATGCTATTTTATTTTCTACTTTCACTTTATAGTGAACCCTATAATTTTCTTGAAATACTTTTTCTGCATTTAATACATATGCTGCATTTTCATAAGATTCGCATATTATATCTATATCATTATGTTCGTTAACATATATTTCATCTGGAAGACTCTCATAATTTCTTATAATCGCATATTTTATACAATTATTCAAAGCATAAAACATTTCATTTACTGTAGTAAAACCTTCTTGTCCTAGTAAATCTTGTTCTATATTTAAAAACTCTTCTTTTTGAGCTATATTTAATGTTTTTAAATAATCTTCTATATTCTTTCCTAACAATAGCGTTAAATCATGATTTGTTTCTATTTCTGAATTTGTTGCATGAACCTTATGACCTCCACCTGTTAGTTCTCTATAATATGCTTTTTTGTCAAACATATTTGTGTTTACTACTTGTACACCTTTGCTAGTTTCTCTTTCTTCATATTTTGGATTTTCTACTTCCACTACTATTAATAAAAAATCTCCATTTCCACAATGTTGTTCTTTACCAGAATTCTTTGGCAAATTCGTACCATAAAACCTTGATAAATTATTTGAAAAATTTTCTTTTTTCCATGTGATATTATATAATCCTAAAATATTAAAACTTTTTTTTATATCTTTTAAAATTTCTTCTTCTTTTTCTCTAGCATTTTCCCATAATATAAATAAATGTGTTTCTTTCATCTTTTCTCCAATCAAATATTATTTTATTTCAGAAAATGTAACATCTGTATCTAAATTATAATATCCTACAAACTTTTTGTTTGACATTACTTCAAATATCATTAAATCATAATTTCTGTTTAGAACTACAATTTCTCCATTATAATCATATCTACTACAGCTTAGCGATAAAGTATATTTTCCTGGAGCTAATTGAAACCTTTGTCTAAATTCACAGATATATGATTTTCCTTTTTCACATTTTCCTGTGTAATAATTTAAAAAATTAGTATTTGTTCCGCAAATTTCTTTTCCAGAAAAATCTTTAATTGTCATTGAAAATGTTGGACATTCAACATCTTTATTGAATTTTGCTTTTAATTTTACTGTTATTTCTTCTTGACTGTCAATTATAGAACTTGGCTCTCCTTTATAATTGAACATTCCAAAATCAACAATTTCCGCTTCTTTATTTCCATATCTTATAACGTCTGGGTTTACAGTGAAATATTTTTTCCATTCTATATTTTCATCATTTATGCCTAAGATAGAAGTCGTTTTTTTAGGCTTTTTTTCACCAGTTTGGCCTTCATTCTTCTCCTCTTTCTCTAACATTCCTGTTATTAACTTTTTATAATTTTCTACTCCTTCTTTTACTCCTCCATCAAATATTTTTTTACCCTCATTCATTATTATAGTCCTGTTACAATTATTCAAAACATCATTTATGCTGTGTGTTACAAATATTATTGTTTTTCCCTGTTCTTTTAATTGTTCGAATTTTTTAAAACATTTTAATTGGAATGCCATATCTCCAACAGAAAGAACTTCATCTACTATTAGAATATCAGGATCTACATTTATTGCACAGGCAAAAGCAAGTCTTGCAAACATTCCTGATGAATATGTTTTTACTGGTTGATACAAATGTTCTCCAATATCTGCAAATTTTATTATTTCTGGTTTTCTTTTTTCTATTTCTTCTTTAGAAAGTCCCATTACTTGCCCATGTTGATATATATTTTCTACTCCAGTTAAATCTGGATTAAAAGCCGCACCTAATTCTAATAAAGAACTAATTTTACCATTTATTTCTATTTTTCCTGTAGTTGGCACTACAACTCCTGTTATCATTTTTAGTAACGTAGACTTTCCCGCACCGTTTTTTCCAAGTATTCCTAGTACTTCCCCTTTTTTTAATTCCAAAGAAAAATCTTCTAGTGCCTTAAATGTTCCATGTCTTTTTATTACTGGTACTATCGTTTCTACTAATCTATCTATTTTTCTATTAAACATTTTATATTCTTTAGATAAATTAGTTATTTTAACCATAGTTACTTGTTCTTCATTTTGTTTTTCCTCTCTCACTATGTTCCCTCCTAATTTTTTATCTTTTTTTCAATAGTTTCAGAATTGCATATCTTATTTTAAACATTTCTCTAGCTATCAAAGGCATGTTCATAATAAGAAAATTTTCTATGTAATACATAAAAGTTTCTGTTTTATATAATTCATGAAAAATTCTCCATTTTTTAAAATTAAAATTTTTCTTTTTTTCTATCATTTTAAAATATTCATAAGCTTGATTGTTCAAATTTTGTAATTTTTTGGGGAATTTTTCTTTATTTTTCACATATGTTCCAAAAACACCAACTTTAACATTTATAAACAATTCTCTTACTTGTTCTAATTTTTTAAATCCATGAGAAATTTTTTCAGTTCCGACTTGATTATTTCCATGCTGTCTATACTTTATATATTTTTCTGGTATATATGCCATCTTTCCATCTAAAGCTATTATCAAGCCTATCCAGTGGTCATGTATAAGGTATTTAGAATCTGTCGGTATTGGTAATATTTTTTCAATCCATTTAGCTTTTGACATCACTGTACAGCCCGTTACACAATTATATAAATAGTTTACTTTATAGCTACCTATATATTTATTAATTTTTCTTTCTAATAACATAAATTTATTAAATGACGGATATATCGTTTCTAAATTTTCATTTACAACTTCTAAATCGCCAAAAACTAAGTCTGCATTATTTTTAATTAATACTTCATATGACTTTTCAATTTTTTCTGGCATCCATACATCATCTTGATCAGATAGCATATAAATTTCATTTTTCACTTGTTTTAATAAATATTCAAAATTTTTTATATATCCTTGATTTTTTTCATGATAATGAATTTCTATTCTTGAATCTTTTTCATATTGTTTTAGTATATCTTTAGTTCCATCTTTAGAACAGTCATCAGAAATTACTAATCTTATATTATCATATGTTTGATTTAATATACTTTCTATTTGTTCTTTTAAATATTTTTCGCCATTGTATGTTGCCATTAATACATCTATTGTCTTTTTCATATATATTCTCCATTCATTATAATACATCTGCGAAGTCTTTTTTGCTTTTCTTGAATATGTAATTTCCCCATACAAACATAATTGCTGTTATTACCCAAAATACTATTGTATAGCATCCATGTCCTTCAGTTACAATATTACTAGATATAAATGAATCCCTAAAACCTGATACTAAATAATTAAACGGCATACATTTCATAAATTTTAATATTGTTGGATGATTTGAAAGCATTGATAAATTCCATACTACTGGAGTAAACCAGAAAAACAACTGCATCATTATACCTAACAATTGTGCAAAATCTGGTACTAATGTTGTTACAGCTGACGTAAATCTTGTAAATGATATCATAAAAGCATATGCTGCAATTATAATATATATGATTTGACCGAAATTTGGCACATAATTAAATATACATCCAACAACTATTGCTACTGTAAATAAAAACAAAGATACAAATCCACTTGCTATTATAGATATTATAGGTATTATATCTACTGGAAATACTACTTTTTTTACCAAGTAACTATATGTTCTAATCGATGCACTTGCACTCATTACTGTATCGTTTATACACTGCCACATCGCCATTCCAGGTAGAAACCACACTACATATGGATCATTCCCCGCACTTCCTGTTTTAAGTATATACTGAAATACTATTACATATGTCAACATAAATATAAATGGTTGCAAAAAGCCCCATATACTTCCCAAACTAGTACTAGCAAATCTATTTCTGAAATCATTCTTTCCTAAAGAAAATGCTAATTTTCTATTTTTTAATACTATTTTTATAAATTCCATTTTTCTTAATTCATCCTTTCCATTTTAATTCTTCATTTTATATTTTTTCAGCATAATTTTAAAAAAATAAATTATTATCTCATAATTTAAAAACCAAATATCCCAACACTGGAAAATGAAAAATAATAATTTCTTTTACCATTTTCTTAAACAAGTTCTTGCCAGCAAAAAATTTAAAATACTTTATTAAATGAATATTAAAATATTTAGATTTTTCCAATTTTTCTAGATATTCTATTAGCTCTTTTATAAATTTTTCATTTTTTCCTTTTAAATCATATTCTTTACACATTTTAGCACCAGATAAATACGCTTTATCTATAACGCTCTCTTTTCTATATTTTAAATATGATTTATAATTATTACCATTTTTTTCTTTCCACTTTCCTACATTCTGTTCAAAACTTCTGCCTCCAAATACATTTGTATTATGCAGTCTGTATCCAAATAGTGGCTTTTCAATATATGTGAGACCTTTCTGGTTATTTGCAATAAAACCAGCTAACCAATCATGTGCCATAACGCAATTTTTAAATGGTATCATTTTTTCTTTTACTTCTTTGGTAAATATTTGAGAACATCCAATACCTGCACACCTTGATATTGCTAGTTTACTCTTTCTATTTATTAATGGCACATTTTTATATTTGAAATAATTTTCTCTTATTATTTCGTCTTTTTCATTTATTTGGTGTGAATTAACGTATATCAAATCGACATTTTCTTCTTTTAACTTTTTTAAACTTTTCTCTACTTTTTCCTTATACCATATATCATCATGATCTGAAAACATAATATAATTTGCAGTAGATTTTTCTAATAGAAAACCAAAATTTTTATTATAACCCAAATTTTCTTCTTGTATATATAATTCTATTCTTGCATCTTTTTCTTTATATTTTTCCAATTCTTCTTTAACTTCTTTTTTAGTTGAATTATCATCACTTATTATTAATTTAATATTTTTATATGTTTGTCCTAATATGCTATCTATTTGTTTTTTTAAATAGTATATATTACTGTTGTACGTTGCCATTAATATATCTATTTGTTCTTCCATTTTTCTTTTTCCTTTTCTATTTTTTTACGTTTTTGATTATATCATAATGTAATTATTGTAACAAGGTTTTGCCATAATTTTTAACCAATTTTAATTGACAGCATTTTGGTACTCATTCTTCTGTACCTATATCATTTAGTATAGCTTTTGCTTTTTGATCTGGCATAGCAAATCTTTGAGATAAATACCTAAGTGATGCCGCAAGTTCCCCATCTGGTCCTCCGATATTGAGAAATTATAAATTTCGCTAATCTTGGATTTGTATTTTTTATATTGATTGGATATTCCAACATCTTATTATATGTCCACATTATACATCTCCTCCTTCCCATGGCCACCAGTCATTAAAAAGGGAAGTATTTTTTTATGGACTATAGTCCACACTACTTTATTTTACTCAATTACATTTTTTAGGTATACTAAAATTATAAGATATACTTTTAATCTTTTTATTTTCTATTACAATTTTATTTATCAATTTAAGTATAATGTCTCTACTTATTTCTTCATTTTGATTAAATTCTAAAACTTTTTTTATATATTTTTCTATACTATCATTATTAGCTTCTTTACTTCTCTTTATTTTTTCTTTTTCTATATTTTGAAGTCGTTTATTCAGTTCTTCTTTCTTTTTTTCAAACTCTTCTGACATTTGCACATATAGTTCTGCTGTTATTATATTATTTAATTTATCTTGGTACATATCTCTTATTTTTTGATTAATTAAATTTATTTGCTCCTTAATAGCTGATGTATTATTTTGCATTATTTTAGGCTGTTTAACCTTATAATTAAGTTTTTTATAATCTAGGTATTTTTTAACATTTTTTCTTAGATTTTCTAACACCATTGCCATCAAATCATCTTCTTTTAAATATTGTATATTATTGCAAAATCTTGATCCAGCTTTTTTGTAACTGCTACAGACGCATCTTGAAAATTTTCCATGATTTTTATTATACGTTACTTTTCCACCACAGCTACAGTAAACAATTCCTCTTAATAAATGATTTGATTCAGAATTTGTGTATGACCATTCATTTGATTGTTTATCTAGCATTTCTTGCACAACTGTGAATGTATCTTTATCTATTATTGGTTCATGGTTATTTGGAACTATAATATATTGAGAAGGATTTACTTTTACAGTTTTCTTTATTTTATAATTTACTTTTGTTTGCTTATGTTGTACTAAATCTCCTACATATATTCTATCTCGTAATATCTTGGTTACCATTGCACTTGACCATACATAGCACTTTTTATTTGGATTTTTATAATTAGTAGTTTCTTCTTTATATTTCAAAGGTGTCGTAATATTGTTATTATTTAGGTAATCGCAAATTTGTTTTTTAGTATTTCCTGATTTATACATTTGAAATATTTTCACTACAATATCAGATACATTATTATCAACTAATACTTTATTTTTATTATTTGGATCTTTTTTATAACCATAAGGTTGAAAAGCTTTTATACTTTCACCATTCATCGCTTTTGTTTTTAAAATTGCTCTAACCTTTTTCGACGTATCTTTTGCATACATATCGTTAAACACTGACTTAAATGGCGTTATATCATTATTAGTATTATTGGGATCAAAAGTATCTACATTATCAGTAACTGCTATGTACCTAACATTCATAGATGGAAAATATTTTTCTATATAATATCCTGTATCAATATAATCTCTTCCTAATCTTGATAAATCTTTTGTTATTACTGTATTTATTTCTTTATTTTCTATATCGGCAATCATTTCTTGAAATGCAGGTCTATCAAAATTGGTACCACTAAATCCATCGTCTTTATATACTTTTTTTATTTTCCATCCTCGTGATTCTACAAATCCCTTTAAAAATTTTAATTGATTTTCAATACTCTCTGATTGTTTGTTAAACTCTTCTTTTTCATTTTCTATAGAAAGTCTGCAATAAATTCCAATATTCAAATTCTCATTTGTATTTGAATATTTTTTATAGCTATTATCATAGTTATTATATAACTCATACATACTTTTACTTCCTTTCCTGAGTAAAACTTATAATAACTATCTATCAATTTTGCTTGCATTGCAACTCTATTTTTGTGCATATGCAAGTAATATTCTCAATATTTTCATTTATCCATTCTTGTACTAATTCTGTTAAATCTTTTTCTTCATTTGCATATATTTCTTTAAAATCTTCGCTCATTTTGATTCACCTCTTTAAAACTATATGCCCTTAAAATATTAAGATTACATTTTCCATTTTATTCTTTAAAAATATTGATTTATAAAAAGCTAAGCAGTATGACATTTATGCAAACTTTGCTAAGATGTGTAGGTACTCATGAAAGAAATTATGATTGCTGATGATAACAAAGATTTTAATTCTTGTTGTCGAAATTTTTTAACCAAAGATACTTCTATAGATATAATCGGTTGTACAATCAATGGATTAACTACACTAGAAAGATATTTAAATTTAAGACCTGATATTTTATTATTAGATCTTGACTTACCTACTATAAGTGGCATTGAAATAATTAATAGACTTGCTTCTATTACTGAAGGGAAAAACTTATGCAATATGATTGTTTTGACTGGTTCAGAGGAATTTAGAAATCTAATTACTAATACAGCAAAAATATTTAGAATTATTCCTAAACCCTGCAACTTAGTTGATGTTATGATGGCTATTCATGAAATTGATATTTCTAAAATACCAAATTCTATTAATGTTGAAGATATTAATGCTTTAATGAGAAATTTAAATTTTAACTTATATACAAAAGGTACTAAATATTTAATTGACTGTATTATAATTGCTATTAATAATACAGTCTTACTATACAATATAAGTGAATTATATTCTTATGTTGCTGGAATTAATAATACCAATCCTAACATAATAAAATAGAGTATAACTAATTCTTTATCTACTATGAATAGATTTGTAGACAAAGAAATGTTATACTCCTTATTTGATGATTATGATGGAAGGAAATTATCACCCAAATATTTTATTGGAATAATAATGTCATACTTTAAAACTTTATAATTTTAATAATAAAAAATAAAGGGTAGCAAAATGTTATCCTTTACTTTTTTCTCATATATTATATTTTATTTCTATTTAAAAAATTTTTTATTGATTCTAATGAACTCTTTCTAACTTTCCCATTATCATATTCTTTAAAAATATCTTCAGGAGACATCCAAATAACATCAGCAACTTCTTCCTCTTGTAATGTCATGTCTTCTTTACTATAATTTGCTTTTAAATAATAAATATCAAAAAAAGCAATTCTATTTGCTAACCTTTCTTCAACAAAAGTTATTTCTTCTTTATCAATTTTTATTCCTTGTTCTTCATATATTTCTCTAACAATAGTATCTTTGCTATCTTCATTATGCAATACATGTCCACTTGGTAATGATAAAATATCTCCTTTTGATTTTGAAGTTAATTGCATCATAATTTTATTTTCGCTATTTTTTACAATTAACGCAGAAACTAAAATATGCTGTCCTTCTAATAACTCTTTTTCCTTTGATCTAGGAATTACTCCTATCTTCTCTTTATTATCATTATATAAGTCAATATACTCTTCCATTTTTCTCTCCTTCATTAAATTTTCTCTATATATGCAGTAATATGAACTTTTGATATTGGTAATATATCATCCAAGCTAAAACTAATAATATTTTTTGTTATTTCTGAATTTACAATCTTCATATATAAAATTTCATTTTTATTTAATAAGTCCTGTGATATAAATTCGTTTTCTATACTTTTACAAATTCTAATTATATAATTAGCTCCTTTAAAATGCTTATCCTTAACCATAATACTATTTTTTATTTCATTATCAGAAAAGTTAAAAGAATATTTTATGTCTTGTGTTAGATTATAACACTTTTCAAAAAGTTGTTCAATCAATTGCTCTTTATTAACTATAATTGTTTATATATCTTTGAATTCTCATTCATAGCACTAATCTTTTCTTTTATCAATAACTTTTCTATTTCTTTCACCTTCTCTATAAAAATAAAGAGTAGCAATATACTCAAATTAATTTTTTCCATCTATTTTATTGTTTTTGGATAGATTTTATCTAGTTTATGTTATAAGCTTTTTAAGGCTAAAAAAAGATAGATAATTATTTACTCCCTAAATAAATGAAGCCCATGGTTCTTCTAACCATCTCCATTTATTACATGGAAAGAATATTGTTAATGGTCCATATATTTTTTGATATTTATCTTTTAAATCTTTTAATCTTCTAGCATATTCTCGGTATATACATAATGCTCTTTGGTCATCTGGATGCGTATCTAAATATAGACCTAACTCTATAATTGAAAATCTATATTCTTTTATTTTTCTTGCCATTTCTTCTCTTCTATTATCTTGGTTACAGTCATTTTGCATTTCACATTTGCATGTACAATTTTCTCTATTTTCTTCTTTTTCTTCTATATATTCCATCATTTATTACATCCCTCCCCTATTTTGTTGGTTGCTGCTATGAAGTCATTTTCTTCTATTGATTGGCATGGTGAGTATGGGCTAACTAACTCTGGAAATATTGTTCCCATCTTTAATCCTACTCTTGGAGTAAACGTTTTATTCATGGTTTGCCATGGTACATAACTTTGCCCAAACATCGGATTTTCTGGAAATAGCCCTTCTTCTTCATCAAACCCGCATTCACATTCATCATAAGTTGTATTAGGATAATTTGCAACATCTTCACACATATCTTCTAGCATCTCTTTTTTACAATTCGTGAAATTGTTATTCATACAACAGCATTTTCTTCGTCTAGAACTATACATATTTTTTCCTCCTTGTTTTTAGTTTATACTACATAATATGACATAAAATACATTATTGTTCCCTTAATATTTTTTGCATAATAAAATTTTTATAAACATGAAAAAAGCGAACTTAATGCTATAAAAAATAATTAAACATAAAATTCGCTCCTCTATTTATTTGCTTCTTACTTAACGGAGAAGAAGGTAAAGCTTATTTTAGCTTTACCTTCTTTTTTGTATCAGTTGATATCAGATTACTGTATTTCTTTCTTTTTTCTTTTCTTCTCTAACTTCCCATTTTCTAATTATTTTAGGGGTTTTGTATCTAACAAGTAGAAATAATAACACTATTACTATTGAGCCAATGACAATAATTGCAACTATTCTCACATATGTTTCTAATATTGCGACCATTGTATCAGGCTTATAGTTTTCGTTTTTCACTCTTTTTTGAGTAACTTGACCATTTTCTATCTTAACTTCAACATTTTCTCTATTGTTGTTTTCTGGGTCTCTGTACTCTATTACAATTGTTTTTACATTAACTTCTTCGTTCTTATTTCTTGGTAATTTTTCTGTAGCCTTTTCTAAAACTGTACTTATTTCTTTTAGTTCTTTTGAATCTAATTGGTCTATTTTTGGACCATACCATATGTTTTTTCCAACTATAATAGTTGCTATTATAACTACCACTGATATCAAAGCAATGCATCCACTAAAAAAATTATTTTTCTTCATCTTTTGTTCTCCTCTCTACCTACCTCTTTGGGTTTATACTATAATTATAGCATATATTAGCCGTTTTTTCAATCTTATGTAAAGTTGCGTTGCACATATGCTTATTTTATGCTACAATATTACATAGTTTAAATTTTTATGAAAGGATGATTTTATGTTAGAACTTATTGATATTTGCTTTTCTAGAGATAATAAGCATATTTTAAAAAATATTAATTTAAAAATAGATTCAAAAAAATTTGTTGCTATTACTGGACCTAACGGTTCTGGTAAATCTACATTAGCTAAGATTATTATGGGAATTAACCAACCTGATTCTGGCAAAATTATTTTTGATGGTCAAGATATTACTAACATGGGAATTACAGAAAGAGCAAAACTTGGAATTGGATTTGCATTTCAACAGCCTGTTGCTTTTAAGGGTTTAACTGTCAAAGATTTAATTGAAATTGCTGCTGGTGGACCTATAAAATTAGGAATTGCTTGTGATTATTTATCTGATGTTGGTTTATGTGCCAAAGAATATATTGATAGAGAACTTAACTCTAAATTATCTGGTGGTGAATTAAAAAGAATTGAAATTGCTATGCTTGCCGCAAAACAATCTAATTTAACTATTTTTGATGAACCTGAAGCTGGAATAGATTTATGGAGTTTTAACAGTTTAATTAATGTTTTTGAAAAAATGCATAACAACAATTCATCAATTATTGTTATTTCACATCAAGAAAAAATCCTTAAAATTTCTGATGAAATTATACTATTAGAAGGTGGACAGATTGTTGATATTGGAACTAAAGATGTAATTTTACCTAAACTTTTAAATTTATCTAAACAATGTAAAATGTTAGACAAGGAGGTATTTTAATGGATATTATTGAAAAACGTTTATTAAAAGAAATTGCTGACATAGAAACAACTCCTATGGGTGCATATAATATAAGAGAAAATGGTAAAGGTGTAGCTAGAAATACTACTTCTAATATTGATATTGTAACAAAAACCGATAAACAAGGTATTGACATTATAATAAAAGAAAACACTGTTGATGAAAGTGTTCACATTCCAGTTATTTTAACTCAAAGTGGACTTACAGATGTTGTCTACAATGATTTTTATATTGGCAAAAATTCTAATGTTGTAATAGTTGCTGGTTGTGGAATTCATAACAGTTCATGTGACAATTCTCAACATGATGGTATTCATACTTTTTATGTTGAAGAAAATGCAAAAGTAAAATATATAGAAAAACATTATGGAGAAGGCGAAGGAACTGGAAAAAGAATTTTAAATCCGCAGACTATTGTTCATCTAAAAAAAGGAGCAACTCTTGAAATGGAAACTATACAAATTAAAGGAGTTGATTCTACTATTAGAGTAACTGATGCTGATCTTGATGATGATAGTAATTTAATAATTACAGAAAGAATAATGACACATGGAAATCAAACTGCCAAAACTGTTTTCAATGTAGATTTAAATGGAGCTAACTCTAGTACAAAAGTAGCCTCTCGTTCAGTTGCTAAAAATAACTCTAGTCAAGAGTTTGTATCTAATGTACATGGTAATAATAAATGTTTTGGACATGTTGAATGCGATGCTATTATTATGGATAGTGGAAAAGTTACATCTACTCCACAAATTGTTGCTAATAACGTTGATGCTAGTTTAATACATGAAGCTGCAATTGGTAAAATTGCTGGCGACCAAATTATAAAACTTATGTCTCTTGGATTAACTGAACAAGAAGCTGAAAATCAAATAATAAATGGATTTTTAAAATAAAACTTTAAAGAGTTAATAGTTATAAAAATATGCTATTAACTCTTTTTTTATATTTATACAAACTCCTGCCATACTATATTAGCAAAATCTAAGCCTTTTTCTGTGAGTTTAATTCTAGTTTCTGTAATCTCAATAAGATTTTTCTCAATTAATCTATTTATTTCTTCATTAAATACTTGTACTAATTCTTTTCCGAATTTTTTTGAAAATTCCAATATACTTACTCCATCTATCATTCTTAATCCTAACATAACAAATTCTTTTTGTTTTATTTTTTCATTTTGTACTTCATGTATAATTTTATTTTTTTCATATTCATCGTTTTGTATATTTTCTATATATTTTTCTAAATCACTAATATTTGAAAATCTACTATTATCTAAATATGAATGTGCTGAAAGACCTATACCAATATATTCTTTTTGTTTCCAACAATTCAAATTATGCTTTGATTCAAATTCAGGTTTAGCAAAATTTGATATTTCATAATGTTTGTAGCCTATATTTTCTAAATTCTTTTTTGTTTTCCAATACATTTGCCTTTCTATATCTTCATCCGGCAACTTTGCTATTCCTTTTTTTACTTTTTGGTATAGGCATGTTCCTTCTTCTAAAATTAATGAATATACTGACACATGCTCTGGATTTAATTTTGAAATTACATCACTCATTTCATCAATATCCTTTTCAGTTTGTCCTGGCAATCCTAAAATCATATCTATATTTATATTACTAAAACCTTTTTTTCTTGCCATATTATATATCTCTAAAAATTCTTCAAATGTGTGAATTCTTCCTATTTCTTTTAACAATCTATCTGATGTAGACTGTACACCTATACTTATTCTATTTATACCTGTATTTTTGTATTCTAATAACTTTTCTTCATTAACAGTTCCTGGATTTATTTCTATTGTTATTTCTATTTTTTCATCTATATTATTTTTAAATTTTTGTTTTATTTTACTCAATATCATCTTTATATACTTGCTGTCTATATATGATGGTGTACCACCACCTATATAAATTGTATTTATATTATATTGCTCTTTTATAATTTTATTTGATACATAATCTATTTCTTTAATCACACTATTTATATATTTTTCTATAATGTCATCTTTTTGAGCATATGACACGAAATCACAATAATCGCATTTTCTTTTACAAAAAGGTATATGTACATATATTCCTAACTCTTTCAAGATTTTTCCTCTTTTCTTATTTCTTGTGCTATTTCTGATATTTTTTTAAGTCTATGATTTACCCCAGACTTACTTATTTTTTCATCTAATTTTTCAGCTAACTCAGTCAAACTTGCATCCGGATTTTCTAACCTTAAATTTGCTATCTTTTTTAAATTTTCTGGCATTTTATTAAATTCGCCCTTTTCCTTTATGTATTTTATATCTTCTATTTGCATAACCGCTGCACTAATTGTCTTATTTAAATTGGCTGTTTCACAATTTACTAATCTATTTACTTTGTTTCTTGTTTCTCTCATTACTCTTATTTCTTCAAACTTTAGCATTGCACTATTTGCTCCAACTAATGCTAAAAATCTAGAAATCTGCTCTCCATCTTTTATGTATAAACAAAATGTTTTATTGTTATTTAAGCTTTTAAAATCTATATTATATTTATTTATAAACTCTTTTAACAAATTTACATGTTCTTCATTTGAAATCAATATTGATAAATGATATTCTTTTTCTGGATTATTTAATGAGCCAGCCCCCATAAAAGCTCCTCTTATAAATGCTTTTTGCAATTGCTCATCTTTTTTTACAACTTCTAACTCGTCATCTGACATTATGTTTGTAACACAACTAGTTTTAAAGGTTATTATATAGACTTTTCCTTGAATTTCTATAGAATAATCTATGTCTAAACTTTTTAATAATTTATTTAGCCTATTTATGTTATATTCATTTTCTGTAGAATAGCTAGTTTTATCCTTTATGTTATATACATTGTTAGATACCAAATAGCCTAATAACTCTGCTTTTACTAAATCTTTTTTCGCTAAAGTATTTAATTTACTTAATTCTTGTTTTACATTACTTGAAAAAGACATTTTTTTACCCTTTCCTTATTACTACAATTCTATCTAAATTATTTAAATCTTTTTTAGAATATATTTCTTTATATTGTTCATATTCTTTAAATATATTTATAACACTTTCTTTCTGATCATATCCTATTTCTAAACAAATATATCCATTTTTATCTAAAAATTTATATCCATTCTCCGCAATAATTCTATAAAATTTCAATCCATCATTTCCTCCACTTAGTGCCATATATGGTTCACAGAGAACATTTTTTTCTAGTGTTTTAATTATGTCATCTCTTATATATGGTGGATTAGACACAATTATATCAAATTTATCTTTTATGCTTTCGAACATATTTGATTGTATTATTTTCACTTTAGAGTTGTTTCTATCTCTGTTTTTATTTGCTACATCTATAGCTTTTTTACTAATATCTGAACATATAATTTCTGCATTTTCTATATATTTATCAAGTGAAATTCCTATCGCACCACTTCCCGTACATAAATCTAATATTTTAAATTTTTTTTCTTTTTTAGCAATGCCTATTACTTCTTCTACTAAAATTTCTGTATCTGCTCTTGGGATTAACACACTTTCATTTACAAAAAAGTCTAGTTTCATGAATTGCTGACTATTTGTAATATATTGAATTGGAATTCCTTCTACTAATTTATATATTGCTTTTTTATATTCGTTTTCTGTATCTTTATTTATTATTTCATTATCATGTGCTATTAAATATTCTTTACTTTTTCCTATTATGTGTGCCATCAATATTCTTGCATGTTGAATTGGGTTTTCTACACTATTTTGTTTTAACACACTTATCCCTATTTCTAACAATTCTCTTATACTCATTTTCTCTACCCCTATAAAGTTTCTCTTAAATCCTACTATATTTTAACATTTTTGTATAATAATTACAACTAACAAAAAAGCAAAAAAATACCCCCGCCGAAGCCGTTAGATGAAGAAATTTTATGGACCTGTACTCACACAGGTGGGTGCTTACCTAAATACTTATGGGTTTCTTACTTAAAAAGCAAGCATACACGCCATATTCAGAGATGGGCTCCCTTTTCCAAAACTTGTAGGTTCTAAAATTTCAGTCTTATCGTACCACGCAGGGAATTTTTTCTATTTAATTATTAATATTATATTAGCATATATTAAATAAATATTCAACATTTAGAAAATCTATAATAACGATTTTATTTAATATTTATTATATTTTACTCTTCTTTTCTTGTTTTTATTCACTTATTTTATACATTTAATTATTTGATTTTTTTGAAAAAATATGCTAAAATTTATTTAGATATTGTGAGTTACACAGTATCTTTTTTATTTAATTCTTCTAGGCATTCTGTCTTGAATTTTTCATTCTCACTTAATCCTAAAATCAACCAAAATATTGGTGCAACAGCTATAACACTTATGTTAAATACTGCTTGTACTAAGTATCCTATTATTACAGTTGAAAAAACAAATGATACTTTATTTTTGGTAAATTTCTTCAAATTATCTTTTAGCACTAAAAATATAAATACCGTATATATTAACATTGCAGGTATTCCCATAGTTGCTGCAATTTGAAGCCATTCATTATGCGCTTTTTCTATTATAACACCACCTGTTTTTTTAAAAAATGATTTAAATATATCTGGATGAACTTCTGCAATTGCATTTGCTACTGTATCTGGTCCATATCCCAATATTGGTCTTTCAGATATTAATATCAACATAACTTTCCAATAATATATTCTACTAGAACCCATTTTATCTGTTACTCCTTCTTTCATACTGTATGTTTCTTTTACCATAAGTTCGCCCCTTTTAGATATTCTATTATTAGATGCATAATTAACTATTCCACATAAAACTACAAAACAAATACTTAATGTTGCAAATCTTTTTATATACTCCTTATTTTTATTTTTAAATATGTATATCAGTATAAATACTGTGTATACAGCAAATGCAAGATATGCACTTCTTGCTAATGATATTAACATTCCTGTAAAAAAAAGTACGTTATAAAATAAATTATTCTTTTCTCCTTTTAATATATATATGGAAAAAGCCATAGGTACAAAAATAGTAATAAAATTCGCAAAAATATTAGAGTTACTTAAAGTAGCATTGGCACACCTTGCATCATACATATTTTTTAAAATTGGAATAATATCATAAAATTGTATTATAGCTAAGATTGTCAATATACTCGCTAATGATAACCCTATTGGAACAAAACTTTTATAATATTTAAAAAGGTTTTTTGCTGAATAATATATAAGTATATATATACCTATCATTATTATTCCCTCATGTCTGTTGTGTTGCCCTAATATAGATTTATTAAGTTTAATAGAAAATACTGTACTTATTATGCCTATTGCAAAAAATATTAATAGCAATATATCTTTTTTATCAAATTTTAATTCTTTTCTTCTTTTTATTAACAGAACTATAAGAAAAAATCCTATAATAAATAAAAAATCTCTTCTTATTATATTTTGTTCTGTAAGTTTTACTTTTTCTGGTATTCCTAATAATGGTGTACCAATCATCATTATTGTTAATATTATTTCAAAAAAATTATTCTTTAGTTTTTCCATCCCATTCTTATCTCCTTGCATACTTTTATTACATTTTTACATTAATTTCTTCATCATATACCACAATATCATCTTTTTCTAATTTTTTAATTTTCTGTATTTTACTTATCACCTTTATTAACATGTATAAATTTAAAATCCATACAAGGAAAAACAAAATCAATATTATATTGTTTTTTCTTGTAAAAACTTTGTAATTATACATATTTTCTGCAATATATTCTTTTTTTTGATTTGAATCGATAATTTTAAATCCTTTTAAAGAAATATCTAATTTTTTATAGCTTTCAGCTTTTTTTACATCTACTTTTTCTTCATATAATTGTGAAAATTTTTCTTCTGTATAAATAGAATCCATATATATTTTTCCAAAACCGAATCCCATAATAGCTATTACCATTATTATTGATAATATTAATAAATCTTTACTCAAACTCTTTGGTTCTGATGCTTTTATGCTAATAACTGCTAATGCAACAGCACCCACTATAGCTGATATAAATTCTGCAATCAAGTATTTTTTCTTTACATGTACAATAGGGTCTAAAAAATTAGTTTGTTCATAGAATATTGAAAAAATCAACATCAATATCAACGTAAAAATAAATATAATAACGTTTATTCCTTCTACAAACAAATAATAATTAAAATTTAATTTCCACCTATATGCTAAATAACTACCAAAATCTCTAGCATTAAACAAAAGCCAAAAGCTAATATTTCTCACTATTTATCACCTCTGTCACATTATACCATATAGTTCTAAATAGTGTAAATTTTTTTATTCTTTTATTTCTTTTGCTAATTTTCCTATTGCCTTTGTTTCTATTCTTGATACATACGAACGAGAAATCCCCATCATTTTAGCTATTTCTTTTTGTGTTTTAGGTTTATGTCCGATCTAACCCAAATCTTAATTCTAAAATTCTTTTTTCTCTAAATTTTAATATTTCTCTCATCTTCTCATACATCTTTTTAACTTTTATTTTTATGTCGATTTCTTCTTCTATGCTTTTTTCATTGTTTTCTAATACTTCTTGTAATGTTACTACATTATCATCCTTGTCTTTTCCTATCGGTTCATTTAAATATACTTCTGCTTTCACTTTTTTATTGCTACGCAAAAACATTAATATTTCATTTTCTATACATCTTGCAACATATGTTGCTAATCTTATATTTTTTGTCATATCAAAACTGTTTATTCCTTTTATTAATCCTATTGTACCTATTGATATCAAATCATCTTGCTCTATATTGGTTGTATAATATTTTTTGCTTACATGTGCTACTAATCTTAAGTTTCTTTCTATTAATATATTTCTAGCTTCTTCATCACCTTTTTTTAATCTCTCTAAATAAATTTTTTCTTCTTCTTGACTCAATGGCTCTGGGAATAAGTTACTACTTTTTATATATCCTACAGCAAAAACTGTTGATTTTAAAAAAGCCATAAAGCCATATAAAGAAATGGCAGACAACATATATGCACCTCCAATTATATATCTGCTATAATAATATGTTTTATAAAAAAAAAAGTGCATGACCAGTATATTTTTTATTTTTTTTAATACTATTTTATAAGGTGATTATATGCATTTTTTAAAAGAATGTTTTAAAGGTATAGCTATAGGTGCTGGTGCAATTCTACCTGGTGTAAGCAGTGGAGTATTATGTGTAATTTTTGGGATATATGACAAATTAGTAAATAGTGTTTTGAACTTTTTTGATGATTGGAAAAAGAATTTTCAATTTTTGTTTCCTATTTTAATTCGGTGTTTTTATTGGTGTAGTTTTATTTGGTAATATATTAAAATACCTTTTTAATACTTTTCCAATGCAAACTAACTTTGCTTTTATTGGTCTTATTTTAGGTAGCGTTCCTGTTTTATTTAAAACTGCTCATAATTCAAAAGGCTTTAAATTAAATTATATATTTTTTCTAATTTTTAGTTTTTGTTTTGCAGTTTTTTTAATATTATTAGAAAATAAAATTTCATATAACTCTTTACATTCTATAAAAAATTACAGCTTTAGTTTTTTAATTATTTCAGGTTTTTTAATGAGTATCGGCGTAGTAATTCCTGGTGTAAGCAGTAGTGTTATACTAATGATATTAGGAGTTTACAATCTTTATATAACTGCAATATCTTGTGTATACATTCCTGTGTTACTTCCTATGGGAATTGGACTTATCATAGGAGGATTTTTATTCTTAAAACTCATTCAATTTCTGCTAAATAAGTTTTTTTCTCAAACGTATTATTGTATTATAGGGTTTGTACTTGGTTCTGTTTTTATATTATACCCTGGTATAAGTTTTTCTTTTGATGGAATAATTTCTGTTTTTTGCTTTATTGTTTGTTTTTATATTGCATACTATTTTGAAAACAAATAATTTTTACTCTTTTTTAACTTGCAAATATCAAAAGGGTTCAAAATTTTAGTATTTTTTTGTATATAATAAAATAATCACATTTTGTATTAATGCTTCACAAAAAAAGCCACCAATTTGGTGGCTTTTTTTATCTTACAAAATTTTCAACTTCGTATTTTATTTCTTCTATAAATTTATCTACTGGCATTGCTCCAATGTCTCCATCTTTTCTTGAACGAACACCTACTGCATTTGCTTCTACTTCTTTATCTCCTATTACTAGCATATATGGTACTTTTTCAAGTTGCGCTTTACGGATTTTGTATCCTATTTTTTCTTCTGAATTATCTAATTCTACTCTTATTCCTAGTTTTTCAAATTTTTTCTTTAATTCTTCGCAATATTCAATATGTGCTTCTGCTATTGGTAACACTTTTACTTGAACTGGTGCTAACCATGTTGGGAATGCTCCTGCAAAATGTTCTATTAATATTCCTATGAATCTTTCTATACTACCAAATATAACTCTGTGTAACATAACAGGTCTATGTTTTTCTCCGTCTTTTCCTACATATGTTAAGTCAAATTTTTCTGGCATTTGGAAGTCTAATTGTATTGTTCCACATTGCCATGTTCTTCCTATACAATCATGTATATGGAAATCTATTTTTGGTCCATAGAATGCTCCATCACCTTCATTTATTTTATAAGGCATGTTTTGAGCTTCTAATGCTTGTTTTAATGAATTAGTTGCTAATTCCCACTGTTCATCTGATCCCATTGAATCTTCTGGTCTTGTAGATAATTCAACTTCATATTCAAATCCAAATAGGCTATATATTTCATCTATTAATTTCATTAAATTTATTATTTCAGATTCTATTTGTTCTGGTAAACAGAATATATGTGCATCATCTTGTGTGAAACATCTAACTCTCATTAATCCATGTAGTGTTCCTGATTTTTCATGTCTATGAACTAATCCTAATTCTCCAACTCTTTCTGGTAAATCTCTATATGAGTGAATATTTCTTTTATATACTATCATTCCACCTGGGCAGTTCATTGGTTTTAATGCATAATCTTCATTGTCAATTTTTGTAGTATACATATTATCTTTGTAATGATCCCAGTGTCCTGATCTATGCCATAAATCTTCATTTAATATCATAGGTGTTTTTATTTCTACATATCCATTTTCTACGTGTTTTTTTCTCCAAAAGTCTTCTAATACATTTCTTAGTTGCATTCCTTTTGGTAGGAAGAATGGGAAACCAGGTCCTTCTTCTGCTAACATGAATAAATCAAGTTCTTTTCCTAATTTTCTATGATCTCTAGCTTTTGCTTCTTCTAACATTTTTAAGTATGCTTCTAATTCACTTGCTTTTGGATATGATATTCCATAGATTCTTTGAAGCATTTTATTTTTTTCGTCACCTTTCCAGTATGCTCCTGAAGAAGATAATAGTTTTACTGCTTTAACTTTTCCTGTACTCATTAGGTGAGGTCCTGCACATAAATCTACAAAATCTCCTTGCTCATAGAAAGATATTTCTTCTCCTTCTGGTAGTTCTTCTATAAGTTCTACTTTATAGCTTTCTCCTTTTTCTTCCATTAATTTTATTGCTTCTTTTCTTGGTAAAGAAAATCTTTTTATCTCTAAATCTTCTTTTATTATTTTTTTCATCTCTGCTTCTATTTTTTCGAAATCATCTTCTGATATTGGTTTTTCTACATCAAAATCATAATAGAATCCATTGTCAATAGAAGGTCCTATTGTTAATTTTACATTTTTATATAATCTTTTTACTGCTTGTGCCATTATGTGTGCTGTTGTATGCCAATATGCTTTTTTTCCTTCTTCTTGTTCAAATGTTAATATTTCTACTTCACAATCTTTCTCTATTACATATCTTAAGTCTTTCACTTCTCCATCTACTTTAGCACATGTTGCATTTCTTGCTAATCCCTCACTTATTTCTTTTGCAAATTCTAGGACTGACATTTTGTTTTCAATTTCTTTTACAGACCCATCTTTTAGTTTAATTTTCATAATAAATCCTCCTTTTTTCTTATGGGAGTTTTTTACATACAAAAATGCACCCCCATAGATTATATAATCTATAGGGGTGCTTATTATTTACACGGTTCCACCCTATTTTTAACTTAATTCTAGAATTTTATCGCATTCCACACGTCTACTTTCATAGAAAACTCCGAGCTAGTTTTTCAAATACATCCATCTAGATTAGCTTTCAGCCGGTGACTAATCCTCTCTTTCGACAATCATTATTTTACTTTGTCTCTTCACAGTTTTTTATTATTATGTATTATATGATATACTCTTTTTTCTTATTTGTCAATATAATTTCGAAATTTTATTATTTCTAATTTTCTATTGTTTTATAAAATGTCCTATTATCTTTATCTACTGTAAAAGCATAAGGTTTTGTATCAATTGTAAATCCATCTGGTACTGATTTTTCTTTTACATAATACACTCCACATCTTACAGTAGTAGAACACTTACCATTCTCCTCAGAGCTTATTGTGTCAACAATTTTATCATCATTGTCAGTAATTTCAAAAACCGCACCTTTTACGGCATTTTTATTTTTATCAACTACAGTTATTTCAAATTTTCCTAATATCACTTTATTTTCAAAAGTCACTTCTGATGTTTCTCCACCTTTTACTGTAACATTTTTAGTGTCTTCTTCTTTTAATTCGTATTCAGGATTTGTTTCTATTTGTTTTATTTTATAATCACCTTCTGGAACTTTGTAAAATGTAATTATTCCATCATCTCCACTTTTTATTTTTCCATACGATTTTTCTTCATTGTCTAATAATTCAAATTCACAACCAGCAATGGGGTTATTTTCTTCATCAATACAGCTTAATTTTATTTTTCCTAAAGTTGTTACTTCAGATGTATCTTTTGTTTCATTATTTTCAGCTTTATTAGTGTTTTTTTGATTTTTTATAACAAAATATCCCCCTAATAAAACTATTCCAATAATTAATACTACTAATATAACTATTATTAATTTACTTTTACAATTTTTTTCTTCATTTAAATTCATAATTTTACTCCTCCTTTTTTATATATTTTCTATAATAACCCTGTATTTATTGCAGAAAAATAAAAGAAATTATAATATCTATTATCTACAAAAGTATAATTTTCTATATCTATCTGTTTTAAAATTCCAAGTCTTATGATTAACTCTAACATTTTATCATTATCGAATCTATCATTTGGATTATATTTATCAGAGTATTCATTAAATATATTAATTATTTGAAAATAACTAATGTATATATTTTCATCTATCATTCCATCTTTGTTTTTGCTATCTTCTGCCACTAAATATATTAGTAGTCTTATTATATGTTTTGCATAGTAATCTCTTTTTACTATTCGTTCTCTTTCTACTATTGACTTAATAAATACTTCCGCAATTTCATCAGAATCTTCTGGAATTTTTTTATTACATTCTACAATTGAAATTATATTTTTTAGCATAAATGGGTTGCGAAGAGTATTTATTAAGTCTATGTTTTCTTCCATTGCCTCCTTAACAGCTTTGCTAACAAATTCCACTTTTTCTGGAACAGTATTTCCTTCTATAAAATTAATAATGTTTTCTTTAGTAACACCTGTTAACACAAATGTAGGACAATTATTTAAAATAGAATTTTCATTATTATCTCTATCTGTTATTATTATTTTTAATTTTGGTTTACTAATTACAAACTTTTCAATTTGGTCTAGATATTTCTTTTTTTCCTTTTGATTAGATATTCTAATTTCGTTTATACCATCTATATATAGTTTTATTTGCTCTTTTGAAATCAAATAACTAACTGTTAAAGTGTCTGTTTCTAATTTTTTTGCTATTAAACTTTCTATACTATTTTCGTCGGTTTCATTAGATACTTCTATCATTTCCAACATTATAGGTAATACCCCTTGGTATGAATGTTTTTTTATTTCTAATGCTTCCTTATACATAATGTTTTCTAGTGTTGTAGTTTTTCCCATTCCTGCAAATCCAATTATTTTTGCTTTGTTAAATCTTTTATTTCCATTCAACATCTTTTTATTTTCTATATCTGTATTTATTATTTCAAAAGTGGTTTTTTCTGGATAAATTGCACTAAGCTCATAATACATATCATTTCTGTAACATTCTATTTCTAATGGGATATACTTAAAATTTTCTCCGTTTTTTTCTTGATATTTTTTTATTATGTTATCTATATAATTTTTATAAGAAATTTCTTTTTGTACATATTTTTTTATTATTATTTCCCTATAATTATAGCAAGTTTCTATAACTGTATAAAATGCACAGAAAAATCTTTCCCATTTATTTGGAGTTGGTTTTGAGTGAACTATTGTATTTCTTCCATTATATGCTTTTATAAATGGTAAAACTTTTTTATCGTTTTCTAATCTCTTCTCAGAATGTAATTCTTCGTCATATTCATATGGTCTTGCTTTTTGATTGGGCATCTCTACTTTTTCCATCATAATATTATAATAATTTTTTTTACTTTGGTTTCCTTTTACTTGTAATACATCTAATTCCTTAAACAATTTTCCAAGCATGGCATCATTCATTTCTTTTTCTAAATATTTTTGCTCATTTACTAAATATTGTATTAATCTTAACAACAACTCTAATTGTGATATGTTTCTAATGTCAACTATTTTAGCATTATTTATATCATTAAATATCTGAAACACATTATTTTCTGCCTGTTTTAGCATCTCATCATCAATATCTTTCGAAAGTGATAATGCCATTGCAAATATATCTATTCTTTTTTCTATATCTACATCTTCTATTTCTGGTTGGCTTTCAGCATATATGCCTTTCACTTCTGTAAAAATACATTTTTTTATCTCATCACTTAACATAGTTTGTCCTTTCATTATATTTTTAGTTTGCTTTATAATAGTATATCATAAAATAGCTCTCATCTGAAAATAAATACATTTCTATATCTACTTCCTTAAATATTCCAATTTTCTTTATTAAATCTAATAAATTTTGTGAATCTATTTCTAAGTTATTGTTCCTAGCAAATTCATTAAATGTATCAATAATATTATAATAACTCATTGGTGAATTTTCTATATTTTCACTTTTTTCTACCAAGTAACTTAATGCATCATCTATATATTTTGCAACTTCTTCATGCTTTTCCTCTATTTCTCTTTTTATAATTGTTTTTAAATATTTTTCTGTTATCTCTTCCATATCTTCTGGTATGTCTTCTCCATATTCTACTATTGATATTAATTCTTTTAACATTAATGGTCTTATTCTCATATTTTGGATTGCCTTATTTTGCAATATTTTTTCCTCTATTTCTTTCTTTTTTTCTACTTTTGTAGAATTTCCATCAATAAATAATTTAATATCTTTTTCAGTCATTCCTTCTATTAAAAAAGTATCAACATTATTTAGTATAGATATGTCATCATTGTCTCTATCTGTTGCAATTATTCTTACATTTTCGGTTTTTTGTGAGTTTACAAATTTTTCTATTTCATTTAAAACTTCTCTTTTCTCTTGTTTTTCTAGGCTTATTTCATTCACTCCATCTAGGTATAAATTAATTTTATTCTTTTCTAGCAAGTAGTTTATAATTTCATTTTCATCATCTACTATCCCTAATTTTTCGCAAATTAATTTTTCTATTGTTGTTATATGATTTACCATACATAAGCTTATTAAAACAGGAATTTTTTTGTTTTCATTGTAGCATTCAGCATCTTCATATTCTATATACTCAAGTGTAGTGGTTTTTCCTGCACCAGCATATCCTATTAATTTAATTCTTTTTAGGGAAATGTCTTTGTTGACATCTAGAAATGGTATAAAATCTTCTGTTTCATCTTCTATGTCATATATTGATGAATTAAAATCTAATTTTATTACACTTGATGGTATATATTTAAAGTTAGTCTTACTTTTGTAATTAACAATAATATTATTTAAGTATTGATCTACGTTTATTTTTAGTTTTACATACATTTCCATTATATTGTCTTTTAATTTATTTGCAATTTCCAAATAAGCTAGAAACATATTACTTATGTATTCCCAATATAAATGTATATTTATATTTTGCATGTTATTTTCATCATCTTTTTCCAATAATTTAGCTACATGAATTGCAACTGCATAAGGTAATAAATCTTTTCTTTGTACTTGATCTACTTTTTCTTCAATACTCTTTAAATCATATACAGTTTCAACTTCAAAAATTTTTGAATATGCTTTTTTTATTATATTAGGTTTATTATTTTCTTCTAATATCTTAGAAAAAGTATCTATACAGGATATTTTACTTAAATCCATTCTGCCACTTACCTCTGAAACTCTTTCTAATTCATTTTCTAATTCCGCAAATTTTTCTTTATAATTTTGGTTTTCTAAATAGACTTCTATTAAATTGCATAATCTATTTATTTTTTGTTTCAGTCCATATAGATTTGTGTCTTCTGGATGCAATAATGAATATTGTGCTTTTACACTTTCTTCTATAACATTTTTTCCTTTTGCACTTATCATTTTTGTCCTCCTTTTTATATTTTCTCACAGTTTATTATTCCTGTTATAACATTATAGCTTATTGCTTTGACATCTGATATTTCATTGTCATTTTCACTATTTACCAATTTCATTTTAACAGGTTGTAACATGCTTTCTTCGTATTCATTTGTATTTTTACAAATGAAATACTTTATTTCTCCATCTTCATATGTTTTCTTGTTCATTTTGAAATTTATGGTAAATTGTTCCAAATTAACTATACCATCTTCATTTACTAATTTTCTTCCTTGTGTATTAATTTTAAAAATATGTTCAAAAATATCATTTAATGTGATTATTGAATTTAAATATGTTCTTTTATAACATATTATTGAATCCTTTATAATTGGTTCTTTTTCAATTGTTTTTAAAAATATTCTTTTTATATCTATAATTCTATCCTTTTTCTCTTTTATAGGATATCCTTCTATAAGCCACATATTGTTACACGATAATAATTTCAAAAAAAGCTTCATTTTTGGAATATCATTTAGCAATAAATCCAATGTTCTTCTCATTAAATAATCATAAGTATACAATATATATTTTCTACTTAAAGCTAATTTTCTATTACTTCTCTGTAGCTCTGGCATTTTTTTTAAATTCTTTAGTTCTTCTAAAATTTTAAATTCTTTTGTATCTATATATCTTCTCAAAATATTTACTATTTCCATCTGTTCATCACTTGGTATTAATGTATCAGATATTTCGAATTTTGTACAAATTAATATATTTTTTTCTTCATCATATTCACTTATTTCAAAACTAATAAGTGAAATACCATTAACAAAATATTTATTTTTTTTATCACCTTTATATATAATTCGAGAATGTTGGTTTATCATTATCATTCTACTTATTTCATCGTTCTTGCTAATATATCTTGCATAATATTTATATTTTTTAAAAGGTTCTATTATATTATCACATTTTTTGTATTGCCTTGCAATTTTTATAAATTTATTTATTGAGATTATATATTTAATAAATGAATTCATGTAAAAATCTATTATATCTTGAACAGAATTCGATTCTTCTTTTATTATTTCTTCTATTTTATCTATAATTTCTTTCTTTAAATTTTCATTTTGTTTTAGCATATTAATAGCAAACTTTTTTGACTCAATTTGTTCTTTTATAAATTTTTCTCTTTCTATATACTTTACCGGTATATCTGTTTCAATATTGTTTATGTATTTATATGGATTTTTTTTATCTTTCATTTTTTGGTTATTTAATTCAAAATTATTTAAAAGCATTATTTGTTCTTTTATAAATTTTTCATATTTATTTTCATCTTGTATCTCATTTTTTAGTTTTATTTCATATATAAATTCATTTGATACTTCCTTATATCCAATTATCCTTACTTCACATATATTTTCATTATTGTCTACTTTAATATCTCCTAAATTAACTATTGTGCTATTAATGTTATATGCACATTTAAAAAGTACTTTATATCTTATTTTAGCTCGTCCAGTTTTTTTCAGTATAGCTTCACTTTTATATTTTTTTATATTTTCTAATACGTTTTTCATATTTTTAGATATTAATAATTTTATCATATTTTCTATTGGATATATTGCTTTTAAATGTGTATTCATATATATGTATATAATTGATTGTGTTTCATTTGTTTCAGCATTTTCTATTAAATTCTTAAATAATTGAATTGATTCATTTACATTATAGATTGATTTGTTTATCCTATAGTTTATATTCGTCCAGTATTCATAATTCTCTATTTCATCATAAGCAAAACTGTTTATATATTTCAATTTTCTTATTTTATTTTCTTTATCACTTATTGAACTTGATTCTATTAATATTTCATTTAGCAATCTTGCCATTCTTTTTAGTATCGTTAAACATTCTTTATCCTTTCTCCTATTTTTCATCTCTATTAATTTTTCTTTTATTTCGTCTTTTTCTAAAATTTGGATTCCATCTGTGTTTATCATTTCAATAATGCTTATTTTTTCAGCTTTTTCTACTTCTAATCCTGTTTTTATATTTGTTTCTATAATTTCCATCCACTCTAATATACATTCATATTTTGTTTTATATTTATTAAGATTTTTTTGAATAAATAAATTTCTATGGTATATCAAACAATAATAGTACTTAGCACCTTTATCTAATATTTTTTCTAAGCATTCATCAATAGTAAAATAACCTGTTGGTAAATACTCTATATAATTACTAACTTTAATTCTTTCTAAAAAATCAAAACAATTTATTATTTTTTTGTTTTTAAAAAAGCTCTCTGTAATTTGTTTAATTACTTCTTTATTATTTTTTTTGTTAACTTTACAAAACTTTAGAATTTCGTTTACTATTAAACCATATTTTTTATTATCCACAAAAATTTTTAAAAATCTAAATATTAATTCGTAATTACTTACTTCTAATAATTCTCTATTTATATTAATTACTATTCTATTTAAATCCATTTTGTCAGTACTTATCTTTTCTGCTAGTTCTCCTATTTCCTCTTTAGATATTTCTATTAGTTTTTTCTTTGTTTTCTCTGCTATTTCGCATAAATTTTTTTTATCGTATTTTTTTATTGTTTCCATGCACTCATTTAATAAATCTATTAAACAAGTAGTTATATTTATTTTTTCGCCATCTAAAATTTTCTCTAACTCTAATACATTTTTCTGCATTTTTTTTGCATCATTTTCTATTTCAAAGCATTCCATATTTTCTTTTATTTCGTTACAAAAATTAGTTATTACTTCTTTTTTTAAATCACTATTATTTTCCAATTCGATTTTGAAATAATCCTTTCCTACATCCAAATCTTTATTTTCTAAAATTTGGCGTTGAATGGATTTCTTCTTTTTGGTAATTTCAGCCATTATCATTGATATATTAATAATGTCTTCCTGTTTCTCATCCTCGCTTATTTTCTTAAACTTTTTCTTTTTTTCATTTATCTTAATTAGATAAGTTACTATTATTTCTAGCTTATCCCATTCTTCTAAATACAACAATACCATCATGAGTTCAAAGTAATTTTCCTTTTTATTCATAACTGCCTTTATTATTTCTTTTTTATATTCATCTTTAGCATCTTGTTGTATTTCTTTTAATTTGCTTATAACTATAGTAGCTTGAATAGAATTAGTTTCTATCCAATATTGTATCCACTGATCTAGTTTTTCTTTATTTTTTTCTTTTTCTATTTTAGTTGTGTATAGACCAATGTAATCATATTTAGGTGGTTTTACAGCTATTGCAAGTCTTGCAATAGCTGGATATTTTTCTTGTATTTTTTTATACTCAATAATTCTATTTTCATCCTTTTCCATTTTTTTCTCCATTTTTTCTTATATGTTTTTTATTTTTGTTTACGTATAAATCAATATCAAAATATAAATTCATATTATTAGATTTTTACATTTCAAAATTCAGATTTATTAATAATCTCTCCAGTATTTGCATTTACCATAATTTTTACATTGTTTAAGCATTTATTCATATCCTTCCAATCCAAATTTATGGTTTTATATCCTTTTTCACATAACAGATTAATTTTTGCTTTGTAAATTTGAGGATTCCAAAAATATTCTCCCTTAAATTTTACTATATTGGTTGCATATTTTTCAAGTTCAACTGAAAGTATATAATCTTCAAAATTTTTATTCAAATTTCTTTTTAATTCTTCATTATCTATTATAATTTCAATAGCCTCATTTTGAGGAATTTTATATTTTGAATCATCAAATCCATAAAGTATTTCACAAAACTTCTCAAAATTGATTCTATCTGTTATGTTTTTTAACTCCTTGATTTTTAATGTTAAACTATCATTTTTTCCACATATTTTGATTGACTTATTATACATACTTTTTTGTATTTTTTCTAGTTCTTTTTCTTCATTAATTATTTCTATATCATATAATTCTTTAGAATATTTTCTAATAGTAAATATACATTTTAAATAATAATATTTAACTTCTAATTGTAATCTACTTTCATTTTTATTTTTATATTTTATGTATAATGGTTTTGCAAAATTAATACATACTTCGAAATTCTTTTTGTTATAGTAGTACTTTATAACATCTAACATTGCTATCTCTGTTCTTAAATCTTTTTCTCCATATCTATTTTTATTTTTTTCATATATTTCCCACTCTGCAAATTCATCTCCCATATCTATCATATCGAAAAATTTTTTTGGAAGCTTGTTTTTATTTTCATCACAAATTTCGTTTGGTAAAATACTCATAAATATTACTCCTTACATTGTATAGTATTTATTACACTTGTGACATTGATAATGAAAATCTTCTCTGATTTCAATCTTTTCTTTATCTTCTTCACAAATAAAACTGCTTAAATCTTTTATACATTTATCATGATATAAGTAATATTTGTCTTCTTTAATATTATAAACTACTCTGCCTCTTAGAAAATAGTCAAAATCCACATTATATTTTGAATAATAATATTGGTCCCAAATTTCCATATGACTTTGAGGATAATTTAAAAAATCGCCATATTTTTCAGCATTTTCTTTTTTACAGGAATGAATTAAAAATTTTCCATTTACTTCAAAAAACAAACTAACATCCATATAACTTCTCCTTATTTTTTATTTCTTTAATTAATTTTTTTTATTTAACTCATGTCCAAATATTTTTCCTTCTTTTGTTATTATACTTATTAAAATAATTCATCCATTGTTTCTTCTAATTCTTCAAGTTCTTCTTCATTTTCATCTGTCATGTTTTGAAATTTCTCATATTTTTTCATGTTTTCTTCATAATTTTTATAGTCTTTCGATAATTTTTCATATATGTTTTCCATTGTATTCAATCGTTCTATAACTGAACATGGTTCATATGAGTTTATTCTTTTGATATCTAAAATATAAAATGGATATCTCTCTAACATTCTACCTTCTAAATTCTTTTCATTTTCCAAATTTTCTTCTCCAACAAATTCAAGCATTTTTTTATACAGTTCATCTAATTTTTTGTATTCCAAATCATATAAATCACTGTATGTTTGTCCATCTTTTAGTTCAAAATCTCTATACATATACGCAACCTTTTTATAGTCTTCATCAACAATCAATCTATAAATTTCATCAATTAACATTATTCTTTCAATATTATCTATTTCAACTAAGTCTTCTTCTATATCAAATTCAATAAAATTTCCAGACATAACTTGTTTTAGTTCACGTAATTCATCATAATAGAAATTATAATATTGAATTACTTTTTCAATAAGTTCTATCATGTCCCATTTTTCATTATATTCTTTATTTTTATATTCAAGCATTTCTTTAAAGAGTTTTCTACATTTTTCTTCTCGTTCTTCTAATACTTTTTCAAATTTCTTTCCTTTTATTTCTTCTTCTATTTTTCTATATATCTCTAATTCTACAATTAAATTATTATATTTTACAATAATATTATTAATCTTTTTTTCATAAGTATCGTAAACATAGTTATCTTCACAATTCCATTCACTCAAATCTTTCATTAAATAATAGACATTTGAAAACTCTCCAAAATTCTTTTTGAAATAAATCTGTATACTACAAAATAAAGTTCTGCCTTCTTCATCTTCTGAAAATTCGAATTTTTTAATCTTTCCTATTTCTTTTACAAGTTCCATAGATTTACCAATTAAATCTCTGTATATATTTTCATATTTTTCCTCTTGAATTTCCTTTTTATAATCTTTTATACTAATTTTTTGTATCATGAGAAAACACTCCTTTTTTTTATTAATCACAATAAAAATTATAACATATTATGGATATTTCTAACCATAATTTTAGCTATATATTTTTATTATATTTCCCTAAACTTTTCTTACTTTATATCAATTGCAAATACCTTTTACCTCTGGTCCATATTCTTTTATTATTTTATCTATAACTTCTTTATTTCCTTTCTTCATTTCTTCTTTTTCTTTCATAAGCAACTGTATTTCTTCATCTTCTACTTTATACCCTTTTTTTGATACAACTACAGCTATTTTTACTGCCATAATTTTAGATGCAACTTCAAGTTTTGCATTGTTTTCCATTTTTTATTCCTTCTTTCACTATAACATATTCTTTTCATTTACTGCTACATTTATTTCTTCATTTAATATATATATATATTAATACTCATATTTCATTAAATCAATACAAAATTCATATCATTTTTGTGTTTTTTCAACTATTGATACTATATCTGCTATATATTCTCCTATTATTGGAATGTTTAGTTTTACTATTTTTTGCAATATATATATTATGATTGCTGTAATGATTGTTACTCCAATTCCTACTCCTATCCCTTTTGATATACCGTGCTATCAGATTTCTTTTTAGTAATTCTTTTCTATTACCTATTATTTCAGATAATTCTATTAAATTATTTTTAGCTAACTTATAATTTAAATCATCTATTTTTTTTGTTAATTTATCTATTCTTTTCTTTCTTATAAACATAAAAACAACCACCTGCTTAATAATAGAGTGGTTGTTTGTTATTATATTTATACATTTTTATTTTAATAACCTGGTTTACCTAATAATTCAAACATATTTTTCTTATATTCTTCTACTCCTGGTTGATTAAATGGATTTATTCCTAATATCATTCCAGACATGGCACAAGCTTTTTCAAAGAAATATATTAATTCTCCTATTGATAATTCATCTAATTTTGCTACATTTATTAATATATTAGGGACATCACCTGACACATGTGCTTTGATTGTTCCTTCCATTGCTTTTTTATTTACAAAGTCTAATGTTTTTCCAGCCAAATAATTCAGTCCATCTAGATTGTCTTCATCTGCCTTTATCTTCATATTAGATTTTGATTTTTCTATATTTATTACAGTTTCAAATAAATTTCTTTTTCCATCTTGAATGTATTGCCCCATTGAGTGTAAATCTGTAGTAAAATCAACACCTGCTGGAAATATTCCTTTTTGGTCTTTTCCTTCACTTTCACCAAATAATTGCTTCCACCATTCTGTGAAAGAATGCATCTTTGGTTCATAATTTACAAGTATTTCTGTTGTTTTATATAATTTGTATAATATGTTTCTAATAACTGCATATCTATAACACTCATTATATTTCAAGCTTGGATCCATATATTTTTCCTGTGCTACTCTTGCGCCTTCCATAAGTTTATCTATGTTTAATCCTGCTGTTGCTATTGGCAATAGTCCTACTGCACTTAATACAGAATATCTTCCCCCAACATTATCTGGTATAACAAAAGTCTCATAACCTTCTTCTTTTGATAATTTTCTTAATGCACCATTCTTTTTATCTGTTGTAACATATATTCTACTTCTTGCCTCTTTTATTCCATATTTAGTTTCTAATATTTCTCTAAATATTCTAAAAGCTATTGCTGGTTCTGTAGTTGTTCCAGATTTTGATATTACATTAACAGATAAATCTTTGTCTCCTATAAATTCAATTAAGTCATTTAAATAATTTGGACTTAAATTATTTCCAGCATACAATATGTATGGTGTTTTTCTTTTTTCATAATTATAAAAAGTATTTGTTAATGATTCTATAACTGCTCTTGAACCTAAGTATGAACCTCCTATTCCTATAACAACTAAAACATCTGATTCCCTTCTTATTTTTTTAGCTGCTTTTTTTATTTTTTCAAATTCTGCTTTATTATATTTTGTTGGAAGTTCAATCCATCCTAAAAACTCTTTTTTATCTTTTGCTTTTTCATGAAGATTATTGTGTATATCTAACACTTTCTTTTCATATTTCATAATTGCTGAATTAGAGATTCCAACATGATCAAAATTTAAACTAACATTTGACATTATTTATTACCTCTTTTCTATTTATTTTATACTTATTACAATATATTAAACATTAAATCTGAATAATACAATATCTCCATCTTGCATTATATACTCTTTTCCTTCTGATCTGACTAAGCCTTTTTCTTTTGCTGCTAACATAGAGCCTTCTCTTACTAAATCATCATAAGAAACAATCTCTGCTCTTATAAATCCTCTTTCTATGTCTGAATGTATTTTTCCCGCTGCTGTTGGAGCTTTTGTTCCTTTTTTTATTGTCCAAGCTCTCACCTCTGGCTCACCAGCTGTTAAAAATGACATAAGTCCTAATAAGTCATAACTTGCTTTTATTACTTTGTCTAATCCAGATTCTTCTAATCCTAATGCTTCAAGCATTTCTGCTTTATCCTCTTTGTCTAAACCACTTAATTCTTCTTCTATTTTTACACATAGTGGTATAACTTCTGCATTTTCCGTTTTAGCATATTTTCTTACTTCATTAACATATTTATCATCTTCTAAATTTCCTAATTGTTCTTCTGAAACATTTGCTATATATAGTATTGGCTTCATTGTAAGCAAATATGTTTCTTTTAGTAATTCTTTTTCTTCATCATTTAAATCTACTACCCTTGCTGATTTTCCTTCTTCTAGAACTTTTTTTATTTTTTCTAGAACAGATATTTCTGCTTGATATTTTTTGTCTGCTTTAAGCATTTTTCTTGCTTTTTCTAATCTTTTATCTATTGTTTCTATATCTGAAAAAATCAATTCTAAATTTATTGTTTCTATATCTCTTAAAGGATTTATTTCGCCATCTACATGTACTACATTAGGATTTTCAAAACATCTAACAACTTCTACTATACTGTCTACTTCTCTTATATGAGATAAAAATTTATTTCCTAATCCTTCACCTTTACTTGCTCCTTTTACTAGTCCTGCAATATCTACAAATTCTATTATTGCATGTGTAGTTTTTTGAGGATTGTACATTTTTGTTAATACATCCAATCTCTCGTCTGGTACTGGTACTACACCAACATTTGGTTCTATTGTACAAAATGGATAATTTGCACATTCTGCCCCTGCATTTGTAATACTATTAAACATTGTACTTTTTCCTACGTTTGGAAGTCCTACTATACCTATTTTCAATTCAACATCTCCTATTCAAATTTATATTTTTAACACAGTTGATATTATATCACATTTTATAATTTACTGACAATATATGATTTCTAGAATTTACACTATCTGGATGTAACAATTTATTTGTTTTTACCGTCTTTTCTATAGTTTTATTTAATGCATATAACATTGCCTCATCAAGATTTTTCTCTGACAATTCTCTAAGTTTACCTGCGTCTTCATAATTTCTATTTTCTTCTGTTATATCTGCTAGAAAAATTATTTTTCCTAATATAGACATATTAACTTTACCTGTTGTATGAAAAGCTATTGCTTCTTGCATATCTTCATCAAAACCATATTTTACTTTACACATATGTGCAGCTATTTTTCCATGTAATAGATCTGGACACAATCTTTCTACTTCATCTATTTTTATATTGTTTTCTTTTACATATTTTAATTTTTCTTCTTGGCTTAATTCTTTTGCCATATCGTGTGTAAGTCCTGCTAATTTGGCTTTTTCTACATCCACATTATATATTTTTGCCATTTTTTCGGCTCTTTTCATTGTTCCTACTGAATGGTTATATCTTCTCTCAGATAAATTATTTTTTATTTCTTCTTTTATTTTCTCTATATCCAAATTTTCCATACTATTGTCCTACTGCTTCTCCTTCCGCTTCTTTTACTCTAACATAACCAACTTCTACCCACTCATTATAAGCTAAGTTAAGTCTAAATAATAATTTTGGTTTAGCTCCTGCTCTGTTTTTATCTATAACACATATATAATATCTAACATCTGGATCATCGTAAACCTCTAAATCATGACACTCTATAAATCTATCTGAATCTGAATATTCATAATCGCTATAATTTTTAGGGTTGATTTGTTTAAATAGTGATAGTGTATCAAACACTTCTTTTACATTTTTACTTACAGATAAATCATTAATTGTTAGATTAATTGGTGATGTGCTATTATCTAATAATTGTATAGAAGCACCAATAAATATGTTAAATTTTTGAGTAAGTTCTGAAAGTATAGTTGCTGTCTTTTTTAACTCCTCATAATTTCCTATATTATTTACATCAGTTTTTAGTGTATCATAAAATACAAAGTCAACTCCCTCTTTGTACATGTAATTTGAAATAACTTCATGTAAATCATTATTTGTATATTCTGTAAGATGAACAAAATATATTGAATTATTTATTTGGCTATCTACCCATTCTATTACTTTCATTATTTTATTAAATTCTGTTGAATGTTTTATTAACCTTTTTATAAAATCTGCTTGACTTTCATTTTCATATTTTTTTATGAACCCTCGTTCATCTAATTCAACTTCTTCTGGATTATCTGCTCTAAATTTAAATTCTAGAAGCTCACCTTCGTTTTTTACAATTTCTTGTTTATGAATTTCTTGAAATTTAGGACTATTTAAGATAGTTGTAAGTAAACATAGTCTCATTTTATCTTCTGTCATTTCGTTAGAAACTACTAGAACTCTTTTTTGATGTATAAATGCTATATTACATGCTAAATTAACTGTGAACCTACTTTTACCAGCATTTGACGGCATTGCATATGCCATAATTTCTGCTTTTCTAAAGCCTTTAAATACTTTTGTCATTATAGGGAAAGGTAGTGGAACTCCATCCCTTAATTCATTTTTTTCATCAAACCAAAATTCTGCAATTCCTTTATTTAGCACCGCTTGGCTTAACCTATTTGTTACTGTTAGTTGTTTAATTGCTTCTCTTACTTCTTCTGAAGACATTATTTTATACTTTTTATAATTTTTTATTTCAAATATTTTTTCTTGCATTGCTTTAGTAGGTGCTTCTATATAACTTTTTTTCAAAATAAATAATTTCTTCAATTCTCTGTAAACAACTTCAAAATTATATTTTTTATATAATGGTACACTTCTCATCTCTGCCTTTAAATCATATAATTCATTTATAACTTTAGGAAAATTAAAACCTTCTTTCAAATGTAATGGTGCACTTTTTTCTCCATCTTCAAAAATTATTCCTTTATACAAATTTAATATTATTTCACTTGAAAAATAACATAAGTCGCTTTCAAAATAGAATTTAGAAATTGCATTAGGAGTTCCATACAATAAAGCAATATATAATGTTTCTAATGTCAAATTATCTAATTCTTTAGGATATTCTAGTCTCTCTACTTTAGCATTAGAGCCATTTCTCTCCATTTCTTCTCTTTCTCTTTTTTCTAATACATTAATTTCACCTTGCAATTGGTAAATAAATTCGTCCTTATCAAATTCTTTTTCTCTTAATGCTTCTTCTTTTTTTAGTCTTTCTGCCTCTCTATATGCTTTGTCTTTTTGAAAAATCTTATTAATACTTTCTTCTAAATCTTTATAATTTTTTTTCTCTTTTTCCATTTTACGCCTCCAATGTTAATTTTTGTTTATTCTATCACAAGATATTTCTTTGGTCAAAAATAATAAAACATTTTACTTAATTTTTTATTCAAAAATATATAAGAGCAATAAAAAGTTTAATTTTATTGCTCTTATATATTTATTCTACTATTTTATACGAATTTTCATCTTGTTTTTCCAATTTTACGTTATTACTTAGACAAACTACAGGACGAATTCCTGCATTTCCACCATTTATATGTTCAGGTGATATCCCCCCTTGTTTTCCAATTTCCAATAAAAAGCCATCACTACAAGTTGATGGACTTGATAACCAATATCCATTTGCATTTTCATTAGTAAGCACATATAAATTTTCTGTTATATCCAACCCACTAATATTATCATTATAATCTGTACTTCCTGGATTCCATTTTATATCGTATCCGTAACTTTCCAATTTATATTCTATTTTTTTATCATGTATGCTGTTATATGACTTGCAAAACATTTCTATTGTTGGACTTCCTATTGCATATTCTGCATTATTTCCTGCAAACTTTCCCCACACATTAGTGTCTAACATATATGCAACTGCTTTAGCATTTGGTCTTTCTACTGATGGATATTCTTTTAAATATTCAAACCATTTTTTTACCTTCTCATTTGTTATATCTGCAGCTCCTCTATAATCATTGCTTACATTTGTAAATAATAAGCCATATTCACTATTTTCATCTCTTGTTATTTCTGTTCCATTTTTTCCGTTTGGAGCATATTGATAACTAATATAGTCGTCAGCTATTATGTATATATTATTTTCATCTGCAAAAAATATTTTCCAAGCATTTACTGCTTGAGAATTTGCACATGTATAACCTTTTATCTCTTTTCCATAATATTCAGATGGTTTTTGTGCTATTTCCTTTGCTGTTGCTTTTATAGAATTTCCTAACAAATTTTTAAATTCTTCATCATAACTTTCTAAATCCGCAGTTTCTTTTTGAGCTGATTGATTATATCTTTCTGCACTTTCTTTTGATTTTTTTATTAACCCATTATCTCCTATTACTAAACTTAATGCTACACCTGCTAGAATTAATAAAATTATTATTGTTATTACTAAAGCTACTAATGTTATAGCTTTTTGTTCTTTTAATTTATTCATCATATCTCCTCCATTTTTCTTAAGTTTCTTACATTCCTCCACTGATACTCTGCAATGATTCATAAGTTTCTGCCATTTGTCTTAGCCCCATAAATGTCATTACCATTGGGAACATAAACAATGCTAGCACTAATACTACTGCTATTACTAATACCACTATATTAATTTTATTTTTGTTTTTATTATATTGTTTTATTTCTCTCTTTTCCTCTTCTTCTCCTTCTTGTACCTCCCATCTTTGTCCACAGTTAAGACAAACTGGATACCCTCTTTCTAATTCTTTACCACATTTTGTACAAATCAATTTTACCCTCCTTTTATCTTTTGAATTTTTCCAATTTCAATATAAGAAAAGTCCTCTATTATCCATATTTAAATAGATATAGAGGACTTTTCTGTGGAGCTTCCAGCCGGAATTGAACCGGCGACCCCTGCCTTACCATGGCAGTGCTCTACCTACTGAGCTATAGAAGCACATCCGTACTAATTTTACAATTAGTACTTTTAGATTTCTTTCCCTGAAATTGTTTTTGTTGCCTTTTTTCTTATCCTTTGTATAGCATTATCTACTGATTTCACTGGTGTATCTAACTTTTCTGCTATTTTTACATAGCTGTCCCCTCTCATGTAATTTTCCAATACTCTTTTTTCAAATTTACTTAAAGATTTTTCTATGTTATTTTCTACTGTTTTATAATATTCTTTTTTAGTTATTGTATCTAGTGGGTCTTCTATTGAATGTGAATTAAATACATCTAGTAACGTGATTGTGTCGTCTTCTTCATATGCAGAAGTATTTAACGATAAATATGAATTAAGTGGCATATGTTTTTGCCTATTAGATGTTTTTATTGCTGTTATTAATTGCCTTTCTATGCATAAATTAGCAAATGTTTTAAAAGAATTTTGCTTTTGATTATCAAATCCTTTTACAGCTTTAAAAAGCCCAATCATCCCTTCTTGAGTTATGTCTTCTTTTTCTGCACCTACTATATAATATTTACTAACCTTCATATTTACAAGTTCTTTATATTTCTCTAATAAAAAATTTAAAGCATGTTTATTTCCTGACTTTATAAGTTCTATTAGCTCTTCATCAGTCATGTTTGTAAAGTTACTATCCTTAGGATAAAACATACCGCTATTCTTCATATGTATTGTTACCTCCTGCTGAATCTATATTCGTATTATATTCCACCTGTTAGCGTAATGTCAATACAAATATTCAAAAATTACCTATTTTCATTGGTTTGCAAAATCTACACATTTATATTATAATTACATGAAATATAAAATTGAGATTGGAGCGTTTTTTATGGCTTTTGATGGTATAGTTACAAAATCTATTGTAGCTGAATTACAAAATAATATTATAGGAGCAAAAATAAACAAAGTTTTTGAGCCTTCTAAAAATGAAATCATTTTAGGACTATATTCAAACAAAAAGAATTTAGCTTTAAATTTGTGTATTAATCCTAGTAATTATAGAGTAAATCTTACAACTAACAGTAAACCTCGTCCTTTTAAAGCACCAAATTTTTGTATGCTTTTACGAAAACATCTTATAGGAAATAGAATAATAAATATTTCGACTTTTGATTTAGAAAGAGTTATTGTTTTTACATTAGAAGGTTATAATGAACTTAATGACTTAATTCAAAAGAAATTGATTGTTGAATTAATGGGAAAACATAGCAATATCATATTAGTCAATGATAATAATAGAATTATAGACAGTTTAAGGCATTTGGATTCTACTCAAAAATCATCTAGAGATATTCTTCCTGCACGAGTATACGAATTTCCTGCTAGCAATAAAATAAGTTTTTTAGATATTAAAAATTTTGAAGAATTTTATGAGATACTTTTACCTAAATTAGAGGATTTATCTCTAAATAAAGCTATTTCAAATACTTTCACAGGTATTAGCAATTCCTTTGTTTTAAGTTGTATTAATGAATCAAACTGTGGACATAGCAATGATAAAGCCGATATTGAATCACTTTTTAATTATATGAAAGGTATTATAAATAACATAGGAACTAAAAATATCTCTTGTAAATTGCTATCTACTAATGGAAAAATTAATAATGATTATTCTGTTGTTTTACAAGAAAATGACTCTTTGTTTAATATCAACTTCTTTATTGATGATTTTTATACTAATAAAGAGAATATAGAAATGTTTAAAACATATCGTAACAATGTTTTAAAACTAATTTTATCTGAATTGCAAAAATACACCAAACGACTAGCTAATATAAATAAAAAATTGTCTGAATGTAATGATATGGAGATTTACAGGCTTTACGGTGAACTTTTAACTGCAAATTTATATAAGTTACACAATAACACTGATAGCATCACCGTTGAAAACTACTATGAAAACAATTCGCCAATCACAATTCCTCTTGACATACGTTTTTCACCTGCTAAAAATGTCCAAATGTTTTTTAAAAAATATTCTAAGTTAAATAATGCTTTAAAAGTTGTCCAACTTCAAAAAAAAGATACTGAAAAAGACTTGAATTATATTGAAAGTTTAGTTTTTAGCATAGAAAATTCTACTACTATATCAGAAATAGATGAAATTTATACAGAACTTTCCGAAAGTACATTATTTAAGGATGTATTGACTCAAAAGAATAAATCAAATAATAAGAAAACTAATAATACTATATCTTCTCCTAAAGAATTTACAATAGATGGATTTACAATCTTAGTAGGTAAAAATAACAAACAAAATGATTATTTAACACTAAAACTTGCTAATAAAAATGATATATGGTTTCATACTCAGAAAATTCATGGTAGCCATGTCATTTTAAAATGCGACAACAATGTTTCTCCTACTCAAGATATACTGATAAAATGTGCGGAGCTTGCTGCTTACCATAGTAAAGCAAAAAAGTCTTCGAATGTGCCAGTTGATTATACTTTTGTTAAATATGTAAAAAAAACTTCTGGAGCTAAACCTGGAATGGTAACTTATATTAACTATAAAACTATATTTGTAACTCCTCCTGAAGAAATTTAGATAAAACTAAAGAAAGAACAAAGAGTATTTGTTCTTTCTTTAGTTTTTATTAAATTATACTATTAATCTTCTTTTCCATTTATTTTTAATAGTTTAAATATTTCAACTATTAAAATTGGCGAAAATACTAGTAATACTACTTCTAGTATATTTTCTGCTGGTAGTTTCCAAATACTAAATATATCTCTTAATGCTGGAACAAATAATATTATTAGCATTAGCATAGCAGAAACAAGCACAGCTAATATTAACTTACTGTTATTAAATATATTTGTTTTAAATATTGATTCTTGATTATTTCTAACATTAAAAACATGAACTAACTCTGAAAGTGCTAGCACTGTAAATGCCATTGTTTGAGCTATTTCTATTCTAATATGTTCTTCATATCCAGGTGTTGCTAATCCTATACAGAATGCTGCAAGTGTTAAAAATCCTATCATTATTCCTTGATAAATTACTCTCCATGTCATTCCTTTAGTGAAAATTCCTTTTCCTGGTTTTACTGGTTTTCTTTTCATTATGTTTTTAGCTGCTGGGTCGACAGCTAATGCTAATGCTGGTAATGAATCTGTTACTAAATTAATCCACAATATTTGTATTGGTAATAATGGTTCTAATGCAGATATGTCTGTTATATTAAACCATTTAGCAAGTAATGGTGTTATTAATATTGCTACAAATAATACAATAATTTCTCCGACATTACTTGAAAGCAAGAATTGTATTGCTTTTAATATATTTGAATAAATTCTTCTACCTTCTTCTACTGCTGATACAACTGTTGCAAAATTGTCATCTGTTAATATTACATCTGCTGCTTCTTTTGCGACATCTGTTCCAACCACTCCCATTGCACAACCTATATCTGCTGTTTTTAGTGCTGGTGCATCATTTACTCCATCACCTGTCATAGCAACAACTTCTCCATTTGCTTGCCATGCTTTTACTATTCTAACTTTATGTTCTGGAGATACCCTAGCATATACTGAGTAATGTCTAACATTTTTTGTTAAATCTTCATCTGACATTTTTTCAAGTTCTATTCCAGTGATTGCTTCATCTTCATCTTTTAATATTCCTAAAGATTGAGCTATTGCTATTGCTGTTATCTTGTGATCTCCTGTTATCATTACTGGTTTTATTCCTGCTGTTTTACATTTCTTAACTGCTTCTTTTGCTTCTTCTCTTGGAGGATCAATCATTCCAACCATTCCAATATATATCAAATCTGATTCTAGGTTTTTCATTTCTTCTTTAGTTGGTTCATGATCTAATTCTTTATATCCCATTGCTAACACTCTTAGTGCCGTTTTTGCCATTGCCTCATTTTGCTTTTCTATTTCTTTTTTATACTCTTCTAAATCATATCTTATTTCTCCATTAATTATATATGATTTACTTCTTTTTAATAATTCATCTACTCCACCTTTAGTATATACAATATATTTTCCTCCATTAGAATGAACTGTTGTCATTAATTTTCTATTTGAATCAAAAGGTATTTCTTCTGTTCTTGGAAATTCTTTATATATTTCTTCTTGAAAACCTAATTTAAATCCTAAGTCTACTAAAGCTGTTTCTGTAGGATCTCCTGTTAATTCCTTATCTTGACTTATTTTTGTATCATTACATAACATACTTGCATGTATTAATTTTATTAATTCTTCATTTTTATTATCTGCATCTTCTAATGTGTATAAGTTGTTGTTATAAAATACTTTTTGAACTGTCATCTTATTTTGAGTTAATGTTCCTGTTTTATCTGAACATATAACAGTACTGCTTCCTAATGTCTCTACTGCTGGTAGTCTTTTAACAATAGCATTTTTCTTAACCATTCTTTGTACACCAATTGCAAGTACTATAGTAGAAACTGCCGCTAATCCCTCTGGTATAGCCGCAACAGCAAGGCTAACTGCCGTCATAAACATATGAATGGGTTCTTTTCCATATAACAGCCCCACACCAAATATCACAGCACAAATCACTAGTGCTGCTAATCCTAGTGTTTTACCTAGTTTATTCAATTTTACTTGAAGAGGAGTTTCTGTTTTTTCTGTACTATTTATTATACCTGCAATTTTTCCAACTTCCGTATTCATTCCTGTCTCTACAACAATTCCTTTTCCTCTACCATAAGTAATTAAACTTGATGAAAATACCATATTAACTCTATCGCCTAGTCCTATTTCTTCATCTGAAATTGCTTCACAATTCTTCTCAACTGGAACTGATTCTCCTGTTAATGCTGATTCTTGTGATTTTAGATTTACAGCTTCTATTAATCTCAAGTCAGCTGGTATAAAATCTCCTGTTTCTAGTACAACGATATCTCCTGGCACTAATTCTCTTGATGCAACGACTTCTAATTTTCCATTTCTTATAACTTTTGCCACATGATTACTAAGTTTTTGTAATGCTTCTAAAGATTTTTCGGCTTTATTTTCTTGCATTACTCCTATAATTGCATTAACAATAACAACAATTAATATAATTATCGTATCTGTTATTCCTTCTCCTTGTGCTACTCCAACCATTCCTGAAACTATAGCTGCAAGTATCAATACAATAATCATAAAATCTTTAAATTGTTCTAAAAATTTTACAATCAATGGCTTTTTCTTTTTAGCTTTAATTTCATTAAAGCCATATTCTGCTTGCCTTTTTTGTATTTCTTCTCCGTGTTAGACCTTTCTTTACATCTGTTGATAATTCTTGACTTACTTGTTCAATAGATTTGTTAAACCATCTTTTACTCATAACAAATAGTTCTCCTTTCATTTTTATACTACTTTTCGCAAAGTTTAAAAGCAGATATAAGAAATTTTATTATATATAAAAAAGACTCTTAAAAAAACTTTTATATATGCGAAAAGTTTCTTTAAAAGTCTTGCTTACTTTAACAAGCTTACTAACCAGATAATAAATTATCGCGATTGTTGATTAGTAAAAACAAGCTACTCCCTTTTAAATTTAATTAATTATACTATATAAATTTATAAATGTTAAGTATTTTTTTTAATTTATTATCCTAATTCATTTATCAAACTGGTATATTGTTTAAAAAACTCTTCTGAAGTATATTTAAATTCTCCATTTTCTATTGACCATTTATCTTTATTATCCGATAAATAGTTAAGTATTTTTTCTATGTTATCTAACAATAGTACATATTTAGTGTTACTATCTTTTATTGTTTGAATGTCCTTTTCTGATTCCTTAAAATTTTCTTCTTTATTAACTTCTAAACTATTATATAAATCTTTATAATACTCACTTAAATTTTTTTCTTCTATTTTTTTATCCAAATTTTCTTTTTTAAAACACTTTTCTAATTCATCAACATTTTCATTAATTTCTTTTTTAGTATTAGTTATCAATTGTTTTGTATTTGTAAAATCAGGTCCATCTTTTTCATAATTTTCTATACTTATAGCTTTTACAATATCTTCATTTTGATACAAATCATTTAGTTTTTTTGACCTATCAGAAATTTCTTTAAAATTTTCCTTCATTATTTTTTCTATTTTTGCATAATTTCCGTTAGTCTTTATAGACATATCAATTTCTTCATTCGGATTTATTTTTGAAATTTCTTCTTTTAGTAAATTTTCCTGTTTTGATTTATTTTTATACGAATAAACTATAGTTCCAACAACTATAATAATTATAAATATAATTATAGAAATTATACTAATATTTTTTTTCATTTTTTAACCACATACCTTTCTAAAGCACAAAGCATGTTAAAAGTTAAGTATCTTTTAACTTTATCTTTCTCTTTTTTTGTTTTATTATAATGTTTATATAATTAATTTTCAATATATTTTTTATTTTTTATTTATAATTTTAATAATTGACATCTACACCTAATATATAATAAAATTATTCAATAAATTAATATAAGGTGGTGAAAAAATATCCAAATATATTTTTTGGATTAAATCTATGGAAAACAATATTTTATACAAAATAAAAAAAGAAAATCATTCTAAAGAAAAATTAGAACAAATACTTGCAGAACATCCAGAAATCAAATTTGCATCACTAATGGGAATAGATTTATTTGGAAATAGTACAGATGAGAAAATACCTATTAAAGTATTTTTAGATGATCTCGACAATTTCTTGAATGGTGTTGCTGTTCAAACAGATGGCTCTTCTGTTAACCTTCCTGGCATCTCTACACTTGATGATGCTAAAGTAGATATGATAACAGATGTTGATTGTGATTGGTTTGTTGATTATAACAACTATCTTGTAGATGTTCCTTCAAATAATCCAATAGGTACTTTAATAATCCCATGTTTTCTATATCATAACAATGTGCCTGTAGATTCAAGAAGTATTTTAAAATCTTCTATTTCTACTTTTAAATCTAAAGTTTTAGATGTTTTTAAAAATAATCCTAGATATCCTGAATCTTATGGTATAAATTCAAACGATATCGAAGATGTTTTAGTAACTTCAGCTACAGAATTAGAATTTTGGGTAAAAACTCCTAATGATAAAGCTGAAATAGAAGAGTTAACAACATCTCAGGTATTACATGAACAATATTGGGCAAAAATCAGTGGAACTGTTAGAATAGCTCTAGAAGAGTGTCTACTTGTTATGGAAGAATATGATTTAAAACCTGAAATGGGTCATAAAGAAGTTGGTGGAATTCAAGCTAAGTATGATTCAAATGGTAGCCATATTATGGAACAACTTGAAATAGACTGGAAATATTCAACTGCTATGCAAGCTGCAGATAATCAATTTTTTATAAAAAATTTAATTAATGACATTTTTATAAAATATGGTCTAGAAACTACATTTATGGCAAAACCTATAGATAATGTTGCCGGAAATGGAATGCATACCCATCTTGGTGTTTCTTTAAAACTTAATAGTGGAAAAATAATCAATATTTTTAATGGTCCTTCTGATCACTACTTAAGCGAAATTGGTTATGGAGCTCTTATGGGTATACTTAAAAATTACGAGATAATGAATCCATTTATTTCTTCAACTCATGATTCTTTAAGAAGATTAAAACCAGGATATGAAGCTCCAGTTTGTATTGTTACATCTCTAGGCAAAACAGTATCTGTACCTTCTAGAAATAGATCTGTCCTTATTGGACTTATAAAAGATTTATCAAATCCCCTTGCAACAAGATTTGAACTTAGATCTCCTAACCCTTGCTCAAATACATATTTAGTAATAGCTGTAAGTTATCTTGCTATGCTTGATGGTATAGATTATGTAGTATCTAATCCAAAATCTTTAGATGACTTGCTTAAAGAAGTTTCTAAAAATGCTGATGATTTTTATGGATATCTTGAAAGAGGCAGAGTATATCGCAGTGAGGAAGACGTTTTTGAATATTATACTTCTGAAGAAAGAGACCATTTATTTGGTGTTGCTCCAAGGACTGTATATGAAAATGTTGAATTATTAGAACAAAATAGTAATAAATTAGATATTTTAAAAGCTTCTAATATTTTTAGTGATGCAATATTAAATTCTTTTAAAACTACTATATTAACTAGATGGTCTACAGAAATAACTCAAAGAATATTTAATGCATATAGAAACGAAATTAAAAATTATTCAAAAACTAGTTCTCCTAATGATGAACTTTCAGATGAAGATATTAGAACTTGGGATATTATAAATACAAAAAGGAAATTAATATATAAAGATACAGAAAATCAAACTTCATTATTTACACAAGTATGTACTGCTTTTGAGAAAAATGATTATAAATTAGCATCTGATTTATTTCTTACTTTGCAAGACCAAATGCTTGAATTACGTCAGTTGTATTTAAATTATAAAAGAAATTTATTATAATTTTATTTATAAGCCAAAAAGAACAATTCAAAATTGTTCTTTTTGCTTTATATTTCTTTAAAAACTTTTCCTAGTCCTTCATTTATAACTAGATCTGCTATTCTATCATATGATGTTGAATCTTTATTTATCAAAACTAATTTTTTTCCTCTATAATAATGTACTAAACTACTTGCTGGATTAACTGTTAATGATGTTCCTCCTACAATCAATAAGTCCGCCTCTCTTATTGCCTGTATTGATTTTTCTAATACAAAATCATTTAATCTTTCTTCATATAAGACTACATCTGGCTTTACTATACCTCCACATTCACATTTTGGTATTCCTTCACTATTAAATACAAATTCAGCATTATAAAATTTATTACATTCCATACAATTATTCCTTAAAACGCTCCCATGTAATTCTAACACATTTTTTGAACCTGCCTTCTGATGTAACCCATCTATATTTTGAGTAATTACTGCTTTTAACTTTCCTTTTTTCTCAAGTTCTGCTAATTTAATATGAGTTATATTAGGTTCATATTTCAATGAATTCATTTTTTCCTTGTAAAATTTAAAAAATTCTTCTGTTTTATTTATAAAAAATGTGTGACTTAATATATATTCTGGTGGATATTTGTATTTTTGATTATATAGACCATCTTTACTTCTAAAATCCGGTATACCACTCTCTGTTGATACACCTGCTCCACCGAAAAAAACTATATTTTGACTTTCATCTACAAGCTTTTTTAATTTTTCTATTTTCTCTTTCATTGTAAATCCTCTCCTTTTTTATGTATATTTTTCTAATTCTTACTAGACCAATCCTCATATGGATTAAAACCTTTTTCTTTTTCCCATTTTATGTGATTTTCTCTTGCATTTCTTACTGCTTCACACCCATTATTGCTTGTAGCACTTGCACCTTCTGTTACAACGAAAAATGGTAAACTATATTCTTTAGCAAGTTCTCTAACTTTTTCGCAAAATTCTCTTGCCTTATTTATATTCTCTTCCATCTTACTCACCTAAATTCCTATATTTTTGTATATATTATACATATAAATTTTAATTATAACAAGAATTAATTTTAGGCAAAAAAAGAAACCTCTTGCGAGGTAAAGAATAAGTTTCTTTTTTAAATTTAGAAATTTCTTATTAATCGAGAATTTAATTTAATATCCTTGATTGCGAAAATGATTATAACAATTGAAAATATTAAATAAATTTTGTCCATTAATATTACCGTTTTTAGTTGGTATACATTAATGCTCCCAATTGCTAATGCACATATAATTCTAATAATTACACATTTTCTTTTTGCATATTTATTTCCTATTAAAATTAAAAAAATAGTACAAAAATAAATTGCACAGAAAATTAATGCTACCTTGTTAAGAATTACATACATTTCTAATTGTTCTCCCATCTTCTTCCTCCTTGAACACTTTTATCGTTGTTTCTATTTTATATATAAAACCAAAAAGTTAAAGGATTTTCCTTTCACTAATTAGTGATAACTGGGTAAATGTTATACAGGCTCTTTGCCTATACACATATTGTATTATAACACACTTTACATAAATTTGCAATATTATATGTTTTAAGCCCAACTCATAAGAGCTGGGCTTTGTGGTGCAGGTGGTGGGGGTCGAACCCACACGAATGTTACTTCGCAGGATTTTGAGTCCTGTGCGTCTGCCAATTCCGCCACACCTGCATATGCAGCATTAAATATTTTTATAATAATATTTAATGCTTTTTTATATTATCATACTTTTTTCTATTTTACAATGTCTTTTTTAAAACTTTTTCCATATTTTAATTTTGGTAACTCAAATATGTCTAATAATGTTTCTGCTATATCTGAATATGTTTGTCTCACTCCCAAATTTACGTTTTGTTTTATTTCTTCTCCATATACTAATACTGGTATATGTTCTCTTGTATGGTCTGTTCCTTTATATGTTGGATCACATCCATGGTCTGCTGTTATTATTAATATATCACTTGATTTCATATTTTCCATTATTTCTGGAATGTATCTATCAAATTCTTCTAATGCATTTGCATATCCCTGTACATCTCTTCTATGTCCATATAGCATATCATAATCTACTAGGTTAGTAAATATCAATCCTGTTGTATTATTTTTTATTTCATTTATTGTTTTTTGTATTCCATCTAGATTTCCATTTGTATGAATTCCTTTTGTAATTCCTCTACCTGAAAATAAATCTTGGATTTTACCTATTGCTATTACTGTTTTTTCGTTTTCTGACATTACATCTAGTAATGTTCTTCCAAAGCCTTCATATTCAAAGTCCTTTCTATTATATGTTCTTTTAAAATTTTCTGGACTATCTCCTATAAATGGTCTTGCAATAACTGTTCCTATATTGTACTCCGGTTTATTTAATATTTCTCTTGCTATTTCGCATATTTCATATAATCTTTTAACTGGTATTATATCCTCATGAGCCGCTATTTGAAAAACACTATCTGCTGATGTGTATACTATTGGTTTACCAGTTTTCATGTGTTCTACTCCATATTTTTTTAGTAATTCCGTTCCTGAACCTACTTCATTAGAAATAATTCCAGTTAAATTAGCTTTTTCTACAAATTCTTTTATCATTTCTTCCGGGAAGGCATTAGGATATGTTTTGAAAGCTTTTTCTTGCACATATCCTGCGATTTCCCAATGTCCCACAGGACTATTTTTCCCTTTGGATTGCTCCATTGCTTTTCCATATGCACCTATAGGTAACTCTTCTTTTTCTTCTATTCCAATATTGTCTATATTGTATAATCCCATTCTTTTTAAGTTTGGTATGTTCAATTTTGTATTTTCATATATATGTTTTAATGTATTGCTTCCGCAATCTCCATATTTATCACTATCTGGCAATTCTCCAACTCCAAAACTGTCCAACACCATTATTATTGCTCTATTAATCATTTTTTCTTTCAGTCCTTTCTTTAACCTCATATTCATATATGTTTACAATTTGCGTTATAAAGTTTTGTTCTGATGTTATTTTATTTATTTTTACTTGTTTCTTATTTTTTAACCCAAATACAAACATTTTAGAATCTATTAATACTTTATCAGAAACGTTCATTCCTAATGGAAGAGTGTTATTAAAGTTATCATAATATATTATATTAGAGAAAAATACTGCATTCATATTTTGCTGTAAATTTACTCTATACAAATTTATTTCTTTTTCATTTTCTAGTGTTTCAAGTGCATTTTGCGGATCTACATGAAATATTTGCATATCATTAAAATCTAAATCACTCTTATCTGCTTTATATATTGAAACATGAAAAGGTGTATTTATTTTCTTTATTCCTTTTTCTATATTTTTTTCTATAATATTTAATTTGTTCTTATAATTTTCTATGCCACTATTTTTATTTATATCTAATATTTTTAATTTATCCTTTTTAGACTCTCTATGTCTACTACTTCCTAAAACTTTAATCTTTGTTCTATCTTCTGCAATCGAACCAAATATATCAAAATCTTCTTTTAAGAAAAATATACGTTCTTGTTCTCCTTCTTGTTTCAATTGCTCTAAACTATTTTGTAATTGTTCTTCTGTAATATTTCCTCTTCTTAAAAAATTTAATATTTCTAATTCATTAGTATCACATATATTTATAGCATCAGTTTCTTCTTTAGTTAACTGGTTCTTTTGCAGTTTGTCAATCTCTTCTCCAAATTCTATAAAATCTTCTTTATAATCAAATACTTTTTGTAATTTAGGTTTATTTTCTTCTTTAGTTTCCTCTTTTTTCTCTCCTTCTGCTAATTCCAAATTTTTATCCTTATTTGTAAATTTCCAGAATTCAAATATACTCTTCTTGTGGCTATCTATTTCTTGTAAATACAAGTTTGCATTATTTATTTTTGTTTTCATTGTTTCTATTCTTATTTCTAATGCTTTTATATCTTGTTTATTATTTTTTATAATATTTTGTTTTTTATCTAATATACTACAATTTGTTACTAAATCTTCTATTGTATAAAATTCTTTTTTAACTTCTATATATGTGTCTTCTTGCTTTTTAGGTTCATTTTTTTCTTCTTCAGATTTTTTTTCATCTTTTGATTTAATTTTTTTCTTTGATTTAAAGAAATATTTTACTTTTCCCAAAAAAGTTTTTTTACACTCCAAAAATGTAGTAATTTGTCTTTCTTTTTCCAAGTATTCTTTGTCTTGACTTAATGATATTTCTTTAAGTTCTGCTAATTTTATCTCTAATTCTTTATCATCTTTTTCTGCAATTTTTATTTTTTCCTCAACATTTAAATATTCTCGTTTTATAAAATCAGATAATACATCATATGTTATCTTTTCATTTTTATAATAAAATTCTAATCCACCATCATCATCAATTTTTGTTTGAAATTGATAGTAATGTCCTAATACTGTTTGCATTATAAAAATTGCTTTTAATAATTTAAAAAATCTTATTGCATTTTCTTTAGTTTCTAGTTTAATTCTATAATAGCTTTCTACCTTTTCATATATTACACATTTTCCAACTATCTGCATAGTCATGCTATTATCTTTACCATACACTTCATATATCATCGGCCATTCTTTTGTAAATAACCATAAATACTTCTCTATATCTGTGATTTCTGACTTTGACAAATATTTACCAGAGTGTTGCTGATAACTTATAGGTACATATATTAATTTATCTTCTTTTGTTTTACTATATCTTATTTGTTCTTTTAATAAATAGAAAAATGCAGAATAATCTAAATCTTCTGTTGGTACCATCATAAAATATTGGTCAGTAGTATCTGAATAATATATTTGCCATAAATAATTGTCTTTATACTTTACACAAAATGGAATATCGTTACTTAATTTTTCTTGCTCTTCTTCTACTCTTTCTATACCACTAATTTCTACAGTTTCTAGCATTTTTAAAAATGTAGTATGTTTAATTATATCTTTTTCATCCTTAGGCACTAAATATGCATACAATGGACTTGCTTTTGAATATTTTTCTTCTATATAATCCAATCTATTAGTTGGAGTAAGCATTATTTGTATTTTGCTTATAGGTATATATTTATATATTTTATATCCATTTTCCTCATATGATTTTAATGGTCTAAAGTCTAAAAATTTGTATTCCTTTAAAAATTCTGGTATGTTTTCTATATCTAGACCTATATAATCAAGTTTTTCCTGCATTTTTAATATATCTTCATTTGTATTTTCGGACATTTCTTTTTCCTCCCTATTAGTATCACTTTTTGAATAGTATATCAATAAAATTTAGATTTGTATATTATTTTTCACACTTTTTTATTTTTTCTATTGCATACTGTTTTAATTTATGCTAATATATATATTGTAAAAAATACAGGGGTATAGTGTCAATGGTTAGCACGATGGTCTCCAAAACCACAAGTCTGAGTTCGAGTCTTAGTACCCCTGCCAAATTTAAGAAGTTTAACAGGAATGTTAAACTTTTTTTAAAATACACTAATGTTAAATCATATAAAGGAGTTTTTATGGAAGCAATATTTGATAAATTAAAACCTATATTAAAAAAAGTGTTAACAAAGGAAATAATATTTTATGCTATATTTGGAGTATTAACTACATTAGTTAATATTGGAAGTTTTTATATTTTTACTAATTTTTTGAATTTAGAAAAAAATACAGCAAATTTTATTTCAATTCTTCTTGCTGTTATATTTGCTTATTTTACTAACAGAAAATTAGTTTTTAATTCTCAAGCAACAACTTTTAAAGAAAATTTAAATGAGTTTATCAAATTTTTTCTAGGCAGAGCATTTACAATGGTAGTTGAATTTGTTGGCTTTTTTGTCCTTTTCAACTTACTTCACATCCACGAACTAATAAGCAAAACTGCTATTACTGTCATTGTTATTATATTAAACTTTTTTATTAGTAAATTTTTTGCTTTTAAGAAAAAATAATTTATATATGGGGAGCTACTATTATTTTTAGGAGGTAGCTTTTTTTATGTCTTTAAATCCAAAATTTATTACTTATAGTTTTATATTTATATTTTTCATTTCTATATTTATTTGTATATTTTTCACTCCATTCTTTTATTTAGATACTAATACTCTTTTAAGCTCTGATACCATCTCTGACTTTACCAATAATTCTCAATTTATTTGGCCTGTTCCAGGGCATACTAAAATAACTTCAAAATTTGGCATGAGAACTTCTCCTACAAAAGGTTCTTCTTCCAATCATTCTGGTATAGATATTTCTGCACCAACTGGTTCCAAACTAGTTGCCGTTTTTTCTGGCAAGGTTATTTTTAAAGGATTTAAAGGTGCTGGCGGTTTTACTATAACAATACAAAACTCAAATTTTACTGTTTCTTACTGCCATGTATCTCCTGAATTTATTGTTTCTACTGGTGATTTTGTATCTCAAGGAGATTTTATTGGAAATGTCGGTCCATTCAACGTTTTTGGTGTTTTAAACAATCCTTATAAAGACAAAAATGGAAATCCTACAAATGGTGCAACTACTGGACCTCACTTACATTTAACAATAAAAAAAGACGGCATAGCCGTCAATCCTTTAGATTATTATTAATTACATATCTTCATCTTCGTCATTATTTTCTTCATTTTTTGTGGCACACCCATGACTGCATCCTCCACAATCTGCACCACATGAAAATTCATCATATGGTATTCCATCTTCATTCCAATCCAATTCTATAATATTATGACATTCTGGACAAGTTATTTCTTTTTTAGAGTCTAGCATAACTTCCTCTACAAATTCATGGTTGCAATATGGACAAACTATCTCAAAATCGTAATTTTCGTCTAAATATATATCTTTCTCTATTTTATTTAAACTATTTTCTATTTTTGATATTTTATTATTTATATCTTCCTGTTTGTTCATTATTTCTTGTATTTGTCCTTCATTATTACTTACAATCATTTCTATTGTGTCCATAAAAATGCAAAACATATTTGCTATTTGAGATTTAGCATATTCTAAATCATTTTTATTTTCAAAATTATTTTCCATATCAGATATAATTTTTCTAAACTTTTTACTTAATTCTGCCATTTATTATAGGAACCTTCTTTCTTAAATTCTTTCCATATATTCACCAGTTCTAGTATCTATTCTAATAACATCACCAATATTTACAAATAGTGGTACTGATATTTCGAAACCATTTTCTAGAGTAGCTGGTTTACCAGATGTAGTTGTAGTATTTCCACTAAATCCTGGTTCTGTATATGTAACTTCTAGTTCTACAAACATAGGTGGTTCTACTGCAAATACTTTTCCTTTAAAAGATAATACCTTAACATTCATGTTATCTTTTAAATATTTTAAGCTTTCACCTAATTGTTCTTCATTTAAAGGTATTTGCTCATATGTATTATTATCCATGAAATAATATAAGTTCTCATCATTATAAAGATATTGCATTTCTCTTTTTTCGATTTCTGCTCCTTGTAATTTTTCTGATGGATTGAATGTTCTTTCTATAACAGCTCCTGTTATTACATTTTTTATTTTTGTTCTAACAAATGCTGCTCCTTTTCCTGGTTTTACATGTTGAAATTCTACAACTTTATAAACTGAATTATCTAATTCGAATGTATATCCGTTTCTTAAATCTCCTGCCATATATACTTCTGCCATTTTATTTTCCCCTTCCTAAAATATATTTAATTTTACATCTTTATTATTTTATACCATTTTTGCTAAAAAATCAATACTAAGTTTAAGTAATGCCTATAAATTCGCTTTTTATGTTACAATTTATTAGATTTTTCTAATATCTTTATAGCACATTATAATATTTAATTGTTCAATATAATATAATTTTTCTCAGAATTGGTTAATTTTATACTTCCATTTTTTGTAATAAGAATAGTGTCTTCTATTCTTACTCCAAACTTACCAGGTACATATATTCCTGGTTCATTCGTAATTGTCATGTTTTCTTTTAATAAGAAATCATATCTAGAACTTATAATAGGATTTTCATGAATGTCTAATCCTAAACTATGCCCTAACGCATGCACTAACTCATATCCATTAACTTTAAAATCGCTCTCTACTATTTTAGATAATACTCTTGCATTAGCCCCTTCTTTTAACTCATTTATTATATTTAATTGATTTTTTAATACTAAATCATATACTGGTTTAACTTCTTCTGGTACTTTATCTATAAAAATTGTCCTTGTCATATCTGAACAATATCCTTTATATCTACATCCAAAATCTATTAAAACAACATCTCCTGATTGAATTTTTCTATCTGTTGGAACTGCATGTGGCATTGAAGAATTAGGTCCTGATGCAACTATTGTATCAAATGCTAATCCATCTGCTCCATTCATTCTAAAATATCTTTCTATTTCTAAAGCTACTTCTTTTTCTGTCATTTCTTTTTTTATAAATTTTTGTAGGTGTGTAAAACAGTCATCTGTAATTTTACAAGCTTGTTTTATATTTTCTATTTCTTCTGAGTCTTTTATCATTCTCTGCTTTTCAATAATATATTCTGTTTCTTCTAAATTATTCACCTTATATTTTCTTAGAAATTCTTTATATTTTGCATATGTAATATAATTTTCTTCAAATCCTACATTCTCGCAGAACATAAAGAAATTCTCATAATCATACATTGATACATCTTTAATGTTATATACTATTATGTCATCATATATTGTAAGAGTTTTATTTACCAATTCCACATATCTTCCATCTGTTATATATATGTTTTCTTTTCTTGTTATTAATAATACACCTTCTGCATCTATTCCTGTTAAATATCTAATATTTACTGGATTGGATATGATTATTCCTTGCATATTTAGAGTATTCATTTTTGCTCTTAACCATTTTAATTTGTCGTTCATAAGCAATCTCCTTATATTATTTTATTTATACATTCCTAATGTAAATATTTTTAGCAATACATTTATTATTACACTAAATGGCACTAACATTACTATAAATGCTCCAACTACAATAAATGGACCAAATGGTATATACTCATCTGTCTTTCTTATTTTGAAAACTATTAATATTATACTTATTATAGCTGCTACTAAGAATGCTACTATAGATATTGTTACAATATTTTGTAATCCGAAAAAAAGTCCCAATGCCCCCATTAATTTCACATCCCCAAAACCCATTGCCTCTTTTCCAGCAATGAATCCACCAATTAATGTAATAAGTAAGAATATGCCTCCACCAGCTAGCATTCCCAATAGCATACTAACGGCTATATTCATATTTGATATTCCATATATAAATGTAAACAATAGCCCAATTTCAAACATTGTTAAATTTAATCTATTCGGAATTATTAAATGTTTATAATCTATAACTAATACAGATAACAGCATTGGTGTTAATATTATAAATTTTATTAAATCTAAGTTTGCAATAATCCCCTGTTTTAGTCCCATATTATATAACAATACTAAATTCGCTAATACATTTACTAATATTAATATGTAATTAGGTTTAAAATTCATTTTATTTTCTATAAAAAATTCCTTTGTAAATACTTTTTTATATTCGGGTAATCTTCTATTACACCAATCTACAAATTGTCCTGTAAAAACCCCTAATAAACCTGTTAATACATAAGCAATTATATGTACATCATTTAAATACATTTTTTTCTCCCTACTTTACTTGTTTTTTTTCTGTAATCCTGATTTTGACATTTTCTTTACATATAAATTTATTATAAGTTTTTCTATTGGTCTTTTTATTACTGTTATTAAGATATCTTTTTCTTTTATAGGATTCACTAATATTGAAAACATATTGCATCTGTTAGAACCTAATACATCTGTAAAAATTTGATCTCCAACAACTGCAATTTGTTCGTTTGGCATTTTTAATACTCTTTTTGCTTTTCTAAAACCACCCTTTAATGGTTTTTTGGCAAAATAAAAATATGGTACATCTAACTTTTGGGCTACTGATGAAACCTTATCTTTTTTATTACTATTTGATAATATACAAAATTTTATTCCTTCTTTTTTTAAGTTTTCACACCATAAAATAGTTTCTTCTGAAATATTTCTGTCATAATCAATTAATGTATTATCTACATCTAATATAATTCCTTTTATATTGTTCTGTTTTAATATATCTATTGATATGGCATTAACGTCATTTAAGTATAAATTAGGATACAAAATCACCTGTACTTCCTCCTGTCTTATTTTTATAATATTATCAGCCTGTTTTACGTTTGTCAAGGTAAAACAGGGTATTTATTTTATAAAGTATTTATTTTGTTTTTTACTAATAATTCTTTACACACTATTTATAATCTTATCAAAAAAATATAATTTTATCAATCTTTTTAATTGTAGAATTCTGTAGTTTTTATATTACCTGTAATTGTTCTACAATATATTACAATTTTATTTCATTTTGTAATTTATCATATCAAACTTATGGAAGCAATTGAAAAAATTACTCATCCTATTTTTGAGTAATTTTTAGAAAGGTTGTATTCTTGTTTTTACAAGCTATACAACCTTTTTACTTATTTATTTGATATATGTATATCATTAATATCAGCTTTCATTTCTCTTGCAATTATATTTTGTATTTGTGCTATCTGATCTGTATTTAATTGTTCTGCTTTTATTATTGCACTTATGCTTTTATCATTTACAAATATTATGCAATCTTCAAATCCTTTAGTTTTTATTAAATTTTCAGAAATCATTATTGCATTTTTAGTAGCATTTATATTTGCTATTTCTTGCGTTGAGATGTTTTTTTGTTCTTCAGATATATTAGTATTTGATAATACTTTTTGATAACTTTCTATCATCTGTGAATACATAGTATCTCTTCCCAATTTAGATGAAACAAAGTAGTCATCTTGCTTTTCTTCTGGTTTAGATACTGTTTGCATTTCCTGTTCTTGAGTATTTTCAATATTATTTTCTCCTGCAGTATTTTCTTCTGTGCTTTTGGCAATATCATCACTATTAACTAATTCAGCATCACCTATACTTGCTAAGTTTAAATTTTCAATTTCCCCTCCTGTTTGAACAGAATTTGATTCTTCATTTGACGTATAATTTAAGTACCCTGCTGTAACTAACATTAACGCAATAGTTAAAATTACTAATTGATTTTTCTTTAGATATTTCACAATAAAATCCTCCTAAATTTTGTATTTTTGGTATAACAGATTTTTTTACTCTTTTCTCATTTCGAAAACCTGTATTTTATGAGTTGCAAGTCCTGTTGCCGCTTCTACAGCTTGAATTATATTGCTTTTTACAGTTGAATTTGTCGCTCCTTCCGCTGTTACTACTGCTCCTTCTATTTTAGGATTTATTGTCTTTTGCGTTATTGGAATTTTTTCTCCATTCACTTCTTTGTAAATTATATCTTTATTTGTATCGACTTGTTTTATTATTCTAGTTGCTCCTTTATCATCTTTTTCCTCTGTTGAACTATCTTTTGAATTTTCGTTATACATTGCAACAGTTTGACTACTTTCTGAATATGTAATTAATACATTTACCCTACCTACCCCCTCCATATTTGATAAAATATTTTCAATATTTTTTTGCAAGTCATAATTTTCTGTTTCATTTTTTTCTGATTTGTCTGCTAATTGTTTAGTTGTTGTTTCATTTATATATGATTTTTGTTTATTATCTTTATTCCAAATGCTATTTACACAAAGAACTGTAACAATTAAAATAATTATCAATACTACTAAATTTTCTATTTTTTTCTTACTATTGCCATCATCTTTTTGCACAATTAACTCTTTTATCTTTTCTTGAAACATAAAGCTCCTCCTCTTCTGTTTTTTATTTATTTATCTCTATGCATTCTTTTGAAATTTCATATGTATCTGATATATACTTTTCTAATTGTTCTTTTTCCTCTTCTGTAATATCTTGAAAATTCTCTTGTTGAACACTATTATTTAAATCTACTTGTATTTCGTTTATTACTACATTATTTTCTTTTATTTCTTTATTCACTTTTTTACTTAATTTCATTTGAATATTTTTTATTTTTCCGTATTCTTTTTTATCATGATTTTCTACTTCTATTTGCAATACAATTTTATTTACTTCATACCCTTTTTCTTGTACCTTATTTTTTATATCTTCTTCTAATTTATTTTTATATATTTTTTCAATATTGCTATCATTTGTACTTTCCAAATCATTTGTCACATATTTATAATCACTGTCAGATTCTAAAAAACTTTTTATTTCACCACTACTTACCTCTAAACTATTTCCAGTTACTTTTGATATTACTGGTGATATTATCATATTCAATATATATATACCAATTACTACTTTTATATATTTTTTACTTTTTCCACTAGGAAGAATCATTTCTATTATTGTTCCTATTATAACTGCAACAATAATTCCTTCTGCCCAATCTGTAATCCAATTAATCAATCTTTCCTCCTATCTATACATAAGACTACTGTTTGATATTTTTATCACTAATGTAATTCCAATTATTAGCATTGTAGAAATTGCACAAAGTATACCTAATAAAATTTTAAAAGTGTCCCCTACTTGTCCTAATAAAGATATTATTTTACTATCAGCTATTGGCTCACATATAGCTATTGCTATATAATAATAAACTGTGAGTATAGCTAATTTTATTATTGGCATTATGCAAATTCCAATTACTATAATAACACCTACTACCCCAACTGCATTTTTTAGTATATTGCTACATCCCATAACTGAATCTACCGCATCTCCTAGTATTTTTCCAACCACAGGAATAAAATTTGAAACTGCCGCTTTGGTGGTTTTAGCAGTTACTCCATCAACGCTACTACTTAAACTTCCTTCTAATGACAATACTCCCACAAATAATGTTAGCACTATTCCCAAAATCCATATAACACTTGATTTAAAATATTTTGATAATTTATCTATTTGAATTTTATCTGATATTTTAGAAACTATACCTAATGCAGTACCTACTAGTACTAATGGTAATATAATATTTGAAATCATATTTCCTACGAAAGTTATTAAAAACAGTAATACTGGTTCTACAACAGATGCTGAAACTATGTTTCCAGTAGTTATCATTAATGTTATAAGTATTGGTATTAATGTATACATGAATCCAACTAAATTTTGTATAGTTTCTCTTGTAATACTTATAATTTCAGCAAAGTTGGACATAATTAATGTAACAATTAATATATATTGAACATAATATACAATTTGAGAAATACTATTGTTTTCCAAGCTATCACTTATACTTTTCAGTATACTGTGAATCACAATAATTACTATTATTCCTGCTAATATAGCTCCTGATTTTTTTATTTCTTTAAAAAGTGAATCTGATATTTTACTTATTAAATTTTTGTTGTTTATGCTTCCTTTTATAGCTTCTCCGAATCAACTCTTCTGTGTCTATTCCATTAAATGTTTTTTCTGTGTATTTATTTGCTTCTTTTATAAAATTTTGAATATTTAATGCTTTTTTTTGTGATTCTATTATTTCTCCTTCTGTCGCAATTGAATATGTATTAATTCCACATATTAGAATAAATAATATTAAAATTATCTTTTTCATATGTTTCCCTCTTTTCAAGGCAATATTTTCAATACAGTTTCTAATAAAGAGGATATTATAGGAATTGATATTGATATAATTATAATTTTACCAGCCAAATCTATTTTATTTGCTATTGCCACTTCTCCAGAATCTTTACATATACTTATTGCAAATTCTGAAAGTATTGCTATTCCTGTAATTTTGATAAGTATTTTTAAAAATTCACTATTTAAGTTTGTTTTGTTTGAAATACTAGTAAGCAAATCAATTATTCCTGAAAACTTATCTGCTACAATAAAAAACATTATAATTCCTGCAATAATGGATATATACAGTGCAAATTCTGGTCTATACTGCTTTATAATAATTATAATAATTAAGGATACAATTCCTATTCCTATTATTTTTATAATATCCAAAATATCCACCTCACAAATTAAATATTGTTCTTACTGTATTAAATAAATTACTTATTTCCTTAATAACCATTGTAAGTACAATAACAAGCCCTGCCAAAGTTGTCATCATTGCTTGATCTTCTCTACCAGCTCTTACTAAAACTTGGTGCAACACTGCTACTAAAATCCCTATTGCTGCTATTTTAAATAATAAGTTAATATCCATTAATCTCATTCCTTCCTCATGGCATAAACTAGATTTCTTACAGTCTCTCCTCTTTATTTAGATTAAAATAATTACTAGAGCTAATCCTATAGTCATTCCTAATGTCTTGTATAGTTTCTCATTTTTATCTCGTTCATTTTCTGCTTTTTTTATTTGACTTTCTAAAAACTTATTAGTCATTTCAATTTCACTAACTTGTCCTTCTAAACTTGTTTTTCCTAATAACTTACTTAATTTTTTTAATATTAATTTATCCTCTTCATTTATACTATTATTTGATTTTTCTAATGCTTTTTCCCAAGCTTTTTCTGCTGTCATTTTATTCATATTATCACTCGCTATTTTAAATACATTACCAACATTTTCTTCTACCATATCTGAAATCTGCTTAAAAATATCTGCAATTGGCTCATATGTAAATTTTATTTTTGTTTTGAAAATGCCTAACGCATTTTTATATTCTTTTAATTCTCTAACTCTGTTTTTATATTTATTAGATACAATAGAACCTGTCCTAAAAGATGCTATAAATATTATTATTAGCAAGATATATTTTATCCAAATCACGTTATAACTTCCTCCTATAATATATATATTCAGATATTTTTATTTTTAGAACATAATTATTATATTAAAATATATTCAGAATTTATTTTATTTAAGCAATAAACTTTATCAACTTCACCTCTTCCAGTTGATTTTAAAAATATTATTCTTTCAAAAATACATCTATCTATTAATTCTTTAATTGCTGGATTTAATTTTATTTCCTCTAAACTCCCTCCATGTGCAGTAAATATTCCTTTTACGCCTGAACATACAGCATAATTAATAGCTTCGACATCTTCTTTTGAACCAATTTCATCTGCTGAAATTACCTTTGGAGACATAGAACGTATAAGCATTTTCATTCCAACGGCTTTTGGTACATTATCTAATATATCGGTTCTTTTTCCTATTTCGTTTTGAACTACCCCTTTATGCATTGCAGCAATTTCCCCTCTTTCATCTACTAATCCTACTGTTATCCCTTTAAATTTTATCTGTTCCATTCCATCACTCAATTTTCTGAGTAAATCTCTGAGTAATGTGGTTTTTCCTGCTCCTGGTGATGAAACAATTAATGTATTAAACACACTATTTTTTTCTATATCTAACACATACTTTAAAATTTTCGTACTACAACCAATGATTTGTTTAGCAATTCTAAAATTTAAACTATATATATAATTAATATTTACAACTTTTCCTTTTTCTACAACACTATTCCCAGTTATTCCAACTCTATGTCCACCTTTTACTGTTATATATCCGATTACATATTTGATTTTGATATGAATATATAGAATTTTCACAAATTTTTTGTAAAATATCTAATATTTCTTCTGAACTTATTATATAATTAAGAACTTTTTCTTCTTGGTTAAATTTGAGAATTATAGGTTTATTAGCTCTAATCCTTATCTCTTCTAACATCATAATTATATTACTATTTTCATTTATATATTTTTTTAATTCTATATATATTTTATTTGGAAAATAACTTAATATGCTTTCACTATTCAATCAACCACCTTCTTAAGAATTAACTTGTTTAATTTAAATTTTTCTTATATAAAAATGGACTAAACATATACTATAAATATATGCTTAGTCCATTTTTTTAGAACTTATTTTTTTATTATAATATTCCATTAATTATTAATCCTAGTATAGCAATTCCCAATATTAATCTATATATTGCAAATATTTTAAAACTACCTTTTCTCAAGTATTCTAGTAAAAATTTTATAACAACTACTCCTACAATAAAACTTGATAGAACACCTAAAATGAATGGTATACTAAATACAAAATCTTTTAATTTGAACACAGTAGCCGCTAAAACAATTGGTGCTGATAACATAAAAGAATATTTAGCTGCAGATTCTCTATCTATTTTCATAAATCTAGCTGTTGTCATTGTAATTCCTGAGCGAGACACTCCTGGTATAAATGCTAATGCTTGAGAAAGTCCTATTAGAAATGTTTGTTTAAAATTCATTTTTTCATATTTTATTTTTGCTTCTGATTTTTTATCTATTACATATAGTAGAATTCCCATTACTATAAGTGCTATTGCAATTATTAGAGGTTTAGTTAACACTTCTTCTGCATATCTATCTAGTATAAATCCTATTGCTCCTCCTGGAATAGTTGCTGCTACTATATACCAAAACATTTTACCATCTGTAGTATTTTTCTTTTTTGCTACAAGTTCATAACCACCCTTTATCAGTAAAATCCAATCTTTGAAGAAAAACAGACCTATTGCTAAAAGTGTTCCAAAATGTAATGCTATCTCAAATGCATCTGGAACGTCCCACTTAAAAATCATTGGTATTAATGCTAAATGTGCCGAACTTGATATTGGTAACAACTCTGTAAGTCCTTGCACTATTCCTAAAAAAATTGCTTGCAAAATAGTCATTTTAGGTTCTCCTTACTATATAATAGTCTCTTTTATTACGTTATCTATAGTTTCCTTTATAAACTCTGCAGAGCTAACTGGAGCAACTTTTCCTGGAAGAGATAATGCCCAAACAAGTTTTATTCCTAATTGTTTTGCAACTTTTCTATTTATTCCACCTGGGTCAGATGCTAAATCAATTATAAGACAATCTTTTTTTAACATCTTTAACTCTTCTTCATTTAATATTGTAACTGGTATAGTGTTAATTATAATATCAAATTTATTTAGATTTTGTTTTAATTTTTCTAGCTTAATTGGTTTATATCCATATGCTTTTATCCAAGCTACAGAATCATTTCTTCTTGTTTCGCAATATACGTTAGCACCTATACCATCTAGCATTTTAGCTAACATTTTAGAAATTCTTCCAAATCCCATAATAAGAACATCGCTTCCATGAACTGTTCTTTGAGTTTCCTCCATTGCTATTTGTATTGCACCTTCAGCAGTTGAAATTGTATTCAAAACTGCCAATTCTTCTCTCTTTAAAATATCAATTATTTTATTATCATTTTGTTTAACTTCATCATAAAATTCATTAGTTATATTTCCTGCTATAAATACTTTTTCATGAATTTTATCAATTATATCTTGAAGCATTATCTTATTTGCACTAAATGGTGCACAAACCGTGTTTCCATCTATAGACAACGGTATAGAACCTATTATAATTTTAGATTTTTCTAGTACTTCATCCAAACTTTGTGTTTGAATAACATTTTCATTATCTTCTAAAGATTCTGTTTCTTCCAGACCATATGTGAATACTTTTATACCATCTTCTGCTAACATTTCAACTAGTTTTACAACTCTTAAGTCTCCACCTATAACAGATATTACGTTTTCCACTTAATTTCACAACTCCTTTTTATTATTAGTTCTCTCTTTCTTTATATATGTCATCTAGCCTATTAATATTCTCTTTTTCGTTTTTTAATTTTATTTCACTATTACTCAACTTTTTAGTTATATTATATGTATTGTCTAGATGTTGTTGAGCTTTTATTTCTTTTGGAGTAAGTTTTTTTCTTTCGTTTTGTTCTCTATCACTTTGTTCTAAACTTGCTTCAAATATATTTATATTGCTTTTTATAGGTATAAAAATTGGTTCTTCTTCTATTTTCTTAATAAACGATTTATCTAATTCTATTGCTATATTTGCAAACCTTACTGCATTTTCTTTATCACCTTTTAAAACATATATTTTTGATAAATGGTAATAGCCTTCCGCTTCTACTTCCTCTGATAATAAACTTTGTGTAAAATATTTTTCTGCTTCATCTAAATCATTAAATATTAAACTTATCTGTCCAATATTATAGTATGATTTATATAACATACTATTTATTGTAGCCGCCTTTTGATAGCAAGTTTTTGCATTTTTAAAATCGTTTAACATTGTGTATACAATTCCCATATTATAATATAATTCATAATTATCTTGATTATACCTTAATGATTCCATATATATACTTATAGTTTCTTTATACATTTCTTTTTCACAGTATATATCTCCAAGTAGCATTGTTGCTTCAATATATTCTGGCTTTTTCTTCAGTAAACTTTCAAGCATGCTTACAGCTTCATCTTTTTTTCCTAATTCATTTAATAAATATGATATTTTGTAATATGAATTATAGTCTTTTTTATCTATATCTACTACTTTTACATATTCATCCATCGCTTTTCTAAGTCCACCTTCTTTTTCATATATCTCGGCAAGTAGTTTATGACCTAAATAACTTCTAGGATATTTAGTTACTAAATTAATAAGAAGTTTTTTTGCATTTTTTTGATCATCAAAAAGCAATGCACATCTTGCTAAAGTTATAGTTATTATTTCCGAAAAATTTATTCCTTTTTTTTCTAAATAAATTACTATTAATGGTATAACTATAGAAATAATATATGTTAAAACTCTAATTGCTGTATTTATTTCTACATAAAAAATAATTTCAAGGAAACCTACTGCAATTCCTAATGCTTGCATAGTTAAAATAATTAGATATGTTGTATCATTTTTCCTTATTATTTTAAAAAACATTATTACAAATAAGGAAAACGCAACTAAGTTAAATATAATTCTTTCAAGCAACATCTGCCTTTCTCCTTCCATGTTCAACATCTTTATCTATTAGAAAATTTGTTTTTATAATTTTCTATAGATTGTTCTACTATCCTTTCTGCTTCCTCTCTGCCTAGTATTTGCTTTACAACTGTATTTTTTCCTTCTAATTGCTTATACACTTCAAAAAAGTGCATTAATTCATCAGAAATATGTTTTGGTAATTCTGATATATCATTATAGCAATTATAATATGGATCATTTTTTGCAATTGCTATTATTTTTTCATCAGATGCGTTATCATCTATCATTTTTATTACACCTATCGGATATGCCTCTACTAGTGTTAATGGTACAATTTCTTCTTCACATATTAGTAATACATCTAATGGATCTTTATCATCTGCATATGTTTTTGGGATAAATCCATAGTTTGCTGGATAATGTGTTGCTGTATATAATACTCTATCCAATCTTAACATTCCTGTTTCTTTGTCTAATTCATATTTATTTTTTCCATTTTTATTAATCTCTATTACTGCCACAAAATCATTTTTGTTTATTCTATCTTGAGATATATCATGCCATATATTCATTTTATTTCCTCCTTTATTTAATTATCTATATTTTAAGCCAATTATTGATAAAAGTCCATAGATTTTAGTCTAAATTCATCAATTCTTGCACAATATTCTTATCTTCACTTGTAGTAATTTTTATGTTTGAATAGTCTCCTTCTACTATTTTTATACTATAGCCAAGTTTTTCTAGCAACATACAGTCATCTGTTATTCCTTCATTGCTTTGATTTTCTTCATGTGCTTTTTTTAGCAAATTTCTATCAAAGCATTGCGGTGTCTGTATTATCCATGTATTTGCCCTTTTTACTGTATTATTTACAATCCCATTATCATCTGCCACTTTTATTGTATCTTTAGTTTTTACCCCTATTGTTGTTCCTTTATATTTATCCATCTCCAATAATAAGTTTTCTATATGTATGTCTTTAACAAGTGGTCTTGCTCCATCATGAACTAAAACAATATCTGAATCTATATTTTTTATTCCATTGTATACTGATTCCTTTCTTTCTTTTCCGCCTATTTCAATTTTTATTTTTTTATTAAATTTGTTTGAATTTAATATCTCTTTTATGTTGTCTATTTCATTTTCTTTTACTACAACAACTATTTCATCCACATATTTGTTTTTATCAAAAATTTCCAAACTATATAATATTACAGGTTTTCCATTAACAATTTCTAGATTTTTGTTTACTCCTTTACCATATCTTGTACTATTTCCTGCCATTACTATAATACCTGCTACTTTTTTATTATGTATCATTTTTTTACTCACTTTCTTATTAATTATTTTTCTAATCATATGTATTATAATAAATATTATCAAATAAAACAATATTTATCTTAATTTATCTTATCATTTCCCAATTATAAAAATCTTACATACTCATTGTTTTTATATACTTATCTAATACTTCATCTGTATTTCCATACATCTTTTTTACTCCATTATCGATCCATAGCATTTTATTACATAATTCTTTTAATAATTCTATACTATGTGAAACAATTATAACTGTTTTCTCTTCATTTTCTATTAATTCTTTCATTTTATTAAAACTTTTTTGCTTGAATGCTAAATCTCCTACACTTAGTATTTCGTCAATAAGTAATATATCTGTTTCTAATATTGATGTTATTGAAAAAGCGAGCTTTGAGTACATTCCAGAAGAATATGTCCTTACGGGTTTGTTTATAAACTCTCTTAACTCTGAAAATTCTATTATTTCATCTATTTTTTCTTGTATTTGTTTTTCACTAAAACCTAATAACATTCCTGAAAGAAATATATTTTCATATCCTGATAAATCATTTTGAAATCCTACTCCAATTGATAACAAAGAAACTGTGTTTCCATGCAAATTTATTTCTCCTTTGTCATTACAAAATATTCCTGAAATTGCTCTTAAAAGTGTGGTTTTTCCACTTCCATTTTTCCCTATAACTCCTAATATTTCTCCTTTTTCTAACTCAAAAGATATTCCCTTTACTGCCTCAAAAGTTCTTTTTTGGTATATCTTTTCCTTTGATAATATATTTCTTATTTTAAATTTTTTTATACTTCTATATGATATATGTACATCATTTACTGTTATTGCAATTTTCTTCTCTTTTCTCATTTATATTTTTTCTCCTACTATAATACTTTTGCGTATGAATTTTCATATTTGTGAATTATTTTCACTCCTATAATACACAAAATTATTCCAAGCATTAACCACACTAATAATGCACTCATACTTGGCATAGTTTTATTTAATATAATATCCCTAAAGCTATGAATAATTAATGCTATCGGATTACAATTAAGCATAATTTTATTATATGGTAATGGAATTCTTGTTTCTATATTATAGAATATTCCTGACAAGTAATTTAACAACCTTACTGAAATAGTTACTACATTTGCCAAATCTTCTATATAAACTCCATAATTCATTATTATACTGCATATTCCAAATGTTATAATATATAATATTAAAAATATTGGAATAAACAGTAACAAATACAATGACCCTCCCACTTTAAATCCTATCATTAACAACATAACTATTCCAAATGAAATCATTGTCTTAAATGAATATGTAAATGATTTACTAAGTAATATTACATACTTTGGAATATATACTTTGGTTATTATGGATTTATTTGACTTCATTAAACTTGTGCTACATTCTAACATTCTTGAAAAAAATCCCCAAGCTGATAATCCTATATAAACAAACACTGGAAAATTTGGCTCATTTGTTTTAAAAACTATTTGTACTATAAATACATATATTAACATCATGCATATTGGTTCTAATATCCACCAAATCCAACTTAAATATGAATTTGCAACTTCGGCTTTCAATTCAGCTTTTGCAGAGTATACTGCATATTTAAAATATTTTCTTAAATTCACTATTGCTTTTTTTACATCGTTCATTATATATTATCCCCTATTTCAAATGCTTAACAAATTCAAATTTTGAGCAACTGTACACATTATTTCCTAAGATTCCTATATCCTCTATTTTATATCCTAATTTCCATAAAACATATGGTAAACTCATTTGGTCACGCAAACTTTCTGATTTTTCAAATTCGTTCCACCATTTTCCTAATATTTCATTTGATTTCTTATTTTTTAAATCTGTAACAATAATATTACCTTCTAACATTCCATAATTTTCTGGAAATCCTTCTTTTTTATATTTTTGAGTTTGTTTGTGCAACTTTTCTTTATTTCCTTTTCCATATATATTACAAACTTTTTCTTCAATATAAATGCAATTTCTTGTATGATGTTTAAACATTGCAAGTCCGCTTTTTTCATTAATAGCTCTCGTAAAATCTGATAAATCTGACATACTTCTTATATTTCCATCTATATATATGGAATAATCATACTCTTCAAATAATTCATGAGGATGTAATTTTATATATCTGTTTATTAATATGTTACTATTTATTTCTTTTATTTTCAGTGGTATATCTCTTTTTTTCCATTGTATAAGTTCTTCCTTAGAATTCGTATATATAACATATTCTACATTGTCATTCTTATATAACGGTTCACTAACTTTATCATATTCTCCTGCAATACAAGTATATACTACAATTTTTTTATCATTTACACTGCCTAAGTTAGTATATTTCATATTTTCATATTTGCTTTCATATTTTTTTCTTCTATAATATCCTATTTTTTTTTCAATGTTCCCTATGATGCCTTTTATTTCAAAATGTCTTATTTTCTTTTTTGTTTCATTTATTTTTTTAGCCAATTTATATTCTCTTGAAGTTGTTATTTTCTTTTTTTCCATTATTACTGTTTCTAATGCTTCTATTAATCTTTCTTTTTCAGTTTTCATTTTTAACCTTTCTTTATTTTATCGAATCTTTTTAGCCAATTTTCAATATCATAGTATTCTATTATCTCCGAATCAATCTCTTCATATTCTGTATTAATAAATTCATTTATATTTTTGAAATTGTCTTCTTCTAAAATATAAATGTTGTTTGGATTGTAGAAATTGTATTTTTTTATTTCTTTATTATTAGTTATTAACTTTCTTTTAAAAAATAAGGATTCCATGCATCTTAATGTAAGTCCCTTTTGTCCTTCTATCACAAAATCTAATATAACTTTTGATTTTTCAATATTTTTTAAATACGTGCTATATTTTATATATTTCTTAGATTTTTCTGGTATTATTGTTATATTTGTGTTTATACCATTTTCATTTAGTTTTTTCTCTATTTTTGAGATTTTTTCTTTTCTGCCTTTGTCTCTGCCTAAAAATATTACATCAAATTCTCTTTTTTTATCATTTAACTTAATTTGTTTTGTATAAAATTGTGAGTTAATATTCATTTTATATTTTTTTGCATCTGCTGAGTCAAAAGTCCAAAACTCATCTATCATTGGATCTTCTAAATATCTTTTTCTTGTATTATCAATGATAATATTCCAAAAAAATAATATTATACGGCAACTTGGATTTTTTCTTTTTATATATTTAGCTATTCTTTCATTATATAAACTTTCAAATATTATTGCTTCATCACAATTTTTTATATCTTTTTTCCAGTCCCCCAAAATATATATTCCTTTTCTAGACAATTTTGAATATAATTTTTGACCTGTTTTTATACCATACATCTCATATATATTGTAATTATCACATATATCTTTAAAAAAATAATTGCCTTTTTTGTCTCTTATAATGATTCTATTAGTCATATTATTTCCCCTACATCATTTAACTGTTTAATAATGCTTTTTCATTTTAATTCCTATTTTTCAAATTAACTGACATTGTTGGATATGCAATTCTTACATCAGCACTTTCCAAAATTTTAAGTATGTTTTCATTTATATTTTGCTTTGCATTCATATAACTTGCATAATCTACTGAATTTGTAAACACATATATTAGTATTTCTATCCCATCTGCTCCTATTTCACTAAATTTAACATAAGTATCTTCATCTATTATTGATTCACTATTTTCTAGCATAAATTCTATTTTATCTATTAAAGATTCAATAACTTCCACTCTTGTATCTAATGGTAATTTTATGGTTGTTTTATATTTTCTTTTTTGCATTCTACTCCAGTTTACAATAGATTCATTTGATAATACTGCATTCGGTATATTTACTACAGAATTTTCAAATGACCTTATTCTTGTACTTCTGAATGTTATATCTTCTACGTATCCCTCATAATTTTTAGTTTCTATCCAATCTCCAACTTTAAATGGTTTGTCAATTACTAACATTATTCCACCAAACAAATTTTTCGCTGTATCTTGAGCTGCTAGTGTTAGTATTACTCCACCGACTCCAAAACCTGCAATTATACCATTAATATTGTAATTAAATTCCACTATAATAAATAATCCTGCAATTATATATATTACTATTCTTATTAATTTGTAGAAAAATTTTAAACGCATATCATCTTCTTGTACATTCAATTTTTCTTTAATCTTGTATAATGTTTCAGATTTTTCGTTAAAAATATTTGCTATTCCATTTGCTATTAATAATATATTAGCTATTTTAAATGCTTTTTGTAATTTTACCATAATGTTTTCTGGTATTCCTAATACTATTGCAGCAATATACATCCCTAATATTGCAAAAAATATTTTTAATGGTTTATAAAAAGGCGTGTCTTTTGCAGATTTTTTGCTTCTCATTCTAAAAATTTTTATTATTACTTTAGAAAATATTGGACTTAATGCAAAGAAAATCACTACTATCGCAACAGCTATTAAAACATCTATTATTTGAGTGAATTGTATATTTCTTATTTGATTTACCAAATTTATTATACTTTCCATTTTAATCTCCTACCATTTTATTATATTTATAATATTCTACATCCCTTTTTTATTTATTCTATTCTTGGTGCTAATTGTAAATATATTGGTTTTTCTTGTCTTATTGTTGTCATTCCTCCGATGTCCTGGGTATACTATAGTTTCATCTGGTAATGTTAATATTTTTTTTGTTATAGAATTCATTATATCTGTTAAACTACCTGTTGGTAAGTCTGTTCTCCCCCATGTGCCTTTAAATATTGTGTCACCAGAAATTAACAGTTTTTCCTTTTTACAATATAAGCATGTTCCCCCTTGTGTATGTCCCGGTGTATGAATA
>CAKPKF010000003.1 GCA_934167175.1 uncultured Clostridia bacterium | reverse complement strand
ATAGAAATAATAATCAAAATAATGGTTATAGAAACAATAACCAAAATAATAATTATAGAAATAATAATCAAAATAATGGTTATAGAAACAATAACCAAAATAATAATTATAGAAATAATAATCAAAATAATGGTTATAGAAACAATAACCAAAATAATAATTATAGAAATAATAATCAAAATAATAACTATAGAAACAATAACCAAAACAACAATTACAGAAATAACCAAAACAGAGCATTAGATGAAAAAGGTATTGAGAAAAATATTAAAAATATTATGTCTGCTGAAACTGTAGAAAAAGAAAATGTAAGAGAATATAATAATAAATCTATAGATAAACAAAAAAATAATAGATATGATGAACAAAAAAATAAAAAGAACAGAAATAAAAGAACAGAGAGTTTTGATGAAGATAAATTAAAAACATTAAAACAACAGGATAGATTATCTAATATGTTTAATGATCAAGAAGGCGGAATGCTAGAATATTATGATTTAACAACTACAAGAGGAAGAAAAAATAAAAAGAAAAATGTAAAGAAAGATGAAGAAAGAACAAAACAAAAAATATTTAAATTAACAGAAATAACTATACCTGAAACAATAAGTGTAAAAGATTTTGCAGCAGAAATGAAGAAAACAAGTAGCGAAGTTATAAAAAAATTATTAGGATATGGAATAATGGCAACAATAAATAATGACATAGATTTTGATACAGCTTTCCTTATAGCTAGTGAATTTGGTATAACTGCTAAGAAAAAAGAAACAATTACAGAAGAAGACATACTATTTGATGATTCAGAAGATACAGCAGAACAATTACAATCAAGACCACCAGTAGTAGTTGTTATGGGACACGTTGACCATGGAAAAACATCATTACTAGATGCAGTAAGGTCAACTAATGTTATAGAAGGAGAAGCAGGAGGAATTACTCAACATATAGGTGCATACAAAGTAAATTTAAATGGAAGAGAAATAACATTCTTAGATACACCTGGACATGAAGCTTTTACAAGTATGAGAGCAAGAGGAGCACAAATTACAGATATAGCTATATTAGTTGTTGCTGCAGATGATGGCGTTATGCCACAAACAGTAGAGGCTATAAACCATGCTAAAGCGGCAGAAATACCAATAATAGTTGCAGTAAATAAAATTGATTTACCAGGTGCAAATGTAGAAAAAATAAAACAAGAACTTATGAAATATGAATTAGTTCCAGAAGAATGGGGCGGAGACACAATATTTGTTCCAATTTCTGCTAAAAAGAAAATTAATATAGATACTTTATTAGAAATGGTATTATTAGTAGCTGATATGCAAGAACTAAAAGCAAACCCTAAAAAACAAGCCAAAGGTGTCGTAATAGAAGCAAGACTTGATAAAACAAAAGGAACAATAGCATCAATATTAGTACAACGTGGAACTTTAGATGTAGGAGATACTATAGTTGTAGGTTCATCTATAGGTAGAATAAGAGCAATGAAGAATGATAGAGGCGTAAAAGTAAAAAGTGCAGGTCCATCAACACCAGTAGAAATATTAGGATTAACAGAAGTACCAGAAGCTGGAGATACATTCTATGAAGTAAAAGATGAGAAAACTGCAAAACACTTAATAGAAAGAAGAAAACGTCAAGCTAGAGAAAAATCAATAAATGCTACATCAAGAGTGACATTAAATGATTTGTTTAGCCAAATAGAAAAAGGAAACTTGAAACAATTAAATCTAATTGTAAAGGCAGATGTTCAAGGTTCAGTAGAAGCTGTAAAACAATCATTAGAAAAATTATCTAATGATGAAGTAAGAGTTAAAGTAATTCATGCAAATGTTGGTGGTGTAACTGAATCAGATGTTACATTAGCTAAAGTATCAAATGCTATAATAATTGCATTTAATGTAAGACCAGGAGCTATAGCAAAAGAAGTAGCTCAAAAAGAAGAAGTAGAAATAAAACAATATTCAGTAATTTATCAAGCAATAGAAGATGTGGAAGCTGCTATGAAAGGATTACTAGATCCAGTATTTGAAGAAAAAGTAATAGGAAATGCGCAAGTAAGACAAACATTTAAAGTTACTAGTATAGGAACAATAGCTGGATGCTATGTATTAGACGGAAAAATAGAAAGACATGCAAATGTTAGAGTAATTAGAGACGATGTTGTAATTCATGATGGAAAATTGGCATCTTTAAAACGTTTTAAAGATGATGTAAAAGAAGTTGCTAAGGGATATGAATGTGGACTTCAAATCGAAAATTATAATGACATTAAGGAAGATGACATTATCGAAGTATATGTTATGGAAGAAGTTAAACGTTAAGAAGAAAGGACTGATAAACTTATATGCAAAGAAACAACAACAGGTTTAATAGAATTGATGAAGAATTAAAAAAAGAAATTAGTAATATAATTAGTTTTAAATTAAAAAATCCTAATATAACAGGAATGATTAGTGTAACAAAAGTTAAAGTTACAACAGATTTAAAATTGGCTAAGGTATATGTAAGTATATTAAATTCTAAAAATTTAAAAAACACATTAGCGGGATTAAAAAAATCAGCTGGTTTTGTAAGATCAGAAGTTGCTAAAAGTATAAATCTTAGAACAACACCAGAAATAGTGTTTGTTCTAGATGATTCAATAGAATATGGAGCTAAAATAGATAGCATTTTAAAAGACATAATTAAAGATGTAAAGCCAGAAGATAAAGAAGATATTTAATCTCTAGAAAGGATAATTATTATGACTTTAGATAATATATTAGAAGAAATAAAAAAAGCAAATAAAATAGTTATATTAACTCATGAAAACCCAGATGGCGATGCTATTGGTAGCAGTTTAGGATTGAGTTTAGCACTAAAACAATTAGATAAAAATGTGGATGTAATAATACCTGAATTTCCAAAAATATTTGATTTTTTGCCAGATACAGAAAACATAAAAAAAGAAAGTGATGAGGAAGTATATGATTTAGCAATAGCTTTAGATTGTTCAGATATTCAAAGATTAAATGGATTTGTAAAGTATTTTGAAGATGCTAAAGTAAAAATCGTTATAGACCATCATGGGAAAAATAAAATGTTTGGAGACTATAACTATGTAGATCCTGTTGCACCAGCATGTGCACAAATTTTAATAGCCATGTTAGAATATTTTAATATAGATATAACTAAAGAAATAGGAACATGCTTAATAGCTGGTATTATAACAGATACAGGTGGATTTAGATATTCTGGAGTAACAACAGAAACATTTGAGTTTGCATCATGGATTTTAAGTAAAGGCATAAATATATCTGAAATATATAGAAAAGTATTACAAACAAAAACAAAAACTAATTTTGAGTTAACAAAATTAGCTATGGAAAGAATGGAATTTTTAGAAAATGAAAAAATTTCATATACATACATAACAAAAGAAGATGAAGAAAGAATTGGAACTCAACATGGAGACCACGAAGGACTAGTAGAAATAGGTAGAGATATAGAAGGGGTAGAGGTTTCCATATTTATAAGAGAAGCGGAAAAAGGATATAAAGTATCATTAAGGTCAAACGAATATGTTGATGTAGCAGATGTTTGTTTTATGTTTGGCGGTGGAGGTCATTTAAGAGCAGCTGGTTGTACGATTAATGGCACACTAGAACAAGTTAAACAAAAAATCTTAACAGAATTAAAAGCTAGAATATAAAAATAAAAATAGAAACATAAAATATATTTTAATTTATGTTTCTATTTTTATTCATGAAAAAACATAAGTTAATATATTTTATTACATTTAAGTGGTTAAATAGAGTATAGTAAAATCAAAAAAATTAACACAATCTAAAATTTATAAAAAATCGAACAAAAAATTTAATTATTTTTTATTGATATTAAAAATAAAAGTAAACAACGAAAATTATTGAAAGAGTAGGGAAAAGTATAAAATAATCAAATTGAAAAGATAAGTAAAAAATAAAAAAGTTAGAAAAAAATAAAAAAATTTAAAAAAAGTATTGACATATAATTACAAATCTAGTATACTTAGTCATGTCGAAAGGACATGGGAGCATAGCTCAGCTGGGAGAGCATCTGCCTTACAAGCAGGGGGTCATAGGTTCGAGCCCTATTGTTCCCACCATTTATTTTGGCCCGGTAGTTCAGTTGGTTAGAACGCTAGCCTGTCACGCTAGAGGTCGACGGTTCGAGCCCGTTCCGGGTCGCCAAAAACAAAAAATAGAAAAGAGTTCAACTCTCTTTTTTTATATAAGGCTTTATAGCTCAGTCGGTAGAGCAAGGGACTGAAAATCCCTGTGTCCCTGGTTCGATTCCAGGTGAAGCCACCATACTAAATACTAGAATTTATGTTCTAGTATTTTTTTGTAAATTATCAATGGAATTAATATATATTTTTAATTAATAAATAAAATCTTGCAAAATTTTATTTATATAGTAATATTTTTTTATATAAATAAATTTAGCATAAAATGTTTAATATGAATCATTAGAATGTAAAATGAAAAACAAAAGAAAAAGTATAAAGGGGAAAAAATATGAAAAAAAAAGATAGCGCTAAGTATAATTATTTTTATTGTAGGATTAGTTTTTTATATTCCAAACCGAACATTAGCAATAAGTAGTGCTGGAGGGTATGAAATAGAATCTTATGATGTTAATATGATAGTTAATGAAAATAATACACCGGTATTAATAATGTAACATTTACTATAACAATGCCAAAAACATTTGATGAATCAAAATTAGGCTTTTCAAGTGGACTAGCAAGAGAAATAAATAATTAAATTATCAAGTTACTGGAAAGACTATTAAAGGAGCAGTTAAAGAAAAATTGGGCAATGGAAAAGCATTGACAGTAAGACTTACTTTACCAGAAGGATATTTTACAGGAACTAATAATAATTTTGATCTAATAGCATTAATAGAAATGTTTATTTCTGTTATATTTGTTATTACTGCATATGCATTATGGAGAAAATATGGTAAAGATGATATTGCTGTTGAAACAGTGGAATTTTATCCACCAGATAAATTGAATAGTGCAGAGTTAGGATTTATATATAAAGGATATTCGGATAAAAAAGATATTGTATCATTGTTAATATATTTAGCAAACAAGGGATATCTAAAAATAGAAGAATATGAAGAAAAAACATTGGGAATAATAAATTCAAAAAAAATAAGGATTTCAAAATTAAAAGAATCAGCATAAATTTAAGTATACTTAAATTTATGCTGATTCTTTTTTATAATGCAAAAATCTTGTAAACAAAATAATTTTAAAGTATAATTTAAGTGGTGTAAAGATGAATAAAGGGAGGCATAAAATGGCTGAACTAAAGGAACTTAAAAAAATAAAAAAAATATATGGGGAAAATTTCATGAAATTATGTAGAGAACTTTTTCCAACAATATTAGAAGAGAAAGGTAAATTAGAAAAAATACTATTAGCATCATTTTCAAAAAATTCAAAAACATTGTATGAAGATATAACAAATAATAATTTAAAAGAACGTTTTAAAGCATATGTATATAACCAATTCTATATAGAGAAAATGAATGATGATTCAATAGCAGAAAAGGAGCCATATGAAATTTTAAATGATGTAGGCTATGAATTAACCGAATGTAAAACAGAAGAGGAAATACAAGAATTTAAAAAATGGTATATACCAGAAGAAAAATTATGTACATTTAGAGGTGGAAGATTAGATAGATGTATTGTTTTCTTTGCAGTAAAAAATAATGCAGAAGATATAAAAAGAGAAAATTTTAAAGAGCCAGAAAGAGATGATGAATATGGTACTTCTGTTGTTAGTATACAGTTTACAAAAGGAGAAATGTGCACAGTATCAATAAAAAATAGGTATAATCATACAGTAGAAAATCCAGATGCAACTTTTGGAAATGATTTAAATAGAATAGCAGCAGGTTTAACAAATAGTTTTTCAAAATTATTAAAACAAGAATATGGATTAGAATTAAATAATAAAGATGTTGAAAAATTTGAAATACCAGGATACATTGTTGCAAATGATGGAAAGTATTATAAATATAATTTTGAACTTAATGGCATATATTATTGTCCAGGTAATGTAATTATAGAAAACGGGAAAGCATGTAAATTAGAAAATCCAGAAAGCGAAATACTGATAGATTGTTTTGTATTGGACACTAAGAATAAAACATTAAAAAAATATGATCCGAAAGTCAATGATAGTTTTGCAGATGCGTTTAAAGATTTATCAGATGCAAGAATACAAGCGGAAAAAGGAGACAAAAAAGGATCAAGGATAATAACAATACAAAAAGAACAAGAAAGTCCAATAGTAATAGAGATAGACAAAAATAACCAGATTACAAGTTACGAAAATAAAGAAGTAAGGAGAATAGGAGATAATTTTTTACACAAGAATAAAAGTTTAACAAACTTAGAATTATCAAACTTAAAGTATGCAGAAAAAAATTTTTTGTATAATAATGAGTGTTTAGAAAAGATAATTTTACCAAGTTTAGAAAAAGTAGAAACTAGATTTTTATGTAATAATAAAAAATTAAAGGAAATAAATTTACCAAAATTAGAGAAAACTGAAAGTTATTTTTTATATGATAATGAAAAAATAGAAAAAGTTGATGCACCGAGTTTGAAACAAGCAGGTGTTGGCTTCCTATATAACAATAAAGAAATAACTAGACTAGATTTACCAGAATTAGAACAAACTGAAAAAAACTTTTTATATAATAATAAAAAAATAAATGAGTTAAATTTACCAAATTTGAAACAGGTAGGGGACAATTTTTTATGTAAAAACCAGAAATTAACTAGCATAAAAGCACCAATGTTAAAAAATGTAGGAAGTAATTTCTTGAGCAATAACGAAATTATTGATGAAATAGAATTACCTAAATTAGAAGATATAAAAAATTATTTTTTATACAGTAATCAAAATTTAACGAAATTGGAATTGCAAAATGCAAAAAGAATAGAAGATTATTTTTTGTATAATAATCAAAAAATTAATGAAATAAATTTGCCAAAAGTAGAGAAAATTCAAAATTATTTTTTGAACGATAATAAAGAATTGACAAAGTTAAAATTACCAAGTTTAGAGCAAATAGAGAATAGATTTTTATACGAAAATATTAAACTAAAAGAAGCAGAATTGCCAAATTTGAAGATAGTGCAGAATGAATTTTTGAAAAGTAACAAAGAATTACAAAAACTAGAATTATTAAGTATAGAGAATGTAGGAGATAGTTTTTTATATAGTAATGAAAAACTAAAAGAATTTAATGCTCCGAATTTGGAACAAGTTGGATGGTCGTTTTTATATGAAAATAAAGAATTAACTCAATTAGATTTGCCAAAATTAAAAGAAGTTGGGATGGCTTTTTTAAGTAAAAATCAGCAATTAACAAAATTAAAAGTTCCTAATTTAAAAAAGGCAGGAATAGGTTTTTTAGAAGATAATATAAAATTAATAGAATTATATGCACCTATGGATGAAGAAATAAGAGAAAAATTTTCTGAGAGAATAGCTTGGAATAAAAAAATGTTAAAATTAAAAAATATCTCGAAATTAGATAAAAAAAGTGAGTTAACAACGACAGAGATAAATTCAGCTAAAAAAATAATAGAAGAAGACATATTACAAAATGATAAAGATAATAATGTTGAAAAATCAGAATAATTATATAGATTTTGATTTTTATAAAATTCCTTGTAAATAAAATTAACTTTTAGTATAATTCTATTAGAATAATAAATAAAGTGACTAGAAAAATGTGCTTAATTATATTTGAATAGTTTATGGATGGGAGAAAAATATGTCTGAGTCAAAAGAACTGAAAAAAATAAAAAAAGCATATGGAGAAAATTTCATGAAATTGTGTAGGAGTCTTTTTCCGACACTACTAGAGCAAGAAGGAAGATTATATGAAATATTATCTTCATCGTTTTCTAGAAATAGTAAAACTTTATATGAAGATATTGAAAATGAAAAATTAGAGGAAGAATTTAAAAATTATATATACAGTAAAGTCGATGTAGAAGATTCAGAAAAGAGAATTGTAATAGAGAAAACACCGTATGAGCTTTTAGAAGAGGCTGGTTATAATTTAACTGAATGTTTAACAGAAGAAGAAATACAAGGATTTAAGAAATATTATAAAGAAAATGAAGAGTTATGTACATTTAGAGGTGGAAGATTAGATAAATGTGTTGTGTTTTGGGCAGTAAAAAATGATGTAGAAGATATAAAAAGAGAAAAGTTTACGGTTCCAAAGAGAGAAGATGAATATGGAACATCTGTTATGGGAATACAGTTTAATAAACAAGGAAAATGTACAGTATCAATAAAAAACAGATATAACCATAGAGTTAACAACCCAGATGCAACATATGGAAACGATTTAGATAGAATAACTCCAGGATTAACTAATAGTTTTAAAACATTATTAAAGCAAAAATATAATTTAGAATTAAATAGCGAAAATATAGAAGAGTTTGAGATGAATGGTTATGTGGTAGCAAATGATGGAAAGTATTACAAATATAATATGGAGATAGATGGAAATTATTATTGCCCAGGTAATATAGTTATAAAACAGGGAGGAGAAGTAACAGAAGTTGGAAAACCGGAGGAAGGATTGTTAATTGATTATTTTTATTTAGATAAAAAAGATAAACGAATAACGACTTCGGTAAGAGATTCATTTATTGATGGTCTACAAAAAATAGAAAAAATAGAAGTAGTTAAATCTAAGGATGAAGATATAAATAGAACAATCAAAATATATTTGCAAGATGTTGAAGAACCAGTATCAATTGGAATTGATAAAAATAACCAAATTGTGAAATATGAAAATAAAAATATAGTTAATATAGGAGATAATTTCTTATGGTGTAATAAAATGTTAAAGAAACTAGAGTTACCAAACTTAACCAAAATAGGAGATTATTTTCTTAGAAATAATAAAGAATTAAAATATCTTGAATTGCCTAATGTATTACAAGTAGAAAAGTGGTTTTTATCTAACAATGAGGAGCTAACACATTTAAAATTACCAAGTTTAGTAAAAACAGGAGATTGTTTTCTATTTAAGAACAATAAATTAACTAAGTTAGAATTACCAAATTTAAAAAAAGCAGGAAGTTGTTTTTTATATAGCAATAAATGGATAGAACAATTAAAATTGCCGAATTTAGTAGAAACAAAAGAAGATTTTTTAAATGAAAATGAAAAATTAACACAATTGAATTTGCCGAATTTAAAACAAACAGGAAATTGTTTTTTATATGGAAACAAAGAATTGAAAAAATTAGAATTACCAAATTTAACAGAAGCGGGAGGAAGTTTTTTATTTAAGAATGAAAGAATAGAAAAAGTAGAACTACCAAATCTGAAACAAGTGCAAGATGATTTTTTATGTAGAAATCAAAAATTAAAACAATTAAAGTTGTTAAATTTAATGGAAATAGGAGACAGCTTCTTGATGGACAATGAAGAACTAGAACAACTAGAATTGCCAAACTTAAAAAAAGTAGAAAGCTACTTTTTGTATGAAAATAAAAAATTGAGACAATTAGAATTGCCAAGTCTAGAACAAGTTGGAAGTAACTTTTTATATAAAAATAAAGAGTTAAAACAACTAAAGTTACCAAAATTAGAAGAAACAAGAGAAAGTTTTTTAATGAACAATGAAGGAATAGAACAACTAGAATTACCAAAATTAAAACAAGTTGGAAATTGGTTCATGGCTGAAAATAAACAGTTGAAAAGAATAAAGTTACCGGAGCTTACAAAAACAGGTGAATTTTTCTTAAGAGATAATAATGAATTGGAAGAATTGGAATTGCCAAATTTGCCAATACTGAAAGAAAAATTTTTAAACATTATAAATAGAAATACAAAAGAGAAAAAAATTAAAAATAAAGACAAAATAACTTCACAAAGTATAGCTAAATTTGATAATGAAAATAAATTAACGACAAGTGAAATAAAATATGCTAACAAAGAAATAGAGAAATTAACTAAAGAAAAAGATAAAAGTGAAAGGAGTTAAATAAATGGTAGAACTAAAAATTATCGATAATGAAAAATATATATATAATTTAGAGGATAAAAATGAAAAAAAGTATATTTTGAATTTAGAATTTTTAGATATAAATGAAAAGCCTAAGAAAGGTGATTATATATATATAAATAGTGAATTATTAAATAAACAATATGATGGATATAGTACAAGCTATACATTTGGAAGTTTGGAAAGCAAATATGGAAAAGAAAATATATCAATGGATGATGTAGATGTAATAAAAGTTGTTATAAGTGGAATGGAAATATATTTGAAAAGGTTGTATGGATAGGAGGACTATAAGTGAATAATTCTAATGAACTAAAGAGAATAAAAAAAGCATACGGAGAAAACTTCATGAAATTATGCAGAGAAAATTTTCCTACAATATTAGAACAAGAAGGAAAGTTAGAAAAAATTCTAAATGAATCGTTTTCGAAAAATTCAAAAACTTTATATGATGATATAATAAAAGAAAACAAGGAAAGAGATTTCAAAGCATATGTTTATAGTAAAACAGAAAAAGAAAATGCAAGCGAAAATGATAATGTAGTACTAAATAAAACTCCATATGAACTTTTAAGAGAGGCTGGATATAATTTATATGAATGTAAGACAAAAGAGGAACTACAAGAATTTATAAAATGGTATGCACATGGTGAAGAATTATGTACATTCCAAATACCTGATAGATTAGATAGATGTGTTGTATTTTTTGCAGTTAAAAATAATGCGGAAGATATAAAAAGGGAAAATTTTAAAAATCCTGAGAGAGAAGATGAATATGGAACATCTGTTATGGGAATACAATTTACTAAGGATGAATTATGTACGGTTTCAATAAAAAATAGATATAATCACAAAGTAACTAACCCAGATGCAACATATGGAAATGATTTAAATAGAATAATTCCAGGCTTAACAAATAGTTTTAAAACATACTTGAAACAAATGTATGATTTAGAATTAAACAATGAAAGTGTAGAAGAATTTGAAATACCAGGTTATGTGAAGGCAAAAGATGGAAAGTATTATAAATATAACATTCTAGAGAATGAAAAATATTATTGTCCAGGTAATATAATGATAAAAGAAGGGGAAGTTTATAAATTAGAAAATCCAGAAAGTCAAATATTAATTGATTGTTTCTTATTAGATACACAACATAAAACTTTAAAATTACTCGATGAAAATATAAAGGATAGTTTTCCAGAATCATTTAAAGACTTGTCAGATGCCAAAATACAAATAGAAAAAAATAAAGAAAAAGGAACCAAAATAATAAGAATAGAAAAAAGCGAAAAGTCACCTGTAACAATAGAAATAGATAAAAGCAATCAAATTGTAGGGTACACAAATAATGAACTAGAAAGTGTCTCTGATAATTTTTTGAGAAACAATAAAGCGATGTTAAATATAGAAATGTCAAAAGTTAAAACTATAGGGAATAATTTTTTATGTAAGAACAAAGAATTAAAAAACTTAAGCTTGAACAATCTAGAAGAAGTTGGAAATTTGTTTGTAAGTGAAAACAAGAATATAAAAGAACTTAATTTACCGAATCTGAAAAAAGTAGGAAATAGTTTTTTATATAAAAATGTTGATTTAAAAAAACTTGAATTGCCCGAGCTGAAAGAAATAGGAAGCGATTTTTTGTATGAAAATAAAGGATTAACAGAAATAGACTTACCAAATCTTGAAAATGTAGAAAATAATTTTTTAAATAATAATAAAAATATATCTGCCATAAATCTTAAAAAATTGAAAACTATAGGAAATGACTTTTTATATGAAAATAGAAACTTGAATCAAATAGAACTTCCAGAATTAGAAAAAATAGGAAGAGGTTTTATATATTCTAATGATAAAATATCTGATGTTAATTTAATGAACTTAAAAGAAATAGGAAATGGCTTTTTGTATGAAAATAAAGAAATAACCGAATTAGATTTAACAAATTTAGAGGAAATAGGAAATGCTTTTTTGTGCGAAAACAATAAGTTAATTGAACTAAATGCACCTAAATTAAAGAAAATAGGAAATAATTTTTTAACATATAATAGAAGTTTGAATAAGTTAAGTTTACCAAGTCTAAAAGAAATAGGGGATGGAGCTTTATGTTACAATAAAATTATAGAACAATTAGAATTGCCTAAATTAGAAAAAGTGTCAGGAAATTTCTTGTTTGAAAATAGAACTCTAAAAAAGATAGATTTACCGAATTTAGTCGAAGCCAAAAATAGTTTTTTAGGAAGAAATCAAATATTAGAAGAAGTGAATTTACCAAATTTGAAAAAAGTAGGGTTTTGTTTCTTAGCAGAAAACCAAAAATTGAAAAAGTTAGACTTGCCTAATCTTGAAAGAGCTGATTTTGAATTTTTAAATAATAACAAAATTTTATCTAAGTTAAATTTACCAAAATTAAAACAAGTTGGAGCTAATTTTTTGCATAATAATGAAGGATTAAGCAAAATAATTTTGCCAAACTTAGAATTAGCAGAAGATTATTTTTTATATAACAATCAAGACATCGAGAAAATAGAAATACCAAACTTAAAAGAGGCAAAAAACTATTTTATGCCAATGAATTTAGCTGTACAAGAATTAAAATTTCCTAAATTACAAAAAGTTGGAGATAAATTTTTCAACAATAATGAGCTAATCCAAAAAGTTGATTTACCAATGTTAGAAGAAAAGGGAAAAGACTTTTTACGTAAAAGCAAAAATGTGTTAGAGTCTAAAGTGTTGTCTAGTGAGAGAGAAGAAAAAATAAATTCTCGAAGTATATCAAAATTAGATAAGGATAGAAGTATAACAACATCTGAAGTCAATATGGCACATGAGATAATAAACAAAATCAAAAAAATATTCAAAAGAAGAAATAATAAGGAGAAAGAAACAAATGGAAGATGAGAAGTGTTTGGTAGAATTAAATGAAGTGCTTAAACGTTTAGATGATGATGACTTAAGTAAAATACCATTAGAAATAATAGAAGCAATAAACAGTAAAAAGGACAAAAAATATAAATGGCAATATGATGATTCCAAAAAACTAGAGGAACAGGATTTGAATAGAAAAACAATAGCAATGTTATCATATTTAAATATGGAATATCTTTTAGATAATAAACAAAAGGCGGTAATGGAAGAATTACACAGATTTAATGAAAGAAAATTAGAAAGAGCAAAAAGAGAAAAATATGATTCAGAGAAAATGTTTGACAACAAGAATATAGAAAAGAACTTGAAAAAAACAGAAGAAGAAAACAAAGTGGATATGCAAATAGCAGTAAAAAAAGAAATGAAATGGTATAAAAAAGTGTTGAGGTATATATTAAATATAATAAAAAAATAAATCAATTTAATTGATTTATTTTTTTGTGTGTATCTTATTTAACTCTATAAAATTTATAACTATTTAGATTATTTATTTCCTTTTTTACACTACCATCATATATTGACTGACCATTATATTCTAAAGGAATATCAATATTTACAACACAAGTAAATAATTGATCTAAATTATTAAGTATATTTATTCTAAATGAAAAATTACATTGGATAGAATTTAAAGTAATACTACTTTTCTTTAAAAGAGTACCATCAAAAGATAAAGGTGTAGAAATATCAGAAATTATTTGATTAGTTTTTAAGTCTTTGTTAATATATCCAATAGTAATAGGGGTACTACCATTATTTAATAATTTTGGAGTGCTGTAATCATTTATTGTAGAATCAGAAATTTCATAATCCAATTGTTCATTTATAGTATTAGCTTCTGTAAAATCTAATTTACCAAAATTTTTAATATTCTTATAATAAAGAATAGGTGTGCCGAATCGATGGAGTAGTATTAAATTTGAAATTATCCAAATATAATTTTTTTATAGAATTTTCATTTGATAAGTTATTTTTATCATTACTAATAAAAACAGCTATATCTGAATATTGTGAAATGTTTAAATCCCAATTAGCATTACTAGTAGAGTTGTTTGTTGCATCAGCACTACTAAATAAAAATATTTTATCAAGAGAAAAAATATCTTTAGAGTTTAATTCAGCTATTTCAAGTATATTTTTTTCAAAATGATATCTAGGTAAAATTAAAGTTAAAACTTGTACCAAAATGATACAAAAACATAAAAACAAGAATATTAATATAATTAATTTTTTGAAAAAAATAGAGTGTATATCTACTTTAGGAAAATTTTTAAAAATCATATTAATTCCTCCATTCATAATTATTAACTATAATACATTATTCATAATTATGCAAGAATTATAGAAATATTAATTGTAAAAAAGTATAGAGTGAAAAATAATAATTATTGAAATATTCCATTTTTTGAAATTGACAAAAAATGATAGAACTATTAAAATTAATACAGGTGATTACAAATGAATAATAAAAAAATAATATTAAAAGTTAAAAAAATAGTAGTTTTGCCTATATTAAGTATTTTTTTTATTTGTGCAATAATATTTGTATGCAGTATTTTTTCAAAACAAGTTACATATGCATACAAAGAAATTAAAACATCAAAAGAAACGGATTCAGAAAATGAGATAAATATAGATGTAAATAATATTTTAACGGAAAATATTAAAGAAAAAACAAAAGAAGAAATAAATACGGAAGAAATAGATTTGGAATATAAGACAGTTTACCAAGAAGATGACAGTTTAGCAAAAGGAATGTTACAAATTATTCAGGAAGGAAGAACAGGAAAGCAATTAATAGTGACAAAAAAAATCTATGAAGGAGATAATTTAGTCAGAGAAGAGTGTGTAGGAAATAAAATTATTAAAGCAGCTAATAACAAAATTGTTTTGGTGGGAACTGCACAATATGTGAATAGTTATAAAATAAAAGTAGGGGATGATGTTTATACAGCTCCTGAAACATTAAGTGTAATGTTAGAACCTAATAGTAATTCTGAAAAAGTTATAACATTGGTTAAAGATAGTTCAGTTAAAGTGTTAGAGATACAAAAAGATTGGTGCAAAATACAGTATCAAAATTATATAGGATGGACAGAAAGTAATTCTTTAAAAAACATAAATAAAGAAGAAATACAAGAAAATAATAATGAAACAAAAACTAAAAATAATAAAGTACAATCTCTAAGCAGAAATATAGCATTAAATAAACCAAGCAATTTGACATTAGAACAATTCAAAAAAATATTATCTAATGATTCAAAAGACACAAAAAAGATTTTTGAACAAAATGCGCAATATTTTTATTATGCAGAAAAGCAATATAATATAAATGGTGTGTTCTTAGCAGCAGTAGGAATACATGAAAGCAATTGGGGAACATCAAAAATTTCACTTGAAAAAAAGAATTTGTTTGGCTATGGAGCTTATGATAGGGCACCATATGATTCGGCATACAATTTTGCTAATTATTCAGAAAGTATAGATTTATTAGCAAGGGTCTTTATAAAACATTATTTAAACAAATCAGGCTCAAAAATATATAATAATGAAACAGCATCAGGAAAGTATTATAATGGACCAGATATAGATTCAGTTAATAAAAAATATGCTACAGACAGTAATTGGGGAAACAATGTATATAAATGGATGCAATATTTGTACAATAAATTGCAAAATTAAAAAAAGTTGTTGCTAAAAACTTGATATTTTAATGTTTCTATTGTATGATATTATAGTAAAAGAAAATGAGCTATAATATAGAAAAATAAATGAAGAAAGGGGCAATTGCTAGGTGAAAAAAACATTAGTTTATTTGAGCTTGATTTTTTGTGTTGTTATGATATTTAATACTAATAATATTGTATTAGCAGAAAATACAAACATAATAGATAAAGATACAGAAAGCAGATTAGTAGAAATAAAAGAAAATACTAAAAAAGAGCTACAAGATTATGAAAAAGCATATGGAGATAAATCTTATGGTTTGGCTGCATATATCCTAAATAAAGTTCGTATATATAGCATTCCGTGTTGCTTTATAGGAATAGCAGTTGGTGCGATATACCAATATGTGATAGGAATAAGAAAATTAGATACAAGAGATAAAGGATTTGGATTGGTTATAGGATTTGTAACCATATTTGTAATATGTCAAGTGTTACCACTTGTATTTGCAATAGTAGTAAAAGGTTGGAGGGGTTAACAAATGAAAGTTTTATTTGCAGTGAGTAATGAAAATATTTCGGAGTCAATTGTTAAAAAGTATCAAAAGGAGTATAAAGAAATCATATCATATAAAAATGTTTATTACTTTAATGCAATATTAAAAGAGATACAAAAAGATAAAACATATGATAGAATCGTAATTAGTGAAGACTTAGAGCCATTTGCTAATAACAATTATGAACAAATAAATAAGTTCATTTTTGAAAAGTTAGATAGTATAAGCGATGAAGCTTCGGATATTTCAGGAAATGATACACCTATAATATTAATATGTACAGATAGAAGAACAAAATCTGAACCGATATTAGTAAAACTATTTGGAATAGGAATATATAGTGCTTTGATAGGACAAGATAGAAGTATAACAGAAGTATGTAAGTTAATACATAAACCAAGAACTAAAAAAGAAGCTAAAATATATTATAAAATAGATGTTGATGAAGTAAATTATCAAAGTGAAAGTGAAAATGAAGTAAGTGAAGTAGAAATACAAAATATAATGAACCATTATAAGAGACTTGGTAAAAATGAAGATAGGTATGTAGACAGTTTTAATAATATAGCATCACAATATACTGATGCACAATTAAAAATAATAGCTAAGTATTTACCTCTTAATGTAAAAGCTGTATTAGAAGCAGAATCACCTAAATATCAATCTGTAATGTCATTTGATTCAAAAGAATCAGCAACAGATTATAGAGTGTATAATAGACCAAAGGAAACAAAAAATTCTAAAAAGCAAAAACAAGTAATGGAAGAGCCAGGAATACAGGCAGATTTTATAGAAACTCAAAATAAAAAAATAACTTTAGGACGTCCGGTTATAGTACCGTCATCAGTAAATTCAAAAACAGTTAAAAAATTAAATTCAAGTAAATTGAACGAAAGAATAAAAGAGGATGATGAAAATTTAGAAAGATTAAGAAAGAAAAAAGAAGCTATAGCTAGAAAGAAAAAAGAAATACAAGATGAAGAGAACGGCAGTAAAAAGAAAAAAGATGGAGAAAAAACAACTAAAAAAGCAAATAAAACTCCAAAAGAAGAAGAGAAAAAAGTAGAAGACCCACCTAAAAGAAAAAGAGGAAGACCTAAAAAAGTAGTAGAAGAAGTAAAACCAGAATCAAAAGAAGAAGAGAAAAAAGTAGAAGACCCACCTAAAAGAAAAAGGGGAAGACCTAAAAAAGTAGTAGAAGAAGCAAAATCAGAACCAAAGGTAGAAGAAGAAGTTAATTTATTTGAGCTTGAAGAAGATGAAAAAGAAAATACTTCTAGCAAAAAAACATCAAAAACGCAAAAACATGAAGAAGAAACAACATTACCTGGGTTTGATGATGAAGATGAATATGATGATGACGAGTATGACGATGATTATTATGAAGATGAATATGATGACGACGAGTATGATGATTATGAATATGAAGATAAAAATCAAAAGGTAAATAAATACGAAAATATAAACTCATATGAGTCAGCAAATAAAACAAAAGAAATATCAAATACTAAAACTCAATATCCAATAAATCATAATTTGGATAGCCTATATACTCAAGATAAAAAAGTAGTATCATTTGTAGGAACAACTAAAAATGGAACATCATTTGTTATAAATAATTTAGCAGAGTTATTATCATCAACCGGAATAAAAACTGCCATATTAGACGTAACAAAAAATAAAAATTCATATTATATATATACAAGAAATGAAGAAAGTTTAAGAAAAATAGCTTTTTCATCAATAGAAAAACTAAGACAGGGAATAGCTGAAGGAATAAAAGTAAATAAAAATTTAGATGTATATACTACATTACCAGATGAAGAAAAAGGAATAGAAGATTATAGTAATATATTAGCAACGCTATTAGAAAATTATAATTTAATATTAATAGATTGCGATTTTCATTCTCCAATAGAATATTTTGAAAAATCACAAGAAATTTACTTAGTTCAAAGTATGGATGTATTAACAATACAACCATTAACAGCATTTCTAAGAGATTTAAAAGCAAATAATGTTTTAGATGAAAAGAAAATAAGAGTTGTAATAAATAAAGAACAAAGAGTTAAATCATTAAGTCCTAAAGTAATAATTGGAGGAATGGCTTTTTACAATGACCCTGCAATGTCATTTATGACAGAGCTATTTAACAAAGACATGGTAAAATATAGCGTAATACCTTTTGAAGAGCAGATATATTCTTCATATTTAGAAGCACTTGTAAATTGCAATATTTCTATAAAGAATTATTCAAAAACATTTATGAATAGTTTAAGAACCTTAGGAAATATGGTATATCCTTTAATAAGTAGTAGATATAACCCACCAATGAGTAATAACTATCAAAACAACAACAAATTTTCTGCAAATATGAACAATACATTAGAGCAGATGAAAAAGAGATACTAAATTAATAGAGGTGAGAATGTGCTAGTAATAGTTTGTATATTAGTAGTTATTGTAGTAGTTTTATTAATCTATGATATGATAATTCATAAAAAAGTAGAGAGTTTTAAAAAATTAAACGAAAAAATAACAGGATATAACGTATTGCAAGATTTTATGAATACAATAGGAGAGAGCACACCAGTAGATTATAAAATTCATAAAATCAATGATATACTTATAGAAAATTTTGAAATTAAATATTCTACAATAGTTGTATTTGACGGAGCAGAATATGTAATAAGAGCGACAAACGTAGATGAAAGACATTGGGATACATTAAAAAATCTTCAAAAAGAAGAAATTTTTAAAGATAGTATTTCTACGGCTAACCCAAAATATATAACGATAAACAATGATAGAGAAAAATTACCATATCAAAAGTCAGAGTTTGCAAGAGCAAAATCTGCAATGTTTTTTCCATTATATATAGATAATATATATATTGGATATTGGATAATTGAAAGCAATGAACAACATGCTTTTGATAATGTAGATACTACAATTCTTGAAGTAGCTAAAGACAATATAGTATCAATTCTAAAAACAGTAGCGCATCAAAGAACAATAGAAAACATAGTGAGAAAAGACATGTTTACAGGATTATATTCAGCAGAATATTTGTATGGCGAAGGTAAAAAGGTTATTGATAAATACGATACTTCAACTGTATGTATGTTTACAATAACTAATATAGAGAAGGTAAATAAAAAATATAATAGAGAAACTGGAAATGAAATGATAATAGAAGTTGCAGATTATATATCAAAAAATATTTCTAAAGAATATATTTTTGTAAGATATATGGGACCAAAATTTATTATAGTATTTTCAGGAATAGAAACAGATGGAGTAGCAAATTTTGTTGCGGATATGAAAAATAAAATAGAAGAACTAAAAATAGAATTTATAGATGAATATCTAGATGAAGACGATGACTATGAAGACGAAGAAGATATAATATATGCTAGACCAATTTTGAATTTTGTAATAACTACATATTATAAGGGAACAGCAATAGAGAGCATTAATAAAAAGTTAGAAGAATATTTAAATAATGCTGACAAAAATGAAAGCGATATAAATTATATATAAAGGAGGAATTTGATATGAATATGGACGAAACAATGAATTTTAGAGTAGAAAGTGATAAAAATTTAAAGGTTAAGGAAATACTTAAAGAGGTATACCAAGCATTAGAAGACAAGGGGTATAATCCAGTTAACCAAATTGTAGGATATATTCTTTCAGGAGATCCAACATATATTACTAGTCATAATGATGCAAGAAATAAAATAAGACTTATTGAGAGAGATGAATTATTAGAAAAAATGGTAAAAAATTATATAGATGTAGATGATGAATAAATGCGAGTGTTAGGAATAGATTATGGAGACAGTAGAGTAGGACTAGCTGTATCGGATGCGTTAAATATAACAGCTCAGGGGCTAGAAACTATTCATCATAATGGAAATGACAAACTTGTGTTAAGAAGATTAGAAGAGATAGTAAAGAAATATGAAATATCAGAAATTGTTATAGGAATGCCTATAAACATGGATGGAAGAAGTTCGGAAAGAGTAGAAGTAACTAATAAATTTATCCATAAATTAAAGTGCAAATTTCCAAATATAAAAATTTTTAGTGTTGATGAAAGATTAACAACAGTTGCAGCACATAAAACAATGAACTTTTTAAATGTAAACAAAAGAAAAAAGAAAAATATAGTAGATACAATATCTGCTGTGTATATATTAGAGATTTATATGGGTAGAAAAAATAATTAAAAAGTCATTGCAATGTCATAAAAAATAGTATATCATATGTAAAATAAGAAATACTAAAATAAGTGTTATTAAAATTGTAGAAATACAATTATAATATATAAAAATATGAAAGGAGCTAAAAAGTACTTATGGGAGAAGATGAAAACAATGGATTAGATCTAAATGAAGAACTAGATAATATAGTAGTTTTAAACGATGAAGATGGTAACGAAATCAATTTCGAATTTTTAGATCTAATCGAATATGATGGTGAAGAATATGTTGTATTACTACCTGTTTCAGAGGATGAAGATTCAGATGAAGTAGTAATATTAAAAGTTGAGGATACAGAAGAAGATAGTGAAGAAGGATCATATGTTAGTATAGACGATGAAGATATATTAAATGCAGTTTTTGAAATATTCAAAGAAAAATTCAAAGATGAATTTAACTTTATAGATGAGGACTAATTTAATAAAATATATAACCTAGTAATTTAGTTACTAGGTTATATATTTTAAAAATATCTGTTTATTGTGATATAAAAGTACAAAACGAACAAAAAATTTAACAAAAAACATATAAATATACTAGAAAAAATGCAAAATGTATTGCAAAAAATGTATAACATGATATAATATAAAAGCTAATTTATAAAACACAATAAAATGAAAGGATGAATTAAATGAGTATTAAAGTAGAAAATACAGATAACAAAAACGAATTAAAATTAGAATTTACAGTAGAAGCACCTAAATTTGATGAGGCTATTAAAACAGTATATGGAAAAACAGCTAAATATTTTAATATCCCAGGATTTAGAAAAGGCAAAGCACCAATGAATATAATAGAAAAATATTATGGGTCAGAAATTTTTTATGAAGATGCATTTAACGAAGTAGTACCTGCAATATATGAAGAAGAACTAAAAGAAAATAAAATAGAAGCAGTAAGTAAACCAGAAATAGATATTAAACAAATTGGTAAAGGACAAGATTTAATATTTACAGCTGTAGTACAAATTAAACCAGAAGTAAAACTTGGAAAATATAAAGGTATACAAATCAAGAAAATTGAGTATAATGTATCTGAAGATGATATTCAACACGAATTAGGGCATATGCAAGATAAAAATTCAAGATTAGTAACAATAGAAGATAGACCAGTTGAAAGTGGAGATACAACAGTAATTGATTTTGAAGGATTTGTTGATGATGTACCTTTTGAAGGTGGAAAAGCAGAGGGACACGAATTAGTAATAGGAAGCAATACATTTATTCCAGGATTTGAAGACCAAATTATCGGTATGAAAATAGAAGAAGAAAAAGATGTAAAAGTAAAATTCCCAGAAGAATATTTCTCAAAAGATTTAGCTGGAAAAGATGCTGTATTCAAAGTAAAATTACATGAAATAAAGAAAAAAGAATTACCAGAATTAGATGACGAATTTGCAAAGGATGTTAGTGAATTTGATACTTTAAAAGAATTAAAAGCTAGCATAAAAGAAAAATTAGAAGAAGAAAATAAAACAAGAGCAAAATACGAAACAGAAGAAGAAGCAATCAAAAAAGTTGCAGATGCTGTTGAAGTAGAAATTCCATCTGGTATGATTGATACAGAAATTGACAACATAACTAAAGAAGTTGAACAAAGACTTATGTATCAAGGGCTAAACCTAGACCAATATTTAAAAATGATGGGAAAAACAAGAGATGAATTTAGAAAAGAATATGAAGAACAAGCTAATACATCTGTAAAAAATAGATTAATAATCGAAGAAATAATAAAAAAAGAAAAAATAGAACCACAAGAAGAAGCCGTAAATAGTAAAATAAAAGAAATGGCGGACGCTTATGGAAGAAAAGCAGAAGAACTAAAAGAAAACGAAAACTTTGTTAAATACATAGAAGAAACAATAAAAACAGAAGAGGCTATAAAATTAATTGTAGATAATGCAAAAATAAAATAGTAACAGCACAAAGCTAGGGGAAAGTATTAGAAGAACAATGATATGCCTCTAGCTTTTTATCTAATTAAATTTAAGGAGGAAAATAAAAAAATGATAAGTAACAGTTTGGTACCATACGTAATAGAACAAACAAGTAGAGGAGAAAGATCATATGATATTTTCTCAAGATTATTAAAGGATAGAATAATATTTTTAGGGGAAGATGTTAATCCAACTACAGCGAGTTTAATAATAGCACAATTATTATTCTTAGAATCAGAAGATCCAGATAAAGAAATTTCTTTATATATAAATAGCCCTGGAGGAGTTATAACAGCAGGTTTAGCTATAGTAGATACAATGAACTATATAAAATGCCCAGTATCAACAATATGTATAGGTATGGCAGCTAGTATGGGAGCAGTACTTCTTGCATGTGGAAAAAAAGGCAGAAGATTTGCTACACCAAATTCAGAGATTTTAATACATCAACCTCTAATTAGCGGAGGACTATCAGGTCAAACAACTGAAATAAAAATTCATGCAGATCATATGGTACAGACAAGAGAAAAATTAAATAAATTATTAAGCGAAAGAACTGGTCAGCCATTAGAAGTAATAAATAGAGATACAGAGAGAGATAATTATTTAACAGCAGAGGAAGCATTAAAATATGGATTAATAGATGGTATTTTAGACAAAAGACAATAGTAAAAATAAAAAGGAGTGTAATAATGGCAAAAAATAATAATATAAAAGGTAGTGTAAAGTGTTCATTTTGTGGTAAGACTCAAGAGAATGTTAAAAGGATAGTTGCAGGACCTGGAGTATATATATGTGATGAATGTATTGGAATTTGTAAAAACATTATTGAGGATGAAATGTACAGTGAAGAACAAGTTCAATATTCAAACAGCGAAAATGGAGGGTTACCAAATCCAGAACAAATAAAGAAAACTCTTGATGAATATGTTATAGGACAAGAAAAAGCGAAAAAAACATTGTCAGTAGCAGTATATAATCATTATAAAAGAATTAACAATGAAAATGAAACTGGAGATGTTGAAATTCAAAAGAGTAATGTACTATTATTAGGACCAACTGGTTCAGGTAAAACATTATTAGCACAAACATTAGCTAAAATATTAAATGTACCGTTTGCAATAGCAGATGCAACAACACTTACAGAAGCTGGATATGTTGGAGAAGATGTAGAAAATATATTGTTAAAGCTAATACAATCAGCTGAAGGTGATATTAAACGTGCAGAAAAAGGTATAATATATATAGATGAAATAGATAAAATATCAAGAAAATCAGAAAATCCATCTATTACTAGAGACGTTAGTGGAGAAGGAGTCCAACAAGCACTATTAAAAATAGTGGAAGGAACAGTAGCTTCGGTGCCACCTCAAGGGGGAAGAAAGCATCCGCATCAAGAATTTTTACAAATAAATACAGAAAATATATTATTTATTTGTGGAGGTGCATTTGAGGGAATAGATAAAATAGTAAATGATAGAATTGGTAAAAAAGCTATAGGTTTTGGTGCAAAAATAGAAAGCCAAAAAGAAATAGATAAATCTAAGGTATATGAAAATTTATTACCACAAGATTTGTTAAAATTCGGCTTAATACCTGAATTTGTAGGAAGACTTCCTATAATAACAACATTAGAAGAATTAGATAAGGATGCATTAATTCAAATAGTTACAAAACCAAAGAACGCTTTAGTAAAACAATATAAAAAATTGTTTGAATTAGATAATGTAGAATTGACTTTTGAACCAGATGCTTTGGAAGCGATAGTTAATAAAGCTCTAGAAAGAAATACAGGAGCCAGAGGTTTACGTTCTATTATAGAAAATATTATGACAGATATAATGTTTGAAATTCCTTCAAATCCTAATATAGAAAAATGTATAATCACAAAAGAAACTGTACAAGATGGAAAACCACCAATAGTTATTTTACGAGAAAAAGAGCAAGGTAAAGTTGCTAAAAAGAGGAGAGTAGAAGTAAAAAATAACGATGAATCGGCATAAAAGATTTTAGGGAGGATTTTTCTCCCTATTTTTTTTAATTTAGTTGAAAATTTTATTATTTTAATATAAAATTAAACAAGAATTATGAAAGTGGTGAAGTTTAATGATAACGTTAGAAGATGTAAAAAACAATAAACAAGTATTGGCACTTGTAAAAGGGTCACAAAAACAACTGAATGTATTAGGCTATACAGAGCATTCAATAAGGCACATTAGTATAGTTTCAGAAAGAGCTGGAAATATATTAAAAAAACTAGGATATCCTGAAGAAAGAATAGAATTAACTAGAATTGCAGGTTATTTGCATGATATAGGAAATTGCGTTAATAGAGTAGATCATGCACACACAGGAGCAATACTTGCGTATAACATTTTGAAAGAAATGGGGATGCCAGAGGATGATTTAATAGAAATAGTTATGGCAATAGGAAATCATGATGAGCAAACAGGAACGGCTGTTAGTGATATTTCAGCAGCATTAATTCTTGCAGATAAATCAGATGTTCACAGAGATAGAGTTGTAAATACAAATGTAGCTACTTTTGATAAGCATGATAAAGTTAATTATGCAGTAACAGAGGCATCTTTGGATTTAGATCCAGATAAAAGAAAAATCGTATTAAATTTAAAAATAGATACAGAGATATGTCCTGTATTAGATTATTTTGAAATTTTTATGGATAGAACAATGATGAGTAAACATGCTGCAAAATATTTGAGAATATGGTTTGAATTGATTATAAACGATACAAAATTATTATAATAATTAGCTAAAATAGGAGGAAGAAATATGCAAAGCAAAAAATTAAGAAATGTATTAATATCATTTATAGTATTATTAATATGCCTAGTATCTTTTATTGGTATATATGTGCAAGATAAAAATGAAATGGTTAATGTGATTCCAGATTATATATTAGGAGTGAATCTTAAAGGTGGTAGAGTATTAGAACTTAAAGTAAGTGATGAAAAAAATACAGTAGTAAAAGACAAAGATGGCAATGTAGTAAAAGACACAAAAAATGCTGAAGAAAATGAAATGACAGATGATGAATTAAAAGAAAAAGAATATACAAAAACAGATGAACCAGTAAATGCGGATGACAAATTAACAAACGAAAACTACGAAAAAAGTAAGCAAATAATAGAAAAAAGGTTAAAATTCTTGGAAGTAACAGATTATATGGTAAACAAAAAACAAGATGGAAATATGTTAATACAGTTGGAAGAAAATAATAAAACTGATAGTAATATACAAGTAATATATAATACTGGAAAATTTGAAATAAAAGATGACGAAGATGAAACTGTGTTAATAACAAACAATGATATAAAATCATCTAAGGTTGTATATTCAAATGGTACAGTTAATGGAACAGCAGTAGGTATTCAAATAGAATTTACAAAAGATGGAGCAAAAAAATTAGAAGAAATGACTAAAAAATATGTAAAAACAACAGCAGAAGACGGAACGACAACTACTAAAAAAGTAAGATTAGAAGTTGATGACCAAGAATTAACAACTATGAGCTTTGATGAAACAAACACAAACGGAATATTGCAGTTATCTGTAGGAAGTGCAACTACAGATAGTACTAAATTAAACAAATATGTGACACAAGCTAAAAATTTATCTGCAGTGTTAGCATTTGGTAACTTACCACTAACTTATGAACCAGAGAATAATGAATATATAGCCTCAGATATAACATTAGAGAAAGTAGAAAGAGCAACATATGTATTAGTAGCAATCGTAATGTTAGCTCTAATAGTGTTAATGGTAAAATGTAAAGAAAAAGGAATATTGGGAGCGATATCTCTTCTTGGACTTATAGCATCAATATTGTTATTAATTAGATATACAAACGTAATAATTACAATTGAGGGAATAATAGCAGTAATTGCTATGGCAATAATAAATTATGTTTATATATTTAATGTTGCACAAAAAGAATATAAAGATAAAGAAACATTTAAAAAGTATAATAAAAAAGAGTTTTCTAGATTAATAAACATATTGATTGTTATTGGAATTATAGGAGTTACATTTAGCTTTGCTAGTTGGGAACCAATTATAAGTTTAGGAATGGTATTATTTTGGGGAATAATAGTTACAATAATATATAACTTAATATTTACAAGAACATTACTAATAAATTCAATAAAACAGGATTAGCAGAAGGAGGTATATATGAAAAAAATATCAGATTTAAAAAAAATATTTTATGGGGTATCATTGTTAATAATAATATTTGGAATAATTATGATGCTAACAGTAGGATTTAATTTTAGCTTAAGATATCAAGATAATACAAGAATGGAGCTAAATTTGGGTAAATCATTTGATATCAAAGATATAAAACAAATTACTGATGAAGTTTTTGGAAAACAAAAAGTTATTTTACAAAAAGTTGAAATATACGAAGATACAGTAGCTGTTACAACAACAGAAGTGACAGATGAGCAAAAACAAAGTTTTGTGGATAAAATAAATGAAAAATATGAGTTAGAAAGAAAGGTTGACAATTTAAATATTGTTCAACAACCACATACAAGAGGTAGAGATCTTTGCAAAAAATATATAACTCCAGGCTTAATTGCATTTATATTTATTTCTATATATATATTAGTAAGGTATAAAAAAATAGATTCATTTAAAACATTGGTTGAATTTATAAAATATGAAATACTTACAGTGGCAGTTTATTTTTCAATAATAGCAGTGTGTAGAATACCAATTTGCCCAATAACTGTGCCGGTAGCAGTATTAGCAGTTATGTTAGTACTAGTAGGATTTATATCAGTATGTGAGGATAGATTAGAAAAAAATATAAAAAAAGAAAAAGAAGAACAAAAAAAATAAATTTACAAATATTGTGATATAAAAGGCGAACATCTAGTTCGCCTTTTATTGCTTTAATTATATAAATCTTTTTCATATAAATCTTCTATATAGACATCTTTTTCTTGAAAACTATCAATAAATCCAATTTTAGCTATGTTGTCTTTTACTTCTTGAATCCAAACAGGTCTATCATTATAAAAAATATCGACCTTTTCTTTACTATTTAATAAAGCATGTACTCTTTCTAAATTCATATATTATCCCTCCAAACAAATATATCTATTTATAATATATCCATGTAATATAAAAATATGATAAAGTTAGAAAAATTTGCATAATTATATCATAATATGATACAATACAAGAGTGTGTGTGATGTGATTTTTAAAATATAGTATAGATTTTAAATATGTAGAAAGGGATGAAATACTTATGAAAATATTACATAATGACAATGAATATATGATTAATGAAGGTGACAAAGTTATTGATGTATTAAAAGAACAAATAGATAATGCACCTAATGAAATAATGGCTTGTTTGTGCAATAATGAAGTCAGAAGTTTAAATTTGAAAATAAAAGAGGATTCTAAAATAAGGTTATTAGATATAACTACAAAAGATGGAATAAAGGTATATAAAAGAGGATTAATGTTTATTATGGGAATGGCATTTCAAGAACTATATCCAGAGGCGTTAATAACTGTAAATTACCAATTATCTAATGCAATGTTTTGTGAATTAGACAACATGGAAGTTACAAAAGAAATGTTAGAAAATGTAAAGAAAAAAATGATAGAAATTGTTAATAGCAATTTGCCAATAGAAAAAATAAAAATGACAAAAGAAGAAGCAGAAGAATTTTATGAGAAAGAAAAGACTAAAAAAGGTAAAATTCAAATACATATAGGAGAAAAATATGGAGTATCATTATATTACTGTGGGGACTATTACAATTATTTTTATGGAGTAATGCCAGTTACAACAGGTTCTATAAAGATGTTTGACTTAAAGAAATATAGAGATGGATACTTAGTAAGATATCCTAGTAGAAAAGAGCCAAACAAATTAGGAGAATTTATAGAAAATAAAAAATTGGTTGCAACTATGGATGAATATGAAGATATACATAAGATACTTGGAATTAATACTGTGGAAAAACTAAACAGAAAAATAGATGAAAATAAGGCTAATGAGTGTATAACTTTAGATGAGGCATTACACGAGAAAAAAATGGCAGGCATAGCTGATAAAATTGCAAAAAACAAAAACGTAAAAATGGTATTGATTGCAGGACCTTCTTCTTCAGGTAAAACAACTTTTGCACAGAGACTAGATATACATTTAAGATTAAACAAATTAAAACCAATAACAATTTCAGTAGATAATTACTTTGTTGAAAGAAAAGACAATCCAAAAGATGAAAAAGGAAATTATGATTTTGAATGTATAGAAGCAATTGATTTAGATTTATTTAATGAGCATTTGATAAAATTACTAAACGGAGAAGAAATAAAAGTACCTACATTTGATTTCACTAAAGGAACTAAAATTTATAAGGGAAATACTATGAAACTAGAACCTGATAGTATTCTAGTAATAGAAGGAATTCATTGTTTAAATGATAAGCTTACAAGCAAGATACCAAGTGAGCAGAAATTTAAAATATATATAAGTGCACTTACTGTTTTGAATATGGATTATTATAATAGAATATCTACAACAGATACAAGATTAATAAGAAGAATTGTAAGAGATCATCAATTTAGAGGATACTCAGCATTACACACACTTAGAATGTGGGATTCAGTAAATAGGGGAGAAGAAAAAAATATTTTTCCATTCCAAGAAGAAGCAGATGCAATGTTTAATTCATCTTTAATATATGAACTTGCAGTTTTGAAAACATACGCAATTCCTTTATTAGAAGAAATTAAACCAGAAGAACCAGAATATGCAGAAGCTAAGAGATTAATAAGATTCTTAAGCTATTTTAAAACTATACCTGCAGATAACATACCACCATATTCATTACTTAAAGAATTTATAGGAGGAAGTATATTTGAATAGAAGTAGCAAATTTACAGAAATAGATGAGGAATTTACTTGTGATCATTGTGGTAGAAAAGTGCCAAAATTAGGATATTCATGTAGAAATCATTGTCCATATTGCTTATATTCAAAACATGTTGATATTAATCCAGGTGATAGATTGGAAACTTGTCATGGAGTGCTAAAACCAATAGATGTAGAGATTAGTAATAAAAAAGGATATGTTATAATATTTAAATGTGAAAAATGTGGCAGTATAAGAAAAAACAAGGCTGCTACAGATGATGATATTAATTTAATAATAAAGTTAAGTGCAAATAAAGAGGTTTAATATTAATATTAAACCTCTTTATTAAAATTACCATTAGTATAATTAGCACCTGTAATATTAGAGTTAGATTTTATACAGTTAATGATATTATTTATTTCTGGTATTGTTTCATCAATTATATCTATTCTATAGGATGTTGCATTAAAAGATGGTTTTACAGATGTTGTTTTACTATTATAAATAGTTGTTATATTTTGCATATTATCAGGTAAAACTCTAAATTTAAATCCAAGTCTATCTTGTAAATAAAACTTATCCTGAGAAGAACATTTTAATCCACAAGATGATATACATTTGTTACTATGACCTAGAACACAATAGTTAGAAGTCATAACAGGGGTATTGCCATATACAATAATTTCTGTATTTAAATTTTTAAGACTAACGATTTGGCTTAAATCTTTAGTGTTCAATTCAACTGAAGGAGTGATTGTTTTTAATCCTATTTTTTCAAAAAACATTGCAGAATGTGTATTAAATATGTTTAAAGTATAGTTCCCAATAAATTTGAATTTTGATTTATATTTTGAGAGTAAATCAATGTATCCATAATTGGATATAACAAATCCTTTTATTTTAAAATTTGAAATAGCTTCTTCAATTATTGAAATGAAAATATTTTTATAATTATCTTTTAAAACTGAAGGAGTATACACATATATGTTAAAATGATTAGATAACTGTTCTAAACATTTGTAATACTTTTTAAAATGAAAATACTTAATGGGTATATAGATATTGTCAACATTTTTTAATTTTGAATAATCAGTATTTACATTAAGAATATTCAATAATAAAGATACTTTAGGATTTTTTCTATTTCTAATATTGCTATTATTTTCATACGAATCCAATTTATATGAAACTGATTTTCTTAAATGTTTTTGTATTACTAGTTCTTGAACTTGTTCAATTGCTTTACGCCTTAAATCATTCAATGTCTTAATACTAGGTATGTATAAGTTATCTTCTAAATCAATATGTATATTTGAAAACTCATAAGGAGTATTACCAGTTTTAGAAATTTGAGATATAACTCTATCGACAGTAATAGGAGTGTTAAGAGCTTTAATCGCATATATTTCTGAATAAACAGTTACATCTATATTGTGGTACATACTATGTTTAGGATAATCAGTATAAACATGTAGTTTTATGGGCATATCTTTGGAAATAGAAACATCACAATTAAGTTTAATTTTTTTGTTCTCAGAGTTTATGTAGCTTAGGCTAGCAAGGTGAGATAATTCCTTACTAGATATTTTATAAACTGGGTCGCCAACTTTTATATCTCCTTTAATTCTACCAATTTTTACTTTTTCAGTTGGAAGAGCTTTAGTTATATTGTCATTATTTTTTATAAGTTCAGAGACATGATATTTATTGTTAGAGTTAGAAACTGATATGGAATCACCAATAGATATATTTTCATTAAGTTCTATTGAAATATAACCCTTATTAGGATTGAATTTTGAAATTCTACCTAAGTAAATTCCCATATTATTAGGTTTATCTTTAAAAACAAAATCGGTATTTGCAGTGTCCTTCAAATAACCAGAAGAAAATCCGCCTCTATTGAATACTTGCAATAAATCTTTTCTATCTTTATCTGAAATATTGTATTCACTGTTAGAGTAAAATAAATCAATATATTTTCGATAAATTCTAGTTACGGTTGCAACATATTCTGGATTTTTCATTCTTCCTTCAATTTTAAAACATGAAACACCAGCTTCTATGAGAGAAGGAATAAAATCTAATCCACATAAGTCTCTAGGACTTAGTAAATATCCTTTATCTATACACTTGTTTGTGTCATCATTCATAAGTTCATATGGAAGTCTACAAGCTTGAGCACATCTTCCACGATTTCCAGAGCGCCCTCCAATCATACTAGACATTAAGCATTGTCCAGAATATGAAATGCAAAGAGCACCATGTATAAATGTTTCAATTTCAATATTACTATGTTTGCAAATATATTCAATATCAGTTAAAGATAACTCTCTGGAAAGAACTGCTCTTTTAAATCCAAGTTTTTCAAGTTCCAAAACACTAGAAAGATTGTTAGTAGTCATTTGAGTACTAGCATGAATAGGAAGATTTTTAAAATTATGCAATAAAAAGTTTGCTAATCCAATATCTTGAACAATTATTGCATCTATACCAAGTTCATATGCTTTAGAAGCAAGCTCTACTGCTTGTTCAAATTCATTGTCTTTTATTAAAATATTTAATGTAAGATGCACTTTAACATCTCTTAAGTGAGCATAATTAATAGCATCTTTTAAACTATCTAAATCAAAGTTATTTGCTGAAGCACGAGCATTAAAAACGTCAGCTCCCAAATAAACACAATCAGCACCGTTTTGTACAGCAGCTTTTAAACATTCAAAATCACCTACAGGTGATAAAAGTTCTAATTTTTTCATATTGTATAAAACCTCCGAATTTTTATGTATATATATATTGTAACACAAAACTCTAAATAAGCATACTATATCATATAAAACAAATTAAGGAGGGAGATTTTCATGCCAGAAGAATCAAGAAATTGTGGTTGTGCGAACAGTTGTGGATGTGGCAATAATTGTGGATTATTAGGAAATGTATTTGGCGGCTGTGGGGGAGATAGTGAAATATTATTTTTCATAATAATATTTTTATTATTATTTACAAACTTTGGATGTTGCGGTTGCGGAAGAAACTAGTGAAAAAAATAAAGGGCATAGTCTCTTGGAATTTAAACTATGTCCTTTATTTTAGAAAATTAATAATATATCATATAATCTATATCTGGGAAAATTTTATCCTTTTTACAAATATCTTTTAAAAATTCTTCATCTATATTATCATCTTTTATCATATAATATAATTTTGTAAATCGACCTATATGGTCTTTTATTCGTTTCTTAGCATAATCAACCATAGTACCATTAGTTATTATAAATAACCAGTCACTACTTTGAGCTAAAAGCAATTCACGAGCACATTGATTCAATGCTAATTTCTTAATTTTTTTAGTTTCGTTAGGGAATAGGTTAGCTAATTCTACCATTCTATCTCCAGCAACATGTAAATGTCTATGTGCATAATCATTTGTAGGATTTAACCAAACTTCGCTATATCCATTAGCGCCCCAACTGGATCTACAAGGTGTAGATACTTGCATCTCAGGATATTTATCAATATATTCGCCAGGAGTAATAAGTTTAAAATTACTTTGATCATAATGAATTTTCTTAAATAAAATATATAACCAATAAGGACCTTCATACCACCAATGACCATATAATTCAGCATCATAAGGACATAAAATAATAGGTGGAACTTCCATGTTTTCGGCTAAATGATTTATTTGACCTGTTCTAGAATCTAAGAAATGACCAGCTTGTTTTTCAGCAGAATCCATTGCCCACTGAGGATTATAGTAATCTTTAAAATCAGTTTTTCCTGTAATTCTGTAATATTTTATACCTGTATTAACACGAACACCATCATATGCAATATAAGGTTTTATATATTCGTAGTCAGCTTCATAACCGATATCTCTATAAAATTCTCTGTAATTAAAGTCACCAGGGTAACCATTTATAGAACTCCATACTTGTCTAGATGATTCAACATCCCTTCCAAAGGCTACAACACCATTTGGAGAAACGATAGGAGCAAAAGTTCCGTAAATAGGAGTAGGGTTTGCATATAATATACCATGTGCCTCTGTTATAATATATTCAATACCAAACTCTTTTAAATATTTATCTGCTTCAGGTACATAACCACATTCAGGAAGCCAGATTCCACGAGGTTGTTTTCCAAAATATCTCTTATATGTTTGAACTCCAACTGCAATTTGAGCTTTAACAGTTTTTTCATTAACATATAATATTGGAAAGTAACCATGAGTAGCACCACAAGTTATAATTTCTAGAACACCAATATCTTGAAAGTGTTTGAAGGCTTCTATTAAATTACAGTTATATACTTCTTTAAATAAATGTAAATCATTACTATATCTATCAAAATAATATTGTGATAATTTATTTAGTCTTTGATCATATGCAGTTCTTTTTAATTCTTTTTTAGAAAGTTCTATATGCTTTCTCAAATATTTTATATATCTTCTTTGAAGAAGTTTATTATCTAACATAGAAAGAAGAGGTGGGGTAAAGGTCATTGTAATTCGAAAGTCTACTTTTTCCTCTTCTAATTTTTGGAAATATGTAAGTAATGGTATATATGTTTCAGAAATAGCCTCATAAAGCCATTCTTCTTCTAAATAATTTTCGCTTTCTGGATGATGGATAAATGGTAGATGTGCATGTAACACAAAACTAACATATCCTTTTGGTTGTCTATTCATTGAATTCTCCTTTGTAATTGAATTTTATATAAAACTAGATCTAGATGATGTATTTCCAGATGAAGGATTATTAATTTTTATATCTTTATCTTCATATTCAGTTAAAATTTGATCATTATATAATTTACTGTATAGATTCTTATATAAATCAGGGATATTATATAAGTTTTGCATGTTTTTAATAATTGGAAAGTCAGTAATTTGTCTAGTTGTTACATTATTATTTTTTACATTTCTAAAATATAATGTTCTGGCAGGTTTTTCAAATAAAATATGATCATTTGGAGAATCTATAATATTTGATGATGAAACAAATACATAGTTATGTTGTATTTGAGGAACATGTGTATTAGGTTTAGGACGTCTACCAAGTTCTATATCATACTGACAATTGCTATCAACAACATGAATGTACCAACTATTTGCAAAATCGTTTATATCTATCTCAAAACTATATCCTTGAGTTTTATTATGAATAATCAAAACAGGTTTAGTAGTATAAAAGAAATCTTTACCGTATGTTGTTTCAAACCTTGCTCTATCATCATCGGAAATGTCCCAATAAACAAATAGAGTTGTAGGAGTCTGAGCTAACACTTTTACTACTGTTTGATTATATCTATATGGTAAATCATAATATTCAACAATAGGTTGTGGTTTGGGTTTAGTAGTTTTTGTAATTGTAACTTTTGATTTACCTTTTGGTTTAGTAGTTTTTTTAGCACGTGTTTTTTTGGTTAAAGTTAAATTAGATAAAAGATTATTCTTTTTCTTAGTATCTTTTTCTGCAGAAGCTGATTTTTTTTGTTCTTTTTCGAGTTTTGTAGATGCTTTCTTCTTATCTTTAGATTCTTTTTTCTTAGTTTTTGTCTCTTTTTTTGCAGTATCTTTTGATTTAGATTTAAGGTTTTTTAATTCGTTTTCTAATTCATCTACAATTTTTAATTTCCTTGGCATTAGGTTTCCTCCTTAGTAAATTTTTTCTTACAATATATTATATCAAAATCAAAATAAATACAATAGTAAAATTATCATTTTACAAAAAAAGTAATATAAATTTATTATTATAATGATGATTATGCATAAATTTGTATGAAAATATACATAAAAATAAAATGTGATAAAAATTAACTTTATAAAAAAGCTCTTTTGGGAGAAAATAATCACATAAGATATTCGACAAAAAACTACAAAAAAATACAAAAAGTAAATAAAAAATAAATATTTTATAAAAAAATAACTTTTTTTGTAAAATTGTGTTTACTTTTTGAGAAAACTTGTATACAATATAGAAGAAAATAAGAGAAATTATAACAAAAGAAAATATTTGAAAGGGGTCTTAAATAAATGAAAATACTAATGCTTACATGGGAGTATCCACCAAGAATAGTGGGAGGAATTTCTAAAGTTGTGCATGATTTATCAAAAAGATTAATAAAGGATGGTCATGAAGTAACGGTTGTTACATATAAAGATGGAAATACGCCAGAATTTGAAAACGATAAAGGAGTAAAAGTACATCGTGTTAATAATTATATGATAAATCCTAATAATTTTATAGATTGGATTATGCAACTTAATTTTAATATGATTGCTAAAGTAAATGAATTAATAGCCAAAGAAGGACCATTTGATGTAGTTCATGCACATGATTGGCTTGTTGCTTATGCTGCAAAAACAATAAAAAATTCATATGATATTCCAATAGTAGCAACAATACATGCAACAGAAGCTGGTAGAAATAGAGGAATACATGACGAAACACAAAGATATATAAATGATACAGAGTGGATGTTAACATACGAAGCAACAGAAGTTATTGTTAACAGTAATTATATGAAAAATGAATTACAAAGATTATTTGGTCTACCATTTGAGAAAATAAATGTAGTACCAAATGGCGTTAACTTAACAGTATATAATGGAGTAGAAAGAGATTATACATTTAGAAGACAATATGCTATGGACAATGAAAAAATAATTCTATTTATGGGAAGATTAGTATATGAAAAAGGAATCCAAAATCTAATTGCTGCAATGCCTAAAGTGTTAGCAAATTACCATGATGCTAAATTAGTAATAGCAGGAAAAGGTGGAATGCTAGATGAATTAAAAGCACAAGTAGATTATTTAGGAATAAACAATAAAGTGTATTTTACAGGATACTTAAATTCTAAACAAGTTCCCAAAATGTATAAATGTGCGGATATAGCAGTATTTCCAAGCACATATGAACCATTTGGAGTAGTTGCATTGGAAGGTATGCTTTCTGGAAATCCAATAGTAGTTTCAGATGTTGGAGGACTTAATGAAATAGTAGATCATAGAGTAAATGGAATGAAAAGTTATGCTGGAAACGCAAATTCAATAGCTGACTCTATATTAACTCTATTATTTGATCAACAATTATGTAGTAATATAGTAAAAAATGCAAAAGCTAAAGTAAGAAATGAATATAATTGGGCTAAAATTGCACAAGATACTCATTTCACATATCAAAAAGCAATATGCCAAACAATGGCACAACGTCAAGCACATCAATTGGAACAAGAAAAAGCACAAAAAACAAAAAAAGCAAAGAACACGGACAAGGAAATAACAAATTTATTAAAATTCAAAAAAAGACAGGCATATGCATAAATTATTAAATGTGGTCAAAAGTGAGAAAAATGTTTTGACCACGTTTTTCATAATAAAAAATATCAAATAGAAGAAAGGATGAATAGAATGAACGTATATGATACAGCAAACAGATTAGCATCTGAGATAAAAGATTCACAAGAATATTTAAGCTATAAAAAAATAAAAGAGGAGATAAATAATACTCCAGAGTTAAAGAAAAAAATAGAAGATTTTTCTAAATTAAGATATGACATACAGGTAAGTCAATTCCAAGATAAGGGTGAAGATAAAACAAAATTAGAGCAGTTTCAAAAAATGTATATGGAAATGATTCAAAATGATAAGATAAAAACATATTTTGATGCAGAATTAAAATTTAATGTATTATTAACAGATGTAAATAAAATAATTGGAGAAGCAGTACAAGACGTTATAAAATAAATATAATGTGAGGTATAAATGGAATTTATAATATTATTAATATTAATTGCTTTTTTCATGTGTTTGCTATTTTATATTTTTCAAATTAATATGAAAAAAGTAAAAAGTTTTTCTAAAAATGAAAAGCTAGATAATTTAGTAAATAAATTGCCAGATAATATAACTATTTGTGAATACATTTTAAAAATATTAAATAATGAAAAAGTGAAAGTAAAAGAAGAAACAGAAACTAAAACAAGTTTATATATTGTAGCAACTAACACTATATCAATAGCTAATATAAAAGAAAGTTTTACAAGAGTGCAAACAATAGCACATGAATGTTTACATTCTGTGCAAAGTCGAAAAAAATTAATGTTTAACTATATATATACTAATGTATATATAATTTATTTTCTAATAGTAACTATTTTAACTATACTTGGAAAAATTCAAAATTTCATGCTACAAATTGAAGTATTAACTATAATGGGGTTTGTACATTATTTTGTAAGAAGTTATTTGGAAATGCAAGCAATGCTTAAAGCAAAATATCTGGCAAAACAATACATGGAAGAAACAAAAATTTTAAAACAAGAGGAAATAAATGAAATTGTAGCAGAATATGATAAATTAAATGATGATGGAATTAAATTGATGATGTTTATAATTTTAGCAAATGATTTAGCAAAGGTAGTATTATATATAATAATATGCTTAATAAAAAACATATTATAAAATAAAGATAGAGTGATTGATTATAAAAAAAGAATTAATTACTCTATTTTATTGTTTGGATGAGAATTAAAAAATACATAAATAAACTTAAATTTACATATTGACAAAAACAAAACTTAATATTATAATACAAAAAGACAAAAAAGTATTTAAACTATTGAATTAATTGTAACAATAGAATGCAATATAAAAAAATAATAATAAGTTTTACTATTTCCGCCAAAGCGGATGAGTTCTGTGTTTAAATAAAATAAAATATGTACATACTAAAATTGGTGGAAAAATGCATATAGAAATTTTATTAAAACAAATTAGAAAACAGAAGAAACTAACTCTAGAGCAGTTAGCTGAAAGGACAGGTATATCTAAAACGCATATTAATGATGTCGAAAATAATTTAAAAGAACCAAGTTTGTCTATTATGGTGCGATTATCAAAAGCATTAGATGTACAAATAACAGATTTATATAAGGTGATATGGTGATAGAATATTTAAGAAAAAAAATGCATGATAGCATATCCAAATATGGACTAAGCTCAAAAGAAGCATATGAAGCAAGTACTTGTCTTGATAATGAGATAGCGAAATATTACGATTCGCATCCAATGAAATATTATTATGAAAAAAGCATGAATGGAATAAAAGAATACATAAAGAAATACAATAAAAAACCTAGTATAGGGGAATGGAATAAATATGCTAAAAATAATAATTACCTTTCCAGTGAATCTATGAAATACATAGGAAAGATAGAATTTAATAAACAGTAAAAGAACTTAAAGCAATATACAAATTGCTTAAGTTCTTTTTGCGATTTATACTTGATATTTAGAAATTAATAGTATAAAATGTCAAAAGAAAAATTATTATGTAAGGAGGAAAAGTATATGGATAGAGAAGAAGCATTTAAGTTATTAAAAAAATATAATAAAGAACCTTTTCATATTCAACATGGATTAACAGTAGAAGGGGTGATGAAATATTTTGCTAAAAAGTTAGGATATGAAGATGAAGCAGAATTTTGGGGAAATGTTGGATTATTACATGATATAGATTTTGAATTGTATCCAGAAGAACATTGTGTAAAGGCTCAAGAATTATTAAAAAATGAGGGAGTAGAAGAAAGAATGATACATGCTATATGTAGTCATGGATATGGAATAGTAGTAGATATTAAACCAGAACATCAGATGGAAAAAATATTATATGCTACAGATGAGTTAACTGGATTAATAGGGGCAGCGGCAAGAATGAGACCATCTAAAAGTGTATCAGATATGCAACTTTCAAGTTTGAAGAAAAAATTTAAAGATAAAAAATTTGCAGCAGGTTGTTCACGTGATGTAATAAGAAAGGGTGCTGAAATGTTAGAATGGGATTTAGATAAATTATTAGAAGAAACTATTCTAGCAATGAGAGATTGTGAAGAAAGTATCAATAATGAAATGAAAAACATGTAAAGGAATGTGATATTTATGGATACTGAGAGAACAATAGTAGTAGCAACAAATAATGCAGGAAAATTAAAAGAAATAAAGTCAGTACTAGGAAATGAATTTAAGATTTTGTCATTAAAAGATGTTAATTGTGAAATAGAAGTAGAAGAAAATGGCAATACATTTGAAGAAAATGCATTAAAAAAGGCTAAAGAGGTGTATGAAAGAGTAAAAATGCCGTGTTTAGCAGATGATACAGGACTGTGCATCGATTATTTTGATGGTTGGCCAGGAATAAGAACAGCCAGATTTCTTGGTAAGAAAGTATCTAAAGAAGAAAGAAACGATTACATATTATCAAAAATGAGAGAAACGAAAAAGGAAGAAAGAAAAGCAAAAGTTATAACCGCATTAGCCTTAGTAATAGATACAAAACAGGTAATTGTATCTGAAGGACAATTAGAAGGATATATAGCAAGAGAGAAAAAAGGGCAGAATGGATTTGGATTTGATGAAATTTTTGAATTAGAAACAGGAAATACACTTGCAGAACTTTCATTAGAAGGAAAAAATAAATTAAGCAGTAGAAAAAAAGCATTAGAAAATTTAAAAAAGAAAATAAAAGGAGAAAGTTTATGAAAAAGAAGATTATATTAATAGTTGTGATTTTATTACTAATTGCAGGAGGAACAATAGCATATTTATATATGACAGATATGAAACAAGAAGAAATATTAATACAGGAAGTAAATAAAATTTCAGAACTTGATCTTTCAAGCGATGATGTTGATATGGATATAAAGACAAAAGGAGACTATGCAATTGTTGAAAAAGCAATAAAAGACTATATTAATGAATATTCAAATATTACAAAAGCAACAATAAATATAATGAATGATGAAAAAATTGAAGATATATTATCAATAGAAAATTATAAAAAAGATGGACCAGATTTTGTGGAAACAAAAAAATATGTAGAAAATTCAAAAAAAGAATTTAATGATAATATTCAGAAGTTAATAGAACTAACTAATGAAGAAAGCATAAAGAAAAATATAGAAAAAGCAAACTTAACTGACAATTATTATCTAGAATTATACAACAATTTAATGCTTGGAGAAGAAATGTCTCAAGATTTAAAAGATACAGAAGCGGAGTTAGTTGACAGCAAAGAAATGTTAAACGAAGTATACGCCACTCAAGAAAATGTTATAGATTTTTTAGTAAAAAATAAAGGAAAATGGTCAATAGAGGGTGATGAATTACAATTTGAGAGTGATGATTTAGCAAATAAATATGAAGAATTAATAGATTCTTTACCAAAAGAATAGTACAAAAAAACGGGGGTTTTACAGTGATAGACTTACATACTCATACAAATGGTTCAGATGGAGAAAAAACACCAGAAGAATTAATTGATTTATCTATTAGCAAGAAAATAACAGCATTAGCTATTACAGATCATGACACAGTAGATTCAATAGAAAAAGCTGTGAAATATGCAAAAAGTAAAGATATATTGTTGATACCAGGAATTGAAGTGGAGGCACAAATAAAAAAAGGTCAAATGCATATTTTAGGTTTGTTTGTAGACTACAAAAACAAGGAATTAAGGAAAAAATTGAAATACATAAAAAAAGCGAGAGACAGTAGAAACCTTAAATTCATAGAAGAATTTAATAAATTAGGATTTAATATAACACTAGATGAACTAAAAGAAGTAAGTGAAGGTAAAATCATAGGAAAACCACATTTTGCAAAAATATTTCTTAGAAAGAAGTATATTAAGGAAAAAGACGAAATATTTCAAAACTATTTTGAAAAAACACCATTTAAGGAAATTCCCAAAACTATATATGGACCTGAGGAAGTAATTAAAACTTTAAAAGAAGCTAATGCTATTGTTATATTAGCACATCCTCAATCATTGAAATTAGAAAATGAGGAACTAAAAGAAAAGATTAAAGAGCTAAAAAAATACGGGTTAGATGGGCTAGAATGTTATCATTCAAAGCAGACAAAAAAGCAGATGGAAGATTTTAAAAATATAGCACAAGAGTATGGGTTAATAATAACAAAAGGTAGTGATTACCATGGCCCAAATACTAAGCCAGGAATAGAATTAGGAACAGGGAAAAAAAATAATATTGTATTAGAGGAATCAGAAGAAAAAGATATGGTAAATAAATTGTTAGAGATATCAAAAAATAGATATGTATAATCTAATTAAAGACTGATAAAATATTAATTTTATCAGTCTTTAATTAGATTATTTTTCTTCTTTTTTTACTTCTTTAGTTTCTTTTATCTTTTTTTTATTTTTCAAATTTTTTAGAAAAGTTTTTGAAAATATAAAACCAGGTATAATTAGCATACTTGCTACTAATACAATAGTATTTATATATGGAATTTGATTAATAATCCAGAATAATATGCTTGAAATCAAAATGCAAACAAATTCCATAGAAGTAGTTTTTTTGTTCCATTTATTATTAATTATATTACCAACACTAATAGTAGCCACAGGTATACTTAAGAAGAAAGATAGTAGGTATACAGCAAATAATAGTAAAGAAACATAAATTCCAAATCCTGTGCATAATAGAAGTACACTAACGATAGGTAATAATACTAACCAACCTAAACCAATAAGTGAAAATTTACCAGATTTCTTAGAGGCTAATTCTAATGAAGCATCATAGAATTTAGGTGCAGATAATCTAAGAATTGCCCAAAGTATTAATACAGTTAATATAAATGATAATAAAGAAAATACATAATCAGATACTTTTGAACCAGATTCTTCTTTTTTAGTAATTTCTTTGAAATCATATGTACCTGTAACAGAATTTTCTGGTATTTCTATTTTTTGAGATGAATAATGTTTTAAGTTACCATATATTTGAGCTGTGTTAGTACCATCTGTTAAAGAAAGGGAAGAACAGTTAATATTAGCATTTCTTCCTACAATACCAGTAAGTTTTATAGATGAAGCAGTAACATTTAAATCTCTATAAACACCAGCTTTGTTATCAATAGTTAAATTTTGACATGCAGCATATAAATCTGAAGCTACAGCATTAAATTTAACATCTCTTGCAACTATGAATGCTGAATACTGAACATAGGTTTCTTCTAAAGTAACAGTATTTGCAACAACCATTAAGTTACCAGCAATTTGTCCTTTAATAGTAACATTATTACCAGCAATATAAACATTTCCATTTACTAGTTTATCCATAGTTACATCATTTCCAGATAGGTATAAATCTCCTTCATAAATATCGTTACTATTAACCTGATTAGAATCTGAAGAAGTAGAAGCACCATCTTCTACAGGATAAGTACCTTCAGAGCTAATTGGAACAGCATCTTCAGGTGTAGCCTCATTAGAGGTAGCGGTTTCTGAAGTAGCTGTAGCTGTGTCCGTAGCATTTACAATAGATATAGATAAAGTACTAAATATAACAAATGCTACAATAAGACATACTGAAATATTCTTTAATTTGTTAATCATAAAAAATCCTCCTAATATAATATATTTAAAACAAATTTAATATATAACGAATATTATATTTTGTCAATGTTACAGATACTATGTAAATTAATAAAAAACACTATATAAAAAGATGTAATATAAATGAAATAAAAATGTAATAAAACTTGCAATAATTGAGGGAAGAGAGATACGTAAACCTTAACAATCTTAATGCTTGTAAGTTAAAATAAAAAATGATAATATGATAAAAACAATAGTTGAGTGTAAAGTTTCTATAAAAATAAAGGTAGTTAGGGTGAATAATATTTGCTCAAATATGTAAAACAAAGAAAAAATGAAGGGGGAACAAAAGATGCAAGAAAAATTAAAAAATGTAAAAGGTATAACATTAGTGGCACTGATAATAACAATAATAATATTACTAATCCTAGCCGGAGTTACATTGAGTTTAGTAATAGGAGAAAATGGATTAATAGCAAAATCAAAACAAAGTGCAGAAAAATACAAAGATAAAGCAAAAGAAGAACAATGGCAGTTAGAAGACTTCGAGGCAGGAATGGAAGAAAAAATAAGTTTAGAAAAATTGGAAGAAGTAAAATTAGAAAAATTAGAAAAAATAAATTTAGATGAATTAGAAGATGAAGAAGAACATCCAGAATTAAAAACTATTAAATTAGAATTGAATGTAACAAAAGAAAATACAGAAATAAATATGCCAGCATATCCGTATAGTTATAAAAATTTTAAGTATAATTGTACAGTTGATTGGGGAGACGGAGCAGAAAAAAGTCAAGTGAAAGGCAACAATTACAGAGATATCAAAAATATAAAGCATACATATACAAATGTTGGAACATATACGATAACAATTGCTGGAACTTGTGAGAGCCTATATATGGAGAATAACAATGAACTAACGAGAATAAAGCAGTGGGGGATGACTAATTTAAAAAATATATATTTAAAAGACTGTACTAATTTAATAGAAATAGCAACACCAAGTAAAAATAGTTTCGTAAATGTAAACAGTTTTGCGAATACATTTGATGGATGTACTAACTTAAAAAGTATACCAGAAAAATTATTTGCTAATTGTCCAAGTGCAACTTATTTTTATGATGTATTTTATGGATGTAGCAGTTTAACGAATATTCCAGAGAAACTATTTGCCAATTGTTCTAATGCAATTGATTTTCAAAGCGCATTTGGTAATTGTGTTAACCTAGCTAATATTCCAGAAAGATTATTTGTCAATTGTTCTAATGTAAAAAATTTTAATGGAACATTTTCGAGATGTAATAATTTAAAAGAAATACCAGAAGGTTTATTTGCAAATTGTTCAAGTATAACTGAAATTAACTATACATTTGCAAATAATGAAAATTTGAGTAAAATTCCAGAAAAATTGTTTGCAAGTTGTACTAATATAACGAGTTTTGAAGAAACTTTTGCATGGTGTAGTAATTTGAAAGAAATTCCAGAAAAATTATTTGCCAATTGTTCTAATGCAACGAGTTTCAAGTCAACATTTTGTGGATGCACAAACCTAACCAGTATTCCAGAAAGACTATTTGCAAATTGTTCTAACATAGAAAGCTTTAAAAGTACATTTTCAGACTGTAGTAACTTGACAAATATTCCAGAAAGACTATTTGCAAGTTGCCCTAATGTAACGAGTTTTGAAGGAACATTTTCAAGTTGCAGTAACTTGACAAATATTCCAGAAAGACTATTTGCAAATTGTTCCAATATAACGATCTTTGAAAGCACGTTTTCGAGATGTAATAATTTAAAAGAAATACCAGAGAGGTTATTTGTGAATTGTTCTAATGTAGAATCTTTTGGAGCTACGTTTGCAATGTGTAGTAGCCTTACCAATATCCCAGAGAAATTGTTTGCCAATTGTCCTAATGTGACAGAGTTTTGGAGCACATTTTCAGAATGTAGAAGTTTAACCAGTATTCCAGAGAAATTATTTGCCAATTGTCCTAATGTGGCAGATTTTTGGAGAACATTTTCAGAATGTAGCAATTTAACAGGAAAATCAATACAATTATGGAATGAGGGAAGAGATGGAGTAGATGAAAATAATGGTGGAGAAGGTTGCTATTATATGTGCGTAAAACTAGAAGATTATAGTGATATTCCAGAACTTTGGAAAAAATATGCAGAAGCAAATTGATTAAAATAACGAAAGGAGAATAGCAAATGATAAAAATGAAAGAAAACAAAGGGATAACATTAGTGGCATTAATAATAACAATAATAATATTACTAATCCTAGCCGGAGTTACATTGAGTTTAGTAATAGGAGAAAATGGGTTAATAGCAAAATCAAAACAAAGTGCAGAAAAATACAAAGACAAAGCAAAACAAGAAGAAGGGCAGTTAGAAGACTTCGAAGCAGGAATGGAAAAAATAGGCTTAGATGAATTGCAAGATGAAGAAGAAAATCCAGAGCTAAAACCAATGAAATTGGTTTTAAATATAACAGAAGAGAATACTAAAATAGAATTGCCAATAAATAAAGAAAGTGATGAATATAATTATGACTGTACAGTAAAATGGGGAGATGACACAGAAGATAAAGTGACAAACGAAAATGTAAAAAATGTAAGTCATACGTATGAGAAAAAAGGAATGTATACATTAACAATAACTGGTATATTCGAAAATATATATACAGAATATTGGCAAAACAACAATATGTTAAAAGCATTAGTAAAAGTAATACAATGGGGAAAAACAGAATTAAAGCATGTGCAATTAGCAGGATGTGAAAATTTGATAGAGTTAGCAGAGCCAAGTAAAAATAGTTTTATAAATATAAAAAGCTTTTTTTATTCATTTAGGGGGGACACTTCTTTAAAAGAAATACCTCAAAATTTATTTGCAAATTGTCCTGATGTAACGAGTTTTGGTTTTGCATTTTCGGAGTGTAGTAGTCTAACGAGTATTCCAAAAAATTTATTTGCAAATTGTCCTAATGTAGATAGCTTTAATTTTACTTTCTCAAAATGTAGCAGTTTAACAAGCGTTCCAGAGGATTTATTTGCAAATTGTCCTAATGTAACAAGGTTCGATTATGCATTTGTAGACTGTATTAATTTGAAAGGAAAATCAATACAATTATGGAATGAAGAATATAGGCAAGCAAAAGGAATAACAAGAAATAGTGGTGGAGAAGGTTGCTATGCTAATTGCGAGAATTTAGATGATTATGCCGATATTCCAGATTATTGGAAAATGGACACAAGACCAGTATAAGTTCAAATTTAAAAAGTAAGTAGTATTTATATAAAATAAACACTACTTACTTTTTACTACCCAATTAAATAATGCTATTTACTAGAATTAGTTTTAGATAAAAAATAAGCACAATTTGAATTAGGTGTTACAATTTGAGATGAAACCTTTTCTAAAGAACATTTACCATCTTTTTGATAAACACAGTTAGAAGAACAATTTATATTTGTCAAAATATCACCTCTTTATAAATAGTATTTCTAATTATTTAGTATTTATACATGGATTTTTACAATATTTATAAATAGGACAACTATTGCATTTTGGGTTTCTTGCTGTACATATATTTCTACCATGGTACATGAATAAATGGTTTACATCTTTTAAGTATTCATTTGGAATTAATTCAATTAAGTCCATTTCAATTTTTTCAGGAGCAGTTTCATTTGAAAAACCAATCCTATTGGCTAATCGTTTTGCGTGTGTATCTACTGCAACACCATTAGCTATTCCAAAAACTTCTAATAAAATAACATTAGCACTTTTTCTACCAATACCAGGCAATGTTAATAATTCATTCATAGTATTTGGAACACATCCATTAAAATCAGATACGATTTTTTTTGCACATGCTATAATATTTTTTGATTTATTCTTATAAAATCCACAAGGATGAATAAGTTTTTCTAATACAGATATATCTATATTTGCAAAATCTTCTGGAGTTTTATAGTCTTTAAAGATAGTAGGAGTAGTTTTATTAACTCGTTCATCTGTACATTGAGCAGAAAGCATAACAGCTACTACCAATTCAAATGGAGTTGTAAAATCTAAACTACATTTTGCATCTGGATATGTAGTATTTAAAGTATTAATTATTTCTATTATTTCTTGTTTCTTTAAATTCATTATTATCACCTTTTTTTATAAATTTAATATAATAAAATAAGAGGAGGTAAGATATTATGTTAGGACTTTTAAAAAAGACTTTAGGTGTGTGTTTAATTGGACTAGGGCTTGGAGTATTATTAGTATTATTACTTCCTATATCTGGTTGGCTATTTATATTTGGAGTAGGAATTGTAGCAATTGGGTTAATTTGGTTAGCATGTTAAATAAAAAGGAGAGTGGTAAAATGACAATAGTTGTGAAAAAAGTGCCTAAATGCCTAAGAGGCATAGTAAAATTTATATTTGGAATAAAAGATTAATACATATGAAAAAAAGTAGGTAATACCTACTTGATTTTTTTATTAAGCTCTTTCAACTTTTCCGTTACGTAAACACTTAGCACATACATGAACTCTTTTTGGTTGACCATCTACCATTACTTTAACGCTTCTTAAATTTGGTTTCCAAGTTCTGCTAGTTCTTTTACTGATATGTGAACGAGTAATGCTAAGTTTATTTCCATGACCTAAAGTTTTTTCACAAACTGAACATTTTGCCATAAAAACTGCACCTCCTGTTTTGTTATTAAATATGACTATTGATAAGTGTAACACACATTTGAAGAAAAAGCAAGGAGTTTTGAATAAAAAAGAAAAATACAAAAGTAATTGAAAAAAATTGAAACTTATGGTATAAAGTAAAATAGAAAAAAATATAATTTGAAAAGAGTTTTTTATGAAAAATATTAAAGATTATGATTTAGAAGAATTAAAGCAAGAATTTATAGAACTTGGAGAAAAAGCATATAGAGCAAATCAAGTTTTTGAATGGCTATATGTATCACAAGTAAATACATTTGATGAAATGACTAATCTATCAATTGAATTAAGAGAAAAACTAAAGAAAAATTTTACAATGGAAAATTTTAAAATTTTAAAAAAACAGAAATCAAAAGACAATACAATAAAATATCTATTTGACATATTAGATGGAAATGCTATAGAAACAGTGTTAATGGAATACAAACATGGAAAGACTATTTGCGTATCTTCACAAGTAGGTTGCAAAATGGGGTGCAAATTTTGTGCATCAACAGGCATACCTTTTGTAAGAAATTTAACTTCTGGAGAAATAGTAGAACAAATATTAGCTGTTCAGAAAGACGAAAATATTAGAATATCTAATATAGTATTTATGGGAATAGGTGAACCATTAGATAATTATGATAATGTAATGAATGCTATAAAGATTATAAATAATCAAAAAGGGCTAAATATAGGAGCAAGACATATAAGTATATCAACAAGCGGAATAGTTCCTAAAATATATGAATTAGCAGACAGAAAAATGCAATGTACATTGTCTATTTCTTTACATAGTACAACCAACGAAAAAAGAAGTGAAATGATGCCTATAAACAATGCTTACAATATAGAAGAATTAATGAAAGCATGTAAATATTATATAGAAAAAACTAATAAAAGGATTTCATTCGAATATGCCTTAGCAAAAGGAGATAATGATAACTTAAAAGATGCAGAAAAATTGGTAAGACTACTAAAAGGAATGCTTTGTCATGTTAATTTAATACCAATAAATGAAATAGAAAACGGAAAATTTACACAAAGTACAAATGAAAACATAATAAGATTTAGAGATTATCTTAATAAAAACGGAATAGTTGCTACAATAAGAAGAGAATTGGGCTCAGATATAGATGCAGCATGTGGGCAATTAAGAAGAAAAAACTTGAAAAGCTGAGGTGGATTTTAATGAAAGTTTATGCTAAATCAGACATTGGAAAAGCAAGAGAAATGAACCAAGATTATATATCTTTGTCTGACAACGAAAAATATAAAATATTCATAGTTGCAGATGGAATGGGAGGATACAAAGGAGGAGAAGTAGCAAGTTCTCTAGCAAGTGTTTCTGTAAAAGAATACATAAACAATAATATAGAAAAAATTGAATTAAATAATAAAGAAGAAATGTTAGAATTAATAAAAAATTCTATACAATATGCTAATACAGTAGTATTTAATAAATCAAAAGAAATTCAAGAATTAGAAGGAATGGGTACTACAATAGAAGTATGTCTAATATATAATAATAGAGCATATATTGGACATGTAGGAGATAGCAGAATATATAGGATAAGAAAAAATATAATAAGAAAATTAACAAGAGACCATAGTTATGTAGAAGACTTAGTAAGAGATGGAACTATAACTAGAGAAGAAGCATATAATCATCCTAAAAAGAACATGATAACAAGGGCATTAGGATGTTATGCTAATGTTGAACCAGATTTAATGGTAAGAGGTTTTTTGAAAGGCGATATTATAGTAATGACAACAGATGGATTAACAAATATGGTTAGAGATGATGAAATATATAATATAGTAAAAGAAAATACTGAAGTAGCACATGAAAAATTAATAGAAAGAGCAAATGATTTAGGCGGATATGACAATATAACAGTTATTATATTGGACAACACAGAACAATAATAAAAAATAGACAAAATGGTATATTTTTATAAGGGAGCGATTTTTTATGAATTTAGAAGGTAAAATGATAGGAAATAGATACGAAATAATAAAAAAGATAGGAAATGGTGGTATGGCAACAGTGTATAAAGCTAAATGCCATGTTTTGAATAGATTTGTAGCAATAAAAGTATTAAGAGATGAATTCACAACAGATGAAGAATTTATTAAAAGGTTTAGGATAGAGGCACAAGCAGCTGCAAGTCTTACACATCCTAATATAGTATCTATATATGATGTAGGAAATGAAGGCGATTTATATTACATAGTAATGGAACTTATACAAGGAAGAACATTAAAACAAATAATAAATGAAGAAGGAATATTAACTTGGAAATGGGCAGTAAATATATCAATACAAATTGCATCAGCTTTAGAAACAGCTCATAAAAACAATATAGTACATAGAGATATAAAACCACATAATATAATAATTACAGAAGATGGAATAGCTAAAGTAACTGACTTTGGAATAGCAAAAGCAGTTTCTAATTCTACAATAACAGCTTTTGGTACAACAATCGGATCTGTACATTATTTTTCGCCAGAACATGCAAGAGGAGGATATACAGATGCAAAATCAGATTTATATTCTTTAGGTGTAGTAATGTATGAAATGTTAACAGGAAAAGTACCATTTGACGCAGATACACCAGTGTCAATTGCATTAAAACATATGCAAGAACAACCTAAAGAACCAATAGAGATGAATCCAGCAATACCAAGATCAGTAAATAAAATAATAATGAAAGCAATGCAAAAAGATGCAAATTTAAGATATAATACAGCTAGTGAAATGCTTAAAGATCTGAGCTTAGCATTGAAAAATCCAGATGGAGATTTTGTAACTATAGCGAATGAAGAAAACAATTTCAATACACAAGTAGTGCCAACTATGTATAATGCAAATAAACCTGAAAATGAAGAAGAATCAGGAAATAAAAAAGAAGGAAAGTTCAAAAAATTCGTAAAAAATCATAAAGTAATGTCATTCTTTTTAGGTGGAATATTACTATTTATATTAACAATAGGAATAACATATGCTGCTACAGAACTTTTTAAAGTAAAAGAAGTTCAAATTCCAAACTTAGTAGGAATGAAAAAAGAAGAAGCGGAAAGTCTTGTTAAAGAATCAAATTTACGATTTGAAGTTACTTCAGAGGAATTTGATGATGAAGTACCAGCAGGATATATAATTTCACAAGATCCAACATATTCAGAAAACTTTAAGATAAAAGAAAAAACTACAATGAAAGTAATATTAAGTAAAGGACAAGAAGTAGTAAAAGTTCCAAAAGTATCTGGAATGACAAAAGAAGAAGCTATAAAAGCATTAGAAGAATTAAATTTAGTACCAGATGTAATAGAAGAAACAAGCAAAAAAGTAGAAGAAGGATATGTTATAAGTCAAGACACAAATCCAAATACGGAAGTTAAATCAGGAGAAACAGTGAAAATACATGTAAGCACAGGAACTGAGAAATCTAAAGTACCAAGTGTTATAGGTAAAACTCAAGAAGAAGCTAAGAAAACATTACAAAGCCTAGGATTTGCAGTTACTGTTACAACATCAGAAGATACTTCTAAAGATAATGGAGTTGTTATAAAACAGAGTTTAGAAGAAGGAAAAACAGTAGAAAAAGGAACAGAAATAACAATTACTGTAAATAAATTGGCAGAAGTAAAAACAGTACCAATTAAAGTTAATGTAAAATCATTGTTAGATGGAGATATATACGAAAAATCATCAGCAAACGATACAGAAGAGAAAAAAGAGAAAACAGTTAAACTTGAAGTTAAAGTTGGAGATGATACAATATATTCGCAATCTGTAAAAGCTTCTGAGACATCAATATCAGCTGGAAATGCAAAAGGAACAGGAACAACAACAGTAAAAGTATATATAGATGGAGTTTTGAAAAATGATGGTGGATATACTTTAGTTTATAGTAATACAAGTTCATATACTGCCGAATAAAGTTATTAAGATTAAAAAGAATGGAGTTTTCCATTCTTTTTAACTAAAAGGAGGTACAATGCAAGGAGTAATAATAGAAAATATTGCAAATTTATATAGAGTAAAGATTGAAAATACAATATATGAAGCGACTGCAAGAGGAAAACTGAAACAAAGTGATATAAAACCTGTTGTTGGTGATAATGTTAAACTGGAATTGATAAATGAACAAGAAAAAAAAGCAGTAATAGAAGAAGTAGTAGGAAGAAAGATATATGTAAAAAGACCTAAACTTGCAAATATATCTCAATTAGTATTAGTGGTATCAAGTAAACATCCAAAACCAGATTTATTAATGTTGGATAAGCAATTAGCATTTGCAGAATATTTAGGAGTGAATGCTGTAATTGTGCTAAATAAAACAGATTTAGATAAAGAACACAAATTTAAAGAAATAAAAAATATTTATGAAAAAATTGGTTATGTAGTTATAGAAACAGATGCTAAAGCAAAAACAGGAATAAAAGAATTACGAAAAACATTAGAAAATAATATTAATGCATTTTCAGGTAATTCAGGAGTAGGAAAATCTACTTTAATAAATGCAATATTTGAAAATGAAATGACACAAGAAGGGGAAATAAGCAAAAAAAATAAAAGAGGTAAAAACACAACAACAGCTACAAAGTTATATGAAATTAACGAAAATACATATATAGCAGATACACCAGGATTTTCAACATTTTCAATAGAAGAGATAGAAAGTAAAAATTTAGCAATATATTTTAAAGAGATGAAAAATGAAATAAAAAATTGTGAATTTGTAGGATGCACACATATAAAAGAAGAAAATTGTGGTATAAAAGAAGCAATTAAAGAAGAAAAAATTAATACAGAAAGATATGATAGATTTTGCAAAATTTATCAAGAATTAAAGCAAAGGGAGGAAAGAAAAAAGTGGTAGAAGTTTCAACATCAATACTATCTGTAAACGAAGAAGAATCTATAAAAGTATTCTATAATTTGGAGACAGCTAAAACAGACTATTTTCATATAGATGTTATGGATGGAAAATTTGTTAAAAATGATACAAGAGAAAAAATGATGAGGTTCACAGAGCAAATAAAGAGTATATCAAATTTACCATTAGATATTCATTTAATGGTTAATGATGTAAAAGAAAATGTATTAGAATATATATCATTAAAACCTAATATAATAACATTTCACATAGAAGCTATAAAAAATAAAAATGAAATAATGAATATTATAAAATTAATAAAAGAACACAATATAAGAGTTGGGATATCTGTAAAGCCAAATACAGATATATCTGAAATAGAAGAGTATTTACCATATATACATTTAGTTTTAGTGATGACAGTAGAACCAGGTAAAGGTGGACAGCAACTTATAAAAGATACAGTAAAAAAAGTAGAATATTTAAATAAAAAATATATAGAAAACCAATTATTAGATTTTGATATTGAAGTAGATGGAGGAATAAATTTAGAAACAGCAGATTTTGTAAAAAATGCAGGAGCTAGTATATTAGTAAGTGGAAGTGCAATAATTTCTGAGAAAGATTATTCAAAAGTAATAAAAGAATTAAAAATGTAGTAGCTTTTTGAGAGAAAAGAATTTGTGGTGAAAAAATTACATAAAATAATAATACTTACTTGACAGTTTACAATAATACATATAAAATAAGATAGTAAGTTAAAATATATTCTAAAAAAAGAATTAGTTATATATATTTATCGAACATTGAAAATTAAATAGAAAGAGGTGTATGATTATGACAGTAATAATCATTATCGCCACAGTTCTAATCTCAGGAGCAATTTTTGTACCAGTTGGAATTACAATTAGAAAAAGAATTGCTGAATCTAAAATAGGTAGTGCAGAAGTAGAAGTAAGAAAAATGTTAGAAGTAGCAAAAAAAGATGCTGAAAACATAAAAAAAGAAGAAATATTTAAAGCAAAAGAAGAAATTATGAATGCAAGAACAGATTTAGATAAGGAGATTAAGGAAAGAAGAGGCGAAATAAAAGTACAGGAAAGAAGAATTATACAAAAAGAAGAAGCTTTAGAAAAACGTTCAGAAACATATGAACGTAAAGAAAAAGACTTAGAGAAAAAACACAATGAAATTGATGTTAGAAAAAAAGAATTAGATGATGTAGTTGAAAAACAACTACAAGAATTACAGAGAATTGCAGGACTAACAGTAGATGAAGCTAAAAAACACTTATTAAGTGAAGTAGAAAAGCAAATAAAAAAAGAAAAAGCTACTCTTATTAGAGAATTAGAAGAAAAGGCAAAAGAGGATGCAAACAAAAATGCAAGAGAAATTGTTAGTTATGCTATACAAAAATGTGCAGCAGACCATACATCTGAAACAACTGTATCAATTGTATCTCTTCCAAATGATGATATGAAAGGAAGAATTATAGGTAGAGAAGGTAGAAATATAAAAGCTTTAGAAACATTAACTGGTATAGATTTAATAATTGATGATACACCAGAAGCTGTAATTATCTCAGGATTTGATCCACTTAGAAGAGAAGTTGCTAAATTAGCTCTAGAAAAACTTATAGATGATGGAAGAATTCATCCAGCTAAAATCGAAGAAATGGTAGAAAAGGCGAAGGAAGAAATTGCAGAAAAAATAAAAGAAGAAGGCGAAAGAGCATTATTAGAAACAGGCGTTGTAGGATTAAATCCAGACTTGGTAAAACTAATTGGAAAATTAAGATACAGAACAAGTTATGGGCAAAATGTTCTAAATCATTCAATTGAAGTTTCTAATTTAGCAAGAATAATGGCAGAAGAATTAGGATTGGATTCTAAAATAGCAAGAAGAGCAGGATTATTACATGATATAGGAAAAGCACTTGACCATGATATGGAAGGTACGCATGTTCAAATTGGTGTAGATGTACTAAAAAAATATAAAGAAAATGAATTAGTAATAAATGCTGTAGAAGCACACCATGGAGATGTTGAACCAAAAACAATAGATGCTGTATTAGTACAAGCAGCAGATGCTATATCAGCATCAAGACCAGGAGCAAGAAGAGAAACATTAGAAGCATACATAAAGAGATTGGAAAAACTAGAAGAAATAGCAGATTCATTCGACGGTGTTGAAAAATCATTTGCTATTCAAGCTGGTAGAGAAATAAGAATAATTGTAAAACCAGACAAAATAGATGATAATGAAATGACTTTAATGTCAAGAGAAATTGCTAAAAGAGTTGAAAATGAAATGGAATATCCAGGTCAAATAAAAGTTAATTTAATTAGAGAAACAAGAGTAATTGAATATGCAAAATAGAAAAAATAGTAAAGTAATATTTTAATATTGCTTTACTATTTTTTTCGTATGAAATAAAAGTTCAACACACTTCCTATTGAGTTTTTATTTTCACCATGCTATAATTTGAGAAAGAAAATGAGTAAGAAGGTATAAAAATAAATGGAACTTAAAGGACAAATCAAAGATATAATTTATCAAAATGAAGTAAATAGTTATACAATAGCAACATTAGAAACAGATGAAGAAGTTTATACAGTAGTTGGGTATTTACCATTCATAAATTCAGGTGATATACTAAAAATAATCGGAAAATTTGTAACACATCAAGAATATGGAAGACAATTTAAAATTGATACTTTTGAAAAAGTAATGCCAGATACATTAGATGGGTTAGAGAAATATTTAAGTAACGGAATAATAAAAGGAATTGGACCAGCAACAGCTAAAAAAATAGTTGATATGTTTGGAGAAGATACTGTCAACATATTAAAATATGAACCAAAAAAACTAGTAAAAATAAGAGGAATAACCGAAAAAAAGGCAATAGAAATGTCAGAAAGTTTTAATGAGAATTGGAGTTTATGGCAAATAGTTGGATTTTTAGAAAAATTTTCAATAGGACCCAATAATGCAAAAAAAATATATAAAGCATTAGGTGCAAATGCAATAGAAGAGATAAAATCTGATCCATATATTCTATTGGAAATCGTTAGAGGAGTGGATTTTAAACAAATAGATAAAATGGCAATGGAACTGGGAATTGCATATGATAATGAGAGAAGAGTAAAAAGCGGAATAAAGTATAGTTTATTATTATCTAGTTATAATGGACATACATGTGCAATAAAAGAAAATGTTATAAATTTTGTTTCTAATTTATTGGAAGTAGATATAGAAAATGTAGAGAATGAATTAATAAATCTAAATATAAATAAAGATGTAATAATAGAAAAAAGAGAAAATGAAGAATGGGTATATTTATATAGTTTTTTTAAAGCAGAAACTAATATAGCCGAAAAAATAAAAATATTGCAAAACTCAAAAAACATAAAAAAAATAAAGAAAATAGATTCGGAACTAAAAAAAATAGAAAAAAACTCATGTATAACATTATCAGAAAAACAAAAAGAAGCAATAAAAGAAGTAAATGATAATAATGTTTGTATAGTAACAGGTGGGCCAGGAACTGGCAAAACAACAATAATAAAAACTATAATCGAGATGTACAAAATACATGGTAAAAAAACATTATTATGTGCACCTACAGGAAGAGCAGCAAAGAAAATGACAGAAACTACAGGAGAAGAAGCAAAAACATTACATAGACTTTTGGAAATAGGTAAAATAGAGGAAGAAGGAAATGCTATAAATACTGAATACGACATAGCACCATTAGACTGTGATGTGATTATAATAGATGAGGTTTCTATGGTGGATTTATTTTTAATGAATTATTTAGTTAAAGCATTATATCAAGGGACAAAACTAATATTAGTAGGAGATGTGGATCAATTACCTTCTGTTGGTCCGGGAAGTATACTGAAAGATTTAATAGAATCAGAAGTTGTAGAAACAGTAGTATTAGATAAAATATTCAGACAAGCTGCTAAAAGTAAAATAATATTAAATGCTCACAATGTTAATAATGGAAAAAAATTTATTACAGAAAATTCACAAGAAACAAACCAAGATTTCTTTTTCATAAAAGAAAATGTACAAGAAAAGATGTTAGCACAGATTATTTCATTATGTAATGGAAGATTGCAAAATTTTGGAAATTATGATTTCTTTAGTAATATGCAGATACTTACGCCAACTAAGAAAGGAATCTTAGGAACCAAAGAATTAAACAAAGCATTACAAAATGCAATGAATCCAAAATCATCTTTAAAAAAAGAAAAAGTGAGTGGTAGTATAACTTTTAGAGAAGGCGACAAAGTTATGCAAATAAAAAATAATTATGATTTATTTTGGGAAAAACATGAACCAGAATATGAAAATGGTACAGGAGTTTTTAATGGCGAACTTGGAAGAATAGACAAAATAGATGATATAGAAAAGTTTGTAAAAATAAAATTCGATGATGGAAAAGTTACATGGTATCCATTTTCAGAATTAGACCAAATAGAGCATAGCTATGGAATAACTATACATAAAGCACAACGGAAGTGAATTTGATGTAGTAATATTAGCAATACCTCAAGTTGCACCAATGCTTTTGACTCGTAACTTGTTATATACAGCATTAACAAGAGCAAAAAAATTACTCATAATTGTAGGAAATCCAAAAATAGTAGAATATATGATTCAAAATTCAGATAGTAGAAAAAGAAATACACGGTTTAGTGTATAAATTGAAATTATAAAGTAGCTTACTTTAGTAAGGAGAAGGTTTGAATTTAAAAGAGAATATTCTTAATATAATTTATCCAAATGTATGCGGAATTTGTGGAAAGATAAATGAAGAATATATTTGTAAAAAATGTTATATAAAAATTAAAGATAATTTAAAATGTAATATAAAAAAATATGGAAAAGAAAAATATTTTCAAAAGCATATTTATATGTGTAAATATGAGGGAATAATTAGGAAGAAAATCATAGATTATAAATTTAATAATCAGGCATATTTATATAAAATGTTTGCACATATTATTTTACAAAATAAAAAAATATGTGTAAGATTAAAAAAGTATGATATAATAATTCCAGTTCCGATACATAAGCAAAGGGAAAAGCAAAGAGGATATAATCAAAGCTATTTAATAGCAAAGGAACTACAAAAAAACATAAAAGAGATAACAATAAATAATAATGCAATAGTAAAAATAAAAAATATAAAACCGCAAAGTGAACTAAGCAAATTACAAAGAGAAAAAAATGTAAAAGATGCATATAAAGTAAAAAATATAGAAAAAATAATAGGCAAGAAAATACTAATATTAGATGACATTTTTACAACAGGAAGTACTGTAGGAGAATGTAGCAAAAAACTAATAGAAGCAGGGTGCAAAACAGTTGATATACTTACTATAGCAAAAGATTAATGAAAGGAAGAGGAAAAATGGAAGAATTAGTAGAAAGCATATTAGACTATGTTAGGTCAGATTATACTGATTATGCAATTATGCTAAATGGAGAATGGGGAAGCGGAAAGACATACTTTTGGGAAAACAAAATAAGAAATAAAATAGAGACAATGCAATTAAATGGTAAAAAATATACAACAATATACATGTCTTTATATGGAATTTCAAACCTAGAAGAAATAAGTAAAAAAATATTTATTGAAACGACACAATTGATGGATAAAAATTTAAAAAAATATATGAATGCTCATAATCAAACCAATATACCAGAATATGCAAAAACAGGATTAGATATGGCGAACTTATTTGGAGTAACTCAAAATGGAGATAGAATAGATTATGGCAATTTCTTTACCACAGATGATAAAGTTTTATGCTTTGATGATTTAGAAAGAGCAAATGTTGATGTTATAGATATATTAGGATATATAAATAACTTCGTAGAACATGATCACATAAAAACAATAATAATATGTAATGAAAAAGAATTATCAACTAAATTAAAAAGTAGTAATTTGGAAATGAAAACATTTATAGCAACATATTTATTAGATAAAGAAGGAGCACTATCTAAAACTGAAAAACCAATAGTAGAAAAAATACAAGATAAAATCGAATATGTATTTGATAAAGCTAATGATTATGAGCGAATAAAAGAGAAACTGATAGGTGAAACATTTGAATATGCACCAGAATTTAGCTATATAATAAATGGATTATTAATGAGATATGAAAATAATACAGACTTAATTAGATTTTTACGTGAAAATACCAAATTTATTATATCTACATTCAATAAAAGTGGAACAAGGAATTTAAGAATACTTAAACATGCATTAAATGATTTTAAGAAAATATTTGAAATGGTTAATAAATATTATCCAAATACAAACAATCGTGTAATGCAAACAATGCTTATATTCACAATTGCTATATCATTTGAAATAAAAGCAGGAAAAATAACAAAAGACAAATTTGTAAATATAGAAAATAACGAAGAATATAAATCATTATTAGTATCTTCAAGAGTCTTAATGGATAATAGACAATTTTATATAAAAGAATTTGATAATAATTATTATTATAATTTCAAATCTGAATACAGATTCTTTAAATTCATAGAAATATATATAAGAACAAGAATTTTCAATATGAAAGTTTTTAAAGATGATATGGAAACAATAATAAATACAGTAGATACAGATAAATTACCAGCATATAAAAGATTGTTGACAGAGGAATATTGGAAAATCACAGATGATCAATTTTCAGGAGTAGTAGGACAAGTATTAGATGATGTAAAAAATGGAAAATTGAGATTAATAGACATAACAAAGCTTTTTGCATATTTTAGTTATTTCTCAAAAAAGGGATTAATAGAACATGATATAAAAACAATTAAAAGTGTATTCTTAAATGGTATGAACATTGCATCATTGAGTTCAGATTATTGTAAAAATGTATCAGAAGAACTAGCGGAAATGATAGCTATAAAAGATGATTCAGATATAGATGAAATATTAAAACATTTTGAATCACTAAATATAAAATTAAAAGATAAAATGTATAAAGAAAAAGCAGAAGAAGTATTTAAGAATATTCCTATGAAAATGGAAAAATTCTATGAAAAATTTGATAAAGAGTGTATGGATATACCAATATTTAAATATTATGATGTATACCAACTATTCCAAAGAATATCATGTGCAACAAATGAAGATATAGTTACAATTAAAGAAAAAATGATAAATAGAGCAAATAAATATACAAAAGAAATAGAGCCAGAGATGAAAAATATTAAACATTTAAAACAAGTTACAGAAGATTATATAAAGGGAAAAGATATAAGTATAAAAATAGTTATGCTAAAAGAATTTGCAAAAGATTTAGGATTTATATTGGACAAATATAAAACTTCATTTTTATCTGGAAGAGGGCAAAATAATCAAGAAGAATAACAAATAAAAATAGGAAAGTTTAGGTATAGCTTTCCTATTTTTTTAAAATCAATTAAATTTCCATTTGACTTCCTAAGAAATTAGCAGCTGATTGAACTACTTTTAGTTCAACATCATTCATTTTAGTATTAGCATCTTTAGAAATTAATATAACACTTCCGATAGTATCACCATCTGATATTATAGGATATATTACTTGAGAATTATATTTTCTTTCTTTATTATCATTTTTGGTAACAGGTATTGATAAATCGTTATTTTCTTTACTAGTATAAACTTCTTTATCTTCTAAAACTTGTTCTAACTGCTCACTTAAATTTTGTTCCAAAAATTCTTTCTTAGAACCACCAGAAACAGCAATTACAGTATCTTTATCTGTTATACATGCTATATGACCTGTCGTTTTAGATAATGTTTCAGCATAACCTGTTGCAAATTCAGAAAGTTCTCCAATAGGTGAATATTTTTTTAATATAACTTCTCCTTCTTTGTCTGTAAAAATTTCTAATGGATCTCCTTCTTTTATTCTTAAGGTTTTTCTTATTTCTTTTGGAATAACAATTCTTCCTAAATCATCTATTCTTCTAACTACTCCTGTTGCTTTCAAATTTATTCCTCCTTATTATATTTTTTGTGTAAAAATTAAAAGCTTATGAAATTTTTTTAAAATTATTATAATCTTAGTATGACAAATAAGGAAAAAAATATACATAATTAATTAAAAATGAAATAATATAAAAGAAATAAGAGAGAGAAAAAAATAGAATTTTTTATTTTTGAAAAATTTGAATTTTAAATTATAAAGAAAAAATACATTCTTTAATTTATAAGAATGTATTTTTAAAAACTAATTATTTTCATCTTGACTACCAACTGTTACTTTTTTACCATTGTAGTAACCACAGCTTTTACAAGCTCTGTGTTGTAAAATTGGTTCGTGACATTGTGGGCAAGTAGCATAATTTGGTTTATCTAATTTCCATGTAGATCTTTTAAGATGAGTTCTTGCTTTTGACCATCTTCTTTTTGGTTGTGCCATAATATTCCCTCCTTGTTTAAGATATGTATATATCTATTTCATATTTTTTAACTATTTATTTAGGTCACCTTAAAAGTATACTAGCAAAATCAAAATTTGTCAATACATAGAATATAAAAAAGTAGGGTAGAACAGTGTTTAAAGATATAAAAATTGAAGTAAAAGTTTAGATATAGACAAATAAGTAGCAAAACTGAGTTATCTGATAGAAATAACATTTCAAACAAATAAATTGATTGCGATTAAAATATGAGTAATAATTTAACAGAAAAAATAAAAAAGAGGTATACTTTTGTCGAGATTACTGTTATAATAGATACCAGTGATATATAAAGGAGGAAGGTTAATGTCTTTCATAGAAAATATGAAAAAAAGAGCAAAGTCTGAAATAAAAACAATTATTTTACCAGAAGCTGAAGATACAAGAGTATTAAAAGCTGCTGAAATTGTTTCAAATGAAGGCTTTGCTAATATTATTTTAATAGGAAATATAGAAAAAACAAAAGAGCTTGCTAAGCAAAATTCTATAAATATAGCAGATGTTAAAATAATAGAGCCAGAAACAAGTAATGAGTTTGAACAATATGTAAATGAACTTTATGAATTAAGAAAAAATAAAGGCATGACTCTAGAAAAAGCAAAAGAATTAATGCTAAATCCTATATATTTTGGGACAATGATGTTAAAATTAGAAAAAGCAGATGGATTAGTTTCAGGAGCAGCACATTCTACAGCAGATACATTAAGACCAGCTTTACAAATATTAAAAACAGCACAAGGAACTAAGCTAGTTTCAGCTTTTTTTGTTATGGTAGTTCCAGAATGTGAATATGGAGAAAATGGTGTATTTATTTTTTCAGATTCTGGTTTAAATGAAAATCCAGATAGTGAAAAACTGTCAGAAATAGCGATTTCATCTAGTAAAAGTTTTGAACAATTAATCGGAAAAACATCTAAGGTAGCAATGCTTTCGTATTCAACATATGGAAGTGCTAAATCAGAATTAACAGAAAAGGTTATAAAAGCAACAGAGTTAGTAAAAGAAAAAGAGCCAAATATAATAGTTGATGGTGAGTTACAATTAGATAGTGCAATAATCCCAGAAGTTGCAAGAAAAAAAGCACCAGAAAGCAAACTTGAAGGCAAAGCTAACACATTAATATTCCCAGACTTAAATGCTGGAAATATAGGATACAAATTAGTGCAAAGACTAGCAAAAGCAGAAGCATATGGACCTTTATGTCAAGGAATAGCAAAACCAGTTAATGATTTGTCAAGAGGGTGCAGTAGTCAAGATATCGTTGGAGTTGTTGCAATAACAGCAGTTCAGGCACAAGAAAATAAATAATGGAGGAATTTTATGAAAATATTAGTATTAAATTGTGGTAGTTCATCACTTAAATATCAATTAATAAACATGGAAAATGAAACAGTATTAGCAAAAGGGAATTATGAAAGAATAGGACAAGATAATTCTTTTGTTACACATAAAGTAAATGGAGAAAAATATGTATTAGAACATCCGGTAGAATCACATGATGGAGCTATTGAGTTTGTTTTACAACAATTATTACACGAAGAATATGGAGTTATAAAAGACTTAAAGGAAATAAATGCAATAGGACATAGATTAGTACATGGTGGAGAAAAATTTAACAAATCAGTATTAATAACAGATGAGGTAATAGAAACATTAAAAGAATGTACACCTCTTGCACCACTTCACAATCCAGCTGGTATAATCGGAATAAAAGCGTGTCAAAAAGTAATGCCAGGAGTGCCTATGGTTGGTGTGTTCGATACAGCTTTCCACCAAACAATGCCAAAAGAACACTATATGTATGCTATACCATATGAATATTATGAAAAATATGGAATAAGAAAATATGGTTTCCATGGAACATCACATCAATTTGTTTCTAGAAGATGTGCTGAATTAATGGGAAAACCAATAGAAGATTTAAAAATAGTTACTTGTCACTTAGGACAAGGAGCAAGTATTTGTGCAGTTGAAGGTGGAAAATCAAAAGATACTAGTATGGGATTAACACCACTTGCTGGAATTCCTATGGGAACAAGATGTGGAGATATAGATCCATCAATTGTTACTTATTTAATGGAAAATGAAAATTTAAGCATAGAAGAAATAAATAAAATACTAAATAAAGAATCTGGAATATGCGGACTTTCAGGAGGATACAAGGACTTTAGAGATATGGAAGCACAAGCAGATCAAGGAAATGAAAGAGCAATACTTACAATAAAACACCATAATTATTTAGTAGCACAATATATTGCTAGATATGCAGTAACAATGCATGGAATGGATGCAATAGTGTTTACAGCTGGAATAGGTGAAAATCAAAAAAATATAAGAAAAGGAATATGTGAACATCTTGAGTTTTTAGGTGTAAAAATTGATTTAGATAAGAATAATACAAAAAGTGATGAAAGAGAGATTTCAACAGCAGATTCAAAAGTAAAAGTTTATATTATTCCAACAGATGAAGAACTTGTTATTGCAAGAGATACTAAAGAATTAGTTAAATAAAATAAATTTTAGGAGGAGTAAAAATGGCAAAAATATTAAATGATATTTCAAGAACATTCAATGAATTTTTATTATTACCAAATTTAACAGATGAAAGATGCATTCCAACAAATGTATCATTAATGACACCACTTGTAAAGTTTAGAAGAGGAGAAGAACCAAAATATTCAGCAAATGTACCAATGGTTTCAGCTATAATGCAATCAGTTTCTGGCGAAGAAATGGGTGTTGCATTAGCAAGAGAAGGTGGAGTAGCATTTATATATGGTGCACAAACAATAGAAAGCCAAGCTAGAATGGTTAGAAATGTAAAAAAACATAAAGCAGGTTTTGTTATAAGTGACTCAAATGTAAAAAGTGGTACAACTTTAAAAGAAGTTTTAGAACTTGTAGAAAAAACTGGACATTCAACTGTAATAGTAACAGATGATGGAACAAAAAATGGAAAATTTTTAGGAATAGTGACAGATAAAGATTATAGAATTTCAAGAGATAATAGAGAAGAACCAATAGACAATTTTATGACTCCAAAAGAAAAAGTTATTTTTTCAGAAGAAGGAATATCTTTAGCAGAAGCAAATGATATTATATGGGAAAATAAAATTAGTTGTTTACCAATTCTTTCAAAAGAAGGAAATTTGAAATATTTAGTTTTCAGAAGAGATTATGAAGAAAGAAAAAATAATCCAAATTCATTATTAGATGAAAGAAAAAGATATGTAGTAGGAGCAGGAATAAATACAAGAGACTATGAAGAAAGAATACCTGCATTAGTGGAAGCAGGAGTTGATTTAATTTGTATGGATTCTTCAGATGGATATTCTATATGGCAAAAGAGAACAATAGATTTTGTTAGAGAAAAATATGGAGATTCATTGAAAATAGGAGCAGGAAATGTTGTTGATGCAGAAGGATTTAGATATTTAGCAGAAGCAGGAGCGGATTTCATAAAAGTTGGAGTTGGTGGAGGTTCAATTTGTATAACTCGTGAAACAAAAGGAATCGGACGTGGACAAGCAAGTAGCTTAATAGATGTTGTTGCTGAAAGAGATAGATATTATGAGGAAACAGGAATATACATACCAGTATGCTCAGATGGGGGAATTGTACATGACCATCATATAACAATAGCATTAGCATTAGGAGCAGATTTTGTAATGATGGGAAGATATTTTGCAAGATTTGATGAAAGTCCAACTAGAGTGTTAAAAGTAGGAAACAATTATGTTAAAGAATACTGGGGAGAAGGTTCTAATAGAGCAAGAAATTGGCAAAGATATGATATGGGAGGAGATAAGAAACTTTCATTTGAAGAAGGTGTAGACTCATATATACCATATGCAGGACATTTAAAAGATAATTTAGCTTTAACAGTAGCTAAAATTAAATCAACGATGTGTAATTGTGGTGCAATAACAATACCAGAATTACATGAAAAAGCAAGATTAACATTAGTTTCTAACATTAGCATTACTGAAGGTAGTGCACATGATGTAATTTTAAAAGAGATAGACAAAAAACTATAGTATTGGATGTGAAAAAACATTGAAATATAACCAACTAGTGAATCTTTTAAAACAAAATATGCCTAAAAATTTAAACAATATAGAAATAGCAAAATATATTTACATAGAATTGTGTAAGAATAAATCTTTTAGTATAGAGTATAATTATGCTAATGAAGATAACAAGAGTAAGATATATGAAAGTACAAAAAATGAAAAATTAAATTTAGATGATATGGTAGCTAAAGATGAACATATTTGTTTATCTTTAGCATATTTATATATGTCACTTTTAAAAGAATGGAATATAAATTCGGAAATAAATGACTATGATACAAATATGATAAATCAACATATATATAATCTTTTAAAGATAGATGGTAAAGAAATATACACAGATATAACAGAAGATTTATATAATATCAAAGGTGGGTTTAAGACAGAATATTTTGGATATAACAATAAATGGGCAAAAAGCGATAAAGTTGAAAATAAAAAAATAGACCAAAAAATAGGCTATATAAAAAATGAAAATGACTATACAGACTATATATTAGAAGAAATAAAAGAGAAAACTGCTAATAATAATTTAGAGAATAGTTTGGATTATATTATAAAAAATAGTGATTTAAAAAAGAGGATATCGCCAAATATAAAACATATAGAAAATACTAAAATATTAAAGAAGATTCTAAAAACTGTAAAACCAAATGATTATGGGAAAAGACTATATTTATTTGACTGCTATAGCGATAGTAAAAAAAATGGTATAAAATATAGACCATGTATAATAATTCAGGAAAATCAAAAAGCAAATCCTATTCCATATATCTACTCAGATAAAGAAAAAAGCATGATAAAATTATCTTTTGAAGAATTAGATAAAATAGTAAATGATGGACTAAAAATAGGCACAAACAAAAATGTTAAAGGTGCAAATATATTAAAAAAGGCATTAAAAAAATATAGAACAAATAATAAAAATGACATACTAAAGGAAATTTAAAATAAACTATATGGCAAAATGAAAGGAGTACATATGAAAAAAGATAGTAAAATATTAAAATCAGTGTTAGGTATAATAATAAGCATTGTAATTGTAACGCTTGGCATTCAATCAGAAGATATTGCTAAAATAATGAATGGAACAGAAAACACACAAGAGAATAATACAACAATTAGTAAAACTGTTGCAAATGATGAATTTTTAAAAATTTATTATATAGATGTAGGTCAAGCAGATAGTATTCTTGTAATTAATAAAGACAAAACAATGTTGATAGATGCAGGAAATAATGATGATGGAGATTTAGTTGTGAATTTTATAAAAGATAAAGGGGTTTCTAAATTAGATTATGTAATAGGAACACATCCACATGAAGACCATATTGGAGGACTTGACAATGTAATAAAAGAATTAGATATAGGAAAATTATATATGCCTAAAATACAAACAAATACTAAAACTTTTGAAGATGTATTGGATGCAGCATTAGAAAAAGGAGTAGACATAGAAGCTCCAAATGTTGGTGATAAATTTAATGTTTCAGATGCAAACTGTGAGGTAATGTCAAGTAAAATAGACAATAAAAATCTAAATCTATCATCAATAGTAATAAGAATGGAATATGGAAACCAGAGTTATCTATTTATGGGTGATGCTGAAACAGAGAATGAAAATGAAAGAACATGGACTAAAACAGATGTGTTAAAAGTCGGGCACCACGGTTCTAATACAAGTAGTTCTAGGAAATTTTTAGAGCAGGTATCTCCAGAAATAGCAGTAATATCGGTTGGAAAAGATAATAAATATGGGCACCCAAAACAAGTAATAATTGATAGATTGAATAAAATGGGAATAAAAATATATAGAACAGATTTAAATGGAACTATTTTAATAAAAAGTGATGGAAATGAAAACAAAATAGAAACAGAGAAATAATGTTTTATAAAAAACATATTTAGAAAGGATGATTGAATTTTGAAAATATTAGCTGTAGGAGACATTGTTGGAGAAGATGGCGTAGAAAAATTTAGAACGATAGTACCAAAAATAAAAAAGGAAGAAAAAATTGATTTTGTTATTGTAAATGGAGAAAATTCAGCAGGAGGAATGGGAATAACAGAGAAACTTTTTAAAAAAATGATAACGGCAGGAGCAGATGTAGTTACAATGGGAAATCATACATGGGGAAAAAAAGATATATTCAATTTTATAGATGATTCTAAATTAATAAGACCTGCTAACTACCCTAAAGGAGTAGTTGGAAAAGGATACGGAATATATAAATGTAAAAATAAAAATATAGCAGTAATTAATTTGATTGGTAGAACTAATATGAATGTGCTTTCAGAGAACCCATTTATTGTAATAAGTGATATATTGGAAGAGATAAAAGAAAAAGCAGATATAATAATATTAGATTTCCATGCAGAAGCAACTGCAGAAAAGATTGCTATGGGATATTATTTGGATGGTAAAATAGATGCATTTTTTGGAACTCATACTCATGTTCAAACAGCAGATGAAAAAATTTTACCAAAAGGTACCGCTTATATAACTGATATAGGTATGACTGGACCTAAAATATCAGTTATAGGTATGGATTATAATGCTTCTATAAAAAGATTTGTTACTACTTTGCCAGAAAAATATAAATTAGCAAATAGTGAGTGTGAATTGAATGGATGTATTTTTGATTATGATGATGAAAAATGTCGAATGAAAAAAGTTACTAGAATTAATATGTAAAAAATGCCGAAATATAGCGATTTATTTAGATGAAAACTTCCTATTTTTTCCAAAAAATACTAGACAATTATAAGAAACTATAATATAAATATACTTGTAAATGTTGAAACAAAAATTAAATTATAGGAGGCAAAAAAATGGAAGTTTTAAAAATTTCATCAAAATCAAATCCAAATTCAGTAGCAGGTGCAATTGCTGGTTTAGTAAAAGAAAGTAATAAGGCAGAGATGCAAGCAATAGGTGCAGGAGCATTGAATCAAGCAATAAAAGCTGTTGCAATAGCTAGGGGATTTGTTGCTCCAACAGGAGTAGACTTAGTTTGCATACCAGCTTTTGCAGAAGTTGAGGTTGAAGGAGAAGACAGAACTGGAATAAAAATTTTAGTTGAATCTAGAAAATAAAACAATTAACTTTTGAAAATAAAAATAAGGGAGTACTTAAATTTAGTGCTTCCTTTTTCTATTATAATAAATTATGATAAAAGAAAAATTTCTATTGAAACTTTTAAGGATTTAATGTATTATAAACGAGAGGTGAAATAAGTGAAATCAAATATAATAAAATACATATTTTTTGCTATTGTAGCAGTATTAATCGTATATGCAGTTTATATAATTTATAATAAGGACAAAAATAAAGATACTAACAATGTACAAGAAACAGAAATAGCAGATACGAACATAATAAAAGAAATGAGAATACCAATAGTAGGTTTAGATACACTAAATCCAATTTTAAGTAAAAATAAAAATGTGCAAGATATATCAAAATTAATATACGAACCATTAGTTACTCTAAATGAGAATTACAAACCAGAACCATGCATTGCAAAAGAATGGTCTGTAGTTGATGAAACATCATATTTAATAAAAATAAGAGATGATATAAAATGGCAAGATGATATTCCACTTAAATCAAACGATATTGCATTTACAATAGATAAATTAAAAACAAATAATTCAATATATTCCTACAATGTTCAAGATATTGTAAGTGTAGAGGTTATAGATGATTATACAATAAAGTTAAACCTTGATAGACAAATACCTTTTTTCGAATATAATTTGATTTTTCCTATATTAGCAGAACACTATTATGTAGACGAAAATTTTGCAGATAGTGAAAGAAACAATAATCCAGTAGGAACAGGGATGTATCAAATAACGGGAAATGAAAACGGAGTTATAACTTTAAGCAAAAATAAAAAATGGTGGAATATAGAAAATAAAAATGCAAGAATAGAGAAAATTACAATTAACACATATTCTGCAATGGGTGAAGTATATAATGCATTTAAAATAGGTAATTTAGATTTGATAACAACAAATAATTTAAATATAGAAGAATATGTTGGAACTATAGGATTTAACACAAAAGATTATAAAGGAAGAGAATTTGACTATATTGCAATGAACACACAAAGCCCATTGCTTTCAAGAACAGAGATAAGAAGAGCCATAAATTATTCATTAGATAAAACAAATATAGCATCAAGTGTTTCCAACAGTAAATATTATGTTTCAGAGTTTCCAACCGATTTTGGAAGTTGGTTATATAATGTAGAAAAAGTAACATCAGGATACAATCCAGAGCAAACAAAAAAAGTTTTAACAGACAATGGATGGGAGTTTAAAAATAAATATTGGCAAAAAGTAGAAAATTATAGAACACAAAGAATTAATTTGAATTTAGTGGTAAATGAATCAAATACAATAAGAGTACAAGCAGCAGAATTAATAAAAAATCAATTAGAGCAAGTTGGAATAAGAATAAACATAGTAAAAGTGTCAGATGCACAATATCAAAATTATTTAAAAAACAAAAATTACGATATGATTATTACTGGAACATATACAACTCTTAGTCCAGATGTAAGTAATTATTTTGGAGATAATAACTTATCCAATTTCGAAAATGAAGAAGCAAAGAGCATTATGTCAGAATTAGCTAGTATAAAAGACGAAAAAATATTAGCAGAAAAATATAACAGATTAATAGAAATATATCAAACAGAAATTCCATTTATTTGTTTATACTATAATAGAAATACTATAGCATATAGTACAAGTTTAGTAGGCACGATTAATCCAAATACATATAATATTTTCTACAATATAGAAGATTGGTACAGGCAATAATTTATTATACAAAATTGTTTTGAAAAGTGTTGACAAAAGAAAAAAATAGTATATAATAATACAAACAAATGTTTTATAATCTTTTAGGAGGAAGAAAAAATGGAAAATCAAGAAAAAAGAAAAGCATTAGAAGCGGCTATGGGGCAAATTGAAAAACAATTTGGTAAAGGGTCTATTATGAAATTAGGAGAATTTAAGGCAATGGAAATAGAAAGTATTCCAACAGGTGCTTTAAGTTTAGATATAGCTTTAGGAATAGGAGGAGTTCCTAGAGGAAGAATAATAGAAATATTTGGACCAGAATCTTCTGGAAAAACAACATTAGCTTTACACATAATAGCAGAAGCACAGAAAATGAATGGAGAAGCAGCATTTATAGATGCAGAACATGCATTAGATCCAGTTTATGCAAAACATTTAGGTGTAGATATAGATAATTTAATAGTATCACAACCAGATACAGGTGAACAGGCATTAGAAATAACAGAATCATTAATAAGAAGTGGAGCTTTAGATGTAATTGTTGTAGATTCTGTTGCAGCATTAGTTCCAAAAGCAGAAATAGATGGAGACATGGGAGACTCACATATAGGACTTCAAGCACGACTTATGTCACAAGCATTAAGAAAACTTGCCGGAGTTATAAATAAATCTAAAACAGTATTAATATTTATAAACCAATTAAGAGAAAAAGTAGGTGTTATGTTTGGAAACCCAGAAACAACACCAGGGGGAAGAGCACTTAAATTTTATTCATCAGTAAGGTTAGATATAAGAAAAATTGAAAATATAAAACAAGATGGAGAATTTGTAGGAAATAGAGCAAGAGTAAAAATTATAAAAAATAAAGTAGCACCACCATTTAGAGAAGCAGAATTTGACATTGTATATGGAAAAGGAATATCAAAAGAAGGAAATATTCTAGATATGGGAGTTAATTTAGATATAATAGAAAAAAGCGGTTCATGGTTTAGTTACAATGGAACTAGAATTGGCCAAGGTAGAGAAAATGTAAAGAAATATTTACGTGAAAATCCAGAAATGCTAGAAGAGGTAGAAGGAAAAATTAGAGAAAACTTTGAACAAGCTTTTGAAAAAAGCCTAATTGACGAAGCAGAAGAAAAAGAAGATTAGAAGAAAGGTAAAATATGTATTCAGTAGAAGAGTTTGATAAACAAAAATCAAAAGTGTTTAATTACATAATGTATAAAAAAAGAACAGAATATGAAGTAAGAAAAAAGTTTGAAAATACAATAGAAAACGATATGCTAGAAGATATAATAAATTATTTAATAGAGGCTGGGTATTTAGATGATAAAAAATACATAAAAAGGGCAATAGAAGAATTTGTAGCTTTAAAAACACTGTCTTTAAAGGAAATAAAATATAAATTATATAGTAAGGGTATATCAAAAAATATATTAGAAGATTACATATACGAAAATAAGGATGAATTACTAGAATATGAAATAAATTCAGCTACCAAAATAGTGAATAAAAAAGAAAACTGTCTAGAAAAAGACGAAATAAAATCATACTTAATAAAAAAGGGGTATACTCAAGAAGCAATACAACATGCTATGGAGGAATAAAATGCAAAAAATATTAACATTACAAACAAAAAAATATGAAATAAAAATAGATAACTTTGAAGGACCATTAGACTTGTTATGTTATTTAATAGACAAAAACAAAATGGATATATATGATATAAAGATAAGTGAAATAACAGATCAATATATAGAATACTTAAATCAAATGGAAGTATTAAATTTAGAAATAGCAAGTGAGTTCCTAGTAATGGCTTCTACATTAGTATATATAAAATCTAAGAGTCTATTGCCAAAACAACCAGAAGAGGAAGAAGAATTATCAGAAGAAGAATTAATCCAAAGAATTATAGACTATAAAAGATATAAAGAAGTTTCAAAATTATTAAAACAAAATTTTCAAATCTTTTCTAAGAGATTTTATAAATTGCAAGAGGATATAGAATTACCAAAACAGGAATTACAAAAAGAATATTCAAAAGAAGTAATTCCAGAGTATTATGAAAAACTTATAAATAGGAATAAAGAAAAATTAAATAAGAATGCAGAAAATATAGAAAAAATAGCAATAACAGACACATACACTGTGGCAAGTAAAGTAAAACAAATGCTTAGGGAAATTGTTAAAAATTCTAAATTTGTTTTTAGCAATGTATTTCCAAAGGAAAAATGCAAAAAAGTAGAAATAGTTACAGCATTTACTGGACTTTTGGAACTAACAAGAAGAAGCAAAGTTACAGCTACACAAGAGGATTTATTTGGAGACATAATAGTGGAAAAAGCAAAAAAAGGTTAAAAAATGTTTAGAAAGTAAAAAAATGGAAAAGCTAATATCAAAAAATAAGAAGGAGTTTTATTATGATATTAGCTTTATTTTTATTTGGAATAGTAATATTTATTTGCATAATAGTTTTAATAACAATAGTATCCACAGTGAGAATAAACATAGAGAAATTAAAAATATCAAATAATTATAAAAAAGTAAAAAAAAATATAATATGTAAAATAGAAATATATATAATAGGAAAATTTAAAATAAATATAGGATATATAGATAATAATAAATTCAAAAAATTATATGAAAAAAGTAAAAAGAGTTATGAAAAAATAGAAAACGGGATTATATTTTCTAGAAAGGGTATAAAAAATATAAAGAGACTAAATTTAAAAATAATACAATATAATATGAATTTACAAATAGGTACACCAAATGTAATATTAACATCATTTATAGTAGTAGCAATTTCATCAGCAGTTTCATATATACTTTCAAATAATATAAAAATATATAATGAATCTAATTATAAATATATAATAGAGCCAGTGTACGTAACAAGAAATAGCATTGATTTTGAATTAAGCACTATACTAGAGTTTAAAGTAATAGATATAATATATTTTTTGATAACGTCAATAAAATATAACAAAAAGCAAAATAACCTGAAAACAAAAAACAAATTATCTTTTGAGTCTTAATAAAATATTAATTTGACATTGATAAAAAATAGCTATTATAATGTAAAAGATGAAACAAAAAAATAAAAGGAGGAATTATATAATGACAGAAAAAGAAAAAGTAAAAAATGGACTAATGTACAATCCAAATTATGATAAAGAACTAATAGAAGAAAGGATGTATGCTAAAGATATTTGCTATGAATACAATAAAACAAGACCGTCAGAAATTGAAACAAGAAGGAATATTATAGAAAAATTGTTAGGAAAAACAGAAAAGAATTTTCTTATAGAACAGCCATTTTTCTGTGACTATGGTTACAATATTGAAATAGGTGAGAATTTTTATGCAAATCATAATTTAGTAATACTTGATGCAGCTAAAGTAGAATTTGGAGAAAATGTTTTTATAGCTCCTAATTGCGGATTTTATACAGCAGGACATCCAATTAATATAGAAGAAAGAAATAAGGGAATAGAATATGCAAAACCAATAAAAATTGGAAATAATGTATGGATTGGTGGAAATACAGTTGTACTACCAGGCGTTACAATAGGAGATAATGTAACTATAGGAGCAGGAAGTGTTGTTACTAAAGATATACCATCAAATGTTATTGCTTTTGGAAATCCGTGCAGAATAAAGAAAAATTTGAGTGAAAGACAATAAAAAATATAAAAAGTATAGAAAGGAATAGTATAAAAAATAAGTGATTTAATTTTAAAATGCGAAAATTTATGCAAGAGTTTTGGTAAAAAGCAAATACTAAAAAATGTATCATTAGAAGTAAAAAAAGGAGATATATTAGGTTTTATAGGACTAAATGGTGCAGGAAAAGCAACAACAATAAAACTAATTTTATGGTTTTTTAATATATTTCATTCTAATTATAACACCGGCTTTTATAGTATTTAGAAAAATGGATATTAAAAACATATAAATTGATGTTGGATTAGTTAACTGACTAATTGGTATAAAATTGGCAATAATTTTAAAAGTATGATAGAATTGTAAAAAAATTATATTAAATTATAGAAGGTGGAGAATGAATATGAGTATAAGAGACTTTAAAATGCCAAAAATAAATTTTAGAAAGATGAATGTCAATGTAGTAGAAAATTTAGAAGATATTGATTATGAAAAATTGCAGAAAAAGAATACAAAACAAAAAAGAAACACACCATACGAAGATAGAACACATTATAAAACAATAAAAGAAGCGTTTATGGAAAATGCAAAAAAATATCCAAAAGAAGATTGTATTCTAGAAAAACCATCACATAAAGAACCATATAAAATAATAACATACAAAGAGTTTCAAGAAGATGTTTGGGGATTGGGAACAGCATTAATAGAAAAGTTAAACTTAAAAGATAAAAGAGTTATAATTATTGGGGAAACGCAATATGGATGGTATGTATCATATATGGCTATGCTTTGTGGTGTCGGAATAGCAGTTCCAACAGATAGAGAATTACCAATAAATGAATTAGAAAATATTGTAAGAAGATCAAAAGCATCTGCAATAATATATTCTTCTAAAAAGGCGAATGACATTAAAGTAATAAAAGAAAAAATACCAGAAGTTGAATATTATATAGAAATGAAATCAGATAATCCCTTAAACGGAAAAGATGTAGGATTAAATTATTTGATAAAAGAAGGAAAGAAAATAGTTGCTTCAGGAGATAATAGTTTCGAAAATATAGAAATAGATCCAGAAGAATTCAAAATATTATTCTTTACATCTGGAACTACGTCAAATGCAAAAGGAGTTATGCTAAATAACAGAAATTTAGCTGAAAATATAAATGCAGTAACAGCATATGTTAGGTTTTATCCCACAGATAGAATGTTTTCAGTGTTGCCATTACACCATTGCTATGAGTCAACAATAGGATTTTTATATCCACTATGCCAAGGGGCATCTGTTGCTGTATGCGAAGGATTAAGATACATAGTTCCAAATTTACAAGAGGCTAATCCAACAGCGATATTGACAGTTCCATTGCTAGTTGAAAATTTATATAAAAAAATAAATGAAAAAATAGTAAAAAATAAAAAAGAAAAAATAGTAAAATCTATGATACAAGTAACAAACACACTAAAATTAGCAGGAGTAGATATAAAAAAGAACGTGTTCAAAGATATATACGATGGATTGGGAGGAAAACTAAGGATAGTAGTTTCAGCAGCTGCTCCAATAGATAAGACTGTAGGAGAATGGCTAGAAGGAATTGGAATAACTTTCTTGCAAGGATATGGGTTAACAGAAACTGCTCCTATATCTGCACTAACACCAGAGTATAAAACATGTATTGGTTCAGTAGGAAAGCCAATAGTTCAGGCAGATATAAAAATAGATAATCCAAATGAAAACGGAGAAGGAGAAATACTAATTAAATCTCCAACTTTGATGATTGGGTATTATGAGAATGAAGAAGAAACTAAAAAAGTAATAGATAGTGATGGATATTTCCATTCAGGTGACTTAGGATACATGGATAAAGAGGGATACGTATATATAACAGGGCGTAGTAAAAATGTAATAGTTACTCAAAATGGGAAAAATATATATCCAGAAGAAATAGAAATGTTGCTAGATAAAGTTGATGAAATAAGAGAATCTATGGTGTATGGTAAAAAAACTGAAAAAGACAGTAAAAAAGAAAATAAAGAATTAATTATTACTGCAAGAGTAATTCCAGATTATGACAAAATAAAAGAAATACATGGCGAAAAAACTAAAGATGAAATCTATAATATTATATGGGAAAAAATAAAAATTGAAAACAAAAAATTAGAATCATATAAGGCAGTAAAAAGTTTAGAAATAAAAGAAGGCGAATTTGAAAAAAGTTCTACTATGAAAATAAAGAGATATAAAGAAATTGAGAAAAAATGCTAATAAAAACTGTAAAAAACAAGAGTTATAAATATATTTAGAAAAAATACTACACAAATACCCAGAAATATGTTACAATAAAAAAGAATTTTAAAAATATAAAAAGGAGGAATTAACCATGTCAGGACATAGCAAATGGCATAATATAGCAGCAAAAAAAGGTAAAGCAGATGCTGCAAGACGGAAAAATATTTACTAAATTGGGAAGAGAATTATTAATAGCAGTAAAACAAGGTGGGCCAGATCCAGCTGGAAATTCCAAATTAAAAGATGTAATAGCAAAATGCAAGGCAGCTAATATGCCAAATGATACAATTAACAATGCAATTAAAAAAGCAGCAGGAAGTGCAAATAGTGAAAATTACGAAGAAGTAGTATATGAAGGGTATGGACCAAATGGTGTAGCAGTAATAGTTCAAGCTGCAACAGATAACAGAAATAGAACTGCTGCAGATGTTAGACATGTATTTGATAAGGCAGGAGGAAATCTAGGAACTACAGGTTGCGTATCATATCTTTTTAATAAAAAAGGTGTAATAGTTATAGAAAAAGAAGGTTCAAAATTTACAGAAGAAGAATTAATGATGCTTGCATTAGAAGCAGGAGCAGAAGATTTTGAATCAGAAGAAGAGTGCTATGAGATAACAGTAGAACCAGCTAGTTTTTCAGAAGTAAGAGAAGCACTTGAAAAAGAAGGGATAGAATTCTTAGAAGCATCAGTACAAATGGTTCCTACAACATATGTTTCATTAGATGAAAAAAGTTCAGAAAAAATGCAAAGATTAATAGACAAATTAGAAGATTTAGATGATGTTTCAGAAATATATCACAATTGGGAAGAATAAAAGAAAAATACTAATTAAAGGTTATCACAACTTTTAATTAGTATTTTTTTAAGAAAAACAGAAGATTTTTACGTATACAATAAGTAAAGCAATAAATAAAAAAATCAAATTTATTGATTTTTATGTCGTTTTTTGTTGAATAATGTGTAAAGTAATGGTATACTTATTCTGTAATTTATTTTTCCAATTTAATAAACTTTATATTAAAGTATATTAATTAAAACTATTTAACAAATCATATATTATTTTTAAGGAGAGTGTAGTTATATGTTAAATACTGACTTCATTAAAAAATATTATGAATTGTTTAGTTTATCAACTCAAGGAAAAGACCTAAGAAACTGTACGCCTTCAGAAATTAACAATATAGTAGGTAAAATAGTACTTGATTTAAATGATGATAACTGGAAAAATACACAAAAATTATATGAACAAGGAAAACAAGTTTCTTACATTTCAATGGAATGGTTATTGGGACGTGCAATCTCAAATAATTTGCTTGCTTTGGGTATTTATAATGATGTTGTTAAATATCTTGGAGAACATGGATTTAATTCAAATAAATTCGATGATATTCCAGAGCAAAATCTTGGGAATGGTGGTTTAGGTAGACTAGCTGCTTGTTTTATAGATGCTGCTGCAACACATGATTTACCAATGAAAGGTTATGGACTAAGACATCGCGATGGCTTTTTTAAGCAAGCATTTGATAAAGATATGCAAACCGAATTGCCAGATACTTGGCTTGAAAATGGTGAAGAACCATGGAGTGTACGTAGAGAAGATGAAAAAATTTTAGTAAAATTTGCGGATGAATTAGTTTGGGCTGTACCATATGACATTCCTATTTTTGGATATCATACTAAGAATATTAATACTCTTAGAGTATGGCAATCAGAACCAAATGGAGAAATTACCAAAAATTTATATCCAGATGATACTTATGATGATGGTAAAATCTTGCGAATAAAACAAGAATATTTATTAGTATATGCATCAATAATGGATATGATTAATACTTGCAAACGCTATAATCGTGATATTAGAGAATTTGATAAATATTATGCAGTACAATTAAATGATACTCATCCTGTAATGGCAATACCTGTGTTATACAAATATCTAAGAGAACAAGAAAAACTTTCGCATGAAGAATCTTTAGAAGTTGTAAGAAAAACTTTTAAATATACAAATCATACAGTATTATCCGAAGCACTTGAAAAAGTAAATAGTAGTCTATTAAAAGCTGTATTACCAGATTTATTTAATACAATTGATTTTTTAAACAGAAAGTTTATTGAAAAAATTGCAAATGGAAGAGATTGGAACACAATTTCTAAATATCAATTTATTTTAGATAATGTAATACACATGGCAAATATTGCAGTAGAAAATTCAAATCAAGTTAATGGTGTTGCTAAAATTCATACTTATATTTTAAAAAATGAAACATTAAAACAATGGTATGAACTATATCCAGAAAGATTTACTAATCACACAAATGGTGTAACTCATCGTCGCTGGTTGCTTCTTTCTAATAAAAAATTAGCAGATTTCATAACAAGAAATCTAGGTTCTGATGATTGGATTATGAATTTTGAGAAAATTTCTGAATTAATGCCAAAAGCAAATGAGCCAAGAATAATTCCAGAATTTATGAATATAAAATATAATGCAAAGCTAAAATGTGTTGATTATATTTATAAACATGAAGGAATAAAACTTAATCCTAATGCATTGTTTGATATCCAAGTAAAACGCATTCACTTATATAAACGTCAATTATTAAATCTTTTTAGTATATATGCGTATTATATGCAAATAAAAGAAAATAGAATTGATAAATCTAGAATTAAACCAGTTGTATCTATTATGGGCGGAAAAGCTGCTCCAGGTTATAGATTAGCTAAATTAGTTATAAAAGTTGCAAAAGATTTGCAAGATCTTATAAATAATGATCCAGAGGTAAATCAATATTTACAATTTGTTTTTATATCTAATTTTAATACAAGCTATGGTGAAGTACTTTACCCAGCAGCCGATATATCAGAACAAATATCTACTGCTGGAAAAGAAGCATCAGGAACTGGTAATATGAAGTTTATGATGAACGGTGCAGTTACACTTGGAACAAATGATGGAGCTAATATTGAAATATTTAAAGAAGCTGGTTATGAAAATAACTTTTTGTTTGGTGCAGAATATAAAGAATTAGTGTCAGCTAGAAAAGATGGATATAATCCACTTGTGATATATTCAAATAATTATGATTTGAAAAGAGCAGTAGATATGTTAAATCAATTTAATGCACACGAATTATATAATTCTTTATTGTATCAAGTTGGAGATTCTACAGCCGATGAATTTTTTGTATTAAAAGATTTCGAAAGCTATATGAATATTAAAATGAAAGCATATTATGAGTATTTTAATACTCCTGATAACTTTGCTAAAAAACAACTTATAAACATCTTTTCTTCTGCAGTATTTTCAATAGATCGTACTATTAAGGAATATGCAGAAGACTGGAAGATAGTTCCATCACATTTAAAATAGTTGAATAAATAAATTACATTTTTGTTAAATAGTTTTACTTATCCTCTACATATTGTAGAGGATTTTTCTTTGAAAAAATAAAAAAATGAAAAAAATGAAAAAAGGTATTGACATGAATAACAAAAAGTAATATAATAATCATCACACTCAAATTTTAAAATCTTTAAAAAATAATTTTTTGAGGAGGTAAAAAATATGTTAAGAAGTGCAGAGATATTAAATCAATTTGTAATTAGCCAAAAGGCTCAAAGAAAATTAGAGGAATTCGTAAAAAGATTTCCAGGGAAAGTTAATCATGTCTTATCAGAGTTAGACAAACTAAAATCATCTAGTAACGGTAATTCAAAAATAGAATTACATGTGTTTAAATACTCTAGAGGAGAAGTTATAGTAAGTCCTTTACAAAATAACGACAGAGATTCAAAAACTGATTATTTTGCTGTATTGTCATTACCAAAAACAATAGAAATGTCAAAATAAAAATTATAATAATTGATATAAAAGCTATGTACAAACATATGTAATACTGGAAGCGAGAGAATTTTTTAAATTCTCTCGCATTTTCTTTTTTATTATAGAGAAAACTTATAAAATAATTTTCTTCGATTGAACAAATTTATTGAAATTTTTAATTTCCAAAGAAGCAAAAAGTAGAACAAATCTGGAATTTTTCAGCCTTCAGATTTGTTCTTATAGTAAAAAATGTATTTAATGAAATTAAGTTATTTATATAACGTAAAATAATATACAGAAAAAATGTAACAAACTTCCTAGTAATATAAATAAATGGAATACGGAATGTATGTATTTATGTTTTTTTCCAATGCCATACAATATGGCCCCAATAGTATAAGAAATTCCACCTGAAAGTAAAAGAATAAATCCTGGAAGACCTAATAGTTCAGGCAATAAATGGATTTTTACAATAATGCACCATCCCATTAATAAATAACATAACATAGAGAATAACTTAAACTTTTTTATATCAATTGAATTTAAAGTTATGCCTAAAGCAGTTACTAGCCAAATAACTCCAAAAATCCACCAACCAGTAGCGGTATCAAATTCTCTAATAGTACATAGAGCAAAAGGAGTATATGAACCAGCTATCAATAAAAAAATAGAACAATGATCTAATATTTGGAAAACTTTTTTTGCTTTGGTATGTTTTACAGGACTCAAACCATGATAAATACTAGACATTGTATATAGTAATATCATGCATGAACCATATATTGCACTGCTAACAACTGCATAACTATTACCATGAATTGCAGAAAATATAATACACAAAACAAGTGCTACAATTCCTAAAGTGCCTCCTACAATATGTGAAGTCATATTAAAAATTTCTTCTCCTTTTGAATAAGTTGGCAAAATTCTATCAGCTAATTTCGTTCTTTTCACATTAACACCTCCATAGTTTTTATTGATATATTATATAGTATTTAAAACTATATCACAATTAGTATGACCAGTCAATATGTTGACTAGTTGTTTCTTATATGATATTATACGCGTGGGGTGTAATTATGGAAAAAGAAATAAAATATGAAAATAAAGCAATAGCAGATTTCCATATACCAAGATGGAATGAATTACCCAATATAGCTTTGTATATAGATCAAGTTATTTGCTATTTAGATAATTATTTATTAAATTATACAGATGCAGAAAAAGAAGGGCATATACTTACTAAAACAATGATTAACAATTACGTTAAAAACTCAATAATGAGTTCAACAGTAAATAAAAAATATAATAAAGAACATATAGCAAAATTATTTGTTATTTCCATATTAAAACAAATATATAGTATAAATGATGTTGCAAAACTAATGGAAATTGGTACTAAAAAAGTATCTATTGAAAAAGCATATGACAGTTTTTGCAACGAATTGGAAAATGCCGTAAGCGCAGTTTTTGCAGGAAAAGAGTACAAAAATGAAAAAGATATTACATTTGAAGGATATGTATTAAAAAATGTTGTGTTATCTTTTGTGAACAAACTATATGTTGAAAAAGCCTTTTTGAAAAAATTTTAAAATATAATAGGAGAGATTGGAATATGAAAAGATTAGAAAAAATATATCCAGCAGAAAAATTTGATACAATAAGAGAATACATTAATAAGGCAGTAGAAAAATATGGAGATAAGGAAGCGTTTATTGTAAAAAACAAAGAAAAAAAGGAAGGAAAATACACCAAAATTACTTATAAGCAATTTAAAAAAGATATAGAAGAATTGGGAACAGGCCTAATAGAAATGGGATTGCAAGGTAAAAAAATTGCTGTTATAGGAAATAATACATATGAATGGGCAACAACATATATATCAGTCTTATGTGGAGTAGGGATAATTATACCATTAGATAAAGGGTTGCAAGAAGATGAAATAAAATTATCTTTAAAAAGAAGCAAGGCAGATGCTATAATATTTGAAGATAAATACATTGAAACAATGAAACAAATTCAGGCAGAAGGAAGTACAATTAAAAATTTCATTTCAATGCGAGAAACACAAGGATTTGAATCATTAAGTAATATAAAAGCAAAAGGAAAAAATTTATTAGAAAAAAAAGATACAAGATTTAGAGATTATAAAATAAATCCAGATGACATGGCAACAATTATATTTACGTCAGGTACAACATCTTTGTCAAAAGCTGTAATGTTATCTAACAAAAACATTGCTACTAATATATACGATATGCAGTGTACAGAAAATTTAAATGATAAAGATGTAAATTTATTATTCTTGCCATTACATCATACTTTTGGTTCAACAGGATTAATACTCTTCTTAGCTAATGGAACTACAAATGTTTTTTGTGATGGATTAAGACATATACAGGAAAATTTAAAAGAATATCATGTCACAACATTTGTTTGTGTTCCACTTTTATTAGAGGCAATGTATAAAAATATATATAAAGAAATAGAAAAACAAGGCAAAACAAAATTAATTGAACTTGCACTAAAATTAAGTAATATGCTATTAAAATTAAATATAGATATAAGAAGAAAATTATTTAGGCAAATACTTAATCAACTAGGTGGAGAAATAAGAGTTATTATTAGCGGAGCATCAGGAATAAACAAAAAAGTAGCAAAAGGGTTCAATGATTTTGGAATACTAACAGTGCAAGGATATGGGCTAACAGAAACTTCTCCAGTATTATGTGCTGAAAATGAAAAACACATAAGATATGGTTCTGTGGGATTACCAATGCCTCAAGTAGATATAAAAATAGAAAACAAAAGCGAAGATGGGATTGGAGAAATTATGGCAAAAGCACCTAACGTAATGTTAGGATATTATGAAATGGAAGAAGAAACTAAAAAAGTATTAAAAGATGGATGGTTTTATACAGGAGATTTAGGATATATAGATAAAGATGGATACTTATTTATAACAGGAAGAGAAAAAAATGTAATAGTATTAAAAAACGGAAAAAATGTTTATCCTGAAGAAATAGAACAATTAATAAGTAAATTGCCATATGTTTCAGAAGTTATGGTGTTTGGAAAAGAAAAAGAAGATGATTTAGTTGTTTCAGCGAAAATAGTTTATAACAAAGAATATGTAAAAGAGAAATATAAAGATATAGATGAAGAAGAATTAAGAGAAATTATATGGAAAGACATCAAAAAAATAAATAAACTAATGCCTAAATATAAATATATAAAAAATCTTATAATAACAGATGAACCTATGATAAAAACTACAACAGCTAAAATAAAAAGATTTGAAGAATTAAAAAAATAACAAAATGAAAAAACTAGCAAGTAAAACTATACAACTTGCTAGTTTTTGCTATGTATAGAGCAGTTTCAATAAGTGCACAAAAAACAATTGACAGTAGAAATTTGGTAATATAAAATATAAATGAAAATATGTATAAAAATTGAGAAGGGGTATGAAAATTAAAAGAATAATAGATGTTTTATTTAGTATAGTAGGTATAATAGCATTAATACCATTAACAATATATATAGTTGTATTGAAAATAATATTTAAAGATAAAAGCAATATTTTTTTCACGCAAAAGAGAATAGGAAAAGATGGAAAAATATTTAAAATATATAAATATAATACAATGATTAATCAATCAGAAAAAATGTTAGAAATACTACTAAAACATAATGAAAAATTAAAAAATGAATATAAAACCAATAGAAAATTAGAAGAAGACCCTAGAATAACAAAAATAGGAAAAATATTAAGAGAAAGAAACTTAGATGAGTTCCCACAGTTTATAAATATACTAAAAGGTGACATGTCATTAGTAGGTCCACGACCATACATGGAAAAAGAAAAGAGATATATGGGAAAATATTATGATGAAATAATAAAAGTAAAACCTGGAATAACAGGTGAATGGCAAATAGAAAAAGAAAGCAAAAAACAATTTAAAGAAAGGCTAGAAATAGAAGCGGTATATTATAAAAAACATACACTAAAAGGAGATATGAGAATAATAAGAAAAACAATACAAATATTATTTAGGAGTAAAAATGAAAATAGATGTATTAATATCAACAATGAATATATATACGGAAGAAGAAAATCATGAATTAATTAACAAAATGAATGTTAGAACAAGTTCTATTACAATTAGCCAAGTAGAAAAAAATGAAAATAAAGAAATATCGAATTCTAAGAATAAATTATTTTTATATAAAGAAAAAGGACTGAGTAAGAGTAGAAACAGAGCAATAAATAAATCAGAAGCGGATATATGTGTAATAGCAGATGATGATATAGAATATGTAGATAATTATGAAGAAATAATAAGGCAAGCATATGAAAAAAATATTGATGCAGATGCAATAATATTCAAAATAGATGACAGAAATGAAGAAAGAAAAACTTCACCAATAAGAAAAAATAGAATAAACATTATAGATACAATGCGAGTTTCATCTAATCAAATTACATTTAAAAGAAATAGCATTTTAAAAAAGATAAAGTTTGATGAAGAATTTGGAAGTGGAAGCAAATACTTTTTTGGAGAAGATGCTATTATGATACGTGATGCAATAAAAGAAAAATTAAAAGTAATATATATTGATGAATTAATTTGTATAAAGCCTAAAAATGAAAGTTCATGGTTTAAAGGGTATAACAAAGAATATTTTATATCAAAAGGTGCAATTTTTTATAGAATAAGTTCTACTTTATGTTTTTTACTTATATTGCAATTTGCAATAAGGAAAAGAAAAAAATACAAAGAAAATTTAAGAATAAATGAAGCTATAAAATATATGAAAAAAGGTGCAAAAGAATATAGAGATTGTAAGGGAAAATTGAATTATTAAAAATAAATAACCAAAGAAAGGGGCATAACAAATGAAAAATGCAAAAGAGAACAAAGGAATCACATTAGTGGCATTAATAATAACAGTAATAATCCTATTAATCTTGGCAGGAGTAACAATAAGCTTAGTAATAGGAGATAATGGAATAATAACTAGAAGTAAGGAAACATCAAAAATTTCGTTTGAAAAAGATGTACAAGAATCATTAGAATTAGCAATAGCAGACTTAGAGATATCAAAAACAGAAAGTGGAGAAAAAGTAGAAATAACAGATTTATTAGAAAAAGGATATATAAACGAAGAAGGAGTAATAAACATAGACAAACTATTAGGAAAAAAAGGACAGTATGGAAATGGAACAAATAAGCAAGATGTATTTATAATAGAAAATAATGAATTATGGTATTATGAAAAAAGTGGAGAAGGAAAGAAAATATCAGAATTAAGCAATTTAGGGTATTTGCCAACACTAGCAAATGAATTTCAAATAGAAGCAACAACCATAAACTTAGCTGAGTACAAAACATATTACGGAGACTGGATAACTGGAAAAAAAGAAGCACCATTAGAAACATATGTTATACCAAATAAAATAAATGAAACAACATTAGATACAGTGGGGCACTTTAATGCACCTAATATAAAAAGAATTATTATAAAAGAAGGATTTAAGAAAATAGAAACATGTGCATTTTCAGAATGTACCAAGTTAAAAAATATAGAAATACCAAATACTGTAACAGTAATAAAAAACCTTGCATTTGGCAACTGTAGTAGTTTGAAAAATATTAATATACCAAATAGTGTTCTTTATATAAGTGAATGTGCATTTTGGGGATGTAGTAGCTTGGAAAATATAAAATTACCTAAGGAAATAACAAGGATTCAAAAATGGACATTTAATAGTTGTACAAATCTGAATACTATAGTAATACCAAAAAATGTTAAATATATAGATATGGAAGTTTTTAAAGGATGTACAGCTTTAAAAACAATTAACTATGAAGGAACAAAAGAAGAATGGGAAAAAATAAATATTGATAGTAGTAATAACGATAAATTAGCAAATATAACTATAAATTATAATTACAAATACGAAGAATAAAATTGGTAATACATAAAAAAATGTAGGGGAGAACGGTGTTCTCCCACATTCCAAAAATACATAATTAAACAAAAAAATAAAAAGAAAGGGGCATAACAAATGAAAAAAGCAAAGGGAAACAAAGGAATAACACTAGTAGCATTAATAATAACAGTAATAATATTATTAATATTAGCAGGAGTAACAATAAGCTTAGTAATAGGAGAAAATGGCTTAATAAACAAAAGCAAGGATACGGCCAAAATATCATTTGAAAAAGATGTGCAAGAATCATTAGAATTAGCAATAGCAGACTTAGAAATATCAAAAACGGAAAGTGGAGAAAAAGTAGAAATAACAGATTTGTTAGAAAAAGGCTATATAAATGAAGAAGGAGTAATAAACATAAATAAACTATTAGGAAAAAAAGGGCAGTATGGAAACGGAGCAAATAATCAAGATGTATTTATAATAGAAAATAATGAATTGTGGTATTATGAAAAGAACGGAGAAGGAAAGAAAATATCAAAATTAAGCAACTTGGGATATTTGAAAACACCAGAAAATTATTTTGAATTAAAAGAATGGTCAGATAAAGGAATGGCTATAAATTTAGCTAATTGCAATGATTATTATGAAAATGCACTGCCACCAAAAGGAAAAGAAGCACCGTTAGAGACATATGTTCTTCCAAACGAATTAAATGGAGAAAAGATTGAAGTAGTAGGTCATTTCAATGCACCTAATATAAAAAATATTGTAATAGGAGAAGGATTAAAATTTATTGAGCCATACGCATTTGAGGGGTGTACAAATTTGGAAAGTATAACAATCCCAAAAAGTATGCTATATATAGAACCATCAGCACTTGGAGATTGTGCAAATCTAAAAAATATAGAAGTAGATAAAGATAATGAAGCGTATACTTGCGTGGATGGAATATTATATAATAAAGAAAAAACAAAATTAATTTGTTGCTCAAGAGGAAAAGAAAATGTAGAAATACTAGATGGGGTTACAGAAATAGGCAAAAATGCATTTAAGGGTAATGTAAGAAATGTAACAGTATCAAATACAGTTAAGATTATAGAAGAATCAGCATTTTCTAATTGTAGTAAATTAGAAAATATAACAATGAAAAATAGTGTTGAAATGATATCTGGGTCAGTATTTTATGGTTGCAGAGCTTTGAAAAGTATAGTAATTCCTAAAAATATTAGTGATATATACGCATATACTTTTTATGGTTGCAGTAATCTAAAAAATATAACAATACCAAAAACATTAAAAAGAATAGAATATTATGCTTTTAATTCATGCACAAATTTGACGACAATAAATTATGAAGGGACAGAAGAAGATTGGGAAACAATAAATATTAAAAATGGAAACGATGAGTTAAAAAATGTAAAAATAAATTATAGTTACAAATATCAAGACTAAAAAAGAAGAAATTAGTATTAAAAATTTGTAGGGGAGAACAGTGTTCTCCCAGAAAAAAACAAATAATCAAAGAAAGGGGTATAACAAATGAAAAATGCAAAAGAGAACAAAGGAATCACATTAGTAGCATTAATAATAACAGTAATAGTATTATTAATTCTAGCAGGAGTGACAATAAGTTTAGTAATAGGAGATAATGGAATAATAACTAGAAGTAAGGAAACATCAAAAATTTCGTTTGAAAAAGATGTACAAGAGTCATTAGAATTAGCAATAGCAGACTTAGAAATATCAAAAACGGAAAGTGGAGAAAAAGTAGAAATAACAGATTTGTTAGAAAAAGGCTATATAAATGAAGAAGGAGTAATAAACATAAATAAACTATTAGGTAAAAAAGGGCAGTATGGAAATGGAGCCAATAAACAAGATGTATTTATAATAGAAAATAATGAATTATGGTATTATGAAAAAAACGGAGAAGGAAAGAAAATATCAAAATTAAGCAACTTGGGATATTTGCCAACAGATGAAAAATATTTAGAGTTATATCAAGATGGAATAAGTTACATAGGGATAGCAAATTATAGCCAATATTATAGATACAATCAAGGAGCTTCAGGAAAAGAAGCACCATTAGAGACATATGTAATACCACATGAAATAAATGGTGAGAAAATAGATGCAATAGGGCATTTTAATGCACCAAATATAAAAAATATTATTATAAAAAATGGATTTGGATATATAGGAATTGCAGCATTTAGAGGATGCACTAGCTTAGAAAGCGTAAAAATACCAAACAGTGTAATAGAAATAGGACCAGAAGCATTTGCAGAATGTAAAAGCTTAAAAAGTATTGATATTCCAAGTAGTGTTTCAGATATAGGAAAATATGCATTTGGAGGATGCGAAATTTTAGAGAATATAAATTTAAAAGAAGGAGTATATATACTAGAGGAAATGGCATTTAGAGGATGCACTAGCTTAGAAAGCATAAAAATACCAAACAGTGTTGAATCAATAGGAGAGGATGCATTTTCAAATTGTACTAAGCTAAAAGATATAAATATACCAGAAAAAGTAACGAGAATAGATAGGTATTTGTTTGATAATTGCACAAGTTTAGAGAGTATAACAATACCTAAAAATATCACAGAAATAGGTTATGCAGCATTTAGTGGATGTACAAATCTAAAAACAGTAAATTATGAAGGAACAGAAGAAGATTGGAAAGCAATAAATATTGAGGAAGATAACGATGCTTTAATAAATGCAAAAATAAACTATAATTACAAAGAATAAGAAAATGGGAGAACACATGAAAAAAAATATATTTGAAAATATAATATTTACAATGATTTCAATTGCAATACTATTAAGTGGAGTTCTAGTTGGTTCACCAATAAAATACAATTGCACAATAATTACAATAATTACTTTAGTAACATATATAATATATTTATTTGCAGAATTAGTAATATATAAAAAAAAGAATATAATAAAAAATAAGCTAGAAATATTTATCATGCTATTAGGAGCATCAACATGTATACCATTAATATTTAAAACATATATTTCATTAAATGATACGGTATATAACATATTTAAATATGTAACAGTCATACCAATATACTTTATGGTAAGAGATTTATGCAGTAGTAATAAAAAATATGTAGGATACATTATAAATGTAGTTATAGTGTCAGCTGTAATAGTATTAACATTAGGAATAGATAAGATGTCAACAAACTGGAGTTTGCAAACATTAAGAAAATTAAATGTAGTAGATGTTATAGATAACGAAAACAGAATGTTATCAACATTTGGGTATGCAAATTCATTTGCAGTGTGCATGGCATTTTCTCTATTTCTAGCAATAGGAAAATACATAAAAAGTAATAAAACAATATATGGAGTAGCTACATTTCTATTAATGAGTGGTTTGATATTATCATATTCAAGAGCTACATTAATGTTAGTAGTATTAGGTTTCATATTATATATAGCAAATATAGATACTAAAGAGCTAAAAATAAAGGCATTATTATTGTTTGTATTATCAAGTGTAGCATCAATAATATATTCAAAAATCTTTTTAGAATTAGTACTTAGCAAAAAATACATGATAGTATGGTTAACAACAGCACTATCATATATAGGAATATATGTATTAATCAAGTTAATAAAGAAGTCATATAAAAATATAGAAAAGTTATTGCATAAAAATATAGAAAAATTAGACAAAAAGGCATGTAAAATAACAGCTATAGTATTTGGTTGCATTTTTATAATTATTTTTGTATTTGCATTATCTATAGAAGAACCGTTAAACATATTTAGTAACAAAGAAAACATTAAAGAAGTAAAATATAAAATTCCTAATATAAAAGCAAATGAAACATATGAATTAGAATTTAATATAGAAGCAGATGCTAAATTAGATAGAGATATTTATACAATATTAATAGAAGAAGAAAACAAATATTATGATAAAATAAAAGAGACTAGTATAGAATTTGGAATTTTTAATGGAAATAAAACAATAACAATACAAACATCACCAGAAACTATGGAGCTTGCATTATATTTTAAAAGTAAAAATGAAATAATTCAAAATGGATTAAAAATAAACGAAATAAAAATAAACGGAGAGCATTATCCTATAAATTACAAATACATACCAAATAGTTTAATTACCAAAATAAAAAGCATGAATTTTAAAAGTAAGAGCATATGGGAAAGAACAACTTTTTATAAAGATGCATTAAAAATAATTAAGGACAATTGGTTATTTGGAATAGGACGGTGGTGGTTGGAAATATAAACAATTAGAAGTACAATCATACTCATATTATTCATGTGAATTACACTGTTATCCATTACAAATATTTTTAGAATGTGGAATCTTAGCATTTGTTGCATTTATAGGAATAGCTATATACATAGCCTTTTTAATGATAAAAACAATAAGAAATAAAAAGAATATATATAATTTGTCAATATTAAGCAGTATTACAATTATGTTATTACATAGTATGATAGATTTTGATTTATCATTTTTATATAATCTAATGATAATATTTGTAGGAATTGGAATATTAGCAACAAATGATCTTAAAGAGAAAAAAAACAGCAAAGGAATATTAACAATAACACTTATTTGCATATGCATAATATCATTAATATTTAATATAGCAGATTTTGTACTAGAAAAAACTAATAAGCTAAGTAAAATAAACATGTATAACAAAAAAGCAAAAGAGCAGTATATAGAAAGTATAAAAAAAGAAAATATTGATGTATTATGGAATTTGATAGAAACAGAAAAAGAAGAAAACTTAGAATATGTAAGAAAAATAGCAGAACTTCTTATAAAATATGAAGATTACAACTCAAAGGATATTATGCAAAAATTATATTATAGTATTGGTAAAAACAATTATAGTGTTTCAGTTGAAAACTCTATGGAAAGAAACAATCAAATAATAGAAGTAGCAGACAGATTAGTACAGTCAAACAACACAGATACAAAAAAATATGCAGAAAAGTTTGCAAATGTAGTTATAGATGAATATAATAAAAATATAGAATTGCTAGAACAAAAAGATAAAAATAGACTAAATGAAGAAAATATAAAGAAATATAAAGAACAGTTAGATAGAAATATAGAAAAAGCAAAAAGAATAAAGGAAGAAATATATGAATGATTTGATAAGTATAGTTATACCTGTGTATAATGCAGAAAATTTTATAAAAGATACTATTGAAAATATACTACAGCAAACATATACGAATTGGGAATTGATTTTAGTAGATGACAATTCAAAAGATAATAGTGCTAGTATTATAGAAAAATATGTATGTGACAAGATAAAATTGATTAGATTATCTAAAAATTCTGGACCAGCTAATGCAAGAAATATAGGAATATCTTATATAAAAGGAAAATATTTATGTTTCCAAGATGCAGATGACTTGTGGGAAAAAGAAAAATTAAAAAAGCAATTAGAATTTATGAAACAAAAACAATGTGCATTTTCATATACTAGTTTTGAATATGCAGATGAGCATGGTAAAGGGAATGGAAAGCAAGTACATATACAAGAAAAATTAGAATATAAAGAAGCATTAAAAAATATAAAGATATTAACAATATCTGTTATGTTAGATACAAGCAAAATACCAGAAAAGCTATTATATATGCCAGATATAGATAGCGAAGATGTAGCAATGTGGTGGAATCTTTTAAAAAACGGAATAACTGCGTATGGAATAGATAAAGTATTGGTGTATTATAGAAGAACAAAAAACAGTCTAACAGCAAATAAATTTAAGTGGTGTATAAAACGTTGGAACTTGTATAGAAAATTTGAAAAATTTTCTATATTAAAAAGTAGTTATTATTTTTTCAATTATGCAAAAAATGCAGTCATAAAAAGAATATAGGTAGCAAAGATGAGATTATAGAAATAATTTCATCTTTTTTTGATGAAAAATGTAGAATGTAAACAAGCAAAAACATAAAATAATATAAATGACAATAGGGAGGGGAGAAGAGTGAATTTAAAAGGGAAAAGAATAGGATTTGTATTAACAGGTTCATTTTGCACATTTTCAAAAACTATAGAACAAATAGAAAAAATTGTAGAAAGTGGAGCTGAAGTATTACCAGTAATGTCATTTAATGCATATAATTTAGATACAAAATTTCGGCAAAAGCAAAGATTTTATAGAACAAATAGAAAATATATCTGGGAAAAAAATAATAAATACAATACAAGAAGCGGAACCAATAGGTCCAAAAAATTTAACAGACATAATGATAGTGGCTCCAGCAACAGGAAATACTATAGCAAAACTTACACATGGAATAACAGATACACCAGCATTAATGGCCATAAAATCACATTTGAGAAATAACAATAACCTAGTTATAGCAATATCTACAAATGATGCACTGTCTGGAAATAGTAGCAATATAGGCGAATTGCAAAATAGGAATAACTATTACTTTGTTCCGTACAGACAAGATAACCCAATAACCAAACCGCGATCTTTAGTTTTTAATCCTAAATACATTATACCAACTTTAGAATATGCACTAGATAATGAACAAATACAACCAATGATTTTATAGTTTAAAAATAGACATAAAAGGAAATAAAAATAAAAGTTAAATTTCCTTTTATTTTTTTTGCAAAAAAGTCAAAATTACATTATATAAACCTTGTAAAAACTGGAAAAATGTTGTATAATAGAAGAGTATGGAAAAGGAGAGTGTAATAAAATGGCAAGTTATCCAATTCACATGGCATTTGCCAAATTAATTAATGAGAAACTAAATATGGATGAAAATCTTATGATGCTAGGGTCAGTTGCACCAGATATTTGCTATGTAGGTGAAAACAAAGTAAAAAGTCATTTTGGCAGTACAACTGAAAAAGCAAATTGGAAAAAATTCTTATATAAATATAAGGATGAATTAAATGATCCATTTGTAATGGGGTGCTATAGTCACTTGTACCTAGATTATTTTTTCTATAATACATTTATAGAAAAGTATTACCATAGGGTAAAAAAAGATAATGGAGAATCAGTATATATCAGCAAAAAAACGGGGAAAGAAGTTAAGCATAGTGATATATATAGTCCAAAAGGAATATACAGAGATTATAAAATAACATCATATGATACTATAAAAAAATATAAATTAAAATATACATATGATACTAGCAATGTTAGAAACGTAATAGAGGAAATAGATTCAAATAAAATAAAAGATATAAACAATGGAATAAATAAATTTCCAGTTATAAAAAATACAGAAAAGACAAGATGCTTTGAAGAAAAGGAATTAGATAAATTCATAAGAGAATATTCAGAAAAATTTATTGAAGATATTCACAATAACCTTTTTAATGAAGCAATGTAGTAAAGGAGAAAAATGAAAAATCAGTTTTCAAGAACAGAAATATTATTAGGAAAAGATGGATTAGACAAGTTAGCCAAAGCAAAAGTTGCAGTATTTGGAGTAGGGGGAGTAGGTTCATTTGTAGTAGAAGGATTAGCAAGATGTGGAATAGGTTCACTGGTGCTAATAGATAGCGATAAAATAGATGTAACAAACTTAAACAGACAAATACATGCAACACATGAAACAATTGGAGAATATAAAGTTGAAGTAATGAAAAAAAGAGTAGTATCAATAAATCCAAAAATAGATGTGAGTATATATAAAGAATTTTATACAAACAATAACACAGAAGAACTAATAAAAAAGGATTATGATTATATAGTAGATGCAATAGATTCAGTAACATCTAAAATAGATTTAATAGTCAATGCAAAAAAAATGAATATTTCAATAATTTCATCAATGGGAGCTGCAAATAGACTAGACCCAACAAAACTAGAAATAACAAGTATATATAAAACAACACAATGTCCTCTAGCCAAAACAGTCAGAAAAGAACTAAGAAAAAAGGGAATAGATGATTTAAAAGTAGTTTTTTCAACAGAAAAGGTTGTAAAAGATTTACACATAGAAGAGGGCGGAAGCAGGTTAGGAAGTGTATCTTTTGTTCCATCAGTTGCGGGAATGATAATAGCAAGTGAAGTAGTAAAAGATATTATTAAAAATTAGATAATTGACAAACTACAAAAAAGTAGTATAATAATTAATAGACAATAAAAAGTCAAAGGAGAAATTATTATGATAGCAAAGATTTGGAAAAAACTAGGATTAATAATATTAATAGTAGCATGTTTGTTTAATATAGTAACAAAATTAGTAACAAGAACCACATTTATAGACGAATTAAAAGAATCAGCAACATATATATTACAACAAGAAAAAAATGAAATAAAAGAAAAATAACATTAGACACTTGAAATACTAGTAAACATATGTTAATATATTAAATGGAAAAAATATATATAAAAACAAGAAAGAGGTGACATATAGTGAAAGAAGGAATACACCCAAAATATCAAGAAGCTACAGTAACATGTGCTTGTGGAAATGTATTTAAAACAAATTCAACAAAACCAGAAATAAAAGTAGACGTTTGCTCAAAATGCCATCCATTTTGGACAGGTAGTCTAAAACTAAATACAACAGGTGGTAGAGCAGATAAATTTAAGAAAAAATATGGTATTGGATAAGAAGGTGCACATTAATTTTAAAATTAATGTGCATTTTTTAGATATAAAAGACTATATAGTAAAAAAGATAATAAATAATTAACGAACTCAAAATCATTAGATAAAAAAAGTTTAATGATTTTGAGTTTTTTTATTGCATATGAAAAAATGGGAAAGAGGATATATAAAAAACAAATAAACGAACATACATGTGAACATTTATTCATATAAATGTTCACAACAAAGTATGCGCCAAGGTCAAAATTACTGCTAATAAATAAAAAAGTAATTATATAAGGAGAAGCTAGATATGGAAGAAAAGAAACTCTAGAAGTGCTATATATGAGTTAATTTTATAGTTAGTTTATATAAAAGTGAAAAGCAATAGTAAAAAAACATAGATATACATAAAAAAGAAAAAAAGGGGAGCTAGTAAGACTTGCAAAAAACATGATTTTGTAATAAAATGTTACCTATGAAATTGGAGGGAATAAATTGGAAAATAAAGAGATTCTAGAGCAAAAAGAATATATAAATAAAGTAGTTGGAATTAGCGAAAATAAAAAATATGCAATATTGACAATGGGATGTCAATTAAATGAAAACGATTCTGAAAAAATATGTGGTATGCTAGAAGAGATGAAGTATACTAAAACGGAAGATATAAAAAATGCAGATTTAATTATATTTAACACTTGTTGTGTTAGAGAAAATGCAGAAGATAGACTATTTGGGAAACTTGGAGAATGCAAGAAAATAAAAGAAAATAGAGGAGCTATAATAGCAATAGGTGGATGCATGATGCAAGAAAAGCACATAACTCAAAAAATAAAAAAGAGTTATCCATTTGTTGATATAATATTCGGAACACATACACTTCATAAATTCCCAGAAGATTTATATAACTCTATAGTAAAACAAGAAAAAATAGAAGATATACTAGATATAGATGGAAAAATATATGAAGGACTTCCAATAAAAAGAGAAAATAATGTGAAAGCATCTGTTACAATTATGAATGGATGTAATAATTTTTGTACATATTGCATTGTGCCATATGTTAGAGGAAGAGAAAGAAGTAGAAAACCAAGTGACATCTTAAAAGAAGTAAAATCACTTGCAGAAGAAGGGTATAAAGAAATAACATTACTAGGTCAAAATGTTAATTCATATAAAGGAAGTGGAGAAAATGGGATTAACACATTTGCAGAATTATTAACAGAAATAAATAAAATTGATGGAATTGAAAGAATACGTTTTATTTCGCCACACCCAAAAGATTTTACTGATGATGTTATATCAGCAATAAAAAAATGCGAAAAGATATGTAAAATAATACATTTACCATTACAATCAGGAAGTTCAAATGTATTAAAAACAATGAATAGAAGATATACAAAAGAAAAGTATTTGGAATTAGTAGATAAAATGAAAAAGGAAATACCTGATATTCTATTTTCAACAGATATAATTGTTGGTTTCCCAGGGGAAACTGAAAAAGATTTCGAAGACACTTTAGATGTAGTAAAAAAGGTAAACTTTGAACAAGTATATATGTTTATTTATTCAAAACGTGTAGGAACTCCAGCGGACAAGATGGAAAATCAAATAGCAGAAGAAATTAAACATGAAAGATTTGACAGACTAAAAGCACAATATGAAAATCAAATACAGTTAAACAACCAAAAATATATTGGAACAACACAAAAAGTCTTAGTAGAAGGTGCTAGTAAAAACAACCCTAATATGTTAACAGGAAGAAATGAAACTAATAAAGTAATTGTATTTGAAGGAGATAAACAACTTATTGATACAATAATAGATGTAGAGATACTATCAGAACATCAATGGTATTTAAAAGGAAAAATAATATAAAAAGGAGACTTATATATGTCAGAATATTCACCTATGATGCAGCACTATTTAGAAATGAAAGAAAAATATAAAGATTGTTTTTTATTTTATAGATTAGGAGACTTCTATGAAATGTTTTTCGAAGATGCAATAAATGCATCACGCGAGCTAGAAATAACATTAACAGGTAGAGAATGTGGTAAAGAAGAAAAAGCACCAATGTGTGGTGTACCATTTCATGCAGCAGATATATATATAGCAAGACTTATTTCAAAAGGCTATAAAGTAGCTATATGTGAACAATTAGAAGATCCAAAACAAGCAAAGGGAATAGTTAAAAGAGATGTTGTTAGAGTAGTCACACCAGGAACATTAGTGGATTCTAATTTATTAGAAGAAAAAAAGAACAATTACATAATGTCTATATATAAAACAGGAATATATTTTGGAATATCTGTGTGTGATATTACAACAGGAGATTTTTATGCAACAGAAATAAAAGAAACAAATAACTTTACAAGATTGTTAGATGAAATTGCTAGATATTCTCCAGCTGAAATAATAGTAAATGAATTAATGTTTTCTGGAACACAAGAAATTGAAAAAATAAAAGAAAGATTTAATATATATGTTTCTAAAATGGAAGATATATATTTTTCAGAAGATATATCAAAAGTAAATGAAAATTACGAAGTTTTAAATGAAAAAGATATACCAATAGAAAATTTAGAAAAGAAAAAATTAGCTATTTCAGCTATTAATGGTTTGCTAGAATACTTAAGTCAAACTCAAAAAATGAAATTAAATCATATAAACAAAATAAGAATATATAATACAACTAAATATATGTCTTTAGACATAAATGCTAGAAGAAACTTAGAAATTACAGAAAAAATGAGAGATAAATCTAAAAAAGGCACATTATTATGGGTATTAGACAAAACATCAACATCTATGGGGGGAAGACATTTAAGAAGATGGCTTAATGATCCACTTATAGATGTAATAGAAATAAATGAAAGACTAGAAGCTGTCAGAGAACTTAAAGATAATGTTATGTTAAAAGGAGAACTATTAAATTTACTAAAAAAAGTATATGACATAGAAAGATTAATTGGGAAAATTTCATATGGAGCAGCTAATGGTAGAGATATGATTTCACTAAAAAATTCAATATCAAAATTTCCAGAGATAAAGAAAATATTAGCAACTGCTAATTCTAAGTTATTAAATAAATTATATAACGAATTAGATGAATTGCAAGATGTATATAAATTAATAAATGAAGCAATAGTAGAAGAACCACCAATTACGGTAAAAGAAGGTGGAATAATAAAACTAGGGTATGATGAAGAAATAGATAAACTTAAAACAGCAACTACAGATGGAAAACAGTGGTTAATTCAATTAGAGGCTGAAGAAAAAGAAAAAACAGGCATTAAAAACTTGAAAATAGGATTCAATAAAGTTTTTGGGTATTTCATAGAAGTAACAAAATCATATTTAAGTTTAGTACCAGAAAGATTTATTAGAAAACAAACATTAACAAATTGTGAAAGATATATAACAGAAGAATTAAAAAAATTAGAAAGTCAGATTTTAGGTGCAGAAGAGAAACTTATTGATTTAGAATATAAAACATTTTTAGAAATAAGAGTAAAAATTTCCCAAGAAATAAAGAGAATACAAAAATCTGCTGAAATAATTTCTACACTAGATGTCTTAATATCTTTTGCAAGAGTAGCAGAAGATTTAAATTATGTAGAACCAATTGTAGATAATAGTGGAGAAATAGACATAAAAGAAGGTAGGCATCCTGTCATAGAAAAAATGTTACCAGCAGGTAATTTCGTACAAAACGATACATACTTAAATAAAAATGAAGATAGATTATCTATAATAACAGGTCCGAACATGGCTGGAAAATCTACATATATGAGGCAAGTTGCCCTTATAACATTGATGGCACAAGTAGGATCTTTTGTTCCAGCTTCATACGCTAGAATAGGAGTAGTAGACAAGATATTTACAAGAGTTGGAGCATCAGACGACTTAAGTATGGGGCAAAGTACATTTATGGTAGAAATGATGGAAGTTGCCAATATATTAAAAGAAGCAACCGAAAACAGTTTAGTAATACTAGATGAAATAGGAAGAGGAACATCTACATATGATGGACTATCAATAGCATGGGCGGTAGCAAGTTATATAGCAGATAAAGAAAAATGTGGAGCTAAAACTCTATTTGCTACACATTATCATGAATTAACTGAATTGGAAGCAAAAGTTGAAGGAATAAAAAATTACTCTATAGCAGTAAAAGAAAAAGGCGAAGATATCATCTTTTTAAGAAAAATAATTCCAGGAGGAACAGATGAAAGCTATGGAATACACGTAGCAAAACTTGCAGGAGTTCCTAGACAAGTTGTAAAAGATGCAAATTCTATATTGAAAACACTAGAAAGAAAAAGTATTTTAAACAATAAAAATATAGAAAAAGAAAATAAAAAAGTAGCAGCAGGGCAACTGGATATGTACAATTATAAGCTTGCAGAAATTGCACATGAAATAGATAAAATCAATTTAAATGAGTTAACGCCAATAGATGCATTAAATACATTAGTAAAAATTAAAGAGAAAATGAATTAAAAAAACAAAAAAGTTAGAATTTATATAGTTTTCGTTATATAAATTCTAACTTTTAATAGTTTAATAAAAAAGAAAGACAGAGGAGTTTACCAAACTCACTCTGCAAATTGTTGATTTTCTGCTAAATTATTGTTTTTTATTTTATAGAATTATTCAAATTCTAAAGTTATAAGAGGTTCACTATAAACTGAAACTCTAACATAATATAATTTTGCTACTCTATTTTTTTTTCTTGATAGAGCTGAGTGGATAATGTTTCTTAAGTCGTCAAGTTGTTTTACAGGGTCTAAGCTAGCTATGTCATCTGCATCCACAAAAGAATGTTCAGATTTTATTTCAGAAGCAATATATACATCTTCAACTGCGACATCTGGTTTTTCACATATAACTCCTACAACAGCTCCTCCTTTTAAAAGTTCTAAAATTTTATTTAACGCTAATTTTCTGTATTCATATTGATACATCATGTTATCATTCTCCTTATAAGCTTATTGCAGAAAATCAAATAAAAAAATATATAAAATATATATATTTTTATTATAGCACATAGTGTACATAAAGTCAAATTTTAAAAAACTATTGACAAACAGCAAAATAAGTAATAGTATAATATAAAATATATAATGCAATGACAAAGAAAAAACATTCAAGTTTTATTTTAAGAGAGCAAATGATGGTGAAATATTTGCAATAAACGGATGTGGTGGAGCTTTCGAGCATTTTTAAAATTGAGGTGCTTTAAAATCAAAAAAAGATTTTAAAGAAATAGGGTGGAAACGCGGAATATAAACTTTCGTCCCTAGCTATTATTTGGCTAAGGATGAAAGTTTTTTGTCTTATATGCCAAAAATAAGAAGGAGGAATTTTTTATGGTAGAATCAATGGAAAAAATGGTAAGTTTATGTAAGAACAGAGGATATATATATCCAGGTTCAGAAATTTATGGAGGTCTTGCAAATACATGGGATTATGGACCTTTAGGTGTTGAGTTAAAAAATAACGTAAAAAGTGCATGGAGAAAAAAATTCGTACAAGAAAGTGAATATAATGTAGGATTAGATGCAGCAATATTAATGAATCCTCAAACTTGGGTAGCTTCAGGACATGTAGGAGGTTTTTCTGACCCACTAATAGATTGTAAAGAATGTAAAACTAGACATAGAGCAGATAAACTAATAGAAGAATGGATGCACGAAAATAATTGTGATGGTATAGCTGATGGATGGTCAGATGAAAAGATGATATCATATATGAAAGAACATCACATATGTTGTCCTAATTGTGGTAAAGAAAACTTTACAGGTATTAGAAAATTTAATTTAATGTTTAAAACATTCCAAGGAGTTACAGAAGACTCAAAAGCAGAAATTTATTTAAGACCAGAAACAGCACAAGGAATTTTTGTTAATTTTAAAAATGTTATGAGAACTACAAGAAGAAAACTACCAATGGGAATTGCACAAATAGGTAAAGCATTTAGAAATGAAATAACACCAGGTAATTTTACATTTAGAACAAGAGAATTTGAGCAAATGGAACTTGAGTTTTTCTGCAAACCAGGAACAGACTTGGAATGGCAAAAATATTGGAAAGAGTTTTGCAAAAACTGGTTATTAAATTTAGGAATGAATGAGGAAAACATTAGATTAAGAGATCACTCACCAGAAGAATTATCACATTATAGCAATGGAACAACTGATATAGAATTTAAATTTCCATTTGGATGGGGAGAACTATGGGGAATTGCAGATAGAACAGATTATGATTTGAACAGTCATATGAAAGTATCTAAAGAAGACTTTAGATATCAAGATGAAGAAACAGGAGAGAAATATGTACCATACTGTATAGAACCATCTTTAGGAGCAGATAGAGCAGTTTTAGCATTTTTATGCAATAGTTATGAAGAACAAGAATTAGAAGGTGGAGATAAAAGAACTGTATTACACTTGCATCCAGCTCTAGCTCCATATAAAGTAGCTGTATTACCATTGTCTAAAAAACTATCAGAAAAGGCAAAAGAAGTATATAAAAAGTTATCAAAATCATTTATGTGTGACTATGATGAAGCAGGAAGCATAGGAAAAAGATATAGAAGAGAAGATGAAGTAGGAACACCATATTGTGTAACAGTAGATTTTGATACATTAGAAGATGATACTGTAACAATAAGAGATAGAGATACAATGGAACAAATAAGAATAAAAATAGATGAAGTAGAAAAATGGGTAAATAATAAACTTGAATTTTAGAAAAAGGGCTCTAAGAGCCCTTTTTCTGTTTTTTAAAGATATTTTTTCAAAGTTTCTACACTATCTTCTTGCATAACAACAAAATCATTAAGAATATTTTCTACATCTTTAGCAATATCATTATTCTGATTTAGTAATCTTCTTCCTTCTATAATTCCCATATTAGTACCTTGCATTAATAACTCTGACAATTTAGAAGTGGTATCATCTGTCATAGTTTTCATTTGTATTCCGTACCAAGTCATTATTTTATTCATAGCATTTGTTTCATGAGGTTCTTTAGTACTATAATTAGAATATAAATTATTTACTCTTTCAGAAATCTTTCTATATTTGTCATATTCGGTATCTAAAACTTCTTTAAATCGAGTATCCTCAACTTTTTCAGACACATATGAAATAGCATCCATTCCCATAGTAGCACCTTTGTTAACTTCATCTAAAATATTTAAATTTTTATTTTCCATAAAAACACTCCTATTCTTTAAAAAATATTTAACAATCCTGTAAAGAATAGTATTTACAAAAAATATGAAAATATTTATGATTGTTAGAAATATACAATAAAAATTTAATAAGAAATCAAAATAGAGATTCTACAAACTATGAGGTGAACTTCTATTTTAAACTTATATTTCAATTTTAGGCTGATATCTCTCAAGCCACATATTAACCTGACATAAGTAAGCCATAAGTTGCGGACCAGTCATTAGTTGACCAAACCAAGGTCTTGAAAAAGCAGTGCCGTTTGTTTCAAGTATTTCTAATACATATTTTTTATTTACTAAAAGGTTAATAGGAGAGGCGGAATTATTCATTATATCTGTAAGCATTGATTTTACTTTTGCTAAATATGTTGGATTATGAGTCTTAGGATAAGGACTCTTTTTCCTTTCTATGATTTCCTCTGGTAAAAAATCTTTAGCTATATAACGTAATAACCCTTTTTCTCTACTATGAAGTGATTTCATTTCCCAGGGAATATTCCAAACATATTCTGCTAATCTGTAGTCGCAAAATGGAACTCGTAATTCTAAGCCATTATACATTGCCATTCTATCAGACCTGTCTAATAATGTTTGCATAAACCAATTTAATGTAAGATGAGATATTTTTCTCTTTTCGGCAGTTTCTTTATTATCACAGTTTAATGTGTCTAATTTCTGGAGACTTTCATAATATCTGTAATCAATATACTCTTTTAGATCTATTTTTCTAGAAATATCTTGCTTAAGTAGTTTTTGCCTTTCTTCAATAGCAATAGACCAAGGAAAAGTATTACTGTTTAAAGCATCTTTTCTAAAGAACCACGGATATCCTCCAAAGATTTCATCAGCACATTCTCCAGTAAGAGCTACAGTAGCTTCAGACTTAACTCTTTTACAAAACAAGAGCAATGAAGAATCAACATCAGCCATGCCAGGAAAATCTCTTGCAATCATTGCATCTTCTAATGAATTTGCAAGTTCAGGAGTGTCAATTATTATTTTGTGATGGCTAGTATGAAATTTATTACTAACAATATCTATATAATAATTATCTGAATTAGGCTGAAAATCGCTTTTAACGAAATTTTTATCATTATCTATATAATCAATAGAATAGGTATTCAAAGTTCCTAAATTATTCTCTTTATAATAATCACTAGCAAATTTAGTTATTATACTTGAATCTAATCCACCGGATAAAAATACACATAAAGGAACATCAGAAATTAATTGCTTGTAAATACTATCTTTTAATAAAAACTTTATTTTTTCGCATGTACTTTTCAAGTCATCAACATGAGGTTTACTTGTTAGTTCCCAATATTTTTCTATATGAAGCCCATCTATATTAAATATAGCCATGTGTGCAGGTTCTATTTCATATATATTTTTAAAAAGACCGAACACCAGGTGTATGAGCAGGGCCAATTCCAAATAACTCGCAAATACTTTGAGAGTCTATTTTAGGTTCTATTTCTGGATATTTTAAAATGGATTTTATTTCAGAAGAAAATACTAAAGTATTATTTATTAAACTATAATACAGCGGTTTGACTCCAAAGTGATCTCTAGCTAAGAAGAGCTTCTTTTTTTGTTCATCCCATATGGCAAAAGCAAAGATGCCATTCAATTTATTAACAACCGCTTCTCCATAAAAAATATAACTCTTGAGTAATATTTCTGTATCGCTATATCCATCAAGAAAAAAGCCGATTATCTAATAATGTTTCTTTTAGTTCATCTGTATTATAAATTTGCCCATTATAAACAATAGTATAAGAATTTCCATTGTAAGTAAAAGTCATAGGTTGTTTACCAACTTCTGGATCGATTATAATTAATCGTCTTTGACCTAAAAAAACAGAATCATTTGTAAAATATCCTTTTTCATCTGGACCTCGTTTTTCAAGTAGATTTGTCATGTCGGTAAGTACTTTTTGGTACTTGGAAAGATTTTCTCTAAAATTACAAAAACCAGCAATTCCACACATATAAAATTCCTCCTTAATCTATATATTATATGCAAAATTAAAAATAATGTGCAAAAAATATTGTAATTTAGGCAAAAAGATGATAAAATAATTTTCAAAATTATGTAAAGGAGGAGTTTTATGATTAATGGCATAAAATTCGAAAAACTAGAATTAAAAAAATTCGATTTATTAAAAAATGGACATGTCTTTTGTTCAGTAGAAAAAAATGATCCTGATTTTTGGGATATGCTACAAGGAGTGTTAGTTCAAAGCCTTCTTGAAGAAAATGTATATGCAAGTGGAAAAATCAAGAAAAAACTAGAATTCTATAAAAGAATAACACAACTATTTGTAGTACAAAAACACACAATATTACTAGAAACAGAAGACGAAAAATATTATAAAATCATCCTATAATCCTATAAAATACGTCGATTTTTTTTAAAACTAGTGAACAGAGACTTCTTTAGTCTCTGTTTTTCTTTTTATATAAATAAAAAAGTATACAAATTTAAGAAAAACAAAGAGAAAATTTAAAACCTATTATAATATTAAGGTGGCCTAGTTGGTTCTTTATAATAATATAGGTTTACTATAATTTAATATTGTAGTATAATGTATATTGCAAATTTATTTAGGGGGAGCACATAAATGAATGAGAAAATTATAATAAAAGGAGCAAAAGAACATAATTTAAAAAATATAAATTTAGAAATACCCAGAGATAAACTAGTAGTAGTAACTGGACTTTCTGGTTCTGGTAAATCTTCTTTAGCATTCGATACTTTATATGCAGAAGGACAAAGAAGATATGTAGAAAGTTTGTCATCATATGCTAGGCAATTTTTAGGTTTGATGGAAAAGCCTGATGCAGAATCAATAGAAGGGCTATCACCAGCAATTTCAATAGATCAAAAAACAACATCTAAAAATCCACGTTCAACTGTAGGAACTGTAACGGAAATATATGACTATATCCGTTTGTTATATGCTAGAATAGGAATTCCATATTGTCCAAAATGTGGTAAAAAAATAGAAAAACAAACAATAGACCAAATAATAGAAGCTATATTAAAATTAAAAGAAGGAACTAAAATCCAAATATTAGCACCTGTTATAAGAGGAAAAAAAGGAGAATTTGTAAAACAGTTAAATGATTTTCAAAAAAATGGATTTATTAGAGCTAGAGTAGATGGTGAAATAGTAGAACTAACAGATGATATTGAAATAGCTAGAAATAAAAAACATAATATAGAACTAATTGTAGATAGATTAGTAATAAAACCAGAAATAAGAAATAGGCTTGCAGAATCTGTAGAAACAGCTATGAAATATGCTAATAATTTAGTGTTAGTAGATGTTATAGGTGGAGAAGAACAAATGTTTAGCGGCAATTATGCTTGTACTGAATGTAATATTAGTTTTGAAGAACTATCTCCAAGAATGTTCTCTTTTAATAACCCTTTTGGTGCTTGTCCAACTTGTACTGGTATAGGGTATCTTATGAAAATGGATGAAGATTTAATAATACCAGATAAGAATAAAACACTTTATGATGGAGTAAAAGCATTTGGAGCTAGTACAATGAAAAAAGGTGACACAATGGCTAAAATGTATTTTGAAAGCATAGGAAAACATTATGGTGTAGACATTTCAAAACCTATTAAAAAACTTCCAAGAGAATTTATGGAGAAAATATTATATGGTACAGGAACAGAAAAAATAGACTTTAGGTATGAATCATCGGCAGGAATAAGAAAATTTACAGCTCCATTTGAAGGAGTAATACCAACACTTGAAAGACGTCATTCTGAGACTAAATCTCAAGGTATGAGAGATTTCTATGAAATGTATATGAGCAACAGTCCTTGCCATACATGCCATGGGGCTAGGTTAAGACCTGAAAGTCTTTCTGTAAGAGTAGGAGACAAAAATATAAATGAACTAACAGATATGTCTATAAATAAAATAAAAGAATATATAAATTCATTAGAATTAACTCAAAAGGAATTATTAATAGCAGACCAAATACTAAAAGAATTAAATAAAAGATTGCAATTCTTATTAGATGTTGGATTAGAATATTTAACATTATCTAGAGGAGCTGGAACATTATCAGGAGGTGAAGCACAACGTATAAGATTAGCTACTCAAATTGGTTCTGGGCTTACTGGAGTATTATATATACTAGATGAACCAAGTATAGGATTACATCAAAGAGATAATGACAAATTATTAGTAACACTTAAGAAATTAAGAGATTTGGGAAATACGTTAATAGTCGTAGAACATGATGAAGATACAATGTATGCAGCAGATCAAATAATAGATATAGGTCCAGGAGCGGGAGTACATGGTGGACAAGTTATTGCACAACGGCAATGTAGAAGAAATTAAGCAAGTAGAAAAATCAATTACAGGACAATATTTAAGTGGAAGAAAACAAATAAAAGTACCTAAAAAGAGAAGAAAATCTAATGGTACATGTATAGAAGTTTGTGGTGCATCAGAAAATAATTTAAAAAATATTAATGTGAAATTTCCACTGGGAGTATTTACATGTGTAACAGGAGTTTCTGGTTCAGGAAAAAGTACATTAGTAAATGAAGTTTTATATAAAAGCATAGCAAAAGAATTAAATGGTGCTAATGAAAAACCAGGAAAGCATAAAGAAATTAAAGGATTGCACAATATAGACAAAATAATAAACATAGATCAATCACCAATAGGAAGAACACCACGTTCTAATCCAGCCACATACACAGGAGTATTTGATACTATTCGTGATATTTTTGCAGGAACTAACGAAGCAAAAATGAGAGGATATGCTAAAGGAAGATTCAGCTTTAATGTGGCAGGAGGAAGATGTGAAGCATGTAAAGGTGATGGAATAATAAAAATAGAAATGCATTTCCTACCAGATATTTATGTGCCATGTGAAGTTTGTAAAGGAAAAAGATACAATCATGAAACACTAGAAGTAAAATACAAAAACAAAACAATATCAGACGTATTGGATATGACAGTTGAAGAGGCATTAGAATTTTTCAAAAACATTCCTAAGATAAAACAAAAAATACAGACTTTATATGATGTAGGGTTAGGATATATAAAATTAGGACAACCTTCTACAACATTGTCAGGAGGGGAAGCACAACGTGTGAAACTTGCTACTGAACTTTCAAAGAGAGCTACAGGAAAAACATTATATATATTGGATGAACCGACAACAGGTTTGCATATAGCAGATGTTCATAGATTGGTTGATATATTACAAAGGTTAGTAGACACGGGAAATAGTATAATAGTTATAGAGCATAATTTAGATTTAATAAAAACATGTGACCACATAATAGACTTAGGAAGAGAAGGTGGAGACAACGGTGGAGAAGTTATAGCTGTTGGAACTCCAGAACAAATATGTAAGAATGATAATTCATACACAGGTAAATTCCTAAAGAAATATCTTGAAAGATAGAATAAAAAAATATAACCCCAAATCGTTAATTTTTTGTCGGTTTGGGGTTGAAAATAGTAAAATAAACTATCTATTGTTATTGTTTGAATTTTGGTTATTTGATTCGTTTTGGTTTTCTATTCTTTCATTTCTATTTTGATTTTTGTTCTTCTTGTTTTCATTTTTCTTATTTTTTGCCATTTACAAACACCTCCATTTCATTTGTAAAATTATTTTTAACCAAAAATTACGAAATTATTCATTATCATAAATAATATAAAAGTATAAAAATATCGAAATAATTAAAAAATATTGCAAAATTGTATATTTTTGTTTATAATTTAGAAAATATAAGTATTTTTAGAGGTATAAATTATGAGAGAAAGTTTGGAAAATATAGTTAAAATTTTAAAACAAAAAAATGAAAAAGTAACATGTATGGAGTCATGTACAGGGCGGTTTATTAGCAAATGAAATTACTAATATTACAGGAGCATCTAGTGTGTTCCCAGGCTCTTTAGTTACATATTCTAATAATACTAAAGTAAAATATGGGGTCGATAAAATAGTTATTGCAAGATATTCTGTGTATAGTAAAGAAACAGCAAGAGAAATGGCAAGAGCTGTAGCTAGTGAATTTGGAACAGATTGGGGAATTGGTGTTACAGGTCAATTAGGAAGAAGAGATCCTTTAAACCCAGGAATAAAAACTAATCAAGTTTTTTATAGCTTCTTTAATAGTAATAGAAATAAATTTTATAATTATAGAATTGAATTAGAAGAATCAGACAGATTCAGCAAAAAATATGATGTAGTAAAAGACATTGTTAAAAATTTTGAATTAATTTTAAGAGGTGGAAGTCAATAAAATGAGTGAAAGTAATATAACAATCGGTATAGAAGGATTAGTAGGAGCAGGTAAAACATCAATATGTAGAGAATTATTAAATAGAATTCCTAATTCTATAGTAATACATTGTGGTAACATATATAGAGCAATTATGTGTGCTATATTATCTAAAGGTAACAGTATAAAACAATTGGATACAAAAATGAAAAACGTGGATATAAAGGCATGTATGGATTTATTTAAAATAAGTATAAAAATCGAAGATAAACAAACAGTTGTTTATCTTGATGGGAAAAAAATAGAAGAAGAAAAATTACAATCAAAAGATGCATCTATGGCTGTTTCTGTTGCAGGAAAGGTTGCAAACCATGAAAAAATATTTGAATTTGGAAGAGAATTTATAAATAAATATAAAAATGAATATAATATAATAATATCAGGAAGAGATATTATGACTATGTATCCAGAAGTTGATTATCATTTATTTATAACCGCTTCTTTAGACGAACGTGTAAAAAGAAAATGTATACAATATAAAGATAGTATGAATGAAGAAGAAGTAAGAAAAAATATAGAAAAAAGAGATGCACTACAAGAAAAATCAGGGTTTTATAAAATTAGTCCTAAAACAATACAAATAGATGTAACAGATTGTAAAAGTGTAGAAGAATCTACAGAGAAGGTTTTAGAATATATAAAAATACCTGTTACAAAATAATTTTAAAGGAAGGCGATTTTTGTGGAAAATTCAGAAACATACATAAATGAAAAATTAATAGAGTTTAATCAGTATATTAGAGGAAGAAGAGTAGCTGTTATAGGATTAGGTGTTAGTAATATTCCATTGTTAGATTACTTATGTACTAAAGGCGCAATAGTTACTGTTTTTGATAGTAGAAATATAGATGATATTCCTAAAGAAATTACTGATAAGATAACAAAATATTCAATGGCTTTTTCATTTGGAGAGAACTATTTAAAAAGACTAGAAGGATTTGATGTAATATTTCGTTCACCTAGTTGTTTGCCAAACAAACCAGAATTAGAAGCTGAAGTAGAAAGAGGAGCAATACTTACAACAGAAGTTGAAATGTTAATGAGAATGTGCCCTGGTCTTATTATAGGTGTAACAGGAAGTGATGGGAAAACAACAACAACTACTTTGATATATGAGATATTGAAACAAGAAGGATATAATTGTTTTTTAGGTGGAAATATAGGTATACCACTATTTACTAAAATTGAAGAAATGACACCAGATGATATTGTTGTACTAGAATTAAGTAGTTTTCAACTAATGGGAATGCAAGTAAGTCCACATATTTCAGTTATTACAAATATAACTCCAAATCATCTAAATATTCATAGTTCTTATGAAGAATATATAGAAGCTAAGAAAAATATTTTTAAATATCAAAGTGAAAATGGAATAGTTGTATTAAATTATGATAATGAAATTACCAAAAAGTGTGCTAAAGAAGCGGTTGGAAAAGTTAGATGGTTTAGTGGAACACAAAAATTAGATGATGGATTCATTGTAGATGGAGACGTAATAAAAGAATGTGAAGACAAAATAAGAAAACATATATTAAATACAAAAAATGTTCAATTAAGAGGAAAACATAATTATGAAAACATATGTACAGCTTTAGCAGCTACAAAGGATCTAGTATCAATGGACAATGCAGTAAAAACAGTAAGTGAGTTTAAAGGAGTAGAGCATAGATTAGAGTTAGTAAGAGAAATAAACGGTGTAAAATGGTTTAATGATTCAGTAAGTTCTACGCCAACAAGAACTATAGCTGGACTAAAATCATATGATGAAGAAATTGTATTAATAGCTGGAGGATATGATAAAAACTTAGACTATACACCAATAGCTAAACCTATTCTAGATAAAGTAAAAGTGCTAATACTTTTAGGAGCTACTTCTGGAAAAATATTTGATAGTGTTAAAGCAGAAGAAGAAAAACAAGGCAAAAAAATAGAAATATATATGTGTGAAAACTTAAAAGAAACAGTAGAATTAGCTAATAAAGTTGCTAAAGAAGGTCAAGTAGTGTTATTCTCACCAGCAAGTGCAAGTTTTGATTTATTTAAAAACTTTGCAGATAGAGGAGAAAAATTTAAAGCATTAGTTAATGATTTATAGTAACAATAAAGCTATTGCATACATATAATACATCATAAACCAAAGGAGGTATTATTTGTATGTATAATCAGAGTTATGAAGAATATATGCGAAGTGTTTTAGGGTATCCTTTAGAAAGAGATTTACAATATTATAATATTCCAAATAATTATAATAGCAGAGCTGTTGAGGACTTTGATAGATTATATCCTGAAATATATCATACAGTATATCCAACAATATGCAAAACTTGTGATATGTATGAAAACAGAGAAATTACAGATGATTTATTAAATGAAATGACAAATCAAGTTATGGTAAATATTAAAGTTGATGAAAAATTTGGAATACAAGCAGAACTAAAAAGAGATGAAAATAAAAACGAAAAAGAAACTAGACAGCGTAGACCTAATAATTTCTTATTTAGAGATTTAATAAGGATTTTATTATTAAGAGAGCTACTAAGGAGAAGAAGACCAAATAGACCAAGACCTTTTCCACCACCAAATTTTCCTATGAGACCACAAACAAGAATTTATGAAGATTTTGATTTTTAAAATCCCTCCATTAAATTAAAATGGAGGGATTATTGGTAGATAATATGTATGAGAAAATAAAATAGCATAAATATATTCTATAAAGACTTATCAATATAAAACAACAAAATACTAACAAGTATAATTCCTATTTTTTGAATATTTTTTCAGAAAATGTAAAGAATAAGTATGAATATTTTGAAAGGTAGGTATTGTATATGAAAGTAAAAGATTGTATGAGTAAAGATGTATGCAGTGTAGATTGTTCATGTAACATAAGTGATGTTGCCAAAATCATGGAAAATAAACACATAGGATGTGTTCCAGTGTGTGATAACAATAATAATGTTGTTGGAATTGTTACAGATAGAGATTTAATTTTGAGATGTATTGCTTGTGGAAAAGATGCTAATACAACTCCTGTTACAGATGTAATGACAACAAAGGTTGTAAATACAACACCAGAAACTTCTGTTTCTGATGCTTCTAAAGTTATGTGTGACTGCCAAATAAGAAGACTTCCTGTTATGCAAAATAATAAAGTAGTAGGAATACTAACAATAGGAGATTTAGCACAAAATGCAAATGTAGAAGCTGAAGATGTATCAAACACCATTGAAAAAATATGTTCATGTAACGATAACGCCAAAAATGCAGAGTAAAAAAATTAAATACGCAAAAGAAAAAACCACCAAAAAGGTGGCTTCTTCTTTTGTGTTATTGGTATATAACTATTTCTTCTTAGCGTTTTTGTTATCAATGACTTTTTTAGCATGATCAAAATGGCTTGATACAGTAGTATATTTTCTATAGAAGCTAAATCTTTGCAATTCTGCTACTAATTCTGGTTTAAACGCATTATATATTCCAACACCTAGTCCTACAGTTGCTATTATAGGGTTAGAGAATATAACTGTTCCAGCTACTGCTGTAGCTAAATAATTAACACCAGCCATTGCTCCCATTGTAACTACTTCAGTAGTTATTCCTGCAGCTAAATTGTATTTAGCAGCTTGATCATCTAAAGCTGATTGATAATGTGAAGCTTCTTGTAGTGATTTTTCACCAATTTTTTGAAGCTCCTCAACGATTTTTGATTCCTTACATTCTTTTACATAGTCTTTCTTCATTATAGAAGTCCCCCTTTAAAATTTTTTGGAACCAATAAAGTATCGAATTAACACCGACAACACTTTACTTTAGCATTTGTTATATTCTAAAAAATGCCTAGTATAAATATAAGGTCATAACAATATTATACCAGAAATGCAAAATTATGTCAACAAAATTACTTTTATGGGACAAACTTATAATAAAAAGTATATTTATGCATATAATAAATTGTAGGGAGAGTGGTATTGTTTGGTTATAGATATGGGATATTGGAGTAAAGTTTTAAGAAGAATTATATTATTACTAATTGCAATAATAGGCTTGTTTTTGTGCTTAAAAATAACAATATTTTATATACCATTCTTGATAGCATTTATAATATCTACAATGATAGAACCTATGATTAGATTTACTATGAGAAAAACAAAATTCACAAGAAAAAGTAGTGCTATTATAGTATTGGTGTTAGTGTTTTCTGTAATAATTGGAATTTTAGCATTAGGAATTGCTACTCTTATTTCAGAAGCTTCAAACTTATTACAAGGATTAAATGGTTATGTTGAAAATGCATACATACAGATACAAGAATTAATAAATAAAGTAGATTTAAGCAAAATTAAAATACCAGAAAATGTAGCTAATACAATACAAGAATATACTTTTGATCTACTAGGTACAATATCTGGTTGGATTAAAAAATGGTTAACATCAATAGTAAATGGAATTACTGCAATTCCAAAAATTGCTATATATATAGTTATAACATTGTTATCTACGTATTTTGTATGCACAGATAAATTATATATATTAGATCAGATAGAACATCATATGCCTAAAACTTGGGTGAAAAAAATAGGAGTTCATATAAAAGAATTGATAAATGTTTTAGGAAATTATTTAAAAGCACAAATTGTATTAATATTAATATCGTTTTTTATTTCTTTGATAGGGCTTTATATATATCATTTTATGGGATTGAATGTTCAATATCCGCTTCTTATGGCTTTATTTATAGGATTTATAGATGCTCTTCCTATACTAGGGTCTGGTACTGTTATGGTACCATGGGGGATAATAAATGCATTTAATGGAGATGCGAAACTAGGTATATGGATTATAGTACTATGGGTTATAATGTCTATAGTAAGACAATTTATAGAACCAAAAATAGTTAGTAAGCATATAGGAATACATCCGATTTTCACGTTAATAGCAATGTATACAGGATTTAAATTCATTGGAGTTATTGGAATGCTAGTAGGGCCAATAGTCTTAATAATAATAAAAAACATATTTGGTACTATTATAGATAAAGGTATAATAAAGACTATTTTTGATAGAAAATGATTATAAAGTATTAGAAGTAGGAATATATGAATCATCTGGTGGATATACGTATTCATCAGATGGTTTTTCGGACTGTATTATATTTTTAATTTCTATTATAGGTATTTCAGTATGGTAAGTTCCTTTTGTAATTGTTCCTGTAATAGTTACCCAAGTTTTATCGGCAAATTTATATGCTTCAGGATAATGACATAAAAATCCTACTACAACTGTTTGAAAATCTGAGCTTATTACCATATCTCTTGCTAGAACAAATTGCTCTTTATTAAAATCATATACTCTATAGATGTATCCACTAAAACTAATTTGTTTTCCGATATAATTATCTAAATTATTGTGTACAGTTTGTAATATATTAGTATAATTTTTACTAGAAATGGCTGAAGTAGTTTTAGTATCTGTATCAATATCGTTTACTTTATTTGCTACTATGCTACTAGAATAAACTCTATAGACTGAAATGCTAAATAAAATAAAGATAAACAATGCTACACATATAAAAACAAACTTTAATATTTTATTTGGACTTAATTTTAAATTATAAACAAACATAAAATCCTCCGTTCATAATTAATACTGCTTTATTAAAGTGTATGCTAATTTATTATTTATATGACGGTTACAATAAATTCAAAATAAATATATATATGGTAACATAAAAAAATAAATTAATATCTTTACCATAATAATAAAAACCAAATATATTAATGATTATGATATTTTTATACAGAAGAAAAATTATAAAAAAATAATTATTGTATACCTTGCCAAAATTAGTAAATAGTGATATATTACAGAAAGAAAAAATTCATAGGAGGAAAGAGGAGAACAATGGGAGTTTTTAACAAAATATTTAAATCTTATAGTGAAAAAGAAGTAAAAAGAATAATGCCATTAGTAGAAAAAATAAATGGGTTGGAAGAGGAGATAAGTAAATTATCTAATACTGAATTAACAGCCAAAACAGAATATTTTAAGAAACAATTATTAGGAGGAAAGACTTTAGACGATATATTACCAGAAGCTTTTGCAGTTGTTAGAGAAGCTTCAAAAAGAGTTTTAGGAATGAGACATTTTGATGTACAATTAATAGGTGGAATTATACTACATCAAGGTAGAATTGCAGAAATGAAAACTGGTGAAGGAAAAACTTTAGTTGCAACATTACCTGTATATTTAAATGCTCTTACAGGAAAAGGAGTTCATGTAATTACAGTTAATGACTATTTGGCAAAAAGAGATAGTGAGTGGATGGGAAAATTATATAAATTCTTAGGACTTACTGTTGGTTTAGCAATTAGTGGTATGAATCCAAAAGAAAAGCAAGAAGCATATGCTTGTGATATAACATATGGTACAAATAATGAATTTGGATTTGATTATTTAAGAGATAATATGGTTATCTATAAGAATCAACTTGTACAAAGAGGACTACATTATGCAATTATAGACGAAATTGATAGTATTTTAATAGATGAGGCTCGTACACCATTAATAATTTCTGGTAGAGCTAACAAATCATCAGACTTATATAAGAGAGCTAATGATTTCGTTAAAAGATTAACACCAAAAATAATAATCGAAGAAGATGTTAAAGATGAAGCACAAGCTGAAGATAATGAAAAATTTGATTATATAGTAGACTTAAAAGCTAAATCTGCATCACTTACTCAAAAAGGAATCAAAAAGGCAGAGGAATTTTTTAGACTAGAAAATTTAAATGATTTAGATAACTCTGAAATAGTACATCACATTAATCAAGCTCTTCGTGCTCACGGCGTTATGAAAAACGAAATAGATTACATTGTTAAAGATGGAGAAGTTCTAATAGTAGATGAATTCACGGGTCGTATTATGTATGGTAGAAGATACAATAATGGATTACACCAAGCCATAGAAGCAAAAGAACATGTAAAAATAGCAGATGAGTCTAAAACTCTTGCAACAATTACATTCCAAAACTACTTTAGAATGTATGAAAAATTATCAGGTATGACAGGTACTGCCATGACAGAAGAAGAAGAATTCCAAGAAATATATAGCTTAGATGTTGTAGCTGTTCCAACTAACAAACCTATGATTAGAAAAGATAATAACGATATTATATATAAAAATGAAAACGGAAAATTCAATGCTATAGTAAAAGATGTTAAGAAAAGCTATGAAAAAGGTCAACCAGTATTAATTGGTACAGTATCAATAGAAAAATCAGAAAAACTAAGTAGAATATTAAAAAAAGAAGGAATTAAGCATTCTGTATTAAATGCTAAATATCATGAACAAGAAGCGGAAATAATAGCACAAGCTGGTAAATTTGGTGCTGTAACTATTTCTACTAACATGGCTGGTCGTGGTACTGATATTATGCTTGGTGGTAATAGTGAATTCTTGGCTAAAGATGAAATGAGAAAACAAGGATATTCAAAAGAACTAATAGAAGAATCTACAGCATATGGAGAGACTGAGGATAAAGATATATTAGAAGCCAGAGAAAAATTTAAAAACTTAGAAAAAAAATATTCAGATGAAATAAAGAGCGAAAAAGAAAAAGTAATTGCAGCAGGCGGACTTAAAATTATAGGAACTGAAAGACATGAATCAAGAAGAATTGACAACCAACTTCGTGGACGTAGTGGTCGTCAAGGAGATGTCGGAGAATCTAGATTTTATATCGGACTAGATGATGACTTAATGAAAATATTCGGTGGAGATATGATTACTAAAGCTTATAATAAAATAGGAGTTAGTGAAGATCTACCAATAGAAACAAAAATAATATCTAACACTGTAGAAAAAGCTCAAAAAAGAGTAGAAGGTAGAAACTTTAGTATTCGTAAAAATGTCCTAAAATATGATGATGTTATGAATACTCAAAGAGAAACTATATATGCACAAAGAAGACAAGTACTTGATGGAGAAAATTTGAAAGAAACTATAATAAACATGGTAGAGGCAGTTGCAGAGGCTACTGTAGATATGTATTATACTCAAGATGAAGAACAAAAAATTAATGATGAAGGATTAATTCAAGATGTAAGAACTACATTTGGAATAGACAACTTAGATAGCTTAGAAGCAAACCCTGTTAACAGAGATGATATTATAGAAGAAATAGTAATAAGAGCTAAACAAAAATATGAAGATAAAGAAACAGAATTTGGTTCAGAAGACTTAAGAGAATTAGAAAGAGTTGTAATGTTAAAAGTTGTTGATCAAAAATGGATGGATCATATAGATAATATGGATGAATTAAAAAACGGTATAAATCTTCGTGCATATGGTCAAAAAGATCCGGTAGTACAATACAGAATGGAAGGCTTCGATATGTTTGAAGAAATGATTTCAGACATAAAAGTAGATGTAGTAAAAATTCTTCTAAATATCCATAAGAGTGGTGAAATAAGAAGAAAAGAAGTTGCAGAAATTACTGGTGCAGGATTAGAAGATACAGCTATTAGATTAGTAGATGGAGACATTTCTAAAAAAGAAGGTGGATTAGACAGAACAGTTGTTAACGAAACACCAAAAATTGGTAGAAATGAACCTTGTCCTTGCGGTTCGGGGAAAAAATATAAGAATTGCTGTGGAAAGTAGCATAAAATAAGGGAAAGATTTAATTTCTTTTAAAGATAAATTGGTTCGAGTTTTATAACTTGTCCACAAAATATTAAAAATATGTAGTAAAATAAAGGTGTGAACAATGATTATATTTGTTGACACCTTTTAAAATCTAATAGAAATGGAGGTATAACAATGGAAGAAAATAACAATAATATTGTAATTTATCAAGCTGATGATGGAACGACAAAAATAGATGTAAAACTTGAAGATGAAACAGTATGGTTATCACAACAACAGATGGCTGACTTATATGATACGACTAAACAAAATATAAGTTTGCATATTAAAAATATCTTTGATGAAGAAGAATTAGATATAAATTCAACTGTCAAGGAATTCTTGACAGTTCAAAAAGAAGGAAACCGAAAAGTTGAAAGAAAAGTTAAATATTACAATTTAGACATGATTATATCTTTAGGATATAGAATAAAATCGAAAGTTGCTACTAATTTTAGAAGGTGGGCGACTGAAAGATTAAAAGAATATATGATTAAAGGCTTCACTATGGATGATGAAAGACTTAAAGGCAACGGTGGCGGTAATTATTGGAAAGAATTGCTTGCTAGAATTAAAGACATAAGATCATCCGAAAAGGTATTATATAGACAAGTTCTTGATTTGTATGCAACTGCTGTAGATTATAATCCTAAAGATGAAAAATCAATTGAATTTTTTAAAATTGTTCAAAATAAACTTCACTTTGCTGCCCACGGACATACAGCACCTGAAGTAATATATGAAAGAGCAAATTCTGATAAACCTTTTATGGGATTAACTACTTTTAAAGGTGATTTGCCAGTAATGAGTGATGTTATAATTGCTAAAAATTATTTAACAGAAGAAGAATTAAAAATTTTAAATAATTTAGTATCTGGGTATTTTGATTTTGCTGAAATACAAGCAATTAGACATAATCCAATGCATATGGATGATTATATTAAGCAACTGGATACAATCCTTTCTAGTACTGGAGAAAAGCTACTTATTGGTGCAGGTGCAATTAGTCATAATAAAGCAATCGAAAAAGCTAAAGATGAATATAAGAAATACCAAGTAAAAACAATAAGTCCAGTGGAAAGAGAGTATTTAGAAACTTTAAAAGCAATAAGTAATAAAATTGATGATAAAGCAAAGAGTGAATAGAGTGTATCATGTAGGTATACTCTATTTTTATTGAAATATAAAAAATCACAAAACAATTATAAAAAAGAGTGTGGTAAAAGTATGATATAATTAAACCAGGAGTTGATAGTATGAAAGTAAAAAATAATTATAATGAATGCTTAACAAATTTGGCTTGTTCTATAAGAAAATATTTTGAGTTAGACTATAAGCATAATAC
>CAKPKF010000002.1 GCA_934167175.1 uncultured Clostridia bacterium | reverse complement strand
ACTTCTCCTGTATTTTTTACTTTTACTGTATATGTTATTTTATCTCCTGCTTTTACCTTTTCTTCTGGTGATGCTGTCTTTTCAAATGTTATTATTGGATTTTTTACTTCTGGTGTTGGTTCTTCGTCTATTTTTGCTTTATTTGCTATTGTTCCTGTCGCTCCTTCATTTACCCTTACTGTAAATGTTACTTCTGCTTTTCCATATGCTGGAACATTAACTTTCCATGTTACTTCTCCATTTGCTTCTACTCCATTTTTATCTGCAGATACAAATGTTGTATTTGTTGGTACTTTATCTTTTATTTCTACTTCTTTTTCTAGGCCTCCTGCATTATTTGCTGTTATTGTATATGTTATTTCATCTCCTGCTTTTACTGTTTCTTTATTTGCCTTTTTTGCTCTTGTTATTATTGGCTCTACATATTCATTTTCTGTTTTATTTGTTTCTTTTCCATCTACTGTTGCTTTATTTTCGATTATATCTTTGTCGTTTATATCATTTACTGTTACTTCAAATGATACTTCTTGTTCTTCTCCTGCTTTTATTTCTTTTATTTGCCATGTTATTTCTCCGTTGTCTGCTTTTATTCCATCATTATTTGCTTTTACATATGTCGTTCCTTCTGGAGCTTTATCTTTTACTATTACATTTTCAGCTGATACTTCTCCTGTATTTTTTACTTTTACTGTATATGTTATTTTATCTCCTGCTTTTACCTTTTCTTCTGGTGATGCTGTCTTTTCAAATGTTATTATTGGATTTTTTACTTCTGGTGTTGGTTCACCATCCACTATTGCAACATTTTTTATTGTTCCTGTTGCACCTTCTTTTACTTTTGCTCTAAAACTTAATATTAGTTCTTCGCCAGGAACAACTTCAACATTTCTCCATACTGCTGAATTTTCTTCTATTATACCTTCTTTATTTATAGAACCATCTATATACTCCAATTGCTCTGGTATTGGGTCTGTTACATCAATATATCCTGATACATTTCCTGTATTAGTTACTTTTATATTGTATGTTATTTCATCTCCTTGTTTTACTTTTCCATTTGGTTCTGCTGTCTTTATTCCTTTGATATTTACTAAATCATTATCTGATGGATTTGTTTCATTTCCTGAAACTACCGCTGTATTCTTAATTTGACCTTTTGCATCTTCTTTTACAACTACTGTAAACTCTAAAATTTTATTTTCAAATTCATTTAAATCTACAGTTATTCCATTTTGTAATTGTTCTAATGTGTACTCATCATTACCAATTTTTATATTCCCATCTAGTACTGTTTGTTCAGGTATGTCATCTTTAATTATAACACTTGTTTTTTGAGTTTCAGAAGTATTTGTCACTGATACTCTATAAGTAATTCTATCTCCTGGTTTAGCAGGTGAAGGTACAACTTCTTTATCTCTTAATATTTCACTAGTTTTACTATATTTTATAATTGGGGTTTCTGTTTCATTTGTATCTTTTCCATTTACAACAGCAATATTTTTTACTGTTCCCTCTTTTTTTACAACCACAACCTTAAAACTTACTTTTATTTCAGATTTTTTATCTATATCCATTTTCCATAATATTTTTTGTCCATTTAATACACCATTGTTGTCCGCTGATACATATTCTGTTCCTTCTGGAATATTATCTGAAATATTTATATTTTTCAAATCTTGTTCACTATTGTTTTTTACTGTAATTTCATATGTAATTTCTTCTCCTGTTGACACTGCATTTGTACCTGATTTTGTTATCGCCCTTTTATTAGACTCTAAATCTGGTATATCTGCATTTAAATTCATAGCAAGTACTGATAATTCTATTGGAGTCCATCCAACTAAGAAGTCTTCTTTTACCTTTCTTTCTTGTGTTTCCTTTCTTTCTACAACATATTCGTTATTTGGAACTTCTCCTGTTGTTTCTGTAGTAGTGTTTCCATCTGTGCTTGCTACATTTTCGTTTGCCGTATTATTTGTCACTGAGTCTTGTGCATTTGAAGTAGCACTTGTGCTATTTGTTAAACTACTTGTATTAGCTTGTGTATTTGTGTTATCATCAGTTGAATTTGTATTGGCTGTTTCATTTTTTTCTTTATTTTCTTCTCCTGCAACCGGCAATTTTTCATCAGAATTTTCATCTTTGTTTTGGTTTTCTGATTGGTTTGTTTCTTCACCTACAGCTGAAGAAGTGTCATCACTTTTCAAAAACATTGTTACACCAAAAACTGCAACTACTAAAAGCACTAATATTGTAATTGTTAATGTAATTATCTTTTTATTTTTATAATCGAGTTTTGCCTTCATTTTTTACCCCCTATTTTATATTTCTCTAGCTTTTGTAACTAATCTATTTTTATTACCATTTGTACAAGTAATCAAAGTTACTTCTCTCGTACCTGGTTCTATACTCTTTACACATGAAACATCATCTGGATCTATAACATATGTCTTAAATATTTTGTATGAAACTTTTTTTTTGTCTAGTCCTGTTAAATTTATGATATCTCCTTCTTGCAATTTCTTAGTTTTTCCAAACATTGTGCCATCTCTATTATTATGTCCTGCTAATGTCACATTTCCAATGCTATTTATTTCATTTCCCCAAAATTTTGTTATAGATATTTTCATACTTTCTTTATTGGTTTCATTTAGTATTGGATATTTAATTTCTATTTTGGGAATTTCTATTATTCCAACTATTTTATAGCCATTTATTTCTTCTGTTGTTTCAATATTTTCTGTTTCTATATTTGATATAACCTCTTTTAAATTTTTTTCATTTACTCTATTTTTTCCATATTTTATGCATATTATTGCTAATATGATTAATGCCATAACAACTAGTATTTTCAATACTATGTCATATATTTTTGCCTTTTTCACTTTAATTTTCCTTACTATTTTTTTCAGATTTCTTTTTCATAGCATATATTATAACAATTGCTAATATTAATACAGCAAATATTACAATTAATGCAATACTGTCATACGTGATAGGTAATTTATTTGTAGTTTTTACAACTACATCTTCTTTTATATATTCTGGTTTATAATCTTCATAACATGTCAAAAATTGTGCATCTACAATTTCTTCTCCATTTGGATTAACCATTTTTAGCCAGACAATATATTTTTCACCTTGTTTTGAATTTTCTGGTTGTTTTATTTTCATATTATTTACTTTTAACCAATTTTCATCATTTGTGTTTGGGATTAATTTATTATATAGATTATAAAATTCTTTAGATTTAGCTAACTTTTCAAAAGTGCTTATATTTTGATTTAATTTATAGATTTTTTCTGCCAAACTCATTAATCTATTGTAATCTTCTGTATTAGGTAGTCTTATAAGTTGATAATAATAAGTATTTGATTTATCTTCTAATATATCTACTTTACCTGTTGTTATTGTAGTTTTCACGTTATCAATAACTTCTTCTCTGGTTTCCATTTCTTCAGTATTAACACGTATTCTTTTTGTAATATTATCAACCTGTTTTATTTTATTTTCTTCTATTGACTCATTTAAGTCAACTTTTTCAGCTTCTACAATGTAGTTTTCTCCACTCTTTGCCCATATATAGATGTTATTTTTATCTGTAACTTTATTTAGTAATTCACTATCTAAATATGCAACTTCTGTTGAATCTGTAGTTTGAATACTATTTATATAATCTAGCGATGTTTTTTCTGCTTCTTTGTCACTCGAAAAAGCAAATTCAAATTTTTCATTTTTTACTCCATCCATGTAAATTATATATTTTTCTTCGGCTTTTTTTACAATTATTAATTTTTCATTTGTAGCTAAAACTGATACTTGTAACATTATTGTAAATACAATGCTAATTAACATTACTAAGCTCAGCTTTGTTTTTAAATGTCTCATAACATTCCCTCCCATAATAAATTTAATTCAAGAAGTTATATTTTATTATTAAAAATTAAAATACGTGTACATTATATTATGGATTTTTATGTTTGTAAACCATTAAATATTTATTTTTTTTGATTTTTATTAATTTATTCTACTCTGTAACACATTCTTTGCCTTTTGAATAAGATATACCATACTAAAGAACAAAATAAAAGTTCTTTTAAGGGGAGGTCTATAAAGATGGGAAATTGTTGTAATAGTGAGATTTTATGGTTCATAATCTTGTTTTTACTACTTTTCTGCGGATGCGGTAACAGAAATTCACTTTGCTGTTCCGATTGTGGATGTGACAATAGCTGTTGTTAACCTACCCTATTTCCAGAAAAGTATAATTTTAAACTTTGAAAGGGGGGAAACAACATGCCAGAAAATAGAGGTTGCGGATGTGGCGGTTTCGGATTTGGTGACAACTGCTGCTGTATTATAATAATTTTAATTTTAATATTCTGTTGCTGTGGCAATGGTAGAGGTGGATGTTGCTAATTTTATATCCATAATTATAAGTGGCATGATTAACTTTATTGATTTATAATTTTTTCATGCCATTTCTTTTATATATTTTTCTATTATACAACTTACTAAAACGAATTGATATTTATTAAATGTCAATTCGTTTTTTATATTTTTTATAATTATTTTTTAGTAATTCTTATGGACAAAACATTTCATTTAACTTTTTTAATTCTAATCTTCATATATATTGACATTATCTTAAAAAAAGAATATAATATACTGAGTTACCTTTTTGGTATAGTAGTGTATGGAGGTGCTATATATGAAAAAAGAACAAATACTTGAAAGTGCTAGAACTTTATTTACTCAATATGGATATAGAAAAGTAAGTATGAATGAAATTGCTGCTAGTGCTAATGTTACAAAAAAAACAGTATATTCATATTTCAAAGACAAAGATGAATTATTTAAATACTTTATCATAGAAGAAATTCAATCAATGAAACAAATAATAGAAAAAAATGAGGCTCAAAATTTACCTTTTTTTGAGAAAATACACAAAACTATATATGATTTAGTAAACTACAAAAAAAATGCAAAACTTATTACTCAAATTGCAAATGAACCAATAACCCTTAGAAATAACTCTGTTATTGAAAATTTGAAATTACTTGATAATTCTATTCAGGAGTATATTAAAAACAAATTAATCTTTGCTATTGATAATAAATATATTAGACCCTGTAATGTAGATGTATCTGCTTTTTTAATATATAAAATGTATATAGCATTAATGTATGAATGGAATAATGGCAAAGAATTAGATGCAAAAGAAGTATCTGATAACTTAACAATTATTCTTAAAAACGGATTAGCATATAAGGAGGAAGTTTAAATGAAAAAAAATAAAATTATGAAACCATTAATAGTTATTGCTATTTTATTTATCCCACTAATGTATAGCTTTTTCTATTTGAAAGCATTTTGGGATCCATATGGAAATTTAAAAACTTTACCAGTTGGTATTGTTAATTTAGATGAAGGAAATGAAAATGAAAATTTAGGTAATGAATTAGTTCAAAAAATCAAAGACAAAGATGTCATGAAATTCGATGTTTTAAATGAAGATGAAGCAAATGATTTATTAGCAGATGAAAAATATTATGCTTTAATTACAATACCTAAAAACTTTACAAAGGAATTAAATAATGCCGAAAGTTCAGATCGCCAAGTTGCAACAATAACATATTCTCCAAATCAAAAAAGCAATTATTTAGCTTCTCAAATAATTAACAAAGTAGTAACTTCTGTTCAAAAAGAGCTTACTGGTGAAATTAATGATAAAATAGTTTCAACTTTATCCGATAAATTAAATGAAGTTCCTACTCAAATAGGTAAAATCAGTGATGGAGCTGGTGAACTTAAAGATGGTACAGATAAATTATCATCTGGATTGCAAGAGATTAGTAATGGAACAAGCACACTTAATTCAAATTACAAAAAATTTGACACTGGCATAACTTCTGCAACTCAAGGAAGCACTTCTCTACAAAATGGATTAAATCAATTATCTAGTGGTGTAACTGCTGTTCAACAAGGTACACAAAAATTAGAAGATAATACTAAAAACTTAAATGAACTTACTTCTAAAGTTTCTACCATGGCAAGCAGTAGCAATCAATTAAATAGTGGTATTTCTAATTATGTTGATACAGTTAATAGTACTCTTGGCACTATTTCTGCTACCCAATCAAATTTAACACAAAATATAACAGCTAATGTTTCAGATATTCAAAAGAATTTACAATTGTACATTCAAAACAATCCTGAAGCAGCTAATAGCGAATATATACAAAAAATATCTAAGGATTTATATGCATTTAGTAAGATGTCATCTTCTTCAGATGCATCAAAACTTGAAAAATTAGTAACTTCAGGAAATACTCTAAAGCAAAAAAATAGTCAATTAAATGAAGGAATCCAAACTCTAGCAAATAAAACCTCTAGTTTATCTCAACTTTCAGAAGGTGCTGCACAAATAAACAGTGGTGTTAAACAATTGCAAGCAGGAGTTAACCAAGTTCAGTCTGGTGGAAAATCATTGAATTCTGGATTAACTACTTTATCCAATAATTCAAAGAAAATACAATCTGGTATTTCAACACTTAATTCAGGAGCTCAATCTGCATTAAATGGTAGTACCACATTATCTGATGGTGTTTCAACTTTAAAAACAGAAGTTGACAATAAAATGTCTGACACTAAAGAACAATTAAATGATTTAAATGGACTAAATGAATATGCTAACTCTCCTGTTGAAGTTGAAGAACAAGATTACGGTCAAATAAATTCATATGGTTTAGGATTTGCACCATACTTTATTTCAATATCACTTTGGGTTGGTAATTTAATATCATATGTAGTGTTCTATTATGACCCTGAAGATAGATTTAAATTGCTAGGTCAAAATGCAAAGAACAAACATTTGCGTTCTTTACTATATGTTTTAATAGCAATAGCACAAGCAATAGTTTTAGGATTTATTTTAAAACTAGGTTTAGGATTTACTGTAACAAACACTTTGCTATATTACGGAACTTGTATTTTAACATCTGTAGTGTTCTTAAGTATTATACAATTTTTAATAATTAACTTTGGAGATGTTGGAAAATTTTTCTCTATCTTATTCTTAGTACTACAATTAGCAGCAAGTGGAGGAACATTCCCAATTGAAACTGTACCACAAGGATTCCAGGCAATAAGTAAATTTATGCCAATGACCTATACCATAAAATTGTTAAAAGAATCTCTTGTTTTACTTAACAATTCATCTATGGTTCATAACTTACTAATCATTGTTGGAATATTGCTTTTCTTCTTAATAGAAACTATTATTTTCTCAACATTAAGAGATAAGTATAAAGCTAAAAAGCAATCTCAAGAATAATACTTAGACATAAACAAATAATGAAACATTAATTATAGCAAATTCAGCTTTTCCCTTTCGGTTTCTTATTATAAAAAAATCAGCCTTTACTTGAAGGCTGATTTTTTTATATATCTCCTGCTCTTTCTACTTTATCTATTATACTTTTGTCTTTTATCAATGTCTTAGCTACATCTATAAAACTTGTTTCTGTGTCTGTTAAATATATTTGATATTTTGGTTTATGAGTTGAACTATTTTTTAAATCTGATTTCTCTAAAAAATCTTTTAAGTATATAGCTAGTTTTTCCCCTGTATTTATAAGCTCAACTTTTTCACCAAGTTCCTCTCTTATTAATTCTTTAAATAAAGGATAATGTGTACATCCTAATATTAATTTATCTATATTTTTATCTTTGAATATCTCCATATATTCACCTACAGCTGCTTTGGCAACATTATTTTCTATCCAACCTTGTTCTGCAAGTGGTGCAAGCATAGGACAAGCTCTATTGATTACTGTAATTCCTTCTATGCTTCCTTTAAGAGCTTTTTCCCAAGAGTTACTATTAATAGTTCCTTTTGTTCCTATTACCCCCACTATTTGATGTTCTTTATTTTCTTTTTTTATACTTTCTACTGTTGGATTTATTATTCCTATTATTGGTATATCAAATTCTTTTTCTAGGATTTCCAAAGCTTGACTTGTAGCCGTTCCACACGCTATTACTATCATTTTTACATTTTGTTTTATCAAAAATTCTATACATCTTTTTGATATTTCTATTATGGTCTCTGTTGACTTGGCCCCATATGGAAATCTCTGAGTATCTCCTAAATAAATTATATCTTCATTTTGATTTTGTTTTATAACCTCCGAAAACACTGTAATTCCACCTATTCCAGAGTCAAACATTCCTATTGGTCTTTTATCCATTATTTTTTATCATTTCCCCTCTATCATTTGTTATTTGTGTCCTTATCTCAAATTTCCTCTTTAGCGGAATTTTTATTTTCTTAATTCGGCTCCTAATTGCTCTTCCAATGCTTTTATAACTTTTTCCATTACTCTATTAACTTCTTCATCATTTAAAGTTTTATTTTGTTCCCTAAATGTTAAAGCATAAGCAACACTTTTTTTATTTTTTCCTAATTTGTCGCTTCTATATATATCAAACAATTCTGCTGTTTCTAATATTTTCTTAGCATTTTTCTTTATTATGTTTTCTATACTACCTACTTCAACTTTTTCATCTACCGTTAATGCTATATCTCTTTCAACTGCTGGGAATTTAGCAATAGCACTATATTTCTTAGCAGATTTAGCATATCTTACTATTTTATCTATATTAATTTCTGCCATATATATTTTTTCATTTATTCCATAATTATTACAAACCACTGGATGAATTTCACCTAAGGTTGCAACAACATCTTTACCAACCTTTATGTTAGCTGTCTTTCCAGGATGGTAACTAGGATTTTCTTTTTCTTTTACTATATCATATCTTGCAACACCAGCTGTTTCTAGCACATTTTCAACAATACCTTTTAAAACATAAAAATCAATTTCTTTTCCATATGCCCCTACTGTTAAGATTTTTTCTTCTAATGGCACTTCTCCTTTTTCAATTTCTCCATTCTCATTTTTATATGTCCTACTCATATCAAACAATTTAACTTCTTTATTCTTTTTATTGTAATTTAATGTAATAGTTTGCATCATGCTTGGTATAGTAGTTGTTCTCATAATTGTATAATCCTCACTTAATGGATTTCTAATTTTTATTATAGATTTTACTAAATCACTTTCTTTAGCAATGTTAGATTTTACTAAATCACTCTCTTTTATCATCCCATATGTGTATATTTCAGAAAATCCACTATCTACCATAAGATTTTTTAATTTATCTTCGATTTTTTGTTGTTTTGTTTTTGCACCTAACGTTGTGTCTGCACTTATAAGCGTACTGTCTAATTTATCATATCCATAAATTCTTACAATTTCTTCAGCTAAATCGGCTTCTCTTTCTATGTCCTGTCTAAAATATGGTGAAATTGCAATATCATTTTCTACTTTTATTTCTAATCTTTCTAATATATCTATCATTTCTTTTTTTGTTAAATTGATTCCCAATAATTTGTTTATTCTATCTGGATCTAGTTTTACTTTTTTGTGTTCTTGTTTTGTTGGATATACATCTATCATTCCATCTACTTCTACACCAGCATTTAGCATTGTAACCAATTCAACAGCTCTATTTACTGCTCTTTCTGCATTATCTGGTGATAATCCTTTTTCATATCTTGCAGAAGCCTCTGTTCTTAAGCCTACTTTTTTAGCTGTTTTTCTTACACTACCACCTTTAAATACTGCTGACTCAAATACAACTGTTTCTGTATCATTTTCTATTTCTGAATTAAGACCTCCCATTACTCCAGCAATAGCAACAGCCTTTTTTTCATCTGATATTACTAACATATCCTCATCTAAGTTTCTTTCTACATTGTCTAATGTTGTTATTTTTTCTCCTTTATTAGCTCTTCTAACTGTTATATGTTTTCCTTCTATTGAATTTATATCAAAAGCATGCATTGGCTGTCCCATTTCTAACATAACATAGTTTGTAATATCAACTATATTATTTATTGATCTAACGCCACATGCTTTTAATCTACGAACTAACCATTTTGGAGAAGGTCCTATTTTTACATTTTTTACTACTCTTGCAATATATCTATAACATAAATCTGGAGCTGTTATATCAACTTTTAATCCTTCTATTTCTTTTTTTCTTTCAACTTTTAATTCATCTATTTTTTTATTTGGCTCTTTCATCTTTTTATTTAATGATACTGCTGTTTCACGTCCTAATCCTTCTACTGATAAACAATCTGGTCTATTAGGTGTTATTTCAAATTCTATTATTTCCTCTTTTAATTCCAATACATCTACAACATCTTTACCTATGTCTTTTTCATGTTTTTTGTCTAATATCATTATTCCTTCTTCTATTTGGTCTGGATACTCAGAAAGTTCTATTCCTAATTCTCCTATAGAACACATCATTCCACATGATTCTATTCCTCTCAATTTTCCTGTTTTTATTTTTACTCCACCTGGAAGTTCAGAACCATCTTTAGCAACAGGAACAATATCTCCAACTTTTATATTTTTAGCCCCTGTAACTATTTGTAGTTTTTCCTTACCTACATCTACTTTGCATACAACTAATTTATCTGCATCTGGATGTTTTTCTATTTCTAAAATTTTACCTATTACAACATCTTTTATATCTTCTCCTTTTACCTCTACAGTTTCAACCTTAGAACCTGTCATAGTAAGAATATCTCCTAATTTTTCTGCACCGCAATCTATGTCTGAATAATCTCTTAACCATTCTACACTAACTTTCATTTATAATTCTCCTTTCATTATCTATACATAAAATTAAAATTGTTTTAAAAATCTTGCATCATTTTCATATAATAATCTCATATCTTCTATCCCATATTTGGCCATAGCAATTCTTTCAACACCAAATCCAAAAGCAAATCCTGAATATTCTTTTGAATCTATTCCACAATTTTCAAGTACATTTGGATGAATCATTCCACATCCTAAAAGCTCTATCCAACCTTCTCCTTTACAAACTCTACAACCTTTTCCTCCACAAACGAAACAAGATACATCTGCTTCTGCTGATGGCTCTGTAAATGGAAAATGATGTGGTCTAAAACGAATTTTTGTATTTTCACCTAAGCATTTTTTAGCAAACATTTCTAATGTTCCTTTTAAATCTGTCATTGCTATATTTTTATCTACAACTAATCCTTCTATTTGGTGGAATACTGGTGAATGTGTAGCATCAACAGTATCTGATCTATATACTGTTCCAGGGCTTATTATTTTAATTGGTGGTTTTTGTTTTTCCATAACCCTTGCTTGAACTGGAGATGTTTGAGTTCTTAAAATAACATCTTCTGTAATATAAAATGTATCTTGAAGATCTCTTGCTGGATGGTCTGCAGGTGTATTCAATTGATCAAAGTTGTAATGTGCAGTTTCTACTTCTGGCCCATCTGCTATTTCATATCCCATTCCAATGAAAATTTCTTTTACTTCATCTATGATTTGAGTTATTGGGTGTATAGAACCTAATTTTATTTTTTTGCTTGGTTCTGTTACATCGATTTCTTCCTCTTCAATCTTTTTCAACATCTCTTTTTCTTTAAATTCTTTTTCTTTATCTGCTACTAGTTTTTCTAGTTCATCCCTTACTTTATTAACTAAACTTCCTATAACAGGTCTTTCATCTGATGATAAAGCTCCCATTCCTCTTAATACTGCTGTTAACTCTCCTTTTTTTCCTAAATACTTAACTTTTAATTCATTCAAAGTTTGTAAATCTTCAGCATTACTAATTTCATCAACTGAATTTTGTCTTATTTTTTGAATTTTTTCTTTCATATTATCATTCCTTTCTTTTATACATCAAAAAACCGCTCCGTCCATATAGGACGAAACGGAGTATTTTCGTGGTACCACCTAATTTTATTAATTAAACATAATTAACCTCTACAAGCTGTAACGTAGCAACCGCCTTTGCCTACTTATATATTATGTTCAACAAAGAACCCAAAAAGTGAAATTTCTATAATGTTTATATAAATGGCTTTCAGCTGGTAACCATTCTCTCTTTAATATAAATTTCTCATTATATACTTTGCTTTTTTATTGGTTTTCTATTTATATTTTTATTATATTATCACAACTACAAAAAAATTACAAGAAGATTTGTTTATTTTTTTGATTTTTATGTAAATTTTATAATATGCTAATAACTTATACCGTTTTGTATGCCTAATCCGTCCCCTACACATGTTAGTGTTTCCACTTTTTTCTTTTTCATAATTATTTTTAATGAACTTTTGAATTTATCTTTATCTGAGCTTTCAACTTTTTCACTTGGTGTTTCAAGCATTTTTATATTACTTTCTTTATAAATTATTTTTTTTATAAATGTCCATATTTTTTTTATGTATTTCATATTACCTCTCATCTCCTTCTTGAACAATTACCTTTTCTGAATTTATATTTTCATTTTTTTCTTTATCTTCCCAATCTCTAAGTCCTTTATTTTTTTTCATATCCATTTCGTAACACTCAAATTTGGCTTCAAATTCTTCTTCTGGTAATTCTACAAAATTTCCACTCTCTTTATTAGCATAATAGAATTTTTTACCTGTTTCTGGCAATTCTGTATATACATATAAAATAGGTTCCTTATCTTTATCCTTTTTTTCATATACTCTATTTACAACGCATTTATTAAATCTTAAATTTTTTTGATTTAATAATATTTCTTCTAGAATTCTCGTTGTTGAATTTTGACATGTTGCAAATTCAGGGCAATATTCTTTAAGTAATGAAAATTGCCTTTTTATAGATTCCTCTGTTGGTAAATTTTCAGCATCTATTTTTTTAGCTTTTTCTATTAAATCTTTTATTGGGAAATTTCCATTTCTATCTGCAAGTCCAATACTTGCAAAAATTTTCCTTAACTCTTTATCATTTAAATTTAAAGTAGCACTTGATAATTCTTCATCATTTTTGTGGCAACAAAAATCTATTCCATCACTTCTTATATCATGTTTTCGTATTTCTTCATAACTCTTACAAAAATTTTCAGGTTTTGCTCCATATCTTTGTGTCATTAAATTCCAAGTTGGATCCAAAATAGTTTCTCCTGTAATCATCTTATTATCCTCATTTGGTAATTCAATATTTTTTAATTTTAAAAATACGTGATTTTTACCTGAGACCATTTCAGACTCAATTCCAATTTTATCTAAGATATATTTTTCAACTTGTGCTATTCCATTGCACACTCCATAGCCTGAATCAATTATTTTCCATAGAACTCTTGCTTTTTTAGCATTAAATTTTTCTGTATTAAAATCAGGAGAATAACTTATTTTTTTCCCAATTGCATTATCTATAAAAGCTATTTTTTGAATATCTGTCCATTTAGGATTTATACCATGTAAAATAGAATCTATCCACATTTCTGCGTTTCTGTATTCCATTGCTGTTGAAGGACTTAATCCAATACTATCATTTACTTTTATCTTAGGACAAAGCTCACACAATTGAAGTAACCTTTCCTTTTTTTCTTTTGGTACTTCCATTGGATTTATAGCAATTAATTCATCTAAATATTTATATTTTTCCAAATTTTGATCTAAATCTACTATAACCTTACCATATGTTGTAGTATCACGAATATCATTTCCTATTTGCATTTTTATGGCTTCTACATATTCTTTTGGCATATCATACATATCCATTTGCTGTTTTGTTTTTTCGTTTAATGTTACTAGTATTCTTTTCTTTTCAGCAGAACTTAATCCTGTTTTATCCATACTTTGTACAAAATCAATTTGCTTTTTTACATCAAGCTTTCTTATAATTTTATATGGCTTTATATTATTAGTTTTAAGAAATTCCTTATTATTTTTAATAAAATCAGTTAATGAATCTGTATTTAATGTTGAAATTACACTCTCTATATTTTGTGCATTCAACTTATATTTATTTTCCAATATAAGCTTCTTTTTTTCTTCTTCCGAGAATGATTTCAAAACATTTGCTATTTCATTTTTATTAAAATCATAAACTTCTATCATGTTAATCTTTGTTTTTTCAGATTCAAATCCTGCAACAATTTTTTCTATATCATATCTATTAAAATTTAATTTTTCCATATTTTTTTTATTTGCTACTAACTTTTTTTTGTTCTCTTCATTCAACGAATTTAATATATTTGATATACTATATGGTTTTATATCATTTTCTTTAAAAAAATCTGGTTTTTGTAATATCTGCACTTTTCCGCTTTCACTCAAAGATTTTATTATATCAACAATTTGATAATTATTAAAACCTGATATTACTTTCTTATTTTGAAGAAGCTTTATTTTGATTTCATCATCTATAATAAATTTTACTATACTCTCTTTGGCATAAACAGGTAATGTTTTAAACTTTTCTAATTCTAATAGTTTTACCTTTTCTGTGTCGTTCAAATATTCCTTAGCTAAATCTAGTAAATCACTAATTTTAATATTATATTGCAATAAATTTTCAGTATCTGTAAGTATTTCGAACTTATTATCAGAATTTTCTATTAAACTTTTTAATTCTTGTGAATTCATTCATCCTCCTCATTAGTTCTTGTAATTTTTTATAATTTTATATTATCATATCATTACCAAAATTTAAACAAATTGAAACAAAATAATATACTTTATTAAAATTTTTCAACATATAATTTTCATACTTTCAGTTTTTAATTTTATGTAAAATTTAAGTTATCTATTGATTTTTTCATAATAATCTTATATAATGGCTTAAAATCTTAGAGATATAATTATATTTCTAATTGCCTTAAACAAGAACGAGGTAGTATTATTATGAAAAAATTTTTATCAAATTACAAATCAACAATAATTTTAATAGTTGCAATTATTGTTGGTGCAATCGTAGGAATTTTATTCCAAGAAAAAGCAACTATTCTTAGTCCTTTCGGGGATTTATTCTTAAATCTTTTATTGGTAGTTATCGTACCACTTATTTTCCTAACAATTACAACATCAATAGCAAAAATGAAACAACCTAAAAGACTTGGCAAAATTATGATAACAATAGTATCAGTATTTGTTTTAACTTCAATTATCGCTGTTTTAGTTGGCTTTGCTAGTACTTATTTTGTAAAATTAGTAAATCCACAAGATACTGAAACAATAAAGTCTTCTTTTGAAGAACCAACAACCACTGAAGAAGATGAAGAAGAAGATTTAACTATAATGGATAGAACTGTTCAATTATTAACTGTAAATGATTTTGCTAAATTATTATCAAAAGATAATATTATTGCACTCTTAATATTCTCTATTATATTTGGAATAGCAATAAATATGTCTGGAGAAACTGGAAAACCTGTACTAGACTTTTTAGTTTCAGCCAATACAGTTATAAATAATGTTATAAAAATAATTATGTACTATGCTCCAATAGGACTTGGATGTTATTTTGCTTCACTAGTTGGTAGCTTTGGAGCTCAAATTGCAGTTGGTTATCTAAAAACATTCCTTATTTACACATTTGTAGCAATAGCATTTTATTTTATTATGTATTCGATTTATGCATTTATCGCTGGTGGGAAAAAAGGTCTTTCTTTATTCTGGAAAAATGTAATTCCATCAACATTAACAGCTCTTGGTACATGTTCTAGTGCCGCTTCTATTCCTGTTAATATAGAATGTTCTAAAAAGATGGGAGTTCCAGAGGATATTGCAGAAACAACAATTCCATTAGGTACTAGTTTTCATAAAGATGGTTCAATAATCGGTTCTGTATTCAAAATAATGTTTCTAGTTTACTTGTTTGGAACATCTATGACTACTGCTGGTGATATTTTTGGAATACTAGGAATTGCATTGCTTGCCAATTTATTAGTTACAGCTGTTCCAATTGGCGGTGGAACTATTTCAGAAATGCTTATTATAACTATGCTTGGATATCCAGTTGCAGCTCTTCCTATTTTAACAATGATAGCAACTATAATAGATCCTCCAGCAACTATGCTTAATGTTGTTGGTGATACCGTATCATCTATGTTAGTTACAAGAGTAGTAGATGGCAAAGATTGGATACCTACTTCACAAGAAGATATAGTAGAAAGTAAACAAAATTAAGAAGATTTAGACTGCTAGAATAAAATTTAACTGACTAGCAATTATAGCTTTTTATATAAATTAGATGAACCTAATTATTAGATATATAACATTTACTAATTAGGTTTATTTTATTTTGATTTTTACTAGTGCTCAATCAACTTTTCTCTTTATCTTGATATTTTTATTTAAAAGGTATAAAATAATAGATATTTACTTTGGAGGTTTATTGTATGAAAGAATTCTCAAGAGAAAAATTATACGAATTTAGAAAAATAGCTAATTTTAAAGAATTAATTTCTTCATCTAACAATTTATATGGAGATAAAATTGCTTTTAAATATAAATTAACTCCTAAAGACGATTCGCCTGTTTGTATAACCTATTCGGAATTCAATTCCGATATATGTTCTTTAGGCACTTCTTTATTAAAATTAGACTTACCTATAAAAAGAATTGCTATAATATCACCTAACCGTTATGAATGGTGTGTTAGCTATTTGGCTATTACCATAGGAGGTATGGTTGTTGTTCCTCTTGATAAATCTTTACCGAATAATGAAATAGAAAGCTCTATAATCCGAAGTGGAGCTGATTGTGTTATTTTTGATAAGAAATATAGCGAAATCTTCTCCAAAATAAGAAATGATAAATCAAGCAATTTAAAATATTTTATATGTATGGATTCTAGTGAAAATCATTATAATTTTTTATCATATTCAAAATTATTATTAGATGGAAAAAATTCTATATCTGAAGGCAATAATTCTTTTTATAATGTGGAAATAGATAATAATAAAATGTCTATAATGCTTTTTACATCTGGTACCACATCTATATCAAAAATAGTAAAATTATCACAAGCTAACATATGTGCCAACTTATATTCAATTGGTTGTATTGCAAAAGTTACATCAAAAGATACATTTCTCTCTTTTTTGCCATTACATCATACTTTTGAATCTACTACTACCTTTTTATATGGATTATCCTGTGGAATCACAATAGCATTTTGTGATGGATTACGATATATTTCCAAAAATTTAAAAGAGTATGAAGTAACTGGATTAGTTTGTGTTCCTTTAATGCTAGAAGCAATGTACAAGAAAATTCAAAAAGGAATAGCCGAAAGTAAAAAAGATAAATTAGTTCAATTTATGACAATTATATCTAATTCTTTATTAAAAATTGGCATTGATTTACGAAGAGTATTTTTTAAATCTATTTTAGAAAAACTTGGTGGAAAATTAAGAGTTATTGTATATGGTGCTGCACCAATGGATCCTAATACTATTAGAGGATTAACTAATATTGGTATAAATATGTTACAAGGATATGGACTTACTGAAACTTCACCTGTTATAGCAGCTGAGAATGACAAATATAAAAGGCCTGGTTCTATAGGATTTCCTCTTCCCACTGTTGAAATAAAAATTGAATCACCTGATGAAAATGGTATTGGTGAAATACTTGCAAAAGGTCCTAATATAATGTTAGGTTACTACAAAAACGATGAAGAAACTAATAAAGTTTTAAAAGATGGTTGGTTTAATACTGGGGATTTAGGGTATTTTGATAATGATGGATATCTTTTTATATCAGGCAGAAAAAAGAATGTAATAGTTCTGAAAAATGGTAAAAACATCTTTCCTGAAGAATTAGAAATTCTAGTATCTGCTCTTCCTTTTGTAGCAGAAAATATTGTTTATGGGAAACCTGAACCAAATGGAGATTTAAAACTTTGCGTGAAAATTGTATACAAACCTGAAGTTATGAAAGAAATGTTTAAAGATACCCCAAAGGATAAGTATCATGATGTTATATGGAAGGAAATCAAAAATATAAATAAAACAATGCCTACTTATAAACATATAAGAGAATTAATCGTTACTGATGAAGAACTTATAAAAACAACTACTCAAAAAGTTAAAAGGCAAGAAGAAATAAAAAGAATTTTAAACCAAGATAAATAACTAATAACCAATCTGAAATTTTCAGATTGGTTATTAGTTTAGAGTTTCTTATCTATTTTACACTATTCCCATTTTTTTCATATATTGTTTTCCTTTTTTCATTATTTTTTTCTTATTACTGCTTGAATTTTCTGCATACATCATAACTATTCCTGCCGAAATAGCTCCTCCTACAATCATACCTTTAAAGAAGTTCATATTTTCTCATTCCTTGTACTAATATTTAGGTTTTTATAAAATAGAATACCTATAAACTATATTTTAATGTGTTCAATTATTTCTTATTTTCTCTCTTTTTATATAAAATATACTCTTTCATAAGCAAATATATTTGATAACTTCCTACCACTGCTAAAAAGAATCCAAAGTACTTCCTTAACACATTTACTTCTAATTTATTAGATATCATAGAACCTACTATTGCTCCTATCACACCAAATATTGCCACCTTAATACCTATATTTAGATTTATATTTTTTTCTTTTATATTCATTATAATAGCTGAAATAGAGGTAGGCACAAAAAAAATAAGATTAGTAGCTTGTGCTATATGTTGTTCCGTATTCATAAACATAGTCAATAATAAAATTAATACGGTTCCTCCTCCCATCCCAATTCCACTTACCATTCCTGAAATTATTCCTATAATAACTTCTTTCATCTTTTCTCTCCTTTATTATTTTAAACAATCATTTTCACTGCTACATATATAAGAAAAAAAGCAAAAAATAATCTCAATATTTTATCTGGTATCTTTTTTAATATTTTCACTCCTAGTATTCCACCTATTATACCTCCTATTGCACATAAAATTCCAATATTCCAATTTATATAATTATTATTATAGTAAAATACACTACTAGTTATAACCATTGGCAATATTGCAAATAAAGATGTACCTCTTGCTTCTTTTTCGTTTAATTTTAAAAAATATATAAATGCTGGTACTAATATCATACCTCCACCTGTTGCAAAAAGTCCATTAATAAATCCAGCACTTAAACCAATTAAAAATATTTTCCACATAAAAAACACCACTATTAAACTCTCTTGTTTTATAGTAGTGTTTGTATATTGTTCTAAATTATTCAATATTATGAATTTTATTTTATATTGGTTTCGCAGTTTCATCAGGTATGTAATACTTGACTCCAAGCATTTTATCCGGTAAATATTGTTGCTCCACCATATGACCTGGATAATCATGAGGATATTTATATCCATCATTATATCCATGTAATTTCATTGCATCTATTGGTGCATTTCTTATATGCATTGGTATTGTTCCAGTATCTTTATTTTTTACATCTTCTAATGCCTTATTTATTCCTAAGTAAGATGCATTAGATTTTCCTGATTCTGCTACATATACAGCTGCCTCTGCCAATATTATTCTTGCCTCTGGCATACCAACCATATTAACTGCTTGCATTGCTGATGTTGCAACTACTAATGCATTAGGATTTGCCATTCCGACATCTTCACTTGCACATATTACTATCCTTCTTGCTAGAAATACTGGATCTTCTCCTCCTTCTATAGCTCTTGCTAGATAAAACAAAGTAGCATCTGAATCACTGCCACGCATAGATTTTATGAATGCTGATATATTATCATAATGACTATCTCCCTTTTTATCAAACATTATTTTCTTATTTCTTATACTATCTGCTATTATCTCATCTGTTATATGAATATACCCATCTGCTGATATTTCTGTTGTAAGCACTGCAACTTCTAATCCATTTAATGCTGTTCTAACATCACCATTAGATACCTCTGCTATTTTCCTTAATGTACTATCTTCTATTTTTATATTATAACTTCCGCAACCCCTCTTCTCTTTCTAATGACATTTTTAGTATTTGGTATATATTTTCATTTGTAAGTGGTTCTAGTTTTATTACCATTGATCTAGATATCAGTGCCTTGTTAACCTCAAAATATGGATTTTCTGTAGTTGCTCCTATTAATATTATAGTACCATTTTCTACATATGGTAATAATGCATCTTGTTGTAATTTGTTAAATCTATGTATTTCATCTATAAATAAAATAGATTTTCCTGATGGATTAAACATAAAATTTTGAGTTTCTTCTACTGCTTTTTTTATATCTGATATTCCTGCAGTTACAGCATTTATTCTATTAAATTTATATTTAGTAATTTCACTTATAACTTTTGCTAGTGATGTTTTTCCGCATCCGGGAGGCCCCCACAATATTATACTTGATAATCGATCCGCCTTTATTGTTCTATATAAGATTTTGTCTTTTCCCAATATGTGTTCTTGTCCAACATATTCTTCTAATGTTTTTGGTCTCATTCTATATGCCAGTGGTTTAGATAAATCCATTTTTATCGCCTTTCCCTTCTAATTATTTCCTAAAATTGCTAAAGCCTTTCTTATAATATCTTCTATTGATAAGTTATCTTTTTCTATTTTTTCAAGTGCTTTTTCTATTTCTTTTCTATTATATCCTAAAACTTGTAATGCTGATATAGCTTCTTGTACCTTATTATCTTCTACTATTTTATTCTTTATTTCCTTATTTTCAGTATTCATAACCGCTTCTTCTGTTTTTAATTTATCTTTTAATTCCAATATAATTCTTTGTGCTGTCTTCTTACCAATCCCTTGTATTTTTATTAATTGAGATATATCATTTGATATTACTGCCAATGCAAAACTTGATGGACTTATGTTAGATAACATTGTAATAGCAGACTTAGCCCCTATTCCGCTAACTCCAATTAGTAATTCAAACATTCTAAGTTCTTCACTTGTTATAAATCCATATAAACTTATATTGTCCTCTCTAACATAATAATATGTATGAACTTTTACTATTTCACCCAATTCTCCCAATCTTTCTATATTGCTTTCAGACATAAATACTTTATATCCAATTCCTCCAACATCTATGACTATATAATTATTTAACTTACTTTCTAATTTTCCCTTTATATATGCAAACATTAGCTTTATCCCTCCGAAACAAATTTTTGTTTGATTATATCATATGTTTTTCATTTTTCAAGAATATTTTTTAGTTATACTCAAAATAAATGGATAAAAAAAGACTAAACACTTAAATGTTTAGCCTGCTTTTAACTCATTTATTTAATTATTTTTTACCCCATAATTTAATTTCTTGGAATAAGAAATTATGTGCTTTTTTGAAGTCTACTTCTTGTGTAACAAAAGCATCTACTTTATTTAAGAATTCTTCTTGTGCTGGAGTTGCTGTTACAACAATATCGCTAAATAAGAAGTTTCTTATTTTTGTCCAAAGTCCTATTTTAGCTGGTAGGTTAGCTTTGTTTTCTACTGGCTTAAACTCTTCTGCTTTTTGTTCGTTATTTGTGTTATATGTTTCACCTGTTCCGAAATTTATAGTTTTATATATTCCTTCTTGATTATTATTGTATACTACATCGCCACCATTAAATTCATTTCCATTGCCTACATTGAATCCTCTGTTTTGATCGTTTCCTTCCATCACATTTCCTCCTTTGTTTTAACTGTTTATACTATTTATACTATAAAATAACATTTTTTTCAATATAAATTCTATTTTTTATTTTTACGTTTTTATTACATTTTTGTTACAGCATTATTACAGCAAAATTCCTATCAATTCTACTCCTTTAGTATCAGTAATAATTGCCTTTTCTATTTTATTTATTACATTTTTATTTTCTTTTTTCTTTGCATTTACTAACATGTAATTTTTAGTATGTCCTATAGCAAATCCGTTTTCTTCTTTCTCAAACAGTACCTCTACTTCTTTTCCCATGTATTTTTTATTTTTGTCTTTTTCATTTTCGTCAGATAAAGCTATAAGCTTCTTGCTTCTTTTGTCTTTTATATTGCCATCTACTTGATTTGGCATATCTGCTGCTTTTGTTCCATCTCTTTTAGAATATTTAAATATATGCATTTTATAGAAGTCCATTTCTTTTAAAAATTTATATGTTTCTTCAAATTCAGCATCAGTTTCACCTGGAAATCCAACTATAATATCAGTTGTTAATGATACATTTGGATATGCCTCTCTTAGTAATTTTACACATTTTCTAAATTCACTAGTAGTATATCTTCTATTCATTCTTTTAAGTGTTCCATCACATCCACTCTGTAATGATAAATGAAAATGATCACAAATTTTATCCAATTTAACTAATCTTTTTACAAATTCTTCTGTTACTATTGTTGGTTCTAATGAGCTTAATCGTATTCTTTTTATTTTATCTATTTTATTTATTGCTTCTAGTAAATCAATTAATCCAACATTTTCTTTTAAATCTCTTCCATATGATGTTACATGTATACCTGTTATTACAACCTCTTTTATTCCTTTTTCAGATATACTTTTTACTTCATTCAATACACTTTCTATTTTTCTACTTCTAATTCTCCCTCTTGCATATGGTATTATACAATATGAACAAAATCTATCACATCCATCTTGAACTTTTATAACTGCTCTTGATTTGTCTGTATATGTTACTTCTCCAAAATCTATAAATTCTGTTTGTTTCATTACATCTGCTATATGTTCATTTTCCATTTTCTCTTTTTGGTAGTTTTCTATATATTCTACTATATTATTTTTTTCGTTTATTCCTAATATTAAATCTATTTCTTCTATTTTTTCTAATTCACTTTTAGCTACTTGGGCATAACACCCACATACAACAATAAGAGCTTTAGGATTATGTTCCTTAGCTCTTCTTAAAAGTTGTCTAGATTTTCTATCTGACATATTTGTTACTGTGCATGTGTTTATAACATATATATCTGCTTTTTCATTTACATCTAGTATTTTATATTTACATTTAATAAATTGCTGTATCATTGCATTTGTTTCGTACTGATTTACTTTGCATCCGCAATGTATAAAAAGCAACTGTTTTCTCTATTTTTTCTTTCATTTTTTCACGCATCCTTTGTTTTGTGCATTATTATCTTCTATTTTTACCATCTAATGAGTCTAAATTATCTAATGCTTTACCTGTTCCTAGTGCAACACATGATATTGCATCTTGTGCTATCATTACATTAATTCCTGTTTTTTCTTGTAACAATTTATCTAGTCCATCCACAAGGCATCCTCCACCAGTCATATAAATTCCTCTATCACTAATATCAGCAGCTAATTCTGGTGGTGTTCTTTCTAGTACAGAATGAACTGCATCAACAATCATCATTGCTGGTTCTAATAATGCCTCTAGCATTTCACTTGAATATACTGTTATTGTTTTTGGAAGACCTGTTGTCAAATCTCTACCTCTTATATCCATTTCAATGTCTTGAATTTTTGGATATACACAACCAATGTTTACTTTTAAATCTTCAGCTGTTCTTTCTCCAATTAATACGTTATGTTTTCTTTTTATATATTTTACAATATATTCATCAAATCTATCTCCAGCTACTTTTAAGGATGTGCTTACAACAGAACCACCTAAAGAAATAACTGCTATGTCTGTTGTTCCACCACCTATATCTACAATCATGTTTCCACAGGCTTTTGCAATATCTATCCCTGCTCCTATTGCTGCAGCTATTGGTTCTTCTATTAAATAGACTTTTCTAGCACCTGCCTGTGATGCAGCATCTATTACAGCTTTTTTTTCTACTTCTGTAACTTGTGAAGGTATACATATCATAATTCTTGGTGCAAATATGAACTTACCACACACTCTATTTATAAAGTACTTTAACATTTTTTCTGTAACTGTATAATCTGATATAACTCCATCTCTTAAAGGTCTAGTTGCTACTATATTACCTGGTGTTCTTCCGTAACATTCTTCTTGCTTCTTTTCCTACAGCTAGTACATCCCCTGTATTATTATCAACAGCAACAACAGAAGGTTCTCTTAATACTATTCCTTTACCTTTAACATAAGCAATTACTGTTGCTGTACCCAAATCTATTCCAATATCTTGTCCAAAGCCCCACATACTATCTACCCTTTCCTATATTTATTTATGTTTACATGTTTTTCATGACTTTATTATTACATTTTCATTACAATTATATTACATTATACTCAAAATAGCAAACATTTTTTATATTTTTTTTGTTTTTTATTAAGAATAAATTAGAACTTCTTAATACTATAACAATTTTTAAGTTTTTCCTTAATTTTTCACCTAGTTGTTATATCCAATTTTGCTTAGTAACTTTGTATACAATCTTACTTATATATTAAGAAATTAGCATTACTTTCATAATATATAAATAAATAAATTGAAAATCATAACTATTGTTAAATTTTAGTTATGATTTTCAATATTTATCAACTATTTACATTACTAATAAAACTCCTAATCCGATTATAAGTAACCATTTAGCTTCTTTTTCAGAAATTAATTCTTGTTCTTCTATTTTTTCTTCTTCTTTTGTGAAACTTAATGTACATTTTTTTACATTCTTATATTTAAATCCCATATCAAATTCTTTATCTTCACCATATTTTAAATTGTCAAATCTAACATATTTACTGCCCATGTATACATCTCTTTCTGAATAAAAGTCCATTTTTAAATATGTATAATCAATATCAACTAAAGATTCATTTTTTACAACTCCTCTTACATAACCATTTATAGATGTAGAACTAGCTTCTGATATTTCAATTTTTGGTGATTCAGTTGCTATATTTACTTCCATTGGTTTATATGTACCACGTAATGCAAGGTATATAAGTCCATTTGATAAGAAGTAAAACACTACTACCATAAGCAAATATTTTGTAAAAGTTTTCATTCTATCCATATAACTTCTCTCCTATTAACAATATATTTATTATTATACTATTATATACATAATTTGTAAACATTTTTTTATTTTTTACTGTAATGTTATTAGCTTTTCTAAACATGTTGAATATATATATACTCCTTTTATTTCCATGTTAGTTGACTGTTCCAGTGCCTTTTTATACAATTCTAACTGTGTTCTATATTTCTCTATTAGTAATTGTTCTTCATTTCTTTTTACATAGTCTGTTTTATAATCTACTAATACTATTTTTCCATCTTGATCTATATAGTATAAGTCTATGATACCTTGTACGAGTATTTTCTCATTTAGCTTTTCATCTTTATAAATATCTTTTGCATTAATATTTATATAAAATGGCCTTTCTTTATATACCTTTTTAGCGTTCTTCAAATTCTTCCATAGCTCTGATTTAGTAAATTTTAATATTTTAGTTACATCTATTGCATTAGCCTCTTTTTGGCTTATTAGTTCTTTTTCTACCATTTTACTTATTAATTCTTTTATTTTTGTTATATCATATTCTTCTTTTTCATTTAACCTTTGTAAACACATATGTATTAGAGTACCTTTTTGTGCACTTGTAACCTCTATTTTATCTTTCAAGAAATTTGGCACTTTTGTCATTGATATCGGTTTTTTGTTCAATATTTCATCTAATGTATCAATACTTTCTTTTTCCATTTGTTTTATTTTTGTTACAGATGTTTTACTTGGGATATTGGTAGATACATGATATTTGTATTTCCACTCTAACATTTTCTCTACATACTTACATTCTTCTTCACTTATATTTTCTTTTTCTAATTGCTCATATATGCTTTCTTTAATTTCTAGATTTTCGCATTTGTCACTATCTATAGCATCTTTTTTAGTATATATATTTAAATTCATTACATTGTCTATTTTTTCCTTATTATAAAGATACACTAATTGCATCCAATCTAAATATGATTTATATCTTCCAATTATATTAGATGATATTTTATCCTTGTTGTTATACATGTCTAACAATTTCTGTTTCTCTTTCATTGCTTTTTCTATATCTTTTGATATTCCTGACATTATTAATTTTTCTTTACTGCGAGTTAAAGCAACATATAGTACTCTCATTTCCTCTGATATTGTTTCCTGTTTTGCTTTTATTTTTATAGCTTCTTTTGCTAATGTATTATATTCAATTTTTCTTTCATAATTTATATATTTTGGACCAAGTCCAAGTTCTTGATGAAGCAATATATTGTTATTTAAGTCCATCATGTTAAACATTTTTCCCATACCACATAAAAATACAACTGGAAATTCAAGACCTTTACTTTTGTGTATACTCATTATCCTAATTACATTTTCGTTTTCCCCAATTAATTTTGCTGCTCCCAAATCTCCACTACTTTCTCTTAATTTATCTATGAAAGATATAAAGTTGAATAGGCCCTTAAAACTGGCATTCTCATATTGCTTTGCTCTTTCAAATAACATTTTTAAATTAGCTTGTCTCAAAATTCCATTTGGCATTAAACTAACATAATTCATATATCCTGTTTCTATGTATATGTTCCATATTAGTTCGTCTAATGGCAAATATTCTTGTTTTTTTCTCCACCTTTTTATTTTATTCAAGAAATTTTCTATTTTGTTTTTTAGCTCATCATCAACATTTTCTTTAGCCTTAATCATTGATTCATAAAAAGATGTATTTTTCTCTTTTAATCTTATTTCAACTAATTCGTTATCGGAAAATCCGCCAATAATTGATCTAAGTACTGTAACCAATGGAATATCTTGCATTGGATTATCAATTACTTTTAATAAACTCATTATTGTCTGAATCTCTATGGACTCTAAATATTGTGTAGATGTGTCACTAAACACAGGCAAGTCTAACGCCATTATCTCTTTTTCATATATTGGTGCAACTTCACTTGTAGCTCTTAGTAATACAACTATATCTTTATATGTTATGTTTCTATATCCGTTTTTTTTGTCATATACTTTATAATTTTCATTTTCTAGTAAACTTTTTATTTTTTTAGCCACAAATTTTGCTTCTATAACTGTTTTTTCTATTATTTCTTCTTGCTTTTCATTTTCATCTACATCTTCATCATCTGTTTTTTCTTCTTTTAAGTCTATTATATTTAGTTCAGCAATTCCTCCTATATTAGATTTTTCTTCTGGCTCTTTGTAGTCTGCGCCTAAATTCAAATACTCTACTTCATTATAATCTATGTCACCTAATTTTTTGCTCATTATATTTTCAAAAACTAAATTTGTTATGTCTAATATATTTTTTCTGCTTCTAAAATTTTTAAACAATTGTATTTTTAAATTATCTCCATCTTTTTGATTATCCTTCAATTTGTAATTTTCATACTTTTCAAGAAATAATTCTGGTCTTGCTTGCCTAAATTTATATATGCTTTGTTTTACATCCCCAACCATAAAAATATTGTCTCCCTTAGAAACTGTTGTTAATATATATTCTTGAACTAAGTTACTATCTTGATATTCATCAATTGCTATTTCTTTAAATTTTTCTTTGTATTTTTTTGCAGCTTCTGTTGGAATATATTTTCCATTTTCATCTTTCGTAACTAATATTTTTAATGCAAAATGTTCTATATCATTAAAGTCTATTAAATTTTTTTCTAATTTTTTCTGTAAAAATTTATCTGTAAATTCTAATATTATATTTTTTAGTAATATTAATATTTCATACATTTCATAAATGTCTTGGTTTGCTTGTTCTGAATCATATAACATAAATTTATCTTTTACTGAATTAAATTTTTTCTTTAATTTATCCCTGCTATCTTTTGCTTTGTCTTTTATCTCTGAAACTATTTTTCTATCTGATGGCCACTTTGCAAAAGACATGTTTTGGCATTTTTCAAAACTTAAATTCCAAGAAAAATTACATTGGATTATTTCTTCTAATTGTTCTATATCACTAGATATAACTCTAGAATATTTATCTAGTTCCATAGTTTTATCCAAGTCTTTTTTTATACTTTTAAGTCCTATAATACAATCTTCAACTTCATCTTTCAATGTATTTAACAGTATTTTCCCCCATGATGTTTCTGAAAAATCTTTTTGTAAAAAATTCTTTAGATTGAATGTCTCAATTTTTTCATTTAACCACTCTTCTGGAAATGGACTACTTTGAATGTATTTATATATGCTTAAAATTAACTCTTTTAGTGGTTCATCTCCTCTATATCCAGTATATACATCTATTAATTTCAAGAAATCTTTATCATTTTCCATATATTTAGCTTCAAATAGATCTTCTAGAACTTCTTGTTTTAATAATTCTATTTCTGCATCATCTCCAATCCTAAAGTTTGGAGATATTTCTATTTCATAAAAATTGTTTTTTATTACGTCCAAACAGAATGAATGTATTGTACAAATATTAGATTTGTTAAGTAATGTAATTTGTCTCTGTAAATCATAATTATCTGGATTTTCTTCTAATTTTTTATATATAGCTTCTAAAATTCTTTCTCTCATTTCACTTGCAGCCGCATTTGTAAATGTCACAACTAGTATTTTATCTATATCTATTTTTTCATTTATTACTTTATTGATAATTCTTTCAACTAGCACTGCTGTTTTTCCACTTCCGCGCTGCAGCAGCAACTAATATATTATTTCCTTTTTCATTTATTGCTTGTAACTGCTCTCTAGTCCATTTAACACTTGCCATACCAAATTCCTCTTTCCTATATTCTTTTTGAATTATATCAAATAATTTTATAAAAAAAAATATTTTAAACACAAATTTCTTTGATTATACACTACTTTAGCATAACAAAAATTTAAGCAGAGTCACAATTTTATGTACTCTGCTTAAATCTTTGTTATCTGACTCTAATACGTTTTAATTCTTGATAGCTAAAACCAAAACCTTTTAGAATTTGTTTTATTACTGTTCGTGGATAAACCACATCTTGTGCATTTATGATTTCTATAAACTCATCATTGTTTACACTTCTAGAACAATATCCTATCTTTTTTCCAGATGTTAGACTGAAAACTTTACAAACACTCTCGTTTATAATATATTTTTTTATATAATATTTCTTTTCAATATTATTATAACTTGAGATTTTTCCACTTCTAAAACCTCTAGTAACACCTAAAAATTCTAAAAGTAGTTCATTTTTTCTTTCAGGAATTATAATTTGTTCTACACATGGTATCTCTGGTTTTTTGTAACTTATTTTCCATGTTGTATATTTTTCTACTTCCTTTACAAAAACAGGTACATCATTGCAATAAACAACAAAATATCTACTTTTCATATCGTATGAAATTTTTACGTCATTTATTTCTGTTTCTTCCTTACTTATGTTTTGGTTTAAAAATACTATAGTTCTGTTCATCTTGTTCTCCCCTACTACTCTTTAAAAGACGTTCGTTCCATCCTCTTTGGCATTCCTCTTGTTTTTTATCAGATAATTATGAAGCTCTTTATAAAGAACTTATTTTTCAAAGTATTCACTGATTATATTATATCTAATTTTACATTTTTTGTCAACTTGTAAATTAATCTAACATACTTAAGTATAAAACAAACATTGCATGTGACCATCCTAATCCTATTACCCATGCAGGTTGCATAGTGTCATTATTAACTTGTTCTGGTAATAGACCATGTTTATTAGATGTATTTATTACAAATTCAAAACATTTTTTAGCATTTTCCTCATCACCTATTGCTTTGTAATATAGTGCCATCCACAAAGTTGCTATATGCCATGGTTTTCCATCCATATAATTGTCATTTTCAAATCTCATATACCCACCAGTATATGTCCTCAATGTTAGATTTATTTTTTCAATTGTATTCATTATAAGTTTTTCATTATAATCAAACATTTCAAATGGTATTATAGTTCCTAATAAACTTATATCCATTTTTCTATCTTCTAGATTTCTTACTAAATTGTTATTATCTACAAGTTTTTCTAGCATAAATTTTTTTATTTTTGTTTTATATTCTTCTAGCTGTTCTTGTTTTTTCACTACGGTTACATCTAATTTTTTTATTTGATTACTTTTTTCTAGTTCATCATATATTTTTATCATTCTATCAAATGCTGCATATATACTTACTAATGAATATGTACTAACACCTTCATGCATTTCCCATAAATCATAACTAGGTTTCATTTCATTTTTATTTTCTATGATGTCATCCACATATATTTTTAAAAATGATACTGCCTTTTTACACATTTCTAAATTTTCTTTTAAAAATTTTGTGTTTTTAAATTTTTCATAATGCGAATACACTCCATATACAACACTTGCTGTTTCATCTATTTGGTAACCCCAGCATGGAGCTAATGCACCATCTGTAAAGAATCTTTGTTCCCACATTCCATTATCTGATTGAGTCATTTGACAAAACTTTTTATAAAATTTTTCTGTTTCTTTTTGCATACCTAAAATATCTAATGCTTTAGTTATAAATACTGCATCTCTTGTCCAACAATATGCATATCCACCACTTTTATTTCTATTTTCATCTATCTCAACAGCAGCGATTATTCCACCTGTTTCTTTATTAGTTAATAACGGAAATAATAATATAGTTCTTATATATATTTTATATATCTTCTCCCAATTTTCCATATTAGCAATTTTATCAGATAATTTATCATGAGTTTTTACAAATTTCTCCCAATAATTTTTAGTATTTAGTATTTCTTTTTCTATTGATATTTTTTGCACTTTACTAACATGTTTTTCTATATCAGTTATATTTTTTATTTCTTTATTATCATTAACATATATGCATATATCTATAAATTCTTCTTCACCAGGTTTTAATTCTCCTACATGATAACTAATACTAGAGTCTGGCGACATTCCTATATAATCTTTTCCGCCAATTACTCCTGTATCTATTGATTCCTTTGAATTATTTATTTGATAACTCAATAATTTTGTATACTTTGAGAATATAGCTACACTGTAATCATGGTTATACTGCATTAATCCATTTTTTATTTTATATCCACTTACTTGGTTGTTTTCATCTGATATTAATTTAGAATATACTAGAAATCTAACGTCTAAATTTATGGAATTGTTATTTTTAAATTTATATCTCTTTATTATTATATTGTTATCTACTGGTATGCAGTCTACTTGTACTACTTCTAATTTAAAATACGTATTTGTGATTTTTGTTTGAAGTATATTAGTGTTTTCTATATATTCTTGTTCATACAAATTGTTTACATCGTCATGTGTATATATTATTGATGAATCGTTTATTTTTATTCCTGTATAAAAGAAATCTATAAATTGTTTATTATCTTTTGATGGATAATAAAATCTTAAAAGTTCTCCAGTTTTTGTATAACTAGCAATAATATCTCTATTTCCTATTATTGCATCATTAAAATATTTATTTCTCATTTGTTTATCTCTCCCTAACCTTCTATAATTTTCACAATTTGTTCTTCTAGTTGGTTTATTCTTAAGTTTAATTTTACTATATCTTCATCTGTTGCATCACCGTCTAATATTTCCCCTTTGATTATTTCCTCCATGTCATTTATTTCTTCTCTTAGTTTCCTCATTCTTGCAATAATTTCATTTCTAGCATTTTTGTTTTTCTCTTCTACTTCTAATTGTTGAATTAATTTTACATCTTCATCTAATTCATATTTTTCTCCAAAACTTGGAATTGTTACAGGTATTTTTGTATTTTCTAGAATTTTCCCTTTTAAGACTTCTTGTGATTCTGGTTCACCATGAACTAAGAAAATATGTTTTGGTTTTTTTATAAATGAATATACAAAATTTAATAACCATTCTTGATCTGCATGTCCTGAATATCCTTCTATATATTCTATTCTTGCATTAACAGCAATTTCTTCACCAAATATTTTTACTACCTTTGCTCCATGTACTATTTTCTCTCCTAGTGTTCCTGGTGCTTGATATCCGACAAATAAAATAGTATTTTTGGGATCCCATATATTATGTTTTAAATGATGTTTTATTCTTCCTACTTCACACATTCCACTGGCAGATATTATTATAGATTGAGTTGTATTTTCATTTAGAGCTTTAGATTCTTCTGCTGTTACTGTAAATTGTAGCCCTGGAAATTCTAATGGATTATCTCCTCTTTCTATTTCCTGTTTTATTTCATCATCAAACAAATCCATATTTTCCTTAAACACTTCTGTAGCTGATATTGCCAAAGGGCTATCTACAAACACTGGTGTATGCATTAATTTGTCATATTTTTCATTAAATGTTTCATCATGTTTTCTATCTTTTATTTTGTTTAGTTCATATAAAATTTCCTGTGTTCTACCAACAGCAAATGAAGGGATTACAACATTTCCACCTTTTTCTAATGTTTCTGCTACAATATCTAAGAACATTTCTGCTTTTTGGTTATTTTTCATATGCAATCTACTACCATAAGTTGATTCCATAACAAGAAAATCAGTGTCTTCTATCATAGTTGGTGAATCTAGTAATGGTATATCATTATTTCCAATATCACCAGAAAATACTATTTTTTTTGTTTCTCCATTTTCTGTTATCCATACTTCTATTATACTAGATCCTAACATATGTCCTGCATCATTAAATCTAACTTTTATATTATCAGCTACTTCTATTATTTCGTCATACTTAACCCCTTGAAATATTGTTAATGATTTAGCAGCTTCTTGTGCTGTATATAGTGGTGGTAGTTCTTTTTTCCCTTGTCTTTGTCTTTTTTTGTTTTTCCACTCTATTTCCATTTCTTGTATATGTCCACTATCTGGTAACATCAATGCACACAAATCACAAGTAGCTCTTGTTGTTATTATAGGATTTCTATATCCTTCATTATATAATTTAGGTATTCTTCCTGAATGATCTATATGAGCATGTGTAAGTAGCATAAAATCTATTTCATCTACATTAAATAAAAATTCATCTTCATTTTCTCTAATATCTTGTGACTTTCCCTGATACATTCCACAATCAACTAAGAATTTTTTTCCTGCACCTTCTACTAAAAAGTTAGACCCTGTTACAGTCTTTGTAGCACCTAAAAATGTAACTTTCATACTAATAAAACCTTCCTCTCTGTTTGTATTTTGTTAAATTTACCCAAATACTTTCATTTTTTTATTATATTTTATACCAAATTGTTTCAAGTTGCTAACTCTTTCCAATTTTATAGTATTCTCTAATATTTTATCATCATAGATATTCAATATTTCTTGTTCATTGTCTTTTTTTAATTCTATATTAATATTTTCTAATTTCAAAATTCTAGTATCAAAAATGTTCTTTACTATTAAAAAATTTATCTCAAAATTATCTGAAAGTTTGTTAATAATTTTATACTCTATTGCTTTTTCAATTAACTCTCTTTCAATTTTTTCTATATTTTCAGCTAATTCTTCCAACTGTTTTATACACATATTCTTTTTATATGGAATTAAATTATAATATCTTAAATTATAAACATAATCTATCACTTCTTTTTTTGTTTCGATTCTTTGTATATTTTGTTCAAAACATCTAAGGAAAACTTTTTGTATTCTTATAATAATTTTGGATGTATCTGTTTTTGATCCTTCTTCTAATTTTATTCCTTTTAGTAACTTCAAATCTTTTTCTAAAGAATTCTTTCTTGTTATATATATTTGTGGGTCTAGTAGTTTGTTTGCTTCTTCTATTTCTCTTAATGCTTTTTTTCTCTCTCTTCCCAATATTTCCTCTAAATGTGTTAAACTAAAAATTTTTTTGTATTCTGATAATTTTTCGTTTCTTTTTTCAAATTCACTTAACAATAGTTTTTTATCATGTAATATTGTGTCAATTTCTTTTATTCTTTTATTAGCCATCTTTTTATCATTTGTAATATCGGTAATAAATTTTGTCATATCTGTCATATTATTTAATTCTTCTTGTATATTATTTTTTTCTTCAAGTAACCTCGCTTTTTCTCTTTTGTTCGAATTTACACATATAATAATAGATACTTTGTATATTAAATTTAAGAATTCCATAGCATTTTTATTGCCATATTTTTCTATCATTGTTTCTTCTAATATTTTTATATAATCCTTAACTTCGTTTGTATTGATCCAATCATTTAATATACTATAGCCCAATAGCATAATCATATTTTGAAAAATTATATTGCAATCTGTAGATTTTATTTCTTCTACTTGAGTACTCCAAGACCATCCATTGAAATCTCTTATTACCTCTACACTATTTATGTTCTTTCCTTTATTAATCAATTCTGAAATTGAATTTCTAATTAGATAGTACTTTTCATCAACATAAATTTGTTTGTTATCTAGTTCATATAATGCACACAATATTTTTTTGTCATTTGGATATGACTTTATTGTATGATTAGGTATATCAACTAAGAACTCAACCTTTTCTTTTTCTAACTCTTTACTTTCATCCGATAATGGTTTTATCAAAATCAATGTTTTGCATTCATATTTAATAATTTCCAAAATATTTTCTATAAAAGAATTTTTATTTTCAACTTCTTTTTTAGTTTGACTATAATCATTATAAGCATTTTCAATTTTATATAACATACTAAGTAATAAATTTTTTGCATCTTCAGAAAAATCTTTGGTTTCTAATATTTTTTCTAATTCATTATTATAATCTTTTCCACCTAACTTAGACAAAAATTTCTCTGTTTCCATGAAATTACCTAACCTTTCATTTTATTCCTGATTACTTAGTTCCTCTTGTCCCATTTTTAGTTCTGCTAATCTCTCTTTTGTCATTAAAACTTCTCTAGGTTTACTTCCTTGATATCCAGAAATAATCCCTCTTTCCTCCATTTGGTCAATTATTCTTCCAGCTCTTGCATATCCTACTTTAAACCTTCTTTGTATAAACGATGTTGATGCTTGTCTAGTTTCAACGACAACATCTATTGCTTCCATTAACAATTCATCTGTATCATCATCTTCATCTTTTTCTTTCAATTCTTTATCTGGTGCCTTAGCTGTCTCTATTTTTTCTATAATATCTTCACTATATGTTGCTTCCCCATTGCTCTTTAAGAAATCTACAATTTTTTCTACTTCTTTATCTGAAACGAAAGAGCCTTGTACTCTTATAGGTTTTGGCACTCCTGATGGATAAAACAACATATCACCTTTACCTAGAAGTTTTTCTGCACCTACCATATCTAATATTGTTCTAGAATCTACTTGTGAAGAAACTGCAAATGCAATTCTAGAAGGTATATTTGCTTTTATAATACCTGTTATAACATCAACTGATGGTCTTTGTGTTGCTATAACTAAATGCATTCCAGCTGCTCTTGCCATTTGTGCTAATCTACATACAGCATCTTCAACATCATTTGGTGCAACCATCATTAAATCTGCAAGCTCATCTATTATAATTACTATTTGTGGTAATTTTTCTCCTCCATTTTCTTTTTCTAAAGCCTCATTATACCCTTTTATATCTCTTACACCTTTATCCGCAAAAAGGCTATATCTATTTACCATTTCTTGAACAGCCCATGCCAATGCTCCAGCTGCCTTTTTAGGATCTGTAACAACAGGTATAAGTAAATGTGGTATTCCATTGTACACTGATAATTCTACTACTTTTGGATCTACCATAACTAATTTTACTTCACTTGGCTTTGCTTTATAAATTATACTAGTTATTATAGTGTTTATGCAGACACTTTTTCCTGAACCTGTACTACCTGCTATTAAAACATGTGGCATTTTAGCTATATCCGCTATTACTTCTTCACCTGCAACATTTTTTCCTAATGCAAATCCCAATTTTGATTGATGATTTTTAAATTCATCACTTTCTATAACATCTCTTAAGTGTACTACTTCATTTTCCTTATTTGGTACTTCTATACCTACTGCTTGTTTTCCTGGTATAGGAGCTTCTATTCTTATTGTTTCTGCTGCCAAGTTTAATGCTATATCATCAGCTAATTTTGCTATTTTATTTACTCTTACTCCTTCTGCTGGTTTTAATTCATATCTAGTTATCGCAGGTCCCACAGAAACATTTTCCACCTTTGCTGATACACCAAAACTATACAATGTTTTTTGTAATTTTGTAGCAATATCTGCAACAGCTTTTTTCCCGCCTTTTATTGCTTTTACTTCCCCTTTACTCAACAATTGTATTGGTGGAAATTCATAATGCTCATCTTCTACAGTTAATGTATGTTCTAATTGTAACACTTCTTTTGTTTTTTCTTCTTTTTTTGTTTCTTCTTGTTTGAATAAATTAGCTTCTATATAATCTGGTTGATTGTTTTTCTTTTCACTATCTTTTGTTAATGGTATTAAGTCATCTTTTTCATGTTTATATTTTTTCAACTTTCCTTGTTTTTCGCTTTCTGGTTCTCTACCATTTAAGTTTATAGTTATCTGTTCTTCCATTGGTATTTCTTCATTTTCATTTGTTTTTTTGGCATTCATTTCTTGTGCCTTCATTTCTCTCATTTTTTTCTTTTCTAATCTCTCTTGCTTGATTCGATTTTTTCTTTCTTCTCTTGTTTCAACAACTACTTCATTTTCATCAGATTCTTCTTTCTTTTCTTTCAAATCATATAAAAATTTATTTATTAATTCTGAAGGTCGTAAGCCTGCCATAACTATTAATAAAATTATTGCCATTCCTACTGTTAAGATTGTAGCACCTAATATTCCTAAAAACTTTATTAAAGGTATAGCTATTAATGCTCCAACAACACCTCCACCTATATTTTTTTCTCCTAAACTATATGCTTCTCTTACAATCGTGCTTGTATCGGCATCTGTAGATATTATTCCCTTAGACATTTGATATATGCACATAATTGTCGCTATACACAATAAAAGAGTCACATATTGTGTTAATTTCTGTGCCATATATTCTCTTTCCTCTGAATCTATAACTAAGTAAATAGATAATATCAGAGTTCCAATAGGTAATATATATTTCATCCACCCCATTATTCCTCCAAGGGCAGGACTTAAATGTTCACCAAGATACCCTGCATTTGTATATATTAAAACTACTAAAAGAACACTAATAAATATTAGTGATATTACAGCCAAATCTATTTTACTTGTCTTTTTCTTTTTTCTTTTACTACTATTAGTAGTGTTTGTTTTTTTCCTTTTTGCCATTAGTTTGCCTCCCATAGAAAACTTTTCTCTAAACAAAAATAGAAATCGGAAATCAATTAACTAATTGATTAAAATTAATATCCGACTTCTGATTTCCATTTAATTTTTTAATTCATTCCTATTATTTTGTACAACTGTTAATGCTTCTTCTAAAGTTTTTTCTAATTTTTCTAATATGTTATCTGCATAGTCTTTAGTTCCTTTTGAAATTTCTCTTGACATTTCATTTGCAGTTTCTATAATTTCTGCTTTTTGTTCATATGCTTTTCTTGTTATTTCATGTTCATCTATCATTGCAATTATTCTATTTTCTGCTTCTTTAACTACTTCATCAGCCTCTTTTTTTGCTTCTATTAAAATACGTTCTCTTTCTTCTTTTACCCATTTAGCTTGTTTTAGCTCATCTGGAAGTTTTAGTCTTATTTCTTTTATTATATCTAAAAGCTCATCTTTATCTATCACACCTTTATTAGAAAAAGGCACACTTTTAGCTCTCTCTAATAAATCCTCCAAAGTTTCTAATAATGTAAATATTTCCATTCTATTTTTGCTCCTTTCGCTTTAAAAATATGAGCTTCACTCTACCATATTTTCTTAAATCATAAACATCTACTTTATCAACTAGATTTAGTTCTCTTAATTCCCTTTTTTCTTCATCTGTTTCTATAATTATTATTCCTTCTTTTGCTAATATATTAAGATTAATTACTTGTTCCACTGATTTTACTGCTATATCAGCATCATATGGCGGATCTATAAATATTATATCAAATCTACATTTATTTTCACTTAATATTTTTAAACATCCTTTGTAATCTTTATTTATAACAGTTGCATTTTCCATTAAATTTGTTTTTATTAAATTACTTTTTATAATTCCTATAGCTTTTTTAGAACTGTCGCAAAAAGTTGCCTCTTTTGCTCCTCTACTTAAAGTTTCAATTCCCAATGCTCCACTGCCTGCAAACAAATCCAAAACGCAAGCATCTTGAATTTTATTTTGCAATATATTAAACAAAGACTCCTTTATTCTATCTAATGTTGGTCTTGTATTATTTCCTTCTAGTGTGTTTAACTTCGTTCCGTCTTGCTTTTCCACTAATTATTCTCATATATTACCTCTTTTTGTGTTAATATTGTATTAAGATACATTAAATCTGTCAATATAATTAATAGAAATGTAACATATATTTAACATTTTTGTAACATTGCATTATATTTGTAACAATACAGCCTATATTATACACTAGTTATACGCTTTTTTCAACACTTCACATAATTTTATTATGAAAAGTTAGTCTAACTATTATAATTATTAAAAATACTTTTCAAGTCTTTTGGATATAAATTTCAAAATAGGTAAATCCACAATTCTGTGAATTTACCTATTTTTATTAATCTTTGTTAATATCTTTTAATAATTCCAATTGAGATATTAGTAATGCTTCTGTTTTTGCTTTATATATGTCAAATTGTTTTTGCATATCATCCATCTCTTTTTGCTTCATAGCAATTTGCTGTGTTAATTCATCAGCTGCTTGTCTAGCTGTGCCTTGTGCATCTTTTACTATTTGTTCTGCTTGTTGTCTTGCCACATTTTTCACTTCTTCTGCCGTAGATTGTGCCATTACTAAAGTATTTTGTAATGTAGACTCTATAGTTTTATAATGTGATAAACTATTGTTTAGTTCTTCTATTTTAGCTTTATATTCTGTATTTTCTTTATACATTTTTTGATATTCTACAGTTAATTGATCTAAAAAATCATCAACATCGTCAGTATTATAGCCGTTTACAACTTGCTTATTAAATTTTTTATTTTCTAATTCTAATGGTGTAATCATAATATATGTCCTCCTTGTGTTTTGTTGCTAACTATTTTTCACCCATGACACTGAAAGTTTTTTATTTATTTCCTCTCTTGCCATTTCATTTGATATTTCATAATTTATTGGTGCAATAAGAAATATTGAGTTAGACACTTTTTGAATGTGTCCATCTAGTGCATACACTCCCCCACTTATGAAATCAACTATTCTTCTTGCAACATCTTTATTTACATATTCTAAATTTACTATTACAGATTTTCTTTCTTTTAAATAATTACAAATTTCCTCAGATTGTTCAAAATTAGTAGGTTGTGATATTACCATTTTTATTTGTTGTGTTTGTGGCATATTTACAACTTTATTGTTTGTTTTTCTTCCAAAAAATCTTTTATCTTCATAATCATCTTCTTGATTTTCTATACCTAAATCATATCCATCATCTATCATATCATCTGGATCTACATCTGGTTCCGTATCCATTCCAAAAAAATTCCAAACTTTATTCATTACAGCTCCTGCCATTAAAAACCCTCCTATTATTTACTCCTCATTCGTATCATCATGTGACACTAGTATCTAACTTTTTTATTTAAATGTCAATACTTTTGAGGATTGTAATGTATTTTTAATATTTTCGTAATATTTTTGTAATATTTATTTTGTTTTATTTGCATTAATCATAATTTCATCATGAAGGTTAATTCCCTTACTACTCCATATCTCTTTTGATGTATACCCTAATTCCTTTAATTCATCTGTACTATAATTATCCAAAATTGCATAATTATCATTTTGTTTTAATACTTTAACTAATATTTTATCTAAATATCCAGCTCTATTTCTAACAACATATTTCAAATCGCCTTCTTCTATTAGTGCTGATGTTGGTACTTTTAGGCCTTCTGCACTCCACCATATTACATCAAAAGATATTTTTCTATAATTAGTTAGTTCTTCCACTTCATCATTTATTTCAAATACAATTAATTTACTTCCATCAGTTTCATCTGTTACATAATGAACTTTTGCTGATATTTCTTTTGTGTTTGATAATCTTATTTTAAGTTTATCACCTTCTTTTACTTCTTTTGCCCTTTCGCTATTCATAACTGTTGCTATATAACATTTGAAATTGTCAATTATTTTACCACTTTCTTTACTACTTGATATCATTTGACCTGTTTTCAAATTTAATTCTTCTAACATATTCCTGCTTAATTTTGAAAAATCTTTTGGTGTTAATACATTTTCAAGTCCATCTATTCTGTACGAAACAATTCCACTAGTTGTTGATTTTACATATTCTGAACCAGAATTAAGTTTATTTTCATATGAACTTCTTTCTTCAATTAATTTTCTTATATAAGAACCTGTTGGACTTAATTCTCCAGCAATTTTTGCTTTTTTAGTTACTGCTGTATTAATGTCTTTTTTATATTCATTTATTTTTTGTATATCATTTATGTCACTTAATTCTATTATTTTATCATCTATTTGCCTTTCTAGCATTTTCGTATCATTCGAAAACAAATTAGTTTCATTATTTAGAGCTTCTTGTATTTTTACATCTAATTCTTCTATTTTTTTAGTTAAACTTTCCTCATTGTTACTATAATATCTAAAAATAGCTTCATCTTTTGCAACTTTTTCTCCTTCTGTCTTTATTTGAACTATTCCATTTTTATAATTTTCTCCTTGTATAACTGTTTCATCTCTAATTATGTAACCTGTAACACTTTCTTCTGAATACAGCTTTCCAGTTTCGAGTGTAAATGTATCTGTTGGTTCTCTTACTAATTTATATATACTGTACACTACATAAGTCAAAACAATTATTCCTGCAATTACTATTATAGTCTTTTTTATGTTATTGCTTTCTTTTATTTTATTCACTATGTTTTTTACATTATCCCATATATTTTTTATCACTTTATCTCCTCCAAAATAATATTTATATTATTTTGTTTTGTGTCTAGCCCATCTAGCCATATAGTATCTTTATTCTTTTTAAACCATGTAATTTGTCTTTTACTATATCGCCTAGTCTCCTGTTTTATTTTTTCTATCATTTCTTCTTTTGTTAATTCACCATTTATAAATTGTACAACTTCTTTATATCCTAATCCTTGCATAGCTGTTGGAAATTCTTTATATTTCTTTACTAGATTTTCTACTTCTTGTATTAGTCCTTGTTCTATCATTATATCTACTCTTTTATTTATTCTTTCATATAGAACTTCCCTATCCATATTTATAGCAAATACCTTATAATCATATTTCACACCATTTTTTCTTGATTCTATTTCCTGTTCTGTTTTTGTTTTCCCTGTTTGCTTATATATTTCTAATATTCTAATAATTCTTTTTTTATCATTTTTACTAATATTTTTTATTGCTTCTGGATCTATTTTCTTTGCCTCATTGTATAAGCTATCCAAACCTTCTTTTTCAGCTCTTTTGTCTAATTCTTTTCTATATTCCTCATCTATTTCTATGGAATTAAACTCAATTCCATAAATCAATGAATTTACATATAGACCAGTCCCTCCAACTACTATTGGTACCTTTCCCTTTGTCAATATTTCTTCTATTGCATTTTCAGCATCTTGCTTAAAACTTGCAACACTATATCTTTCATTTGGTGGTACAAAATCTATAAGATAATGTTTTATATTTTCCATTTCTTCTTTTGTTGGTTTAGCAGTTCCTATATCCATGTCTTTATAAATTTGCATTGAATCACTAGATATAATTTCACCATTTATTTTTTTAGCAAGTTCTATAGATAGACTCGTTTTTCCCGATGCAGTAGGACCACATATAACTATTACCTTTGGTTTGTTTTCCATTCTAGTTTTCTCCTTTTATCTGTTTATATTTGATAATACACCTGTTTGAAAATTTGTTATATAATTTTTCTCAAATATAAAGAAAATTATATAAATTACAGTTATTATTAAAATTCTCTTTCTTAACTTTTCTTCAGTTATTGCTTTGGCTTTATATTTACTCATTATATTAGCTATAACTGGCAATGTTATTAAGGCATTTAATGGAACAAATATAATTTGAGTTGATCGTTGTATCATTTTTATTAATTCTTTATTATCTGTTTGTAAATTTACTTTTGATAATATCACTGTTACTACTGATATTATTAAAAAGCCTATTATTAAGTATACTATTTTACTTGTTTTGTCAAAAGAAAACATATTTTGATATGCACTTATTATTGCTACCACATATAATGCCAATATTATCATTCCAAATATAAATATCATTTTATTTTCTCCTTGCGAATTTTTTCTCTATATCAACTTTAGACATAGTTATTGCTGTAGGCCTTCCATGTGGACATGTAAATGGATTTGGTAATTTCAATAATTCTTCCATTAAATTATCTACTTCCATCGGTGTTAATGCCATATTAGCTTTTACTGCTGATTTACAAGCTATAGTTGCTATAAATTTTTCCTCTATTTCTTGTTTAGCTGTTCTAGCAACAGTATTTATTTCATCCAATGTTTCTAAAAATAATTGTTTAGTATCTAAATTTATACATATATTTGGAACTCCCATTAATTTTATAGTATTATCTCCAAATTCTTCTAACATAAATCCAGCTTTTTTGAATAAAGGCATATTGTCTTTTGCTATATCCATTTCTTTATGAGACAATGTTATTACATCTGGAAGTATTAATAATTGAGAACCTTTTCCTTCATCTCCATAAAAATTCTTTTTAACCTTCTCATACATTATTCTTTCATGTGCAGCATGTTGGTCTATTATGTATATTTTTCCATCCAATTCCAGTATTATATAAGTTGAAAATGCTATTCCTATAAATTTATATTGTGGTTTATTATATTTTTCTATATTTTCAAATACTGATATATTATTGTCCTTTATTACGTCTAAAGCGTCATTTTCCTCTTCTTTAGCTTCATTCTTTTTAGGACCAAATGTTTTTTCGTACATATCTTCAAAATCTTGTACTTCCTCTTCTGTAAAATCTTCTTTTGTTTGTAATTTTTTAAGCATATCGTTTAAAACGCCTTCTTGAACTTTTGTCAAATCTTTGCTTAAATCAATACTTCCAATGTTTTCAGCATTTTCTCTACTAATTTCTTTCTTTTCCTCTTCCTGTTTATTCTCATTAATAGTATTATTTGGTTCTACTTTTTCATTTAAATTTTCTTTGTCCGCTTCTGATATTTCAGATTTGTTTTCTTTAACTTCTTCTAATTCATTTTCACTCTTATTATTTTCATCTTTTTCTACTGTATTTTCAACTGAAATATCTTTTTCTAAATTATTTTTTTCTGCTCCTGCTGTTTCTTCACCCAAATTGCTTTGTGGTTCTGCTTTCTCCTGTTTAACTGTTTCCTCTTTTTTATCTTTCTGGTTACTTGCTCCACTTAACTGCTCATTTATTATTTTTTGCATTTCTTCTATTTTATTTTTAATCTCTATGTCAAACTTATCTTTTAATTCTTGCTTATTTTTTTCTACTTCATATGATTCTTTTTCATCTTTTATCATATTTCTATTTTGGTATATATCTTGTATTGCATTTTTTTCTTCTGAAGTATCTAATTCGCTTTGTTCTTTATTCATACTAGTTATTTTTCTAAACAGGCTAGTTAATGTATTGCCACCATTATTAGCATTAGTAGTGTCTTCCACTTTAGGTGTTTCAACTGTTTCTGATACGATATTTGACTCATTATTTTCTTCTTTTTTTGAATTTGGTACTAATTCTTGTTTTAATAAAACATCTTGTATTGCATGATATATTGATTTAAATATCTTGCTTTCTTCTTTAAATCTAACTTCTAACTTTGCTGGATGAACATTAACATCTACATCTTTTTCTTTCATTTCTATATCTAATACTAGAAATGCAAATCTTCCAATAGGTAACATGCCTTTAAATGCTTTTTCTGTGGCACTTGATAATGTTTTATCTTTAACAAATCTTTTATTTACAAAAAACATTTGATATGACCTATTTGAACGTGCTATTTCTGGTTTTCCAACAACACCTTTTATATGTATGTCATCATATTGGTAATCTACTTTTAGTACACCATTTGCAACATCTTTTCCATATATACTATATATTATTCCAATAATATCCCCATTTCCTGATGTTTGTATTATTGTTTTTCCACTATTTATTAATTTAAATGCAATATTAGGGTTTACTAATGCTAACCTTGTTACAGCATCTTCTATATATCCTGATTCTGTAAAGTCTTTTTTTAGGAACTTATATCTAACTGGTGTATTATAGAATAAATTAGTTACAGTTATTGTTGTTCCTGTTGGACAACCTATTTCTGTATTTTCTAGCACTTTTCCGCCTTCTACTATTATTTTGCAACCTGTTTCTTGACTTTCTGTTTTAGATATCATTTCAACATTAGAAATAGCTGCAATACTCGCTAAAGCTTCTCCTCTAAACCCCATTGATTTTACAGTTTCTAAATCATCTGCTTGTCTTATTTTACTTGTTGCATGTCTTTCAAAAGCAATATCCATATCATCTTTTTGGATTCCCTTTCCATTATCAGAAATTCTAATATATGATATTCCACCATTTTTTATTTCAACTGTTATAGATCTTGCTCCAGCATCTATAGAATTTTCTACCATTTCTTTAACAACAGATGCTGGCCTTTCTATAACTTCACCTGCTGCTATTTTATTTATTGTTAAATCATCTAATAAAACTATGTTTCCCACTTAAACTTCCTCCAATTTCACTTTTGTGTAGTTTTTTCAATTGAATTATATCACTTAATTGTATTTTTTGTATAGACTTTTTCTTAAATTAATAACTAGGTGGATTTTTAGCCTAAAACAAGAAACTCGATTACGTTATAAATTTGTAATCGAATTTCTCTATATTTTTTACAATCATTTACAAAATATTACTCTGAAACCTATTTCATCAGATTTAGTTCCTTTTTCCCAAGAGGTCATTTCTTTTACACTCTTTCTTCCAACATAATTTTTTCCATTATATTTATTTCCATATGAACAATCACTACTATTATTTCCATTTATTGTGAATTCTTCCATGTTTCCAGCTATATCATAAATATTCTTGACTTTACACATCTCGTTTAATGCTCCAGTAGGTAATACATATGCATATTCATCTTCACCATTTTTAGTAATTTTTCCATTTCTTATGGCATCCCAATTTCCAATCCATGAATTTTCATCATATTTTTTTATTTCTATATACATTCCTTCATATGAATATGAACTGCTATACATATTTCCCCAACCACTACTATCATTATTTATTTCATCTTCAGTTTTACTTTCTGATTTTATGAACCAGTCCAATACAGTATTCCATGCATATATATTTACGAGTTGAGATTGTATTTCATCTTTATTTAAATCATACATTGATTCAGCACTTTGTTTTGCATTTATTTTAGTTATATTATTCCATGGCATTATATTTTTTCTACTTGAAGGAACTCCTACAAAATTTCTATAACTTGTCCTATTTCTTGGTTCGTCTCCTGAAAATTCTCCTGGCATTCCTGCTTCATATCTTCCTATATAAAATCCTCCATTTTGATTTACGCTATTTATAAAATATTGCACACTTTTGCTATCAGCACTTTCTGCATCATTTTCTAGACTTCCATTTGTTTGTAAACTTGGATATGGAGTTGAGTCATCATTATCTACTGGTACCCATACGAACTCATTACCCGTAATTTCTTTTGTTATTGTATTTTCATTTCTTCCAGAAGAATTTATCATCTTTATAGTTAATTGATATGTTTTTGGTAAGTCACTAATAACATACCCTTCATCTACTGTACCTTCTATATGTTTAAACCCTTTTGGAATGTATGGATCTACTGTTGAACTTGTTCCTTTTCCATTTTCATATTTTATATAATAGTTGTATTCATTACTATCTTGTTCTTGTGACATACTGTCGTCTATTTTAAATTGATATCTTGCAGCATTTTCAGCATCAACTTTTATATTTAATCCCTGACTTGTCCTTATTACTGATAATGACTTCATTTGTGGTTTTGCTCCTATAATATTATCTATTTTTATCGTTATATTACTTTCTTTTCCGTTTTTTCCCGTAGTAGTAAATGTATATGAACCGTTTTCTTCAATATTAAATCTTGCATGTAATCTCTTTGAATTAGTTACAACTTCATCCCCATTAGAACATCTAACTACTATATCATATGCACTTTCTTTATATTCTTTCGGTTTTACATATTTCATTGCTATTAACATTTCGTCAACATTTTCATAATTTAAATTATACTCTGTATTCATAAAATTTTTAAATTCTTCTATTGTTTTAGGTACATTACTTCCTTCTGGAAATCCATCATTTTCTGCAGAATATTGCATTAATTGTTCAAATGTTGTAATATTCTTTATCTCATCTGGTAATTCTGTTCCAAATCTATAATATTTATATGACTCTATAAATAAATCTTCTTTTTGTTTGTCATCTGTTAATTTATTTAATATTTCTCTAGCATATTCATCATATGTTTTTTCTCCTCCTATTTCCAAGTATATATCAACATTGACAGAATATTCTCTGTTTCCTTCATCATAATAACATATCATTTCTATTTCTCCATCTTCCAAATAAGCTTTTCCATGTTTAACTACTATAATTTCTAAATTATTTCTCACTATTATGTCGTATTTTTCTCCTTTTGTTACTACTTTATTATCTTGTAATTCACTTTCTTCAAAATTTTCATTTAATGCTCTTAATAAAATGGATTTTCTTACTTCTTCTGCGCCACCATTTATCCCAAACTCATTTACATGCAATTCTGCCTTTACCATTTCTGCCTTTTCTTTTATACCTGTTATCTCTGACATTTCTATTCCATATTTTGATTTTGCAATTAGCCCATTATCTCCTATCACTAAACCAATTGTCACTCCTGCCAAGATTAATAATATTATTATTGTTATTATTAATGATATAAGTGTTATTCCTTTACCTTGTTTAATCTTAAGTTGCTCCATATTTCCCTCCTTTTCTTATGTTTTCATTTTTTACAACTTTATTATATATTACCCATTTAATTATATCAACTGTTTTATAATCATATTTTTTATTAATATATTGTTTTCTTTTTACTTCATAAATAACATCATAGTTGCTTTTTGTTCTAATCTTTCAACTGTAAACATAAAAATTTAAATCGTGTATTTTTTATTTAATACTTTTTTCTCCAATATTACATAAAAAAATAAAGAAATTGGATTCTATACTCTATAATCCAATTTCTCTATTTTTTATTACAATTTATTCTTCAAAATCTTTTTCTATATTTAACAGCCTATTATATTTAGCCACTCTATCACTTCTACATGGTGCACCTGTTTTTATTTGTCCTGCATTTACTGCAACTGCCAAATCTGCAATAGTTGTATCTTCTGTTTCTCCAGATCTATGTGATATAATCACTTTATACCCATTTTTCTTTGCTAGTTCTATAGTATCTAAGGTTTCGCTTATTGTTCCTATTTGATTAGGTTTAATTAAAATACTGTTTGCAACATTCTCTTGTATTCCTTTTTTTAATCTTTCTATATTTGTAACAAATAAATCATCTCCTACTAGTTGAATTCTATTTCCTATCAAACTAGTAAGTTTTTGCCAACTTTCCCAATCTTCTTCTGCTAAACCATCTTCAACAGAAATAATCGGATATTTATTTGTTAGCTCTATTATATAATTTATCATTTCATCTTTAGTTTTCATTACATTGGTTTTCCAAAAATAATACCCCTCTTTGCCCATGTTTTTAGCATAATCATACATTTCAGTACTAGCTATATCTAAGGCTATACATACTTCTTTTCTTGGATTATATCCAGCTTCTTTAATTGCCTCCATTATACAATCCAAAGCTTCTTCTTCATCTTTTAAGTTTGGAGCAAAGCCACCTTCATCTCCTACTGCAACTGAATACCCTTTTTGTTTCAAAACCTTTTTTAGTGTATGGTATACCTCTACACAAATTTGTACAGCTTCTTTCATATTTTTTGCAATAACTGGTATTATCATAAATTCTTGGATATTAATATTATTATCAGAATGTTTTCCACCATTTAATATATTCATCATAGGAAATGGTAACTCTTTTGCATTAATTCCACCTATATATTCATATAATGGAATATTAAGTGATTTTGCTGCTGCTCTTGCTACTGCTATAGATACACCCAATGTAGCATTTGCACCTAAATTTGATTTATTATCTGTTCCATCTAGCTTAATTAGTTCTTTATCTATCTTTAATTGCTCATATACATTCATATTAATTATTTTATTCGCAATTTTTTCATTTACATTATCAACAGCTTTTCTTACACCTTTGCCAAAAAATCTTTTTTCCCCATCTCTAAGTTCTACTGCCTCAAAACTACCTGTTGATGCTCCAGATGGTACCATACTTACACCTGATGAACCATCTTCTGTAACTACTTCTACTTGTATAGTTGGATTTCCCCTTGAATCTAAGATTTCTATAGCTTTTACACTTTTTATAGCTAAATATTTTTTCATTAAATCTAACCTCCATATATACTTTTTAGTTATTATATCCACTTTATGGATATCTATACAGAAGTTGGTTGTACTATAAACTTATTTATTGGTTTTTTCACCATTTATTGCAGTATAAAAACTCATTAATAAAGCACTTGAAATAAGCAACCCACCTATAATGTCAGTAAACCAATGTACACCTGATATTAATCTTCCAACAACAATAGCAATAATCAGTATAAGTGACAAAACATTTAGAATTTTACTTATTTTATTGTTAAATAATTTTTTATTAATTAAAATAGCACTTCCACAAATGCAAACAGACATTAATGTATGTGATGATGGATATGATGCTTCTGCTACCCCATCCATCAATACTGGTCTATAATTCAAACTTAGTTTTTCAAAAAGGATATATACCGCTACTATTAGTATATAAAATATGCCTAATGCTATAATTTCTTTGTCAACCTTAAATATACTTTTTCTTTTTATTACCTGAATGCCTCCTATAATAGCATAACCTAGGGCAAAAAGAATTGCGACTACTCCTAACCAATCTGTAATACTATACCATAACATATTCACTCCAATTTTTTCAGAAATGAATTTGTTCACTGTTGAAAATCCAATATTAGAATTATTTACTCCAACCGCTTTTACATCAACTACTTTTATTAATATAGTAAAAATTACTGCTATTAATATTAATCCTCCACTAATACGTAAATTTCTTTTTTTCATAATAAATTTCATTCCTTTCTGGTTCCTTGTTGAAACCTTTTTGAATTTAATATATTTTTTTATATTTCACAAGTGAATTTCTTTCACATCATGAAAATTCATTTGATACTTTTAGTAACATCATTGATTTCAAGGTATTTACGGTCTTTTTTCTGATTGAAACATATTTTTCATTATTATTGATATTTTTATAATTAACAACATAAACATAGTTGCTGTTACATATGGTTGTCTTGCTAAACTAAAAAATAATATAGCATTTATTTGTACAATAAGTGAAATAATATTAACTTTTGTTTGTATTTTTTTGTTTTCAATTGTATTAAATATTAATTCTGCAATTCCTATTATAAACATCAGAGAAAATACAAAAATATATATTACTTTCATATTACTACTTATTTCATAACAATTTATTAATGATACTGAATATATTTTATCTTCTATTCTTTGTCCATATAAAGGTAAAAATATAAAAAAGATACTCATTAGATCTAATAACCCACATACTAGGTTATTGAATTTACTCATATTAGAGTTATTCTCCTCTTTAGCAATATCTATTATTTCTTCACTTGATAGCAATTCATCTATCGAAACATTAAAAATTTTCGCTATACATTTTAACGAATCTATGCTTGGATATCCTCTTCCACTTTCCCATTTTGATATAGCTGTTCTTGATACAAATAATTTTTCTGCAAGTTGTTCTTGAGTTAACCCACTCTTTTTTCTTAGTTCTTGTATTTTTTCATTAAATTCCATTATTCAATTCACCTACACAATAAAATATTTATTTTGTAATTTTTTTATTTAAAAAACAAAACAGCAACCATAAATATTGCTGTTAGTGGCTCGGGTGGTAGGATTCGAACCTACGCATCTCTGGGTCAGAGCCAGATGCCTTACCGCTTGGCCACACCCGAATATTCAATTTGCAAATTCATTATACCAAAGCTTAATTTAAAATTCAAGTTTTATATAAATGAATTTTAAGTACAAGTGAAGTGACTATTTAACTACTTCACTTGTACTTTTTTCTTCTATCTCAATACTATACTAATCTTCTATTTTTTTTGAAAAATATATCATATTCTATCTTCAAATCTTTCAAAACTCCATTTATAACAAATTATTTAATTAGTCACCTAATGGTTTCATTGTTGGAAATAGCAATACATCTCTTATAGATGCTGAATTTGTTAATAACATTATTAGTCTATCTAGACCTATTCCCATACCTCCTGTAGGTGGTAATCCTATTTCTAGTGCATTAACAAAGTCTTCATCCATTCCTCCTGCTTCTTCATCTCCTGCTTCTTTTGCTTCTACTTGTTTTAAGAATCTTTCATATTGGTCTATTGGATCATTTAATTCTGAATACGCATTTCCGTACTCTCTTCCTCCAATAAATAATTCAAATCTTTCTACTAATCTAGGATCCTCTTTTTTTCTTTTTGTAAGTGGTGATATTTCTACTGGATAATCCATTATAAATGTTGGTTGTTTTAATGTTTCCTCTACAAAAGTCTCAAAAAATTCATTTATTATATGACCTCTTGTATTTTTTAATTCTTCATATTCAACACCCTTTTCTTTAGCAATCTCTCTAGCTTCTTCATCTGTATTAATTTTATTGAAGTCAACTCCTGTTACTTCTTTTATTGCATCTATCATAGTTATCTTTTTCCAACCAGGAGCTAGATTTATTTCATTTCCTTCATATGTAATTGTTGTAGTTCCTAACGTATTTTGTGCTACAGTTGATATTAATTGTTCTGCTATATTCATCATATCATTATAATCTTGATATGCTGCATAAAATTCCATGTTTGTAAATTCTGGGTTATGTTTTATATCCATTCCTTCATTTCTAAAGTTTTTTCCAATTTCATATACTTTATCAAATCCACCAACTATCAATCTTTTTAAATTCAACTCTGGTGCTATTCTTAAATACATTTGAAGGTTAAGTGTATTATGATGTGTTATAAATGGTCTAGCCGCATCTCCTGTTGAAACAGTAGTAAGCATTGGAGTTTCAACTTCCATATAATCTTGTCCATCCATAAATTTTCTTATTTCTTTAAATATCTTACTTCTTAAAACAAATGTATCTTTTACTTCTGGATTCATAATTAAATCTACATATCTTTGTCTATATCTTAAATCTACATCTTTTAGTCCATGGAATTTTTCTGGCAATGGTCTTAATGACTTTGAAAGAAGCACTACCTCTTTTGCATGAACCGAAATTTCTTCTGTTCTTGTTTTAAATACAAATCCCTTTATTCCTATAATATCTCCTATATCATAAGTTTTAAATAATTTATAACTTTCTTCTCCTAAATCATTTGTACTTACATAACTTTGTATTTTTCCATCACCATCTTGAATATGACAAAATGATGCTTTTCCCATTATTCTTTTTGCTATTATACGTCCTGCTATAGAAACGTCTTTTTGTTCTAATTCTTCATAATTATCTTTTACTTGTTTGCTTGTATGTGTTCTTTCATATTTTGTTATTTCAAATGGATTTTTTCCTGCTTTTTGTAATTCTTCCAACTTTTCTCTTCTAATTTTCATTAGATGATTCATCTCTAGTTCTTCTGCAACATTTTCTTTGTTTTCACTCATGCAAACTCTCTCCTTTTCTTTAATTATATTTCGTTTATATTATATATCATAAATCCAATAATGTAAACCTGTATTACTTCAAAAAATTCCTTGAACTGTAAGTATTATACTTTTTTAATTTAATAAGGTATAGACAAAATAATTTTAAATGATATAATCGAATTATAATATTTTTAAATAGGAGGTTGTTATGACACCACATAATGAAGCAAAAAAAGAAGATATTGCAAAAATTGTTTTAATGCCTGGAGATCCTCTTAGAGCTAAATATATAGCCGACAATTTTTTAGATAATGCTGTTCTAGTTAATTCTGTTCGCAATATGTTAGCTTATACTGGATTTTATAAAGGTACAAAGGTAACTGTAATGGCATCTGGTATGGGTATGCCTAGTATAGGAATATATTCTTATGAATTATATAAATTCTATGATGTAGATACAATAATAAGAATTGGTTCTTGCGGAGGATATAAACCAGATTTAAAATTATTTGACACAATACTTGTAGAAAAATCTTATACAGAGGGAAATTTCGCATTAACTATGGCAAATGATGATTGTCATTTAATTAGTGCAAGTCCTGAAATTAATTCTTTAATAGAAGATATAGCAAATAAGGAAAACATTCCTTATCACAAAGGAACTACTTTATGTACAGAATGTTTTGATCTTTACATGAAAGATACTGAAAAATTCTTTGAAAGATTACCAAGTGATATTAACCCAATTGGTGCTGAAATGGAAGCTTTTGCGTTATTTTACACAGCACATTATCTTAATAAAAAAGCTGCTTGCTTACTTACAGTTGTTGATTCAAAATTTTGCAAAGAACAAGCATCTGCTGAAGATAGAGAAAAGTCACTTAATAATATGATAACTCTAGCACTAGAAAGTACTTTAAAACTATAATAAAGAAGGATAGATTAATCTATCCTTTTTTATTATTTATTTTTTGTCTTTATCTCTACTTCGCCATCTTTTGCACTTATTAAGGCAACACTTCCTGATTTTATTTTTCCATCTAGTATAGCTTCTGCTATTTTATCTTCTACTAAATTTTGTATAGAACGTCTTAGTGGTCTTGCACCAAAAGATTGGTCTATACCTTTTTTAGCTATTAACTCTTTTACGGAATCATCTATTTCCATTTTTATATTTTGTTCTGCAAGTCTTTTTGCTACTTGTTTTAACATTATATCTATTATTTGTTTTATTTCGTCATCATTTAATTTATGGAATACAATTATTTCATCTATACGGTTAATAAATTCAGGTCTGAACTGTTTTTTTAATTCTGCCATAACATCTTTCTTGATTTCTTCATATTCTTTTTCGTTGTTTTCTTTCTTACTGTCATTTTGAATAAATCCTAATGTCTTTTTATCTGTAATTAATCTTGCACCAACATTAGATGTCATTATTATAACTGAGTCTTTAAAGTTGACTGTTCTACCTTGACTATCTGTTAACCTTCCATCTTCTAATATTTGTAACAACATGTTCATTACATCTGGATGTGCTTTTTCGATTTCATCAAATAATATTACTGAATATGGTTTTCTTCTTATTTTTTCTGTTAATTGTCCACCTTCATCGAACCCAACATATCCTGGAGGAGAACCTATCAATTTAGAAACTGAATGTGACTCCATAAATTCCGACATATCCACTCTTATCATAGCATTTTCATCACCAAATAAACTTTCGGCTAATGCTTTTGAAAGCTCTGTTTTTCCTACACCAGTAGGACCTAAGAACATAAATGAACCTATTGGTCTTTTAGCATCTTTTAGACCTACCCTTCCTCTTCTTATTGCCTTAGCTACTGCTGATACAGCTTCGTTTTGACCAATAACACGTTTATGCAAAGTTTCTTCCAATTGTTTTAATTTTTTATTTTCATCTTCTGAAATCTTTTTTACTGGTATTCCAGTCCAACTAGCTATAACTTCTGCTATATCTTCTTCAGTAAGAGTTGTTACAGAACGTGTATTTTTTTCTTTCCATTTTTCATTTTCCTTTTGTAATTTTTCCTTTTGTGTTTTTTGTCTGTCTCTAAGTTTTGCTGCTTTTTCAAAATCTTGCAACCTAACTGCTTCTTCTTTTTCTTTTTCTGTTTTTTCTATTTTAGCTTCTAATTCTTTTATATTATCTGGTTCTGTATATGTTCTAAGTTTTACTCTAGATGCTGCTTCATCTATTAAATCTATTGCTTTGTCTGGTAAGAATCTATCATTTATATATCTTACAGATAAGCTAACTGCTGTTTCTATGACTTTGTCTGGTATTTTTATGTTGTGATGCGCCTCGTATTTATCTCTTATTCCTTTTAATATTTGTACTGTATCTTCATCAGTTGGTTCTTCTACTTTAACAGGACTAAATCTTCTTTCTAATGCACTATCTTTTTCTATATACTTTCTATATTCATTTAATGTTGTAGCCCCAATTAATTGTATTTCTCCTCTAGCTAAAAGTGGTTTTAAAATGTTTGCTGCATCTATTGCTCCTTCAGCTGATCCTGCACCTACAATTGTATGAATTTCGTCAATAAATAATATTACATCTCCTGCTTTTTTTACCTCATCTAAAGATTTTTTTATTCTTTCTTCAAAGTCTCCACGATATTTTGCTCCTGCAACCATACTAGATATATCAATAACAACAAGTCTTTTATTTTTTAATATTTCTGGAACGTCTCCTGATATAATTTTTTGTGCTAATCCTTCTACAACAGCTGTTTTTCCTACTCCAGGTTCACCAATTAAACAAGGGTTGTTTTTGGTTCTTCTTGTTAATATTTGTATTACTCTTTCTATTTCATCTTTTCTTCCTATTACTGGATCTAATTTTCCTTCTAATGCTTGTTTTGTTAAATCTGTTCCAAATTGATTCAATGTTGTTGTTGAATTATAGCTTCCTCTTGCTTTACCTGCATTTCCTTTATTTTCATTTTGAATTTGATTATCTTCATTTATTACTTTAATTACTTCATTGTATAATCTTTGTGGATTTACTCCTAAATCTAACATAATTCTTACAGCAATACTATCTCCTTCGCGCATAATTCCCATTAGTATAGCTTCTGTGCCTATATAGTCTGAGCCTATTCTTTTAGTTTCTCTAAATGCATTTTCGATTACTCTTTTAGTTCTAGGTGTAAATCCCAAAGTTTGAACTTTTACATCTTCTCTTCCAATTAATTCATCTATTTTTTCTAACACAGCTTCTGGTGTTACATTTTGATTTTCTAGAACTTTACTTGCAATACCTGTTCCTTCTTTAGTTAAGCCATATAAAATATGTTCAGTTCCAACATAATTATGTCCTAATTCTACTGCTATTTCATTAGCAATTTCAATTGCTTTTTGTGCTCTACTTGTAAATTTATATATCATAAAACATCTCTCCTTTCATTATTTTGAATTTATTATTTCTTTTATTACATCAGCTCTTTTAATGTCTCTTTCATATCTGTCCAACTTTTGTCCTAAATGCTTTTGCAAATTTGCTGGTTTTGTATATAAATCTATTTTATTTACTTTTAAATCATTTAATTCTGTTATTATCCCCAAATCTGTTCCTAATCTTACTGTTGATAACAAGTTTCTTGTTTCTTCAGATGATATTTTTTTGCAATTTGATAATATTCCGTATGCTCTATACACTTTGTCCTCTATTTGTATACTGTTTTTACACAAATATTTTCTTGCTAATCTTTCTTGCTCTATTACTTTTTCTGTAATTATTTTTAATTTTTTTATTATATCGTTTTCCGTGATTCCTAAAGATTTTTTATTAGATATTTGATAAATATTTCCTTGGCTCTTACTTCCTTCTCCATATACTCCTCTTATGTTCATATCGAAATTATTTATTACTTCTAATACTTTATTTATATTTCCTGTTGCTGTTAAGGCTGGTAAATGAACCATTATGGATGCTCTTAAACCTGTTCCTACATTTGTTGGACACGTTGTTAAAAAACCATATTTATCATTAAATGCATATTTTACCATACTACCTATTTTTTCATCTATTTCTCTAGCTAAATTCATAGCATTTTCAATTTCTAATCCAGAAGATAATACCTGTATTCTTAGATGGTCTTCTTCATTTATCATTATACATATGTTTTCATCTTCATTTATTAATAATGCTCCTGCTTCATATGTATTCATAACAAAATTTGGGCTTATTAAATGCTTTTCAACTAAAGACATTTTGGTTATATCATCCATATCTTTTAATTTTATCAACTTTAATCCATATCCTATATTATTCGCCACTTCAGACATTTTTTCTATTATTTTTATAGCATCTTCTTTACTATATTTGCTAACAAATCTAAATTCCTCTAAATTCCTAGTTAACCTTATTCTAGAACTTATTACTACATCTGAATCTTTTCCACTTTGTAAGTACCAATTTAACATATTCTATTTGCCTCCTTTTAATTCTTTTATTTTATCTCTTATTTTAGCAGCCTCTTCATAATTCTCTTCTTTTACTGCTCTATTTAATTTTTCTTTTAATGTTTCTATTTCTGAATTTTTATTATCACTTGCTTCTGTTTTATTTATTTCTATATTTTTACCTAATAACATTGGTTTTCTTCCAGTATATCTATTAGACAAATGAATATTTTTTAATATTGGGTCTATTTTATTAGAAAATACATTATAGCAATTTGCACAACCGAATTTTCCATTATCTATAAATTCTGAAAAAGTCATTCCACATTTCTTGCATTTCAACTCTTCTGGTTTCATTATTGTTGGGAAAAAGTTAGCATCCGAATAATTTTCTAATAAATCTCCAAAAAAGCTTGAAAAACTTATTGGAATATTAAAATCTATATTTCCTATTCCCATTTCTCTACTACATTTTTCACATAAAAATATCTCCTGTTTTTCTCCATTAATAATTTGCGTATACCTAACATTTGCCTCATTTTTGTTACAATTTTGACATAACATAATAATCAACTCCTTTTCAATCTTCAACTAAATTTAATAACATATTTTTAAATATATTAGCTCTTAATATGTCTCTATATTCTTTTGGTATTATCAGTACATTGTCACTTGTAGCTACTTTTAATAGTTTAGCCTCTTTTTCAGATATAATGTCATATGATAAAAAATTACTTATAAAAATATCTACTTCACTAGCAGTCAATCTATCACCTATACTAGTTATTATATGCATCAAATAATTGCTTTTTGTTATATTTATTTTTTTTATTCTTATATGACCTCCGACCGCCACGCTTACTCTCCACATAGTATCCTTGTGAAGGTTTAAATCTTGTAGAAATAACATAATTTATTTGTGATGGCACACAATTGAATTTTTGTGCTAAATCATTTCTCTGTATATCTATGTATTCCTCATCTTTTAGTAATTCTTTTATAAAACTTTCTATTATATCTGATATTCTCATTTTTTCTTCTCCTTTGACTTTGACTTTCTTTGACCTATGTATTCTATTATAATTGATTTTTTTATTTTTTCAAGATTTATTTCAAATTATTTTTTAGTATTTTTTCGTGTTTTTCTTTGTTTTTGTCTCATTTTCTCTCATTTTCTCTTTTTCTTGTTGTTTGATATATTTTCTAACTCTTTTACTCTTTCTTTTTGTTTAGGTAATGATATCCATGCAAAATATGATGATATAAATTCTCCATACTTTGTATAATCTTCTCCCACTTCTATTTCATCAATATCATTATTTTTCCCCATGTGTAACTCTCCTTTAAAAAAACTTATTACTATATTTATGTGCATTTTTCTATTTTTTATACCTTTTTATTTTAAAATAAACTCATTTCAAAATTTTCCTTTAATTTGACTTTTCTAATAAAAAACACTATAAATGAATTTCTCCACTTATAGTGCTACCTTTTATTTTCTTTTTATTTTTATTTACATTGCTTCTTCGTTTTTATTTTCTTCTTTTTCTTCTTCATCTTCTTGATTTATTACTTCTAGACTTCCAATTGATATTTCATATGCTGTTTTTGTAACTACTGTTCCATCTTCATATTTTTTCTCATAATTTCTAGATTGAACTCTACCTGTGATTCTTACTTCTGTACCAACTTCTATGTTTTGGCAGAATCTAGCATTTCTTCCCCATGCGATTGCTGGAATATAATCAGATTTATTATATGCTCTATTTACTGCTAATAATAAGTCTGCAATTTCGCGTCCAAATGGAGTTTGTCTATATATAGGTTTTTTGCATATAAAACCAGTTAATATAACTTCATTTGATACATTATCCTTTAAGTATTGTACTTCGTCTTGTTTTTCTTCTTCATTTTCTTCAACTTCCATTATGTCTTTAGCAAATACTGTAAGAATTAATTTGTTTTTTTCGTTTTCATAACTATTGTATGATCTAAATTGTCCTTTTACTAATAGTTTTTTACCAATTGCTACTAATTCGTCTGTTATTAATCTTTCTGATACTGTTATTGGTATAATATCTGCATTTCCACTAAGACGTGGCACTTCTAAATCAAATATGTAGAAGCTCTCTCCATAAATTTCATGGCTAAATCTTTTTTCACTTGTAACTCTTCCCACTAATGTTAAGTGGTTATTATCGGCATAATTTGTATTCAATTCCATTTCCTCCCTATTTTATTTTTTATTTATCTATTGTAATTTTATTCATCAAGTTGATTTTTAGAATTAAAATCCCTAACAATACCTATTATACTACGTTTTTTCTCTTTTGTCTACATAAAATGTTAAATTTGTAAACTTTTTCTATTTTCTGTTAAATTTCCAAATCAATTTACTTTCTTTTTTGCTTACTCTCTGTAGTCATTTATACTTTTCCCATTAAAAATTTTTTTTATTGGAAAAGCTATTATTTTTATATTTTTATATACTGTTTTCCATATATTAATAAAACACATATACACCCTATTATATTATGAATATTACATGATTTATTTTCCACTTCTACTCTTATTTCTTGAGGTTCTATTGTTTTATCATCTATATTTTTTATGTTTCTTTGAATACACACAAGAATGTTGTCATCATTTACACTTGATGCAGTTACACTTGATTTTTGATTAAACCCAAAACTTATAACTACTACATTTAGATTTGTTAACATATCTAAATATTTATCTATGTCTGAATTTATAATTAGAAATTTTACATTTGATATAATTTTTTTTAATATCTCATCCTTTTTAAATACTTTTTCATTAATTCCACATACTAATATTGTTTCAAACTTTACATTTTTAATATTTTCAATGTTTTTTTCATTTATACTTATTACATCAGCTTTTATATTTTTAGATATTATATTTTTTACGCTTATTTCATTTCTATTTTCTGTTATTATCCCTACAAAAGACATACTCACCCAAATCCCCTTTTACTCATTTATACTAAAGAGTATATCCCTTTTTTTACATATTATTCTTAACATTTAAGTAGCTATTCAATATATCTCTGCACCATAATCACATTTTTAACTTTGAATTTTTTTTTGCACTCCATTTGCATCTATATTATAATTTTCATTATATATTAAGTCTGAAACTGTAACGATATTAAATCCTTTTTGCTTTATATTGTATATTATTTTATCCAAACTACTTGCAGTATATTTTGTTCCATTATGCATTAAAATTATATCCCCACTTTTTAATTTATTATTTAATCTATTCCACATTTGTTCACAGTTCAATCCATTATAATCTAATGTATCTAATGACCATTGTATTGTTTTGTGTTTCTGATTTTCTGCTGCACCTATTACTGTATCATTGTATTCTCCATAAGGTCCTCTATATAATGTTGTTGCCTTTCCAGTTATTTTTTCCACTTTATTACTACATTTTTGTATTTCTTCTATATTTTTCTCTAAACTCAACTTATTAACATGAGGATGTGTATCAGAATGATTTCCGAATTTCATGACCATTTTCTGATATTTTTTTAACCGCTTCTGGATATTTGTCTACCCAATCACCAACAACAAAGAAAGTAACTTTTACTTGATTTTTAGATAATGTGTCTAATATACTATTTATATCATCTGCATTCCATGCACAATTTATTGTTAGTGCAATATTTTTCTCTTCAGTTTCAACACTGTATATTGGTAGTTTATTTTCTACTTTAGAAGATGTTGATATTGTTTGGTTATTATCTTTTTCTATGTACATAGCAACTCCTAGTAATAACATAACAGTACTTAGTGCCACTATGTATGAATATATTTTTTGTTTATTAAATACTAAAAACATATAATTCCTCCTATATCCTATATCCTAGATACTATATCTTTATGCTTTTTTGTATTTTTTATGTTTGTACAGAATAAATAAAAAATAATTATATAAACATTTAAGTCTATATAATTATTTTTCATCTATATTTCTAAATCTTGCTCTTCTTTTTTCTCTATATATTCTTTCCCTGTTTTTATATCTATTTTAGCTTTTGGTTTTCTTGTTCCATTTTCTTTTAGGTGTTCAGGATATCTATTTGGAAGCATCATCCAATTTAAATGTGATATATATTTATATCTTTCATCATCTGGTGACATATTCTTTAATGCTGATTTTATCCCTGCTCTTTGTTTTTTTGATAATTTCATTAAAACCTGTGTGGTTAAAAATTCATCATTTATTTCTACATCTTCATTTCCCTCATAAATTGGAATTGCTGTGTTATTGGTATATCCATCTAAAAATTTTTCTATTCTATCTTTTTCAAAATGTAGCTTTATTGGCATATTATATCCTTTTAAGTCAAATCCTATCAATACATATTTACTACCTCTTTGAATTGAGTTTCTTCCTTTTTCATCTTTTTCTGGTATATATCCCCAGTTTACATTTTTATCACTATCTATTAATGAAACCATAAGAGCCTGTGCAGACATATCTTTCACTTCATATAAATTGTACATATCTACGTTTAAAAGAGAATTCGTTGTTAAATCTTTTTCAAAATCATTTTCGCAATTAGGTAAATATATTTTATTGTATAATTTTTCATATTCTTTTTTATATTTTTTTACATTTTCTTTAAATTTTTTACTATCTTTTATTTTTTCTTTTGATATAATAAAATCTCCTTCATCCTTTGAATCATCTTTTTCGTATTTTTTTATAACTTCATTTATTATATCTTGGGCTTTATCTTTCAAGAAATCCTTTTGTAATACCATATATTTTATCTCTTCTTCTGATAAATTTATATTAAGTGGTTCATTATTTATTATTTTATTATATATATCTAGCTTTCTTCCTAAGTAAAAATTCAAATTATATTCTTCTAGTTTTTTTACCAATCTATTTACATAGAAAGCATTTAATGCACTTATTTCTGAAATATCAAATCTATTTAAAAATTCCTGATTTTCTAAATCTTTAATTGCTATATTGTTTTTTCCTGTACTCTCATAATCAAACTTTAAAAATCCTAAATCTAATTTATCTAATCTTTGATTATTTATATCATTATTTACTTTAAGAGCATTTATTTTATCTAATAATGTTATTGTATTGGCTAGTCTCTTTTTGGATGTTTTTTCTATCCTATTTTTTGTAAAATTAGATTTCTTTTCTTTTAATATTTCATAAATTTTTTTCTCTGCATATTCCTGAAATTTCTTTTCATCATCTTTTTCTGCGTGATCTACTCCTGGTATATTAGTTTTCATAAAAAATTCTCTTCTTTGTTTTTCTTTATAAAGACTATCTATTACATATCCTATAATTATCTTACTATTTCTTTCCATGTTTTGAGTATATTTAACCATACTATAAGCAATTAATTTTTGAATTTCTTCTGAATCTTTTTGCTCCATTACTTTTTCTATTGTTTTAGGATTTTCTATTATATAATCTAATGTTTTATCCATATATATTAAACTCATATTAGGCTCTAATAAATTGTTTGTACAACTATTAATTCCATTTCTTACTAACCATTCTAACTCTTCTGGGTCTTGGCAATCATCATTTTCTGTTTTTATTTTTTGAGTTAATGCTACAAATTCTTGAAAGTCTTCTCTTATTTTTTTTGTATCATAGTTTTGCTTATTGTTATTTATTTTATTTACTACATCTCTATATTCCATCTCACGCCTCCTTTACACTATTTAATTTTAACACATTATGTTAATTTTGTAAACTGCATATACTACTCACCAAGAAAATACTTAATATTTTTACCTGTCCAATCCTATTTATGTCTTAAGAAATTGACAAAAAGCATTTTATCATATAATATGTATACATAAAATTTAAAGGATGTGATTACTTTTGAAAAAAATAAATTATATTTTATATAGCCCTTGTGGTAATGATACTGGTTTAGTTATTGGTTCAGATTTCACAAATCTTGAAAAAAAAGAAATAAATGATAAGATAATGGATTTACACCCAAATGTAGAACAAGTTGGTTTTCTTTCAACAAGTTCTTATGAACTAAATATGGCTGGTGGAGAGTTTTGTGGTAATGCTACAAGAAGTAGTGCTTACTACTATTTAAATGGAGAAAAAGGTTCAATAAACATAAAAGTTTCTGGAACTAGTGGACATATAAAGTCTGGTGTTGATGCACAAAAAAATGCTTGGGCTGAGCTTCCTATATATACTGGTCCTGATGTTGTTACTACATTATCTGATGATATAAAAAGCGTAAAATTAGAAGGAATTACACATATTATATTAGGCGTTGAAGCTTCTTCTAAATATCTAGATATTATATATAAAGATACTGAACACATAAAAAATATATCAAAACAAATTAGAAAAGATTTTAATATAGATGATTCTGCAGTTGGAGTAATCTTTCAAGAAGAAATTAATAATGTATTAAAAATCCACCCAATTGTATGGGTAAAATCTATAGATACTTGTTTTTATGAAACTGCTTGTGGTAGTGGTACTGCTGCTACTTCTATTGTAAAAAGTTTAGAAGTTGCCAATAGTATTTCTTTAGACCTACTACAACCTTCTGGAAAAATTATTACTGCTAAAACTACATTTGAAAATAATAAAGTTACTGGTTGTATTATTTCTGGACAAGTATTTACTGATAATGTAATTAGAAGTTTAGAAATTTAATAGAAATGAAGTGTGTCCTAAATTTTAATAAGTATTTAGTGCACACTTCTAAATTAATCTTTTTTTATTTTTCCTTTTCATTATTTTGTTGATTTTTTGTTTTTTGAATATCATTCATTACTTCTTTAATTTCTTGTTTGGTTATATTGGATTTCACTGTATCTTTAGCTATATTATGTGGCTTTATGTTAATATTTTCTTCTTGACTATTTATTTTCCCTGGTTCGTCAGTTACTCTATCTATTATGTTATTAATAACTTGTTTTTTGTTTTCATAATAATTATCTATTCTTGCTTTAGTTTCTTCTTGTTCCTTTACTGCATTAGCTGACTGGATAGTATCTTCTAAAAAATTAATCATCTGATAGTCTTTTTTTAATTGTGAGTCCATTTTTTGTAACATATATTCTTCTGCATATTGTAATGCTGAAATTTTTGTTCCATTCTTTAAAACCATTTCTCCATCTTGTGGTAAATACTGAAAACCAAATTTTCTTAAAAATTCCTCTGAGCTTATTGAATTTCTACCATTTGGCAATGTAAATCTTTTTTTCATTACTTCTGGATTTATCATTCTCATAAATTCGTAAAATGAAACTCTAACTTTGCTTCCGTTTTTCTCTACTTGTATACTACCATTATTTGAAGGTGGAACAAATATAGAAGATTCTTTCATTTTCTCAGATATTTTTATTTTTGAATCTTTTTCTTTCTGGAAATATTTACTCATATCTTCAAAAATTCTTTTGCTTTTTTCGTTTCCTATTTTATTTTTTGTTTGCATAAGCTGGTTTGGTTCTTCTTTTTCTAACATTCTATATATTAGTTCATAATACATTTCTTTTATATCTTGTGTTATTTCTATTTTTTCTTTATCATTAATTACTGAATTTTCAGAAATTTGTTTAATTTCTGAATTCATATTATTTATTAATTCTAATGAATTTCTTTTGGTTCCATCTATGTTATATTCTTTTGTTAAAATGGGGCACATTTTTAAGATATCTGTAAATTTTCTATTGCATATGAGGTCATCTAATATTTCATCTGATATGTCATCTCTTTCTTTTAATCCATGACTATTGTATCTTGAACCACCATCAAAAGATGTCGTGTTTATCTTATACATTCCTAAACCTTTTTTTACTGCCTCCGCATCTCTTAACGATTCTGTTTTTTTATCATTTTCACCTATAAGATTTAGATACTTTTTGTACCCAATTTCATTAGCATCACTTTCTACTGCAAGTCTTTCATAATTTCCTGTTTCTATATCGAAACTGCAGAAATCTTTATTCAACCAGTTCTGCAAAGCATAATCTCTTGCATACATTAAAGCTTCTTTGTTGCTAATTCCTAAATCTATCATACGCCATTGACATTCATGTTCTATCTCATGAAACACATCTTTAAACATTTCTTTACACGCTGTTAACCTAGTCTCTATATTTTGACTTTTTAATCTAGCAGAAATTGGATGTATATTATATGTTATTCTACTTTTATCTTTTTCTACATCTCCATTAAATTTAACTCTTTTTCTATATTCATGTGAACCACTCTTAGGTTTACTTGCATCATTTATCATATTTAGTATTATATCACTTTTTTCTTGGTCATTAGGTTCAAATTTATAGCCTAATTCTTCTATTTCTGCTTTAAATATTTTAGTAATACTATCTTGTATTTTTTTTATTACTTCTTCATCATTCTCATTTAAATTATTATTTTGAAAATATTTTAGCCAACTATGGATTTCATTTTTTTGAATTTCATTTTTGACTTTTTTTTGTTCTATATTGCAACTTATATCTTGTGAATCTTTTATTCTTAAGTATTCCTTGATATTTTGGGTTTGTTTATTATCCAAATTAATTCCCCCTTAATAATTTCTCTAATGTGATATTTATAATGGAATTATAGCATAACACAAAATTTAAAACAATATAAAAAACAAAGCCCTTATTTAGCATAACTAATAAAGACTTTGTCTTTTTATTATTTTATACGATTATTTTTATTAATACATTCCACCCATTCCGGCTGGCATATCATCATGTCCTCCACATCCACATGATTTTTCTTCTTTTTTATCTGTTACTATGCTTTCTGTTGTAAGTACCATTGAAGCTATACTTGCTGCATTTTGTAAAGCACTTCTTGTAACTTTTGTTGGGTCTACTATTCCTGCTTTTTTCATATCAACATATTGTTCTGTACTTGCATCAAATCCAATACCAGCTTTTGAACTTTTTACTTTTTCCAATATAACAGCTGGCTCTAATCCTGCATTTTTTGATATTTGTTTAACTGGTTCTTCTAGTGCTTTTAATACGATTTTTGCACCTAATTTTTCCTCTTCTTTTAATTCTTCTACCATTTTTTCAACTTTAGGTATGATATTTACATATGCTGTTCCTCCACCAGCAACAATACCTTCTTCAACAGCAGCTTTTGTTGCAGAAAGAGCATCTTCTATTCTTAGCTTTTTATCTTTCATTTCAACTTCTGTTGCTGCACCAACTTCAATAACTGCAACTCCTCCATCCATTTTAGCTAGACGTTCTTGAAGTTGTTCTTTATCATATTCACTTTGAGTATCTTTTAAAGCTGTTCTTATTTTGTTTACTCTTGCTTTTATTGCTTCTTTATCTCCACTACCATCTACTATTATAGTGTTTTCTTTTTGTACTTTTATTTGTCTTGCTCTACCTAGTTGTTCTATAGTTGTATCTTTTAATTCTAATCCTAAATCAGATGTGATAACTTCTCCTCCTGTAAGTACTGCAATATCTTCTAACATCTCTTTTCTCTTATCTCCATATCCTGGAGCTTTTACTGCAACTACATTTAATACTCCTCTTAGTTTATTTAGTACTAATGTTGATAGAGCTTCTCCTTCTATATCATCAGCAATTATTACTAATTTGCCTGATTGTTGCATTAGCCCTTCTAATAGTGGTAATATTTCTTGTATATTGCTTATTTTTTTATCTGTTATTAATATGTATGGGTTATCTATAATAGCTTCCATCTTTTCTGTATCTGTTACCATATATGGTGATACATATCCTTTATCAAATTGCATTCCCTCTACTACATTTACTTGTGTGTTTGATGTTTTTGATTCTTCAATTGTTATAACTCCATCTTTTGATACTTTTTCCATAGCATCTGCAATTAGATTTCCTATTTCTTCATTATTAGCAGATATACTTGCAACTCTTGCAATGTCTTCTTTTCCATTTACTTTAGAAGTTATTTCTTTTAATGCTTCAACTGATGTTTCTACAGCTTTATCCATTCCTCTTTTTATAGCCATTGGATCTCCACCTGCTGCAACATTTTTTACACCTTCTTTTATCATTGCTTGTGCTAGTACTGTAGCTGTTGTTGTTCCATCTCCTGCTATATCATTTGTTTTTGTAGAAACTTCTTTTACTAAACGAGCTCCCATATTCTCGTATGGATCTTCTAATTCTATTTCTTTTGCTATTGTAACACCATCATTTGTAATAAGTGGTGCACCAAAACTCTTGTCTAATACAACATTTCTTCCTTTTGGTCCTAATGTAACTTTAACTGTATCAGCTAATTTATTAACACCTTCTAATAAAGATTTTCTTGCATCTTCACCAAATTTAATTGTCTTTGCCATTTTTTATTCCTCCTTAAAATTTAGTTTTATAATATTGATTTCAAAATAATTTAAATTAATCTACTTTTGCTAATATATCGTTTTCTTTTACAATTATATATTCTTCACCTTCATATTTTATTTCTGTTCCTGCATATTTGCTTACTATAACTTTGTCTCCTTTTTTTACTTGCATTTCTATTACTTCTCCATCCACTTTTCCGCCTGGTCCAACTTCTATAACTTCAGCGATTTGTGGTTTTTCTTTTGCTCCAGCTGATAAAATAATACCACTTTTTGTTGTTTCCTCACCTTCTATCATTTTGATTAATACTCTGTCTGTTAATGGTTTTATCATAATTTTACCTCCTCAAAAAATTATTAGCACTCTTCTTAAGCGACTGCTAATAATTTATACCTTATTATATAAAAAGTCAATAGAATTTTTTAAAATTCACACATTATTCACATTTCTGTTTGATTTTAATTTTTTATTTTCCTCCTTTTATATTTACACCAACAATTCCACCGAATCATTCCTGCAACTATCGAAATTGCAATAATTATTATAGAGTATGTATTAAATTCAAACCCTGTTTTTAGTATACTTGACAATATATATAATAATGTAATATATAGCCCTCCAATAATTCCACCATTTATAATCCCATTTTTCTTTAGCTTTATTGTGCTAATAGAACTTCCTATCAAAATACTAAGTCCAGTTATTATTAAAATTACAGTTGGAATAGTAGCCTCTGGTATATTATTACTATATGTTAAAATAGCCGAAAAAATAAATAATAAAACTAAAGTTAGTATTATTGAAATTAATATTCCTTTTCCTATTTTTATTATTCTATTTCCAACTTCTGCATTATCTCCCATATATAAATTCCTCCTATACTTTTATTATATATTTTATTCAAGTATCACATTTTTTAGAACTTCAAAAAAGTGATATGACTAATTTTTAATCATATCACTACTTTTTTATTTAGTTAATTCGTTTGAAATTTGTTTGTTTCTTACTTTCTTTGTTTCATTTATAACTTGCTCTATTTCTTGTTTTGTTATATTTGCTTCAATTGTATCTCTTGTTATACTTTCTGGTGTAATTTTTTTACTATCCTCAATCAGTTCTGTGAATATATCTTTTTCTTGATTTTTTTGTGTGTCTACTTCAAAAGTCCATTTTCCATCTTTATTTTCAGATTTTACTTTGCCAGGCACTTTTCCTTGTTGTCTAGCTAATACTCTTTCTAGTGATGCTTTTTGTTTCGCTATTAATGGTATTTCATTTTTGTTTTTTGCTCCTGCATATACCATAACTTCATTACTATTTAGTAAGTTTTGTCTATATTCAATTTCTTCTTTTATACTATTTTTACTTAAAATTCCACTTTTTAAATACACTTGAGCGTATCTCTTGTCTTGTTCTGCATTTGTTTTTTGATATTTAGGTATAGTTTGATTTTTTCTATTTTTTTCTGCTAGATTTTGCATTTCTTTAACATATTCACTTTTTTTCATTTGCAATAATATGCTATTTATTTGTGGAATATTAGTAAATTCTTCTAGGTAATTTCTGCCTCCTTCTATTGTTAAATTATCCGCTGCTTTTAATAATCTTGCCATTGCAGATACTTGTTTTTGTGAATACTCGTATTTAAATTCATCGCCCATTTTAGCTTTTACTAGTTTTGGATTTATATTTTCTGACATATTTCCAGCATAAAAATTATTCTCTATGCTCGCTAACACTGATTTCATATTAAAGTCTTCTTTTGCAAATCTAGTTTCATATTGGTACTCTTTTTCTGTCACATCATAATCATTTATAAAACCTTTAATCCAATCCATTTTGTTATTTTTCACTTCTATTTTTTTAGTTACTTGTTCTACTTCACTATTATCAATTTCTGTATTCCTGTCCGTTTTTTCTATTACACTTTTATCTTCTAATGTTTTTAATTGCTTAGCTCTTTCTATTGTACTTTTTTGAAAGCAAAAAGCTTTTGGGTCAATACCAACTTTTTCTAACCTCAAATCCATATCATCTTTTACTTTTTCTTTAAAGTTGGAATCTACCTGTCTAATTACTGGTAATATTTCTTTTATTATTTTATCCATATCATAGGTGTCTATCCCTATGTTTCCTATTGAAAATATAGCATCTATATTTGATTTTGCTAAATCTGATTTTTTGCTTTCTACTTGTTCTAACCTTTTTAACCCTTTTGAAAGATTTTTTTTCAACTCTTCTCTTATTTGTTTTGAGTTTCCTTTTATGTTTTTTGAATTCATTATGTAGTTTGTAGCCTTGTCTAAAAATATTTTATTAAATGATATCTCTTTACCATTTATATTAATATTTTTTCCTTTATATTTTCCTATATCTTTTAACAATACCCTTTCTATTGAATCCTCTATTATCTCTGCTCTAGTTGAATTGTATGACAATCCACCATTATTATATGTTTGTTGAGGTTCATCTCCTATTCCAATCCAGTTCTCCAAATTTCCTGTTATCATAGGCGGTTTTGAACACCTTTCAATTATCTCTGGATGTTCTTTTCCAATGCTTTCTAAAATGTTTATATATTTTAACCAATTTTCTGTATCCGCATATATAACCATATTGTCCATTCTTGATTCAGAAGTTTTGAAATAATATGGAATCTTTAGTTCTTCGCATTTTGTTTTAAACAAATCTGCCATCTTCCAAACATCTTGATTTTGACATCCTACATATAATCTATGTTTTACTTTTATTCTCTTTTCTTGATGTTCTGTAATATATCTAGATTTTACATGACTCCATCCATTAGTTTCTATCTCCCAGCCTTCTTTGTATTTACCAAATAAATAATTATCTTTCAAATTTTCTATATCTCTCATTGATTTTATCTCGCCTACTTTTGAAAGATTATTTTGTAGTTTAATTATTTCTTTATCTTCGGATTTCATCTTTTTTACATTATTTATCCATTGATTATATGTTTTTATTAAAAATTTTTCTTTATCCATTATATTTATACTGCTATTACCATTATCTTCAGATTTCACTAAATCCGCATAAAACGGATTATGTTTATATGATCTTCTTTCACTTTTTTCATACATATCTATTAGTTTTTCCATAGTTTTTTCATCATCTAATGGGTTCTTTACATTTGAAATTACCTCTGTTAAATTATCCATAATACTATCTCCTAACTTTTTCTTGTTTTAAATAATCTCTGTATTTTCTGAATTATATCTTGTATGAAATTTTTTCTTTTATATTCAATCATTTCCACATTTGTTGCACTTTTATTTACTTCATTTTTATTTTTAAAGATTTCATCTGGGTTATATTTTTCTCTTATCTCTGCTTCTTTTACTTTTTCATTTTTTGCATATTGTTGCAACAATTTTTGTTTTTCCTCTTCACTTTCACACCAATAATTAAGATTAAACATCGCAAGCATTGCTAATGTTTTTCTTTGTAGGTTTTGGTCTGCTAATGAAATATTAGGATTTATATTAGGTTCATATCCACGTTCTTTTTCTTCTTTTATCATGTCTCTTAATTTTAAAGGTATTTTATCTATATTTTTTTTATCCATATATGATAGTATTTTATCTACCTCCGCATATGCTCTAGCTACACTATTTTCCATATTTTACTCCCTTTCTCTCTCATCATTTGTTTGCATTTTATATTGTAATCCATTTTTTGTTTTTATATATTGAATTTTACTTGGATTTTTTCCTTCTTGTCTTGCAATAATTCTTTTAGTAGCCAATTGCTCGTTTGCTTCTTTTTCATTTTTGGCTATTCCTTTTAGTTCTTTATTATTATTTACAATATTCCTATCTAATGTCAATAAACTAGAAATATTGCCTTGTTCCTCTAACTCTTTATTTGCTATTTCTTTTTCGCTTTCTAATGGGGTTTTAGGTAAAGCTTCTTCTCTTCTCTTTTTCTTATTTAATATTCCTATTACATTATTATTTTTATATATTTTCAATCTTTCATTTACTTCTGGAATATTGCTAAATTCTTTTAAAATATCTCTTCCTGTATTTAACGTTATGCTATCTGCTGCTTTAAGCAGTTCAACAAATTGATAATTTTTTAAATTTTTTATATCCATTTTTCCATTTTTTATTGCATCCATAACAAAAAAAACATTTTTTTCTTCATTCATTTTTCTATTTTCATAATGTTGATTTGTTTCTACTTTATCATAAGCTTCTATTAAATTTTTTATATAGTTTTCCTTATTTTTTATATTTTTAGGATTAGACTTACATCTTGTTGTATTTAGTTCTTTTAAATTTATACTTCCACCAATACCTTCAATTTCTTCTCTTTGAGTTGGTTTATTAAAATTTATTTCTTCACATTTCATTCCATATTCATTTAATTTTTCATTTGCAAAAGCATTCGCCAAATCATTATATTTTTCACAAGCTTTTCCAAAATCTCTATAAATTTGATTTCTATTAAAAGTTACTTCTCCATTTTTGGTTCCATCTAAAATTCCCATTGCCAATTTATTATTTATATCATCTATATATTTTAATCTTGTATTATATCTTTCATTTTTATCTTTAAAGTTCATTGTTTTTTCTTTTTCTTTTAAAAGATACATCACCAAATAAGCAGCTTTAACTTTTTGAACCACTTTTGAATCTTTTATTTCTTGTTTAGTTTCTTTATTAAATATTTTTTTTGTTTTTCTATCATATGTATATTTCTGTGCATTTACAATATCATTATAGTCTATCATAAATATCACCTCTTGATATAATTATATCATTTTGTTATATTATAGTCAAAAATAAAAATACACATTTAAGTGTATTTTTATTTTAAATATTGGATTTTATTTATAGCTCTTCTTTAATGATATTTTTACTTTCTACATATGTAAAAATAAAGTATATACCATATATAGCCCCCATTATTAATATGGTTGAAGTAACAGATGGTAATAGTTGTTCTTTACTTGCTAGTGCTGACATACAATACAATGCAAATTGTATTCCGAATATAGAATGTACCATTGCTACAACTAGTGGCAACATAAAGAATATTGCTATTTGTTTAAACAATGCTCTATTTATCATTTTTTCGTCACAACCTATTTTTCTTAAAATACTATATCTTTGTTTATTATCTGAACTTTCTGTTAGTTGTTTTAAAGCTAATATTGCAGAACTTGCAATTAAAAATGTTATTCCTAAATATATAGCTATAAATACAACTATAGTTGATACCCCAACACTTGCTTCAATTATACTTATTTTTGTTTGTCCATCTAATGTAGTACCTTCGTTGTTTAATTTTTGTACCAAACTAGAATTATCGCTTATAAACATCTTCTCCATTTGTTCTTTTTCTTCATCTGTATTCGCATTATAATTTGCTGCTAAAAACTGCGTTTTTTTCCAACTTTCTTTTAAATCACAACTATCTGGCACAAGTATAATTCCTAAATTAGCATGGCTTGTAGACATGTATACATATCCAGGTTTGCATTCATTGTATTTTGCTTTATAATTTTTTCCATTTAATGTTATTGTTGCTTCTTTTTTTAATGCTAAGTCTCTTACTTGTTTCATTCCATCAAAATCACATAAAACCATGTACTCATCATCATTTAAACTATATTCTTGGTGACCATACAATTTTGCAATTTTATTATAATCTGATATTTTTACTATTTCTTCTATAGACTCTGTATCTAGTAAAGGATATTTTTCTCTTACTTCATCCATACTATTTTGTAAAAATTTTTCTACTGTTAATTCATCTGTACCGTATATAGCAAACTCTACAATATCTTTTAAATTTTTAACATCATACCCATTATTTTTTAATGTTTCCGTTACTGGAATATATGAATCCTTTTTTTGTTGTTCTGTTGCCTTTTGTGGATTTCCATAAACTAAATAAGTATCTTCTATATTAGCTGGTTTATATAAATTTATATCTACTGGTGTCATTTCTAGCAAGTCTTTTTTCATTGTATTCTGTAAAGCTAAACTTGTTGATAGTATAGTTATTGTCATAAATAACATTAGACATATTACACTCATACTTATTACTGTTGTATTTATTTTATTATTTAATTGTCTTAAAACAAACATATTAGTATTTTTTAAATACACTTTTTTATTCATTTGCACTACTTTTAAAACAAAACCAGATGCAGACCAAAATACTAATACTGTACCAATAATTCCTGCTATTATAGGCATAGGTATTTCTTTTAATGCTTTTAGATTTACTGTTACTTTCCAATAAGCCCATCCTAATATTATACAAGCAATAATAAACAATAAGACTGATAATATTGGATTTTTTATTTTTACTTTTTCATTTTTCTTCGTTGCTGTTAATAAATTTATTAATTTATATCTTGATATTGTTATTGTGTTAAAAATCATAACAACAAAGTACATTATAGCAAAATATACACAAGTTTTTATACAAGCATCTTTTGAAAATATAAATGTAAATTTATCCATGTTGGCTTCAAATATTTTTGCTACTAACACTGACATAAACTGTGATGCAAATACTCCAAATGCAAGTCCAGCAAATAATGATATTATTCCTACTAATATTGTCTCAAATAATATGATTTTAGAAATTTGTCTTTTTCCCATACCTAAAGTCATATATATACCAAATTCCTTTTTACGCCTGTTTATTAAAAATTTATTTGCATATACAATTAGCAATCCTAAAATTACTGCTATGAACACAGATACCATTCCAAGCATTTGAATCATTAGCTTTATTATTTGTTTTTTTGATTCAGATATATCTAGCATTGCTTGCTGACTATCTATAGAATTAAACATATAAAATATTGCAACTCCCAATACTAGTGTCAAAAAATATATAGCATAATCTTTAAAGCTTTTTTTCATGTTCCTAAATGATAATTTAAATAACATCATTCAAATCACCTCCAAGAAGTGTTTGAACTTCTATTATTTTTTCAAAAAACTGTTTTCTTGTATCATTGCCTTTTACTATTTCATTAAATATTTTTCCATCTTTTATAAATATTATTCTTTGTGCATAACTTGCTGTGAATGCATCATGTGTTACCATTAAAATTGTTGCTCCCATATTTTTATTTAAGTGTTCAAATCCTTCTAATAATTGTCTTGCAGATTTACTGTCTAATGCACCAGTTGGTTCGTCTGCAAGTACTATTTTAGGGTTAGTTATAATTGCCCTTGCTGATGCTATTCTTTGTTTTTGTCCTCCTGATACTTGATATGGATATTTACTTAATATCTCTAAAATTCCTAATTTTTTCGCAACATCTTTTACTCTTTTTTCTATCTCATGTGGATTTATTTTTTGTATTGTAAGAGCTAATGCTATATTTTCATATGCTGTCAATGTGTCAAGCAAGTTAAAATCTTGGAATATAAATCCTAATTCTTCTCTTCTAAATTTATTAAGATTATTTCCTTTTAATTTTGTAATATCTTTATCACTTATTATGATTTTTCCTGATGTTACTCTATCTATTGTAGATATACAATTTAATAATGTCGTTTTTCCGAGAACCTGACGCTCCCATTATTCCTATGAATTCGCCATTTGCTACGTTAAAACTGATATTATCTATTGCCTTTGTAAGATTACTCTTATTACCATAGTATTTTTCAATATTTTTTACTTCTAATATATTGTTCATAAAACTCACTCCTATCTTTTTCTTTAAACTAATTATAAAGTTTCTTTCTCAATATATCCATTGATTAATCTTACATTTTTCTTACACTTTTGTAAGATTTATTTACTAGCTGTAGTTTACGTTTTCTCACTATAACTATTAACAAAGGATTATCTAAAAAGATAACCCTTTGTTAATTTTAAAAATTATAGTTCTAGATAACTACTTTGTGGAAATATTATTTTTATTTCTGTTCCTATATCTTTCTCAGAATTTAATTCTATTCCTAAATTTAATTTATCACACATTTTTTTACATAAATACAATCCTATGCCTGTAGATTTTTTTCCAATAATTCTACCATTTTCTCCTGTGAATCCTTTTTCAAATACTCTTGTTATCTCACTTTTTTTCATTCCTATTCCATTATCTTTTATATATAATATTATATTTTCATTATTTGAGTTAGAATATATTTCTATTTTAGGATCTACTTTTTTAGAATATTTTATTGCATTTTGTATAATTTGATTAATAATAAATACAACCCATTTACTGTCTGTGCATACTATTTTTTCTAAGTCATGTAAATCTAATTTTATTTTACTATTAATTAAACTAGTTTTATTTTTTAATATACTTGTATTTATTATTTCTTGTAATTTAGTTTTTGTAATAATATAATCTTTTTCTACATTATTACTTCTTGCATAAAATAGTGCTTGCTCTATATAGTTTTCTATTTTTTCTAATTCTTCTTCTATACTTTTGGTAACTTCGTCTTTGTTATTTTCTATTATTAATTTTCCTGCTGCTATTGGTGTTTTTATTTCATGTATCCATAATTCTATATATTCTTTATAATCTTCCTGTAAATACTTATATTTATTTACATTTTCAAGCATTGATTTTCCTGTATCTTGCATTACATCTTTTAAAATTTTTCCTTCTTCAAATTTTGGATTATTTATCATCTCTGATATTAAATATTTTTGATCCAATTCTTCTAGCTTTTCTTTTAAGTCATTATAAAATTTTTTCTTTTTGTAAAATTCCAAGTATAATGCTACAAAACTTGCTATAATTGGTGCAAAGAGCACATAAAATCGTACTACTAGACTTATATTGTATATTAAAAGTATTATTTCTATACTAAAAACAGAGAAAAATATTAATATAATCTCTAATAATTTATCTTTTATAAAATCATAAAATCTCATTTTATTATATACCCTTGTCCTCTCCTTGTTTCAATAGTTCCTTCTGCTCCTAATTCTTCTAATTTATCTCTTAGTCTTTTTATGTTTACACTTAATGTATTATCATCTATGAAATTTTCACTTTCCCATAGATAGTCCATAATTTCATCTCTTGAAACTACTTTTCCTATGTGTAAACTCAAATAATATAAAATATTATATTCATTTTTAGTAAGTTCTATTTTTTTTTCGTCTTTTTCAATAAACCTTCCTGCTGTATTTAATGTAACTTCTTTTAGTTCTATTTTATCTATATTAGAATATTTTTGATTTCTTTTTAATAGTCCAGCTATTTTTGCCAATAGTATCTGAATATTATATGGCTTTGTTACATACTGATCTGCTCCATAATTTAGACTAATTAATTCATCTATTTCATTATCTTTACTAGTTACCATTATTATTGGAACATCTGATTTTTTCCTTATTTCTCTACATATGTATTCTCCGTCATTATACGGAAGATTTATATCAAGCAAGATTAAATCTGCTTTTTGAGCTAATATATCTTCTATACTATTTTCAAAATTTGTTAAACTAGTAGTTTCATATCCATTTCTATTCAAAAAAGACTCTAGCTCACTTCTTATTTTCTCATCATCTTCTACAATTAATATTTTTTGCATATTTTATCACCTATTCAATTATACCATATAATTTATAAAAGCAATCTTACATTTTTGTAAGATTGCCCTTATATTACTATTTTTCGTTCTTATCTTCTTTTTTTATGCATAACACTATTGTTTCTCCAACAAGCATTCCAAGGCTTATTCCTATTCCTAAATTAATTTTAAGTGCTGTAGCAAATGAAACTCCCACGCACATTCCAATAGCCATTCCTTCTGCCATATAATTGCTTTCTTTCTTATTTTCTTTGTTTTTTTTGTTCCAATTGGCACATATTATAGCTATACATATTCCTATTACTATCCATGGTAAAGCTTCTAATATAAATTCTTTCATCTTTAATTACCCCTTGTACAATATATTTAGGTTTTTAAAAGATCCCCATAAACCTTTATAATTGTATAAAAATATATCACAAAAAAATATATTTTTATATTAATACTGTTTTGGTTTCTTTGTATATATATTAATTTAATACTGGATATCCTTTTTCTTCATCTTGTTTCCATTTATTTAGTTCTACAAAATCTGTTTCTCCTGCGTTTTCTGTATTATATTTTTTAACATATTCATTTAATATTTCTAAAAAACTTTTTTCTCCTTTTTCTTTTCCTTCTATAAATCCTCTACTATAACTTTTACTATCTGTTACTGTAAAATTTCCATTATATCCTGCTAATCCGCTTTTTTCCTCCCAGTAACATTTTTCTATATAATGAATTCCATACCCATTTTTTTCACCTGTAATTGCTCCTGTTTTACTTGAATCTGTACCAACTACTTCTCCAATATTGTAGCAATTTATTATTTTGCTTGAATCATTCTGTGTAAATGAACAATATCCAACAATTCCACCTATACGTGATGTTCCTTCGATTTTTCCAATGTTATAACAATTGATTATTAATTCTATACTTGTTGCAACTCCCAATATTCCTCCAATCTTTTTTTCTCCTATTATTTCACCTCTATTAATCGAATTTGATATTAAATATGCATATCCATTACTACCACATATTCCTCCTATTGTGTCATTACCCGATATTTTTCCATAATTAGTGACTCTGTTAATTGCATTTCCATTCATTTGTCCTATTATTCCACCCAATACACTATTTCCTTTTATTTCTCCATAGTTTTCACATTCAGTTACCCTTCCATATCTTCCACTTATACCTGCTATGTGAGATCCCGTAGTTAAAATTTTTCCATAATTTTTACAATTTATAGCACTTCCCCATAATTCGCCTGAAATTCCACCTATTTGATTGCCTTTTCCCGTTATGTTAACATAAGATACACAATTTGATATTTCAGCTGCAGTAGAACCACTTATTCCACCTATAAAATCTCCACTGCTATTGATTTCCCCTGTAACAGTTAAATTCCTAATATATCCTTTTGCATAATCACTTTTCTTTCCAAATAGTCCACCATAATTTTCTATATTTTCATAAATGTTTCTTATACTATATGAATTTCCATCAAATCTACCATAAAAATTTTTCAATTCGTTTCCTATTGGAATAAAACCTTTATATTTTCTATTAGTAAGTGCTTCTTTTAATCCAACATCATCAGTTACTCCTAAATATTCGTTATATTCTTTTGTGTCGTAGTTACCATATGACATTTTTGAATTAAAATTTAAATTTCTGCCTAATTCTATATATTCATATTGATATAGCTTTCCTTCACTTACTGATTTAGATAAATACACTAGATCTTCTATACTCATTATTCTATATGGCTCTGTTTGTGTTCCTTTTCCATCTAGTACTCCTGGATTTTCATCTGTAATGATTGCTGTTTCATCTGTTTTTTCAACTTTTCCATTTGAATCTACAGTATAATATCTTTTGCTTTTTGCAATTTCAATTATAAATACTTCATCATCATCGTATATGTTTACTTTTCCTAAATTTTCTGCTAATCCTTCTTTAAGTCCCTCTTCTGTTATCTTTCCAGATGCATTTTTCGCCATCGCCTTGACAGTTGCTTGCTCTATTTGTTCAACCTCATTTCCTATCTCTGTTTGTTCTTTTGCTTTTTTACTATTTTTTATTATTCCATTATCTTGTGCTATTCCTGTCAATACTACTCCTGATAAAATTAACATTATTATAATCGTTATAACTAACGAAACTATCGTTATTCCTTTTTCGTTTCTTGCTTTTTTCATTTGTAATTCTCCTTTCCTTTTCACTGCAAACAAATGCTTTGTTCTCAGAAATTGTCGTAGTTTACTTATTACTGGCAAATATTGTCACTGCAGTTTTTCTCACATTTTAGAATATTTTTTACCCAATTTATTTTATATTAACATATTTATTCTGTCAATTTTATTTTTATACACATTAAAGAATGTCAACCGTTTTTGTTTGCATTCGGTTGACATTCTTTAATTTTTATTTTTTGGTATATTTTTAAAACTCAAGTATTTCTAATTATTTCATAGCTTCTTCTACAGCTACTGCAACAGAAACTGTAGCACCTACCATAGGGTTGTTCCCCATTCCAATTAATCCCATCATTTCTACGTGAGCTGGTACTGAAGATGATCCTGCAAATTGTGCATCTGAGTGCATTCTTCCCATTGTATCTGTCATTCCATATGATGCTGGTCCTGCTGCCATGTTGTCTGGGTGCAATGTTCTTCCTGTTCCACCACCTGATGCTACTGAGAAGTATTTCTTTCCTTGTTCTATACATTCTTTTTTGTATGTACCTGCTACTGGATGTTGGAATCTTGTAGGGTTTGTAGAGTTACCTGTAATTGACACATCTACTCCTTCTAAGTGCATTATTGCTACACCTTCTCTTACATCATTTGCTCCATAGCATCTAACTTTACTTCTTTCTCCATCTGAATATGATATTTCTTCTATAACATTAACTTCTCCTTTAAAGAAATCAAAATCTGTTTTTACATATGTAAATCCATTTATTCTTGATATTATTTGTGCTGCATCTTTTCCAAGACCATTTAAAATTACTCTTAAAGGTTCTTTTCTTACTTTGTTAGCTGATTTTGCAATTCCTATAGCTCCTTCTGCTGCTGCAAATGATTCATGTCCTGCTAAGAAAGCAAAACATTTTGTTTCTTCTGATAATAACATTGATGCTAAATTTCCATGTCCTAATCCAACTTTTCTATCGTCTGCTACAGAACCTGGTATACAAAAACTTTGTAATCCTTCACCTATTGCTTTTGCCGCATCTGCTGCTTTTGTGCAACCTTTTTTTATTGCTATTGCAGCTCCTAGTGTGTATGCCCAACATGCATTTTCGAAACATATTGCTTGAACACCTTTTACTATCTCATAAGGATTGAATCCTTTTTCCTTACATATATTTAACGCATCTTCGAAATCTTTTATCCCGTATTTTTCCATTACAGGTTTAATTTGATCTATTCTTCTTTCATAACTTTCAAATGTTACTGCCATTTTTATTCCTCCTTAAAATTATGTTTTATTACTTTTTATAAAATTTATTAAAATTATATTATTTAATTTAATAGATTTTTTGTAAAAGCCATTTAGACTTTAATAATTTTTCTATTCTTCTCTAGGGTCAATTTTCTTAACGGCTTCATCAAATCTTCCATATTTTCCAGATGCCTTTTCTATAGCTTCTGTTGGTTCTATTCCAGCTTTTATGTTTTCCATCATTTTTCCTAGATTTACATATTTGTAACCTATTATTTCATCATTTTGATCTAAACCGATTTCTACTATGTATCCTTCAGCTAATTCTAAGTATCTTGGTCCTTTTACTTTTGTTGAATAAATTGTACCAATTTGACTTCTATGACCTTTTCCTAAGTCTTCTAATCCTGCTCCAACTGGAAGACCTCCTTCTGAAAAAGCTGATTGTGTTCTACCATATACTATTTGTAAGAACAATTCTCTCATAGCTGTATTTATAGCATCACATACTAAGTCTGTATTTAATGCTTCTAATATTGTTTTTCCTGTTAATATTTCTCCTGCCATAGCTGCTGAATGTGTCATTCCTGAACATCCAATAGTTTCTATTAACGCTTCTTCTATAATTCCTTCCTTAACATTTAATGTTAGTTTACATGCTCCTTGTTGTGGTGCACACCATCCTATACCATGTGTTAACCCAGATATGTCTTTTATATCTTTAGATTTTACCCATTTTCCTTCTTCTGGAATTGGCGCTGGACCATGGTCCACTCCTTTGCGAACTTGACACATTTTTTCTACTTCATTTGAATAAATCATTTTATTTGCTCCTTCCTAAATTGTTTTATTTATTATTATCTAATATTTGACTTTTTTGTTCTTCATCTATATTAGTATTTTTTGGCATTTGTACTTTTATATCTTCTTCCTTAAGATAAACATCATCGCTGTTTCTATCATATTCAACAGTATTATTTTTAGGTCTACTGTACACAGCCTGTTCAAATAATTCTCTTTCTTTAAAAACATTTTGTTCAAAATATGTTTCTATAGTTTTTCTATCTTTTTTATTATACATAGATAGTGGAGTATTTAAATACTTATACCTCCATATTATATGTCTATCATAACTACTATATGCTGAATTTACTAAATCATCATTATTACACTCAACTTTAAATTTGAAATTTTCCACTGATATAGTTATATTGCTCCAAAGATCTAGTTGATTTATTTTATATTCATGTTTTAATTGCTTAACTAATTCGTATACTTCATCTGCTAATTTCATGTAAGCATTTTCATCTATATTAAACTTTGATGGAACCTCATATACGTTGACTGGACTTTTTTTCATTATTCCTTTAGGAATGTAATAAAAAAACATTTCCCCAGTTTCTTTTCCTGACTTTTCAAATACAGATGCATATAAATATAATTTATCCCATTTTTCTGGAATCATAAAAAATAATTTTTTTTGTATTTCCGAATATATATTTTTTATCGTTGGTGTGATTTCCACAAGATCACCTCCATAATTATCTTACAATTAAGCTTTCACCTGTCATTTCTTCTGGCTTTTCTAAATTCATTATGTCCAACATGGTTGGTGCTAAATCTGCAAGTTTTCCTGGCTTTAATTGTACATTTTCCATTCCAACTAAAATTAAAGGTACTACATTTGTTGTATGAGCTGTATGTGGTTCTCCTGTTTTATAGTCTATCATTTGCTCAGCATTTCCATGGTCTGCAGTTATTAATAATACTCCTTCTTTATTTTTAACAAGTTCTACTATTTTTCCTACACATTCATCTATTACTTCTACCGCTTTTATAGCTGCTTCTAAATTTCCAGTATGCCCTACCATGTCGGTATTTGCAAAGTTTAATATTATATTGTCATATTTGTCTTCATTGATAGCTGCTAAAACTTTTTCTGTTACTTCATATGCACTCATCTCTGGTTTTAAATCATATGTTTCAACTTTTGGTGAAGGAACTAATATTCTATCTTCACCTTCATATTGTTTTTCCTCTCCTCCGTTAAAGAAGAAAGTAACATGTGCATATTTTTCTGTTTCTGCTATTCTTAATTGAGTATATCCTTTATTGCTTATATATTCGCCAAATGTATTAACTAATTTAGTTGGTTTAAATGCTACATGTACATTTGGAATTGTTGCATCATAATTAGTAAAACAAACAAAATATATGTTTTCTAATTTTTTTGTTTCGAATCCATCAAATTCAGGATCTACTATACTTCTTGTAATTTCTCTTGCTCTGTCTGGTCTAAAGTTAAAAAATATAACGGAATCATTATTTGATATAGTTGCCAATGGCTTATCAGTTGCTGAAATAATTGTTGGCTCTACAAATTCATCAAATATTTCTTTTTGATAAGAACTTTCTATTGCTGAAATAGGTGATATTTCTTTGTTTCCTATTCCATTAACTAATACATCATATGATTTTTTTACTCTTTCCCATCTTTTATCTCTATCCATGCTATAAAATCTACCAGATATACTAGCTATTTTTCCAACACCTTTTTCTTTCATTTTTTCTTCTAATTTTGCTATATAAAATTCTGCTGATGTTGGTGGTGTATCTCTTCCATCTAAGAAACAATGGATATATACATTTTCAAAATCTTTTCTTTTAGCTAATTCTAAAATAGCATATAAGTGTCTTATATGACTATGAACTCCTCCATCTGAAAGAAGTCCTAACACATGAAGATTTGAATTATTTTTTTTACAATTTTCAATTGCCTCTGCGAACTCTGCTATACTAAAAAATTCACCATCTTCTATTGACTTAGTTATTCTAGTCAACTCTTGATATACAATTCTTCCAGCACCTATGTTTGTATGACCTACTTCTGAGTTTCCCATTTGCCCTTCTGGTAATCCTACATTTAGTCCACTTGCATTTAATTCTGTGTTTGGATATTTTTTCATTAATTCATCTATATTAGGTGTCTTTGCAAGTGCTACTGCGTTTCCATTTTTGTTTTCGTTTTTTCCAAATCCATCTAATATCATTAACATTGTTAGTTTGTCTTTCATAAGTTTACCATCCTTTATAACTATTTATTATAATTCACTATTCTACTAAACTCATCTGCATTTAAACTGGCACCACCTACTAGTGCTCCATCTATGTCTGACATGTTAAATAGTTCTTGTGAAATTTGTGATTTTACACTTCCTCCATACTGTATTATAACTCTATCAGACGTATTTTGTCCATACAATTCTTTTATTTTGTTTCTTATAGATTTTATACTATTGTTTGCATCACTTGATGTTGCTGTTTTCCCTGTTCCAATAGCCCAAATAGGTTCATATGCTATTATTGTATTTTCAACTTGTTCATTTGTTAGTCCTTCAATAGCTTTTTCTATTTGGTTTGTTATTATTTTTTCTGCTGTTCCGTTTTCTCTTTGTTCTAATGTTTCTCCAACACAAACTATAGGTTTTAATTCATATTTAAAAGCTGCTTTTATTTTTTTGTTAACAGTTTCATCTGTTTCATTAAAATATGCTCTTCTTTCTGAGTGTCCTATTATAACATATTCTACACCTATACTCTTAAGCATTTTTCCTGAAATTTCTCCAGTATAAGCACCCTTTTCTTCAAAATGCATATTTTGTGCTCCTATTTTTATATTAGTATCTTGTGCTGTTAATAATGCATAAAACAAGTCTGTGTATGGTACACAAAGTATAACTTCTGCTTCCGCATCTTTTACTAATGGTGTTAATTCATCTATAAATTTAATAGCCTCATTTGGTAGCATATTCATCTTCCAATTTCCCGCAATTACTTTTTTTCTCATAAGTTATGCTCCTTTCCCTTTATTTTTCTAATAATTAGTCGCCATTTAAGTTTAATTTACAAGTAGTAAAATTGATTACTACTTGTAAATATTTTAGGCGACTTTATTATTATACTATTTATCTTGTAAACATTCTATTCCTGGTAATTTTTTACCTTCTAAAAATTCTAAAGAAGCTCCTCCACCTGTTGAAATATGTGTCATTTTATCTGATAATCCAGCTTTTTCTATTGCAGCTGCTGAATCTCCTCCACCTATTACAGTTATAGCATCTATATCAGCTAAAATTTTTGCAATAGCATTTGTTCCGATTGCAAATTGATCAAATTCGAATAAGCCTACTGGTCCATTCCAAATAACTGTTCCGGCTTTTTCTAATTCTTCTTTGAACATTTCTATTGTTCTTGGACCTATGTCAAATCCTTCCCAATTATCTGGTATTTCTTTATAATCAACTATTTTGCTCTCTGTATCTTTATCAAATTCTTTTCCTACTTTTGTATCAACAGGTAATAAGAATTTCACTCCTTTTTGTTTTGCTTTTTCCATTAGTTCATTTGCTAAGTCAACTTTATCAACTTCACAAATTGAATTACCTACACCATATCCCATAGCTTTAAAGAATGTATATGCCATTCCACCGCCAATCATAAGTGTATCTACTTTTTCAAGTAGGCTATCTATAACTCCAATTTTATCTGAAACTTTTGCCCCACCTAGTATTGCTACAAATGGTCTTTTTGGATGCTCTAATGTTTCACCTAAGAAATTAATTTCTTTTTCAATAAGGAATCCACATACTGCTGGTAAATACGCTGCTACTCCTGCTGTTGAAGCATGAGCTCTATGTGCTGTACCAAAAGCATCATTTACAAAAACTTCTGCAAAACTAGCTAATTTTTTAGCAAATTCTGGATCATTGTCTGTTTCTTCTCTATGGAATCTAACATTTTCTAGAAGAACGATATCTCTTGGTTTCATTTCAGAAGTTAATTCTCTTGCACTTTCTCCTATAACATCTTTTGCTAATTTAACTTCTTGTCCTAATAGTCTAGTTAATTCTTTTGCCACTGGCTCTAAAGAAAATTCTTTTTTTACTTCTCCCTTTGGTCTTCCTAAATGTGAACAAAGTATTATTTTACAATCTTGATCTAATAAATATTTTATTGTATCTAATGCTGCAACTATTCTTCTGTTATCTGTTATATTTCTCTCTTCATCTAGTGGTACATTAAAATCACATCTCATTAGTACTTTTTTTCCTCTTAAGTCTACATCTTTTACTGTTTTTTTATTCATATCAATTCTTCCTTCCTAATTTTTATTTTTATTGACATACGCTTGCTATATGGCATGCTAAATCTACTAATTTGTTTGAATATCCCCATTCATTGTCATACCATGCAACTAATTTAACAAAAGTATCTGTTAATTGTATACCTGCTTTACTATCAAATATAGAAGTATGACTGTCATGTACAAAATCTGATGATACTACTGGATCATCTACATATTCAATTATTCCTTTAAATTCGTTTTCTGATGCTCTTTTTATTGCTTCACATATTTCTTCATATGTTGCTGGTCTTTCTAAATTACATGTTAAATCAACAACTGAAACATCTACAGTTGGAACTCTAAATGCCATTCCTGTTAATTTTCCATTTAATTGTGGAATTACTTTTCCTACAGCTTTAGCTGCACCTGTTGTTGAAGGAATTATGTTAGCACTAGCTGATCTTCCACCTCTCCAATCTTTTTTAGAAGCTCCATCAACAGTTTTTTGTGTTGCTGTTATAGAATGAACTGTAGTCATAAGACCTTCTTTAATTCCGAAATTATCATTAACAACTTTAGCAAGTGGTGCTAAACAGTTAGTTGTACATGATGCATTTGAAACTATGTTCATTTCTGGTTTATACTCTGTGTGATTTACTCCCATTACAAACATTGGAGCATCTTTTGAAGGTGCACTAATAATTACTTTTTTAGCTCCTGCTTCTAAATGAGCATTAGCCTTTTCAGTTGTTGTGAAAACTCCTGAACATTCTAATACATAATCTACTCCATCTGCTCCCCAAGGAATGTTTTTAGGGTCCATTTCATTATATACTTTTATTTCTCTTCCATTTACTATTAATTTTCCATCTTCGGCTCTAACTTCACCTTTAAATTTTCCTTGAACAGTATCATATTTTACCATATAAGCCATATAATCTGCTGCTATAAAAGGATCGTTTATAGCTACAACCTCAACATTTTCTCTTTCTAAGGCAGCTTGGAAAGTTAAATTTCCTATTCTACCAAAACCATTAATACCTATTCTAACTGACATTTATTATTCCTCCATTTCAGATACTTATAGTATCAATATAAATTTAGTCTATCCAAGACCAATACAATTTTATACCATAACTTCATATTTTTCAATATATTTTTTAGAAAAAAGAAAAAGTGCCATCATAGCACTTTTCCTTTCTTTATATATTAAAAACACTTAATTAGTAGTTGTTAATAATCAAATACTGGATATGTATCTCCTTTTTTCCATCTAACTAACTGCACCTTTGGAGAATTCGAATTTTCTGAGTCTACATTTTGATTTAATAAATCCACAAATTCTTGTGACATCATCTCTTCATTGGTTTTTGATTCTGTTGTATCTTCTACATTATATAAATAACTTACTCCGTTGCTAGATGCTATGTCCAAATAATATATGTTTTTATGTATCGCTGAACTATTTCCTCCTAATTTGTATGCAATACCATTTTCACATTCACCAACATTATATGCATTGTATGTATAATCCGAAAGATATCCACCTATTCCACCTGCACCTATATTCCCTGAAACTTTTCCAGTATTATAACAATTAACAACTTGGTTACTAGAGTAGTCTGGACGACCTAAAATTCCTCCTACACCTCCTACTCTAAACTCATTATCTTTAGCTGTTATATCACCAGCATTATATGAATTATAGACAGAAACTGAGCCATCAGCATCTCCTAAAATCCCTCCACAATTCATTTCACCTATATATCCTGTTCCATTATTCTCGTTCTTTACTGTTACATTTCCATTATTTTTTAATTTGTTCAATACTACATAATTTGCTTTTCCTGCTACTCCACCAGTATTTATATCACATCCCCTTATTAAAGCTATCACATTAATTTTTCCACAATTAACATTGTTAGAAAATATACATGCGCCACCAACATACCCACTGATTCCACCTACAGATACTTTTCTTACTCCATTTACATCTATTTTTCCATAATTAACACAATTATTTATATATGAATTCAAGTCTGTCTCCCATACGCTAGGTGCACTTCCTACAACTCCTCCAACATCGGCAGTATCACTTGTTCCTGTAACTTCTATATTTATATTATTTTTACAATTTTCCACAGAAGCAGGGCCTACTATTCTTCCTACAATTCCTCCTAGAATTAATTCTTTGCTGTAATTAGCTTTAATTGTTCCTGTTGTTTCCAAATCAGAAATAATTCCTTTACTATATGCAAAAAGTCCAGCACACTCATAATATCCTTCAGAACTTGTTGTATAATTTATATATATATTATTAATTTTTTTATTATTTCCTAAAAATGTTCCTTCAAATGCATTTTGGCTATCGCCAATTATATAAAAACCTGTTCCCTTAGTAACATTTTCTTTTATAGAATCATTCTCTCCATCATTATTATAATCACCATAATAAATTGTTTCTCCATAAGAATCAACATATGATTTTGCGTTTGCATCTATATATGAATTATTGTCATTAAAATCTAAGTCATTATTTAATTTTAAGAACTTTTCTTTATAACTATTTCCTTTTTTTACATTATGAGCAAATGCTACTAAATCCTCAATATGATTTATTAAATATGGGTTTTCTTCTGTTCCTTCACCATATAAAATAACATTAGCAAGCTCTTTCTCATCAAAAATTTTTGCATCCTTATCTATAATATATTCGTTACTACTTTCTATAAAAAATATTTTAATTAAATTTCCCATTGGTGTTACTGTAACGTTTTCATTTTGTAATTCATTTTGCAAATCATTGGCATCCAACTGATAATTTTCAACACCCTCTTGAATTTTTTTTATTTTTACAGAACTAACTCCCATATTAATTATTTCCTTTTCACCAGCTATTACAGATATTTCTTTTGATTGCTTCGCTTTTTGTACTAAACCATTCTCCCCTATAATTAAGCTCAATACTACTCCTGATAATATTAATAATATTATTATTGTGATTACTAATGCTACTAGTGTTATACCTTTTGATTTTTCTAAAGTATTTCTATACATATTTATCCCTCTTTTACATTTTAATATCTTTTGTTTTATTAATTTTTACTTTATTCCACATGGTCATATGTTCCTAAACATCTAAAATATGAACATCTTTTATCTATTTGTTCTAGTAATATTTTTATATAATCCCAGTTTTCATTAGCTTCAAAATCTACCCAAAATATATATTCTCCTAATTTTGTTTTTGCTGGTCTTGATTCTATTTTGTTAAGATTTACTTCGAAAATATTAAATAAACCTAATACCTTGTATAGCTCTCCTGGTTTACTATATACTGAAAAGAATATAGATGTTGTAACTTCGCCTTTTACATCATTTTTTTTTTCTTTTGATATAACTATAAAAGTAGTCTGATTATTTTGCACATCTTGAATATTTTGATCTAAATCTTCTAAATTGTATATTTCTCTGCATGCTTCATTACATATGCATGCACAATTTTCCTCATTTAATATTTTTTCCGCTGCTAATGCTGTACTTGAAACTTGTTTAATTTCACAATTTGGATAATTCTTGTGAATATATTTTCGACATTGTGCTAGTGCTTGTGGATGAGAATATATTTTTTTAATTTCATCTGGTTTGTATTTTTTTGTGCTCATTAAGTGATGCTTTATATCTATAACTATACGAGATTGAATATATAGTCCTTCTGTTTCCCTTAATGTATCCATTGTTTCCAATACACTACCTTGAATTGAATTTTCAATTGGAACAACGCATTTATCTATTTCTCCATTTTTTATCCCTAAAATAGTATCTGTTATATTATTATATGGTATTTTTTCTGCTTCTATAGCACATCTTCCTATGTATTTTTTCATTGCTTCATAACAATATGTTCCATCTGGCCCTAAATATCCTATCTTCATTATAATAAAAACCCTTCCTCCTATTTATTTTTTTCTATAAAATTCCATGAATCTTCACACATTTCTTTTAGTCCCTTTTCTGCTATCCATCCTAATTCTTTCTTTGCCTTTTTAGGATCTGCATAACAAGTTGCTATATCCCCTTCTCTTCGTGGAGCAATTTTATATTTTACTGTTTTTCCTGTTGTTTCTTCAAATGCTTTTACCATATCTAATACACTATATCCTGTTCCTGTTCCTAAATTATATATATATAATCCCTCTTGTTCTTTATCTAATTTTTCTAGAGCTTTTACATGGCCTTTTGCTAAATCTACAACATGTATATAATCTCTTACTCCTGTTCCATCTGGAGTATTGTAATCATTTCCAAACACTGATAACTCTGGTAAAATTCCTGCTGCAACTCTTGCTACATATGGCATTAAGTTATTTGGAATACCTTTTGGTTCTTCACCTATTAATCCACTTTCATGTGCTCCTACTGGGTTAAAATATCTCAATATACATATATCCCAAGTATTATCTGATCTATATATATCTTTTAATATTTGTTCTATAAATAATTTGGTTGTCCCATAAGGATTAGTTGTTCCACCAATTTTGCATTCTTCTGTTAGAGGTATTTTTTCAGGTTCTCCATATACAGTTGCTGAAGAACTAAATATAAATTTTTTACATCCATATTTTCGCATTACATCTAGTAGCACTAATGCACCAGAAATATTATTAGTATAATATTCTATTGGTTTTTGTATTGATTCCCCAACCGCTTTATATCCGGCAAAGTTTAATACAGCATCTATTTGGTTTTCTTTAAAAACTACTTCTAGTTTTTCCCTATCTGAATAATCCATTTCATAAAATTTAAACTTTTTTCCTGTTATCTTTTTTATTGCTTCTAATGATTTTGAGCTACTATTAGAAAAATTATCCATTATTATTATTTCTTTTCCATTTTTTAATAATTCGACAGCAGTATGACTTCCTATATAGCCTGCTCCTCCCGGTAATAATATTGCCATATTTAATACCTCCTTTTTTGTATAATATATAAGATAATATATATTATCTATAACTCGTATTATAGCATAGCCGATTTATTAATGCAAATACATGTCTTCTGTAATTCTTACTTTATTTCTCGCATTTGTTTTAACATTATATCAGCAAAAACTCCATATCCGAGTTTTGGGATCATTAACCATTACGTGTGTTACAGCGCCGAATAAATTTGTTGTTTTGTATTATTGGTGACCCACTCATTCCGTTGTATTATTCCCCCAGTTTTTTCTAATAACTTTGGATCTGTTATTTTTAAAACCATGCTTTTGTTATCATTATTATTATTCACATATATCTTTTGAATTTCTATTGAATATTCTTGTTTTTTATTGTTTTCTAATGTACATATGATTTTAGCTTCACCAGTTTTTATTTCTTCTCTTGAAGCAACTTCTAATTCATTTGAATAATCTATATTTAGAATTGATGAATTTTTTACTTTTCCATATACTCCAAATTCAGTATTTTTATATACTTCGCCTATTGTAGTTTTATTTTCAATTGACCCTTGTATTTTTCCTGGATTCCCTTTTTCACCTTTTGTTACTGAAACTATATTACTTTCTACAAATTCACCTTTTGCTATATCTATTAATTTTTCAGTATCTATATCTAATATTCCATGTCCTAAAGACGCAAACATGCCACTAGATTTCTCGTAAAAGCTCATTGTTCCAACACCAGCAGCAGCATCTCTTACCCATAAACCTAGTTTATATTTCTTTTGTTCTGTTTCAACCGGTTTTATCGTAGTTTCAAATTCTTTTCCCTCTCTTACATACTTTACTTTTATATTTTCGCCGTTGCAATTATTAACATTTTTTATTAGTTCTGAAGTGTAAGTTATAGATTTTTCATTTACAGATACAATCATATCTCCTTCTTTTATATCAGAATTTTCATAGGGTTTATATTTTCTCTTATCTATACCATTTATTTCAGACATTCCCACAATTAAAACACCGTTTGTATATAATTTTAATCCAACTAAGTTTCCTAATGGTATAACTTTTGTTTTTGGAATTACGTTTACAGTAACATCTTTTACAGGAATATTTCTAAATAAATTTAATTTAAAATCTGTTTTTCCAATTTTTGAATTATCAATTTTTGAATTTGCTATATTGGCTGATGTTTCTATTGCTTCATATTTTACATCTTTTTTTTCTTTTAGTGATAGTCCATAAACAGTTTTTAAATTTAGCTTTTCACCTTGAAATATTATAATATTATCTGGAAATGATGTAATTCCTGTAATATATATTAAAATAATTATTAAAAAAAATATTATTGAAAATTTATTTACTTTATTCATAGGCACTCCTAAAATTTATTTATAATTTTAGGATAACCATTTTTCGAAAAATAAAACACCACTTTTAAAGTGATGTGTTATTTAAACTTATTTTTATAATATTAATTTAGGGTTGTATTTTTAGTAGTTTGAGTTATCATATTACTTGTTTTGTATGTTAGCTGACGTTCTCTAGCTATTGCTGTATAATAAGCTGTCAAATATTTATTTTTCATTGCATCATCTGTTACAGGTTCCATAGTTCTATTTACTGCACAATGATAACATGCAAGAAAATCTTTTAAATAAAAATATTTAGTTACTATTTTACTGTTCTCTGAAACATCTTGTCCTACTTTTGTAAAATTATACCCTGCATATCCAGTTATTTTGTCTCCTTGTATTTTATTACAGTTTAAAGTATGATAATATTTTTCATTTGGATCATTGCCTTTATAATATATATCATTTTTATTCACATATAAATTATTACTTGCCAATGGAGTTATTGCATAACTATTATATGTTTTGAAACCAGATTTTAAACCTTCCATATATGCTATTACAGTAAAATCTTTAGTTACAATATCCCAGTCGGTTGAAGACATTTCTGGAATTCTATAGTTACTTGTTCCTGGTGTTTTCTGATTAAAATTAGAAATTGCAATTATTAAATTATCTTCTATAGAATCTTTTATAACTTTAGCTCTTTCAGCATTAAATGCTGACCCTTCATCTTCTGGGTCATTATTAGAATCTATTTGAAATATTTTTTTGCCATCCCCATTGAAATCAAAATTTCCTAAATTAGTTATTACAAAATTAGTAAATTCTTTTGCTTCTTTGTAATAATTTATTGCTGCATATTCATATTTGCCTTGTTCTGTTTCTTCTTCCGTTAGCGTTTTTCCTTCTGCTGCTGCTTCCGCTTTTTCTTCTTCAGCCTTTTTATATGGTAAAGTGTATTCTAATTGATAGCTATACTCATGTGGTGTTTTGCTTCTGTCTTCTTTTTGTTCTAATTTTTGTCTTGCAAATATTCCACTTTCCATGCTACCATCCTCTTTAAGTATATTGTATCCTTTATATGTACTTCCATCATCACTAGTAACATCTGGGTTTACCAAATACCCTGATTTAGCAACTCCTTCACCATTAATTTTTCCATATATTGCAATATAATTATCTAATGAATAATTTACAACTATATCAGTATTTCCATCAGTATATCTTTTGGTATAATAAACATATGGTTTTAATGTTCTTTTTTCTTCTTGTGATTTAAATTCACTATATGGTGTATATATATAATATCCATCATACATTGTATATACTATTGCAGGTATATGTTGATTAAGTTCATTTTCACTGTATCCACCTACACCTAAACTTGTTGCTATACTATTCATAAATACATTTGTTGCTGCAAGAACATTTGCCCTCATTACATCATATATTGTAGCTTGGCTTCCATTATTCATAATATTAGTATGCAAAGCAACTGCTGCATCATGAGTTGCATCGGTTAATTTAGTATCGTACGATACTTGACTAACCATAGTTTTTATCTGTAATTGAGTATATACAGATAAAACTAAAGATATAGGTAATACTACCGCTATAAATATAACAATCATGTATTGTAGTTTCATAATTCTTCACCTTTTCGTTAATTACTAATTACTATTTCCTACAACTAAACCTGAATATTGTGCTGCAATTTTATATGTGTCATTACCTGTTACAGTATATAAAAATCCTTTTAACATTTGAGAAATTGTTTTATTAGTATTTTTTACAGTTACAGATACACTATCTCCAGTATTTAATTTATATGTACCTCCGCCTTGTTCTATTGCACTTAATACTTGTGATGTACTTAATTTGTAAGTAAGATTTTGCCCTACTGATGGTCCTGGATCTGTTGCTGATGCTTTATAAGGATTTTCATCAACCTTTCCTACAACTATTTCTACATCATATGTGTTTCCTGTTGCTGCTAACTTACTAACAAACATGTCGTATTTTTCTTGAGTAATTACTGTACTTGTACGTATTTCATCAACAAATTGGGCTGTCATCGCTCCTACATATGTTTGTGAAGTATCATCTGCTCTATCTGATACAGCCATTAGTGGAAATACAAATAGTAGTATTGCCGCTAAAAAAATTGCTATAACTGTCATAACAGTATCTCCCATTTTAATCCCTCCTACTTTCTATTGAGCTATATAAATAATTTCTAAGACACTACGTTTCTTTTTGGTGTCTATACTACCTGTTTTTTCTTCATATACAACTGCTTCTTTAAAAGTTTCTGTAAATTTTTTATTTTCGCCAAATTTTGCTTGTAAACCTATTCCTTGATATTCATTGGCATTTATCTCAACTTTTTTACCTGTTACATCTGCATAAACTCTTTTTATTCTGGCATCTTGACCTTGAAGGTTTGCTCCTACACGCCATATGGCTGAATCAAAATTTTTATTTCCGCCACCTTTATGAAAATATTTCTCATAAAAATTTTGAACATCTGAGTATGGTATTATATCATCATCTATTCCAATTTTATTTTTTATATATTCATCATAGTAATTATCAAAGGTCTTATAATCTTCTGTATCTTTATCATACACTTTTACCCCCCATCTTTCATCATCTGAAGTGCTGTATCTGATAAACTTAAGACCATCTGTTGCATTTTTATCTATAATTGTAATTCCAATACTTTCTGTGTAATATCTGTATATATTTGGAATAATTGTATCTAATTTAACAGTTCTGTTTCCAGTTGTATTATTTCCTTGTAATTTATCCATATTATAAAAATTAGTTTTATCACTTTCATATAAGACAACGTCAGAGGTAGCTCTGACTTGTTGTGTCATATAGAAAAATAGCGTTAAGCCTAGCACAAACATGAATATTCCTAATACCATTTTTAGTGCGTCTGCTGCATTTTCCATGCTACCTCCTCCTTTGTTTTATTAAGTATTTTCTGTTATAACTATTTTTTTGATTAACCCATCTGAACCATATGCACCACTTGGTATTGATACCTTATATGTTTTTCCTGTCTTCACATCAGAATCTGAAAAATTAGCCGTTGTGTCGCTTAGCGCCTTTACTAAAAGTATACTCCCACCTTTTTTATTAGCTGTATCTACTTGGCTTATTAATGCTCTAACTTGTGTAGCTGATACATTTTCACCTACATATTGTGATAATTTTGAGTTAGTCATTGTTATTGTTGTTTCGTCCATAGATGACATACCACTATCAATTGTTGATCTTGAACCATTATATACTATGATTCCTAATGTGATTAATAAAATTGAGATTAATATAGCTCCTGCTATAACTAGCGCTTTTGATGCGTTCTCCATAAAAAATCCTCCTTTAATTTTTATAATATATTTTTTAATTTAGATTATCTATAAGTTTTAATAATCTAAAACATTAAAATCATCTTTAGTTTTCTAATTCTTCAAAAGTTATTTCTGCTATTTGACCTGTTTTTTTATGATATTTAACTTCTGAAGATTTAAACTTTATTGTATTAAAATTATCTATAAAACTGCTAATACCAACTTTGTCTATTATTTCCATTGAGTATTTTTCTTCTGTATCCAACATTTTTATATATATTTTTATTGATGTTGTTTCATTATCTATATAATTATTTTCATTATTTTTTTCTATTTTTAATTTTTTATTATTATCTATTGCTGTATTAATTATTGTTATTATATCTGTTCCATATATTTCTTTGTTAAGATATTGTTCATATTCTTTATTTAGTCTTTTTATTTGTAGATTACTTTCTCTAAAGTTTACTACTTTTCCAGTTACATATATAGCAATTATACTAAATATAATAAATATGTATATAATATTTTTTTTCATGCCATAATCTACTCCTTAACAGTAATTATACATTTAATTTAAACATATTTCAACATTTTTTTCAAAGAAATTTTTGCCTTTTTACTATGTCTTTTCTTTATAACGTATTGTCTTTATTATTCCATCTGGAAAATATTCTGGATTTCCATTGGTTTCATAGATTTTCCCCTGCGATTGTTCCATTAATTCTATAATATCTTCATCTGAAATCTCTGATTCTTTGGTATAATCTTTATTTAGAATATAAACTTCAATATGTTCATCAGCATATCTTTGTTTACTGTTATAATTTCTTGCAAAGTTTATAACTGTCACTACATCTCTAATATTATACTCATGTCTTGCGATTGTATATTTTTCAAAGTTTTTATTAAATTGATCTATTTCTTCATTATCTTTTATTGACTGATATGAACGAGAAAAATCTGAAGAACCTCTAAAAAAATATACTAGCAACGATAATACCATAACAGCTATTAAGAGTTCAGCTGCAATTATCAGTGCTTTTGAAATATTCTCCATTTTTTTTCCTCCTTCACTTATTATGTTACTTCTTCGAAAACCATTTTGTTGATTCTTCCATCACTGTCTAAATTAGTACCTTTACATCTAAATACTCTTCTATTAAATATCGTTAAAATATCACTATTAGATTCTACTTCACTATTAAATCTATTATTTAAATTGCTATACGTTTTTCTGTTTTCGGTCACAACAGAACTATTTAGATCATTTATTACTGTAAATTCAATTTCTATCTTTTTTACAGTTTTTAAATTATCATCATCTGCCATATTAATAAGAGAACGCAAGTCAATTCCTCTAATATCTTTATTATATGATTCGTATTTCATATTAAATTTAGATAACTGTTCTGTAGCTTCTGCTTTATCCCTTTCGCTTAAGTTTGCTCCTATGCCATTTCGTACCATTACTAATACTGAAATAATTAATATTGTAAGAAGCATACCACCAGCTATTATTAGTGCTTTTGAGGCATTTTCCATCTTTTTTCCTCCTTTTTACCACTACATATTAGTTGATAATGATGAGAATGAACTTGTCATTGTTAACATTCCTATTACTACCAATGGAACAATTAAGTATCCTACAAATAAACATACTAATGGAGCAAATCCTATAACTTTTCCTATTCTTCCTTTTCTTGATATTAACCTTTCATTTGACTCTTTTCTCTTTTCTTGGTAATATGTTCTTTCTGTATCTAATTCATCAAATGCATCAGCTATTGGTATTTTTTCAACTGCGGCTTGCATACTTTCTACTAAACGAATAAGCGGCATATATGATATATCATTTTTAAATTCTTCTAACGCTTCCCATGCACCAGCTTCATAGTTATTAACACATTTCGTTATTGGTGCTTTAAATATGTTTGCATATCTTTCTAGCCATTCTAGTATAATTTCTACATTTACCCTTTCTATTCTCATAAGCATCAATATTATTGTTTGGAATTGCATTACTTCATCTTCCATCTCTAATTGTCTCATTTTCTTTTGGAAATATAGTAACCATATAGGGAACATATATCCTGCTAAAGCAAATACAATAGCCATTAATATTTCAAACCATTTTAGATATTCACCATTTATTGTTTGTAATTTTGTATATACTCTTTCAGAATCTTCTTGAATTTTTTCATCTGCAATTCCTTTATCTTCACTATAATATTTTGAGTTTTTCATTGCAACGTAAATTTCTTGTTGTGTTGTTTTTGGTTTTCCCCTAAACATATCTAGAAAATAATTGTCTTGCTCAGTTACTTCCATAGCCTTAGCTCTTTGTTCATCTGTTAGTCCACCTATCAAATCGTAATCACTTGTTGGTTCATTATATATATAATCTATAGAAACCTTGTGTAAGTATTCAAAGAAAAATATAGATAATACAAATGTTACTATACATAGTGTAATTCTTGTTACATATAGCCATTCCATTTTTTGACTAGATGCTGCATCTTTTAGTAATTCTTTTAATTTTCTATTATCCTTTGTTCCTTCTTTTGGCATAAACATGTCAACTATTTTTTTACATATAGGGTTCTTATATACTTTTGCTTGCCATGGATTCTCTATATTTTTTACATTCGCATTTGTTGCTGTATTATCCTTTATTTTTCTAACTAATGTATATGATATAAATGTTATTAGTACTATTAATATTTGTGCAATAACCCCTAACTTTCCTGCATAAAATTGCTCTGTAAAGCTAAAATTAGATATTGCCCAATGCTTTAATGGTTCCAAACATAGAATTGGAGTTATTGCTATTACAGATAAACTTTGGAATACATAATTTAATTTATCACGTTTTAATATTTCCAATTGCATTTCTTGTGTAATATTATTTAAATTTTTAAGATACAAAGACCCTTTATCTATTTTTCTATCTCCAAATTCTTTTGTTAGATATGATACACCAGCAAATTCTTTTAAATAACTATTTGGTGCTATATCATAATATTTTTCAAGCTCTGCTTCTGGATCATCTGAAATTAATACTTCATATATTTTCTCTGCTTGTCTTGATATTTCTACTTCATCTTCGCTTTGTGAAACTTGGTATATTGCTTCTTCAACCATATTAAATTCATGGTATGCATGTCTTATTTCTGAGAAGAATCCTACTTGTTGACTTAATAGTTTATCATCTATTTTGTCTACCATTCCATCTACAAGAGTTTCTATCATAAATATTTCAAATAGTAATAATATACACATTACTAAATAATTACTTTTAGTAAGCCATATTACAATTAATGTTACTGGTAATATTATTGCTATCGTTTTAGTTAATATCTTAGATGTTTGTTCCCTTGTTACAAACTCATCATCTATATTTATTATTTCTAATCTTCTTCTTATCTTTACAAGATATCTTCTTATAAAAGGTATCTTGATATATTTCATATATAGTTTCTGATAAATAACCGTCATGGACATTTTATTGCCTTCTGTGCCTTGCCTTAATTGTTGCATACGCTTTATATCTGAACTACTTAGTGCTTTTCTAAGTAACAAATAAGCTACTACGACAATTACAAATATTGCACTGGTCCCTATCATAATTCCTATTAAAATATTATTATTCATTTTAGAGTATTCCCCTCCTCATCTTTGGAGTTTTATATTGTTTCTTTTGGTCTTCTTCCACGTTTTTTGTGTTCTGAGTCCATTTTTTCTTTTCCCCAGTTTCTTTCTATAAATTCATCAAATGCATCAACATCACTTTCATCCATATTATTTCTCATTGCCTTAATATTTGCATCTGATATTTTGTTGGTTATTACATATGTATCGTCTACCCATTCCATTATATTTACATATTTATAAAGTTCTCTATTAGTTGTTTTTGTGAAAAATCTTGTTGCATTATCGAAAAATTTATCTATTTTTCCTTGTAATGTTTTTTCATCTCTATGTTCATATGTATATTCGTTTTTGTCTTCTACTGGTATACATTCTGTTACTCTTTCTATATATCTTCTTCCTCTAAAATCTTTTACTAGATGTATATCAAAGTTTAATACTTGTACAACTTGTTCTTCTGCTGTTTTTTCATCTTTGAATACTCCTGCTCTTAACATTGAGTTACGTAACGCTGTTACTAAATCTGGAAATGTTTTAGCATGGTGAGTAAATAAAGTAAATTTTGAAGCAACTTGGGCTGATTGTATCATCCAAGATGCTACGGGGTCTGTTGCAACCTCACCGATTATATTAACAGAACCGTCAGTTTTTTTCTGAACGTCCAAACAATCTTGTCCAGAAATTGTTTCTGTCTCACGCATTGATAAGATATTTCTTGTTGGATATATTTTTCTTAAGTGAAGCTCGAAAGCTGTTTCTGTAATACGAAGGTTCATTGTTTCGTATATACTTTCTATCATTGCCATAAGCATTGTTGTTTTTCCGGCAACCTTGTTCACCAGTAAGTGATATAATTCTCGCTCCTTTTACCAAGAATTTTAATAAATCTATTGCATTTTCTTTTCCTGGTATTGTTACGATTTGCTCAAGCGTAGCTCTTTTAACGTCGAATTTTCTTACGAAAAATGCCCATGTCTCTGACATTGATGGTCTAACAACAACAACACGAGATCCATCTTTCATTTCATTTATTTTGTATCCATTTGTATCTGATAATTGCCCTGGATTGTTATATTTATATATATTTTGACATACTCTTTTTAATTCAGCTTCTGTTCCAAATGAAAGGAATGCTAATCTTATTGATTTACCTTGGAACATTATCCAAATACTATCACAGGCTCTTGGAACTTTATTTTCTAAAATTTGATCTAGATAATCTCCATCTGTTTGCGCAACTTGACTCAAGAAAGATTCTGGAAGTCCAGATACACCACCAGATACACCATCTATATTCATATCTCTTATTTCGTCTATACTACTATATCCTTTGTAATGTTGATATATTCTTTGAACAACAACATTTAGTTTATCTGAAAAAGATAATATCATTGCTTCTTTTTCATATATCTCGTTAATTTCGTCTTCAGTTATTACATATGAAGGCTTTGTTTCACCTGCTATATATTTTAATGTTGCCAAATCATATTTTTTTATTAATTGAGTTAAAGCTTCATATCCAAATTCTTTTTTATACATATGAATTAATATATCAAATTTATCTTGTGGAGTTAGCAATGATGGAACATCAAATGGTATTGCTTTCGATATATTAGTTTCATCTACTCCATATTCTTTTGCAAGCAAATCATATATAAGTTCTTTAACATATTTTTTGTCATTAACATCTCCATATGTACAGCCTTTTAATGCCTTTTTTAACTCATATTTTTTATTTTTTCTTCTCTTAAGTTCTTCTTCTGAAAGTCCTATATCATATAAGTTTATTTTTGTTATTTCATCAAGTCTTTTCTTTACAAATACCATCATTTTGTCTAGTGTATATGTTTTATCATCTACGGTTATTAATTCTTCTGGTTCTTCTTCTTGTCTCTTCTTTACGTTTCTTTTTAATATAAAGATTACCCCAATCACTATGACAGCTATTAAAATAATGTTCGTAAAATTCATTTTAGCGTCCTCCTTAAATTATTCTTTCATTTGTTGTACTGTTTTGATTTTTTCTACCACTATACTAGTTAAATTTTTTAATGCTTCTACAAAAACTACATTTTTGTCCATTCCTTTCATCCTCATAACTTTAAAAAAATAATCCACAATTTTTCCTTCAGAGCATGACTCTGCAAACAAAATATTATATGGTACTTCAACAGTAATATCCTTTTGATTAATATATCTAGCTATGTTTTTTACTGAATATTTTGATTCTGGATCACATTTTCCTATAAGAGGAATTATTTTTCTCTTTATCCTTCCTAAGTCTCCTTGTAGTTCTGCAATATAATTATCTACGACATTTTTATTCTGTATAATATTCATTACTATTATATTAGAAATATTAAAAATTTCTCTAGTAATAGTATCTTGTATATTTCCATCTAAATCTACAAGTATTAAATCATAAAATCTATCTGCTGTTTTTATTATGTCTTTATAATATGCTCTTATTGCCATATAATCTTCTCTTATTTTTGTATTTGGACTTTCTAATACATCTAATCTATCTTTAAATACTATTCTTGTATAATTTCCGATTACTTCTGGTGTCAATCGATTACTTTTGGCTATTTTGTATATTCCTTCAATTCCTGAGTCTAAATCTATTTTATTAGTGTCTACTATAGAATCTAAGAAACTCTTTTTTTTCTTATCATTCCAGAAACATTCGGATAAACTTTTATCATTATAACTAGTAGATATTAACAAAATTTTATAATTATGCTCTATAGCCATATATGTTGCAAGTGCTGCTATTGAAAAAGTTTTTCCTGTTTCTTTGGTTGTATTACTACAAAAAGTTATTACTGGCATAATCACTCTTCCTTTTCTACTAATTTAATTGTTTTTTTAATTTCTTGTTGTGTTACAATTTCTTTGGTTATTTCTTCAGTAATATATTGTATACTATTTTTATATTGCTGACTGACATTGCTAAACTTAATTTTGTTTATTTTTTGATTTTCTACTATTGCATCTTTATCTGATAATGATACAGGAAAATATACCTTATATTTTTCCCATTCCACTTTATAACCCATTGATAAAAAATTAACATATTCATCATCATCTCTAGAATCTTGATTAGACATATAAACCTTTGTAAGTTTAATTGGATTTTCTACTGTGTCTATCGACTCCAAGCCTCGTTTTAAAGAATATACATCAAATGCTGTAACAAAATAATTTTTATATGCCTTTTCCATTTCAAAATTCTCGACACACTTAGATGAATCTATATCTATTAAAACAAAATCATATTTTAATTCTTCTTCATTTGATATGCCTAAATATTCTTTTAGACTTTTAAAATTCTTAAACCCAACTGCTACATCTATTTTTTCAAATTCTGTAATATATGTTGTGGTAGGATTTATTACTGGAACAACATATTTAGCTTTTTGAGTTATTGTTGAATCTATTACTAATACTGTCTTTTTTAAGCTTATTAATAATTTAGCTATATACAATATTATTTCTGTTTTTTCATATGCTCCTAAAAATCCTACCTTTCTCATTTTTACCTCCAAGTCAATATTTTTTTATTTATTTTGCTGTACTTGTTGTAGCTGTGCCATTTGCTTGTGTAGAAGCCGCTGCAGAAGCTGCTGCATTTAATTCTTCAATATATTTCTTTCTTTCTGCCTTTGCATTAGTTACTTGTTCTTCTATCTTTGACTCTATGCTTGATTTTGCTTCTTCAGAATATTGATTCAATGCGCTGTTTATACTATTATTTCTTTGATCTGCATTATATCTTGCGTATAATTCTCTTTTTGCTGTATCCACTATGTTAGGATCACTTTCCATTAATGTCATAACTTCTCTATTTACTGGATATGTTGGTTTTAACACTTCTTGCATACCTGGTTCAACATATCTTGTAGCATATAAATTTGACCCTTTCATTATATATGCTTCTATAATAGCATTAGTCATTGTTAATATTTCATCTTCATTTAATTCAATCCATATTGTTGTTTCTGATGCTTTTATTACCTTTTTCTTTGATGTTACTATGTAGTCTTGTCCAGATGGTATTGTAAATCTAATATCTACATATTCTCCTTCTGCTAAATCACTTGGTAATTGAAGCATATTAAATTCTTGTAATCTTAAATCAGCTGTTAATCTTCTTTCACTTTCTTGAATCATGCTGTTAGTTAAAATTGTTCCAGTTGTTAAATCTGTTTTTACAACATATTTTGTTGCAACATTAGCACCTGTTTCATTACTTGTTGTTTGTGTTGTTGTATCTGTTGTGTTAGTAGTTGTACCCGTATTACTATTGTAATTTGGTTCTGCATCTGCTGTTGCAGAAAATTTACTATATACTTCTTGATTTATTGCATCACTTGCTACTACTTGTTGCATTATTACTTGTTTTTGTGATTTTCCTTTATCTTTAGTTGGGATCACTTGTTTTTGCACTTGAACTAATTCCAACTTATCTTGAGTTATTTCTTCTCCAGATTTTATATCTTGTTTTAATACGTACACATTTACTGGAACTCCAGTATCTGTTTGTTTCTTTGAACTATTTAATTTCAAAAATAAAAAAACTATAACTATTGATGACATAAATAACATCAATACCATTCCTGCTAAAAATGAATTTCTTGCTTTTTTTTGCATTGGATTTGAAGCCATACCAATTTCCTCCTTAATTTTCGAATATATTACAAATATCACTATTTAATACAATTATAACTCATCGCACTATTTAAAACAATATTTTTCTTTTTTTGTAATATAAAATTATTTTTTTTGTAATATAATTGTAATATTACGATAATATATATTTATTTATTGCTTCTGCAACTCCATCAGAGTTGTTATCTGCAACTTTATAATCTCCTATTTTTTGTATATCTAGCATACTATTCCCCATTGCTATTCCTAGCCCTGCATTCATTACCATTTGTTTATCATTAGCATTGTCTCCTATTGCAACAACTTCATTTTCATCTATCTCTAATTTATTAGTTAAAAATTTTATAGCTGTCCATTTATCTACATTTTCATTTGAAACTTCTGTGTAATAATATTCTACTTTTACGTCTTCTGTTCCGTGCTTTATTATTTTCCTAGACATATGTGATATATCTAAAACATTTACTTTTGATATTGTCTTTATTTTTCTTACTATTCCAGAAAAAATTATTTTGTCACTATCACATACAGTTATTTTTAATATTTTTATATTTGGAGATTCTTCTACATATTTATAAATATTTTCAACTATATTTATTTTTGTTTTTTTACTTTCAGATTTTTTACTATTTTCGCTTTGATAAAATAAAACATTGTAATTTATTGACTTAGCTATTATTGTGTCTTCGGTATATATATTATAATATATACTATTTTCATCACAAATTCTTATTATATCTAACACTTTCTTTTTATCCATAAATTGATCATATATTATCTCATCTTTTTTCATATCATATACTAAACTTCCATTTCCTGAAATAATATAATTTTCAGCACCTATTTCTTTAGCAATATTCTTAACTGAACTATACACTCTTCCTGAAGCTAATACAACTTCAATTCCATTTTCTATTGCTTTTTTTATTGCGTTTGCATTTTCTTCTGATACTTCACCATAAGAATTTAATAAAGTACCATCCAAATCTATCGCTATTAATTTATACATTTATCCACCTCAATTTCTATTTGCATCATTATATATTTATTTGTATTTATTTTCAACATTTTATTTTTAAAATTTACAAATTTTTCTAGTTTATTTTTTTATTTTTTGCACATTATATATATTGAAAAACATATTAGTTTTTCTAAAAGCAATATTAATCTACAAACCAGGAGGTGAATAGAATGGCAAACACAAACAATAACAAAAAGTTAGTTCCAGAAGCTATGGACGCTTTAGATAGATTCAAATACGAAGTAGCTAGTGAAGTTGGTGTAAATTTAAAAAACGGTTATAATGGAGATATATCTTCAAAAGATGCTGGTAAAATCGGTGGTAACATGGTTAAGAAAATGATACAACAAGCTGAAAACCAAATGATAGGTAAATAGTTACTGCAAAATGCACAATTAAAAATTTAAACTTTGTTGTATATGAAAATTTTTTAATTTTCTCTATACAATAAAAAAACGCGATTAAATCGCGTTTTTTTATTTGATTTTTTTATTCTGGTTCTACTATACCATAATTTTTTCCATCTTTTAATTTGTAAATAACATTTACTTTACTTGTTTCTACATTTATAAATGTATAGAATTTATTTTCTGGTCTTTCTTGCAATTTTAATTTTGCATCTTCTGGTGTCATTGGTTTTGCTTCATAATATAATGTTTTTATTATTTCATCTGACACCTCATATTTTTTTGCTCCAATATCTAATGCATCTTTTTGTTTAATTGAAGCATCTTTGTTTTGTTTTTCTTTTTTTGTTTTCATTTTTCTAATTTGGCCTTCTAATATATCTATATTTTTATCTATTGAAGCATATAAATCTTTTGTTGCAGTTTCTGCTCTATATATACCTCCATTTGCATTAACATGCATTTCTGCAATTTGTTCATTTCTCTCTGTTCTTATTGTAACTGTGGCATCAAATTCATCACCAAAGTATTTTACAAGTCTATCTAATTTTTTTTCTGTATAATCTTTTATTGCATCTGTTGCCTTTAGTTCTTTACCCATAATTTTAATATTCATACTATTTTGTCCTCCTTATTATATTTTTATTTTTTATAGCATATGCATTATATATTTATTTTATTTTTTTTGCAATACCTATACTTCTACATTTTATAATCTTTTTCTAACTTTTCATTAAAATATATCTTAGCAACTATTTCTAATTCCTTTATTGCATATTCAGGTATATTAAACGAAAACAGTTTTTTTGCTGGCGATAAAACTATATATTTTATTGCATCCTTTGTAACTTCAGATATCTGAAATACACTTGTATCTTGTTTTGCACATATTCCACATTTAAAGCCATTATCTCTAAAACTAAAATACATAAGTTCATCTTTTTCTCCACATTCAACACATTGACTAATGTTTGGAGTATATCCTAGTATGCATATTAATCTTATTTTAAATATAGCTATAATTAAATCTATATTTTTATCTGTTTCAGATATTGTATAAAGTGTATTTAAAAAAAGTTGTAATATTTTATACGAATTTTGGTTTTCTTCTGTTACATCTAGTATTATTTTGGTTATGTAAGATGCATAATTCAATTTTTCTAAGTCTACTCGTAGATTGTAAAACATTTCTATCGTTTCACAGGAATTCAATCTATATGTATTGTTTCCTTTATAAATCATATAATCTCCGAAACATAAAAATTGGGAACCAGCTAATAGCAGACTCCTTGGTCTTCTGGCTCCTTTAGCTACGCACCCAATTTTACCGTAATCCTGGCGTTAACATTGTAAGCATTTTATCAAAATCTCCCATATTGCTTTCCAATATCACTATTCCCTTTGTCTTTATTGTCCCCATCTTTATTCACCTTTATGTTTTCTTCTATATTTTTTACTTTTGCAAATTCCATGAATGTATTTATATTTCCTGTTTTTTTAAAAGTATTCCAAGCCATTTGTTTAATCATAAAATCATCTCCCTAATTTTAAAAGAATAAATAATTAATTATTACTTAATTATACTTTATTACTTTTAAGTTTATCATGTGTACTTTTTACTATTTTATTCATTTTGCAACTTATAATTTAAATTTATTAACAAATTTTTCATTATCTAACCAGTCTTTTCTAACTTTAACCCAAGTTTTCAAATTTACTTTTGTTCCTAGTATTTTTTCCATATCTTGTCTTGCATATGTTCCTATTTTTTTTAATCTTTCACCGTTTTTCCCTATTATTATGCCTTTGTGCGAATCTCTTAAACAATATATAGTTGCTTCTATGTCATATATTTCGTCTCCATTTTTTGTCTTTTTTAATTTCATTTTCTCTACTTCTATGTATATTCCATGTGGGACTTCATCATCTAGTAATTTTAATGCTTTTTCTCTTATTGTTTCTTCTACTATTTGCCTCATTGTTTGGTCTGTATATTCTTCTACATCATAATACGCTGGCCCTTCTGGTAGTAATTTTTCTATCTCTTCTAATACTACTTGAGTATTTTTTTCTTTTAATGCAGATATAGGAATAACAGCTTTGAAGTCACACTCTTTTCTATATAAATCTATTAAATTCAATAATTTTTCTTTTTTTACTAGGTCGATTTTATTTATAATTAAAATTTTACTTTGCTTTTTATCTTTTATTTTTTCTAGTATTTTTCTATCTCCTCTGCCTATTTCCTCACTTGTTGCTTCGATTAAGAACAAAATAACATCTACATCATCTGTAATTCCAAATGCAGTATCTATCATGGTTTCACTTAATTTGCTTTTGGGCTTGTGAATTCCTGGAGTATCTATGAAAATTATTTGACTATTTTTTCTATTCACAATTGCTCTTATTGCTGTTCTAGTAGTTTGTGGTTTGTTAGTCATGATTGCTACTTTTTCCCCCACTAATGAATTTATTAATGTTGACTTTCCCACATTTGTTCTTCCAAGAATTGCTACAAACCCTGATTTGAATTTTTCTTTATTCATATGCCTCTTCTTTCTTTGTTTATTATATACTATTTCTTTTAATTTTTTTGTCAAAATCAGTAACTTACATTATTTTTTTATTCTTCAAATGTAACTTTTGAATCTATTGGACAAATTTGCACAAATGTATTACCATCGTTAACATCTATTACTTCTCCTGCTAAATCTTTATATACTGTTTTTGCTGTTCTAGATAATTTCTCACATTTGATTTTAATTGCTTTTCCATTTGTTATATAATACCCATTCAATACTCCAACATCTTCTAAGTCTTGCCTATCTTTATTTTCTCCATCTTTTAATTCCGTATTTTTTGCAAATGTAACAATTATATTTTTTGTATCTATTCCATCTTTGCTATCCCAATCCTTTTGTCTCTCTCCTCTTGCATATCTTTCATAAACTTTTTTCTCTTTATTATATTTATATTCAACTGAATGTAATGTTGAATATGGAATTTTTACAGTATTAGCTGTTATATCTGATTCCAATTCTACTTCATCTTCAACATAATTTAAAACGCTTTTTTCTTCTGAAGTTGTTTTATATCCTTTTTTAGTTGCCATATTTAATATGTTTTTTGTACTAGTAACTGCATTATGTGGTCTTGCTTTATCTTTTACTCTCCAGAATCCATCTTTTCCTGACAATTCAGTTATTCCATTTATATTATTAACTTTTAACTTTGATATATCATTTTCTGCCTTTGGACTCCATCCATAATGCACATATATTGCATCATTTTCTAATGCATAATCTAAAAAGTAATGTCTTGAACTTCTTATTGGCCCTATTTTCTCAAGATCTTCACCTTTAAATAGTGCCATAAGTCTAGTTTCACCGCCTTCTACAATTATTTCGTATACCATATATGCTTTATTTAATCCTGCTTGTGGCCATGCTCCTTTGTGATTATCAATCATGACAGCTATTGGCCTGTCATCTCCAGAAAATATATTTATTTTTGGTTCCTTTTTTTCTTCTACCTTCTCTTTTCCAAGTGAAATTACTTCTTCTCCATCTTGATTATTGCTATTTTTATCTTTAATCATTTTTAGTCCCAATAAAACTCCTGCTACTATTATACATATAATTAAAATAACTATTAAAATAACTAAGCCCTTTTTATTTTTCAACATATTATTTCTCCTTCTTTAGATTTTTGTAGCGAATAATACTAAACCGTATATTATAACGACCATCAACACTCCAACTATCGCACCGACTATTACTTCTGATAGAGTTCTCTCCTTACTTTCAACTCTACTTTCTCCTACTAATATAGCAAGAACTAATGTCAAAGTAAGCACTATTATATTTTTATTTATCAGCCATACTATGGTTGTTGCTGCTCCTGCTATTGCTGTTTGCCCACTTGGCATAAAATTGTTTTTTATTAATTTGTGTTTATTGGTCGTACTGGCTGCCTTAAGTGTTACTATCACTATTACTGTAAGCACTATTGTTGCAAAAGCCAAATGCACCGGTGAATTAGTTACTGTCTCCAAAACACTCATTCCGTGTAGCACTTATTTTGTCAAAAAACAGGAAATAACCTACAATAACTGCATTAACAGCAGCTATAACTACCGCTCCTGCACCAACATCTTTTGCCACTTTTGCTTTTGGGTGGTATACATCTATGTATAAATCAACAACTGTTTCTATTGCTGTATTAAGCATTTCTGCAAATATAATTAATACTACAGCAAATATTAATATTAAGAATTCTGCTTTAGATAACTTAAAAAACAAGCTTATTATCATAACCACTACTGCTATAACTAATTGTTTTTTTACATTACTTTGAGTAGTTGTTGCATATATTATTCCATTTATAGCGTTTTTCCAAGCATCTAAAAAATTCCTATTCCCGAGTTTTTCTTTTTCTTGTTTCATATAAAGCTCCTTATCATTGTGATAGTTTTAGGAATCAACTCTGATTAGAATATATTAATTTCTTCCAATTTTTAAGTTTTGCAATATTTTTTCTTCTTTTGGTCTCATCTCTATTTTATCTTTTTCTTCTATATGATCATATCCCATTAAATGATAAAAACCATGTACTACCATATATGATAATTCTCTTTTAAAAGAATGTTCATATTCTTTAGCTTGCTCTTCTACTTTTGGTATTGAAATTATTATATCTCCTAATACATCTTTTACTTGATTATCATTATTTTTTAGTTTTGTTTGTATTTCTTCTCTTTCAAAAATTGGAAAAGATAATACATCTGTTTCTTTATCTATATTTCTGTATTTTTTATTTATTTCTTTGATATTTTTTGGATCTGTAAGGGTAATACTTATATATAGATTAGAATTTGTCATATTTTCTTCTATAAAACATTCTTTAATTACATTTTCTATTATCTCAATATATTCTTGTTTTTCCTCTATGTCTAAAAAATTAATTTCCGCATACTCCATCTTTTTCTAAAACCTTCTTTTTATATTTTTTAGCTGTTTTACATGAATTTTTTAATTGTTTCATAATTCCATATTCAACTAATTTATTTTTATAAAATTGTATTATTTTGCTATTATTTTTTTCATTTTCTCTAAGTTGCTTTATCTCTTCTTTTATAAATAATACTTCTTTATCTTTTATATATTTCTCAGCATCAAGTGCTTTTTTAGAACATATCTCTTTATATGTTTCCCAAAATTTTTTATAATTTTCTCTTTTTTCATAGCTATCCCAATATATTTTAGTTGATAACAGTCTTATATTAAAATCTTCTATCAATCCGATTAACATTTTATAAACTTTGTATTGTTTGTTATTTTCTGTTTTTACTAATAATTCTCTAGCATCATTTAGTAATTTATTATAACACTGTTCTGCAACTATTAATGGCAAACTATGAGTAAATAATTGTCTGCTTATTCCCAACAAAATTTTATTTTTTTCTATATAATCACTTTCATCTAACTTTCCTTGAGAGAATTTTTTCAATTCTTCATATGAATCTGTAATTTCTTTATATGTATTTTCTTCATCAAATTTCATTTTTACTGGTAATACATTTTCTATATAATCTGAAAGAACTTCAAATATCTTATCATATATATATGCTTTACTATCATATTTATTATTCAAATTATCTGCTAATTGTATTGAATAATTTTTTAAAATTCCTTTATATATAGAATCCATTTTAGATACATAGAATTTATTATACCTATTAACTACTTTTTCTTTTGCATGTAATTTAACTGTTTGATAATCTAGGTTTATTAAATATTCTTGTTTTCTGTATTTATATTCTACATATTGTTTATCTTTTAGCCTTGTAATCGTATAATACTGTGATAATGCTTGTTCTTCAAATGGTTTAGCTGTTTTGTTTTTCACTTTTTTGTATATTGAATCCATAACATTTTTATCTATAGATTCTAGATACAATGCAAAACTTTCTTCATATTTTTTTAATGCAGTTTCTTGTTTTTCAGCATTTTCCTTGTCTTCTTCATACATTTCAAAATGTTTTAACATATTGTTTCTTTTTACAGAAATAAGCATACTATTAATACCTATTCTTGTTGGTATTAATATTTTGCTCAATGTATTAGATATTTTCGAAAAAAACGCTTTGTCAGCTTCCATCACTTTAAGGCTTCTTTCTTCCATTTTACATCATCCTTTCAAAAAACTATTTTTTCATTAGTTTCTATATTTTCGAGAACTTCATATATTACCTCGACATCTATTTTTCCATAATCTTCTTTGCAATTAATCTGTTTATTTATAATTTTATCTTTATTTTCTATTTCATCTTCTAATTCTTTACTAAGATTATCTATAGCAATATTTTTAGCCTCATCTATATCATATATTGCATACTCTTCTTGTACTTCTTCATATGTTGTTTTTCTAAGTTCAATCGGTATATAAAAGTTTGAAAATATTTTTAACCTTTTACTATCACATATTGTATCATAATTTTCGTATTTTGGAAGTCTTTTATAAAAATTTATTTGGAAATTATTTACGGATACTGAATATTTGGTTTCTGTATTTCCTGTTTTTGTTCTTTTTTTATAATTAAGATCTATTATTTGTTTTTTTGTATACCATACTCTTGCTTCAACTTCGCCTTTTGCGTGGACATATCTTGTTCCTGTATATTTGCCTTCCAACCATCCTCCTATTAGAATATCTCCTTTTTTTACTAAATCTCCAATTTTTACTAGGGAAGTACCATTTTGCGAGTTTATTTTCGTTATAATTCCTTCTTTTGTTGCAACAATATTACACAATTCATCCTCATTTATTATATTAGGTTTGCTCTTAGCTTCTACAACTTCTACTATTGCATTTGTTCCTTTTAAATTTATCCCTATCCAAGCAATATCTTCTCTTTTTAATCTTATATTGTTTATAATTTCTTTTGTATTTATATTCGATTTCTTTTTTCCAATTTCTAATCCACATTCATTTAAATCTTTAATTAATTCTTCCTTTTGTATTTTATCCGCTCCTATAACATCAATATTCCACACAAAATTTGAAACCACAATTATCATAAACAGTGTTACTATTAAAAGTACAGCAAATACTTTTCTTTTTTTGTATTTATTTAATAAAAATGGTATTCCCTTTTTGTTTTGAATTTTTATTCTGCATTTTGTTTTTTTTGCTATCTCCCTTATTTTCTTAAAATCTCTTATGCCAACATTTACTTTTAAAATGCTTGATTTTTCTCTTTTCAAATTCCATATTAAAATTTTTCTACTTATACATATATTAATAAATCTTTCTATGTAATACCCTTCTACTATAATATTAACATATCCTAATATATAGTTGATCAGTATTTTTATAAACATTCTTTAATCACCTCGACTATTCTTCATCAGTGTTATTTTCAAAGTCTATGCTATCTATTTTACCTTTTATTAAAATATCTTCTTCTGTCATTTGGTTTAATTTCAAATTAAATCCATTAACATTAATCACTCCTATATATGTATTAATTTTTATATAAAATTCTTCATATTCTAATATTCCTTTATAATTTTCTATCAACATTTCATTAAAGCCCAAAATAGTAATTTTAGGTATGTTAGAAACAATTTCTTTTGGCATTTCTAATATATCAGTTATTCTTTTGTTTTTTCTACTTTCCTTCATGTATATTCCCCCTATCTTTCAAATTCATCTAAACTTTTAAATTCGTACCCCATGTTTTTTATCTCTTTTACACAATAATCTAATACATTAGTGTTATCTCTTGAATTCCCATGTAGCAATATAATTGCACCATTGTGCACATTTTTTAGTATCTTTTCTTTTGCATATTCTTCTCCTTTTTGTTTATCTTCGTTCCAATCATCATATGCAAAACTCCACATTACAGTGGTATAACCTAATTTATTAGTTTCATTTAAAGTTCTCTCACTATACTCTCCCATAGGAGGTCTTATATATTTCATTTCATACCCAAATTTTTCATATATTGATGTATGCAAATTCATTACTTCTTCCTTTATTTTCTCATTTGATATAGTAGGCATACTTTTATGATTAACAGTATGATTTCCTACTATGTTTCCGTTTTCTATCATCTTTTTAACTAATTCTTCTTGTGTATTTAAATAATGTGCTGTTATGAAAAAAGTAGCTGTAATTTCATTTTCTTTTAATGTTTCTAATATTCTTTCTGTATATCCTGCTTCATATCCTTCATCAAATGTTAAATATACATATTTTTTTTCTTTATTTCCCAAACACATTCCGATTGTATTTTTCTAAAATATTTTTATTATATGTTCCAACATCTGGCTGTTCATGGTTATCGTTTCTTTTTATTCCCCAACCTATTTTTTTATTGCTTAAATTTTCATTTTTTATATCTGCATTTGTTTGAATAGTGTCACTCTTTAATTTTATAGCACCATATAAACATACTGCTATTATCAAAATTAGCAATAAATATTTTTTAAATTTTAAATTCATTTTGACCTCCTACAAATATAATTTTTTTAATGTATGTTGCTTCTTTGCACTTGACAATATTTTAATTATGGATTATATTTGTTTTATATATTGGAAAATTAAGGTAATTATTGCTTTAATGTCGAATAATAATTGCTATGCTACATATTGCCTAATAATATATATTTGTTGGAGGATAAAATATGTTAAATTTTATATTGTGTGATGATAATAAAAGCATTATGCAGAGGCTCGCCTCTATGCTTAACTCTATTTTCATAAAACATAATTTCAGTGCTCAAATTTCTTTGCAAGCTGATAATGTTTATGAAGTTTTAGATTTTTTAGCAATTAATGAGGTAAATGTTGTTGTTTTAGACATAAACCTCAAATCTGACATTTCTGGAATTCAACTTGCACAAATTATTAGAAAAACGAACAAAAATATTTATATTATATTTACTACTGCACATCTAGAATATGCTATGCTTGCTTATAAAGTAAAAACCTTTGATTATTTAGCCAAGCCTATCACTATGGATAGATTGGAAGATACAATAGTTAGATTATTTGAAGATGTTAATTCAGCTAGTAAGAAATATTTAAAATTAAATTCTCAAACTTTTATAACTTTGGACAATATTTTATTTATCAAAAAAGATAATATGAAACTTATATTTTTTACTTTAAATTCTACGTATACCACATATAATTCCTTTTCCAAAATAGAGTCTTATCTTTCAAATAATTTTGTTAGATGTCATAAATCATATATTGTAAATGTTTGCAATATAAAAAGCATTAGCTTTAATACAATATATTTTAAAAATGGCCTTATCTGTTATATTGGGTCAAAATATAAAAATAATTTTATGGAGGTCTTACATAATCATGGAAATTTTTCATCAAATATGGCAATCGCTAGTAGTGCCAAATGAATCACTTATTAATGTTTTTTCAATACCATTATCTTTTATTGAAGCATTTGTTATTATGCTTTTTTTTACCACTGTTCTTAATATTCAAACATCAAAAAAGCAAAAACTTTTGTATACACTCATTTTAACTACACTTTCAACAATTTTTGGTATATTTTTACCAAGAAAATATTGCATTCCCATCAATATTATTCTTTCTCCATTATTAGTAATATTAATATTTAAAACCAGTATTCTTAAAGGTTTAGCAACTCAAATTATTGCCTTTATCGTTTCAGCTTTACTTGAAACTTTAATAATAAAATTGTATTTGAGTATTTTTAACCTTGCTTATAATGATATTTCAGTTATACCAATATATAGATTTATTAGTGTTGGCACTATATATTTAGCTTATTATTTTCTGTTTTTGCTAGTTAAATATTGCAATCTAAATATAAAACTATTTGATAATATAACAAATAGAAAAAGTAAACATATACTAATTTTAAACCTTATATTAGCCTTATTATCTATTATTACACAATTTATATTAGTAGGTTTTTATAGTGAACATCTTCCTTTATATATTACAGTATTAAATTCACTTACACTATTATCTTATACTTTTATAAGTATATATAGTTTAGTTAAATCTACTAAGCTTGAAGTTGTATCTAAAGATTTAGAAGAAACTAGATTATATAACAAAACACTTAATATATTGCATGATAATATTAGAGGTTTTAAACACGATTTTGGCAATATTGTTCAAGCAATTGGTGGTTATGTTGATAGTAACGATATAGATGGATTAAAAAAATATTATTCACAACTTTTAGAAGATTGCCAACGTGTAAATAATTTAACTAGTTTGAATCCTTCTGTTATAAATAACCCTGCAATATATAGTATATTAGCCTCTAAATATTATAAGGCAGATGAACTAGGTATAAAAATAGATTTAGAAGTCTTTTTAGATTTAAATAATATAAATATGAAAATTTATGAATTTACTAGAATACTTGGTATTCTTTTAGATAATGCTATAGAGGCTGCTTCTTGCTGTAATGAAAAAGTTATACATCTAACTATACGAAAAGATTTTAAATCTCCAAGACAATTATTAATTATAGAAAATACTTATTCTGACAAAGATGTAGACACTGAAAAAATATATCAAAAAGGATATACAACAAAACAAAGTGATACTAAAAGCCATGGTTTAGGTTTATGGAAAGTTCGCCAAATATTACAAAAGAGCCAAAACCTAAATCTATTTACTACTAAAGATGATACATATTTTAGGCAACAATTAGAAATATATATTTAATATAAAAACAACTAACTATTCCCCTCTATAGTTAGTTGTTTTTATATTAAATTTTATTTTCTCATTAATCTTTTTTTATTAAACATGCTGGCATTTTAGGTTGATGTAGTATTCCAAACCAAAAGCACGCTGTGTTTGTAGACCTCGCATATTTTTCTGCTACCTTTACTAATAATTTTAACATAATAATTCCCCCTTATTTTTATTATTTTTTATATAATACTAAGTATTTACCGGATTATACTTAGGTATTAACTAAATTAATTTTGCATATACACTTCATATCCGTATTTATTATTTGTTAGTTTATACGCTATTCTTGTAATTGATAATGTTTGTAATAAAATTCCAAATATTATTATATTTGCTATTACACTGTTTGGTATAAATATTGCTATTACCAGTTCTATCGTTGCAATTATATATGATAATCTTTTCTTTATTTTTCTTTCTTTGGAGTTTAATATTGGCAAATTCTCTGTATCTGCTGGTGCATATATATTAATCATCATCATGCTAAAAATCCAAATTAGAGCTATTGCTATATATTTAATTATTATTGGGTCAAATACTATATATTTACTTAACATTACATTTCCACAATAGAACAAATTTGTGCATATTATACATCCAAGATGTGTTTTCAAATGAAATCCTCCTGTGAGTGCTCTATATGGTAACATTATCAAAAATGCAAATAATGTTAACTTTCCTATTCCTAACAAGAAACCTATTATAAAAAGTAGAAATATTTTAGGAATTTCTCCTATTATTAGCTCCAGTCCATATTTTATTACCTCTGCTCTCTCATTATCTATCTCTGGCATCTTATTACGAATTTTCTTTACTATATAATTACAAAATTTATCAACCATATTTATTTTTTCCTTTCGTTTTTCTTTATGTCTGTATTTTATTACAAAAAAAATTAAATTTTTCAAACTATATGTATAAAGTATTATTTAATATGTAAAAAGTTTTTATTTTATGATTTTTTCTTATTTTTATATTTTCACATATAAAATTCATGGTTTCGTATAGTTTGCATAATATTTACTTTTTTCTCCTAAAAATACTTGATTTTATTTTTTAAATTCACTTATTTTATTTTTTTTCAAAAAAGTATTGACATATTCCAAAATATTGTTTATAATCTATCTTGTCGTTAGGCAATACGACATGCGCCCTTAGCTCAGTTGGTCAGAGCAACCGGCTCATAACCGGTGGGTCCAAGGTTCGAATCCTTGAGGGCGCACCATTTTTTTATATTAATTTCATATGGGTAGGTGGCCGAGTGGCTAAAGGCGGCAGACTGTAAATCTGTTCTCATTTGAGTACGATGGTTCGAATCCATCCCTGCCCACCATTAAGCATAGCAATAGCTATGCTTTTTTCGTACTTTATTGTGGCTTTGAAAAAAAATTACCAATCTTTGCACTAATTTTTTATATTCCATCAGAAATAAAAACTTAAAATAGTTTATTGCAAAAATTTAACCAAAACTATATAATCAATATAAAGAAATTAAACAAAAGATTGGAGGAAAAACATTGAAAGAAAAAAAAAAAATTAAAATAAGTTTATCAACGTTTTTTTTAATATTAGCAATAATAATTATTGTTGTTTTAACTTTTTTTATCTATAAGATTTATATTGAAAAAGAATATCTTACGAATGAAGTTACAGATTTAAATACTCAAATCGAGAATTTAAAGTCATCATCAAATAATACTACTAATATAATTGAATCTAACAATGCGAACGAAGATGTCAACAAATTAAAAGAAGAAATACAAACTTTAAATACAAAAATTAGTAGCTTAGAAAATGAAAAAAATAATGCTCAAAAAAGTGCAGAAAAAGAATATTCTATAGAAAAACATATTGTTTGGTCGCCAAACACCAAATCTTATGATTTTGACACAAAAAATTGGAGACCAAATGATACAGCAGAATATTATGTGGCAACAGATAAAAATAATAATTTATGCATCGTGAATTCTAAAAAGAAATTAGTACATAAAACAGATATTATCTTAAATAAATTAATTGAATCCGCATATTGCTCATCTGACACTAATATTTTAACAATAATATTAGAAGATACAACTGCATACGACATTAACATTACAACATTTAAGTATACTAAATATAAATATGCAAGTGGTTATTAAAATTTTTTCAATTTTTGTTATCATGCAATCTAAATTTTATATTATACGATAAAAAACTCCACTAAGAATATAAAATCTTAGTGGAGTTTTTTTATAAATTATGATTTTCATAACTTGAACACATTGATTCATCTGGCTTTTTAGTACTACAACCTGCTACTGGTTCTACTATTATTTGTTCTAAATTACACTCTTGTTCTTGCTTATTATTATATTTGCAAGTATTTACAGTACAATTGATTCTCTGATTTTTTTTCATTAAACTGCCTCCTTATAAACTAAAATCATTAAATTGATTTTTAGCTTATTTTTATTGTACCCATTTTTTATAATTTTATTTATTTTTATATCCTGCAATCATTATTGCACTGCACACATAACTTGGCATAACAGTACTTATTGCTAATATCTGCCTTTTTTGTACTAATGTAATTTCATCTAACATTAACAAATATACTATATATGCTATTATATTTCCTTTGTCATAACTTTTTATTAATTTTTTTAATTCTTCTAAACTTCCTATACTTTCTTTTATTTTGCTCATTGATAATATTTCTTTATATTGATCACTTTCTGCACTTTTATAATATTTTTCTAAAACTAAACTTAGTAATTCATTAAATTTATATATTTTCGTGCAATCTATATCATATTCCTGTGCAGAAATTTCTAAAATGTCCAACACATTGCTCTTCTCTTCAAATATACGTTTATTATAATTTTTTATATAGCTTAAAATTTTATCAGTGGCTATTTTTTCCCATGTTCCTATACTTGGAAGATTAGTAAATATTTTCCTATATACAGCTTTACATTGCTTATTGTACTTATCTGCTTCTATATGTGCACCTTTTTCGAATGTGTAATATTGTCCTTCTAACATATCAAATACTTTCATTGTATCTAAATATCCCAATTTCATATTTCTTCTGGAAGTTTCTTTATTAAACAACAAGAAATTTCCTAAGTCTTGATTTGGATAAATATAATGTACTTTTGCATTTATATCTTCTATTTTCTTTAATTTAAACATTCCCGGCATGTCAACAATTACTAATTCTTTAGCACCTCTTTTTAGTGCTAACTCAAAAGGTATATTGTCCGAATAGCCACCATCAACATATTCAGTATCACCTATTTGATATTTTTGCATTATTGGAAAGCAGGCTGAACTTGCAAGTATATAATCTACAATTTTTCCTTCTTCCATCTCATCTATATATTTTTCGACTTTTCTTATTGGATTTAATGCTGTTGTTACTAAACCAAATTCTATGTCTGATTCTTCACGAAATTTCTTTTCATCTGCCAATTTAGCTACTAATTTTTTTAATGGCTTTGGATCTATTCCTCCTAATTTTCCAAGACTTAATATAAATTCATTTACAGAATTTATTGCATTTATATTTTTATTTTCTTTTGCCTCAAAAACTGTGTCCATACTCATATTTTCCCAAATTTCAAGTGCTAAATCATCTTCTTTTAAAGTAAATAATGCTCCATTTAAAGCTCCTACAGATGTACCTGTTATTATATTAGGATAATAATTAATTTTCTTTAAAGCTTTCCATATTCCTATATGGTATCCTCCTCTAGCTCCTCCACCACATAATACTAATGCTCTTTTGTTCATATATATTCTCCCTCTTTCGTTTGTACTATAATTCTTTATAAAGTTTTACCATACATTGTATCAACTTTTCAAGATATATTTTTTATAAAATTTGATTTTTCCATGTATTTGGTGTTTTCTCATTATTAATTTCAATACTATAATTATATCTAAAGTCTTTTGGGCCTTTTTTCTTTATGTCTTCAACCATTTCTTTTATTCCATCTGCAAGAGTTGTTTTTGTTTTATAATTTAATAATTTCCTAGCTTTTTCTGAAGAACATGTTGCAAATTTAACTTCATTTGGTCTCTCTTTGACATAAATAGGATTTAATTGAAAATTTAGATTTTTAGCAATTTCTTCTGCTAAATGATTTATTGTAACAAATTCTTCATCTGGTCCTATATTAATAACTTCACCATTTAAATTTTCTTGTAATATAACCTCTTCTAAACAAAATATACAATCATTTATAAAAGAACTTCATGTCCTAATTCTATCATTCTATCTGCAAGATGACTTCCTAAAAATCCTGCCACACCAGTTATAAATACTTTCACTATTTTTTACCTCTCTTTTTATTTTTCATTTTTGTTAGTTCACTATCATAATATTTTCTCTAAAATATAAAAACAAAAACCTTAATGTTCTAATATAATTTACTTAATTACATTTTAAACATTGTAGGCTTTCTTAAAATTAATTTAACCATAACATTATATATAATGAAAAGTAATATTTTATTTTTTTAATTTTTAGTTTTATCATTTATTTCGCATTCTGTTTTTTCAATACATTTTCTTTCTGGCTCTTTAAAACTCAAATACCAGCTCATACCATTTTGTTGTCGTTCAATTTCTTTATTTCTTGCTTGCAATTCATCAAAAGTTCTAGGTGGTGGTAAAATCACTGGATGCTGTGGTAACCAATTAGCTGGTGTTGATGCATTTGAACATTCTGCCATTTGAAGAGCTTGAACTATCCTAATAATTTCTGGTATAAATCTTCCTATATTCATAGGATACACTAATATTACTCTAACTATTCCCTTATCATCAATAACAAACACGTTTCTAACTGTTTCTGTGTTACTTATATCACTTGATATCATTCCATACTTTCTGGCTATAGTTCCGTTTCTATCTGCTACTATTGGAAATGGAACTCTAATTCCAGTTTTACAAAATATTTCGTATATCCATGCTAAATGTGAAGCATTACTATCTACACTTAACCCTAATAAGCAAGTATTCAATCTTTCAAAATATGTATTTGCTTTTGAAAATGCTATTATCTCTGTAGTGCATACGGGGGTAAAAGCCTTAAATTTGGGGATATTATATTAATCGGCTAATTTCAGGTTTTAGCTCAAATTTCACACTTTTATCGTGATAAATCCAT
>CAKPKF010000001.1 GCA_934167175.1 uncultured Clostridia bacterium | reverse complement strand
GTAGCGCAGTTGGTAGCGCGCGTGGTTTGGGACCATGAGGTCGCAGGTTCGATCCCTGTCACCTCGACCATATTTAAACAGTAAATTCAATTTACTGTTTATTTTTTGATTTATGAAAACCCAGTGTTTTACACGGGGTTCTAAAAGCTTCTAGCTATGAGTAGAAAAAATCCTCCTTTTTTTATTTTATTTGTGATTCGCCAACCACAAATAAAATAAAAAAAGGAGAATTTTGTCATGAAAGACAATAATATTTTAGCACACAGCACATGGAATTGCAAATATCATTTGGTATTTGCACCAAAGTACAGAAGAATTCAAATATATGGACAGATAAGAAAAGATATAGGAGTGATATTAAGAAGATTACGTGAGCAAAAGGGAGTAGAAATAATAGAGGCAGAATTATGTCCAGACCATATACATATGCTTGTAAGTGTTCCATCAAAGTATAGTGTAGCAAGTATAATGTGATATTTAAAATGGAAAAACAGTTTGATGATATTCGACAGATATGCAAATTAAAAATATAAATATGGAAACAGCACTTTTGGGGTAAAGGATATTATGTGGATATAGTAAGAAAAAACAAAAAAGCAATAGAAGAATATATAAAAAACAACTACAGGAAGATATAGCAACAGATCAAATAAGTATAAAAGAATATGTAGCTCCATTTGAAAAAAAGAAAAGGAAAAAAGGACTAGGACTATTTAAGTGATAGCCTGAGAAAGAAATGCGGTTGGCAAACAGTTCATAAGGGCTTAAGCCCAGAAGTGTCAGTACAAAAGCCTTCTAGACTAAGAGCAAACCACCCGTTTTACGTGTGGTTATGATTTGTTAAATGATTATAATTTATTTTAATAGATATAATTATTGACAAATATTGCAAAAAGTGTTAACATAATACTGTAAAATTTAATATTGTCACATTTCTTACATAGAAGGGGGATTACATTATGAACAACACATCTTTTAAGGATAGTATCCTTACAGCAAAACAGTTTTCAGCATTTGATATGGCAACAGGTAAAACTATTTGGTATTCACGTTCTTTGTCTCCACAGCATCTTTATCCTTTAACAGAAAAAGATTACTGTGAGGCAGTCAAATATGTAGTTCAACATGGAATTAATCAAATGCCAATTCTTTCAGTAAGTGCAAAAGATTTCCCATACTGCGACTTTGATTGCAAAGATTGTCTGGCTTGTCCAAGTAGAAAGTGGGCTATTGAGGATCAGCACATCAAATATCCGATGATTCCTATTGATAAGTATAAAAGAATTTTGAGTGAAATCTCTACTTATTCAGCGAAACGTGGCTTTACCAAAGTCAGATTTGAAGTTTGTGGAGAAGGTAATCCAGATTTATACAAAAATAGGATTGAAATGTTAGAGCATGCAAATCAGGAATGCAATATGGGACTTGTCTATGTGAGTACAGGAAGCCAAATATCTGATGAATTATTGGAATGTTTGATAAACAATGTCGCTTTTATTAGAATTAGTTTCCCTGGTATTGGTTCAGAAGCTTACAAAATCTATTCTAATCAGAAATCTAAAAATAGAGATTTCTCATATGTTGATGCAATTAATCTTTTGGATAGGTTATGTAATGCAAGAGCTAAAGCAGGAAAAGAAGATACTTTATTAATCGGAACTAGAACCTGTATTAGACCTTTAAATGCAGGACATTACGATGAATTCATTCGTACAATTGCAAATATTGGTGTAGATGTATTTCAAGGAGTTAAAGTTATCATTCCTGATTTTGAGAGTGTTAAAGATGAAAGCATTTCACAGAAAGAGGTAGAAGAACTTATAAAATTGAGGGAATTTGCTTATTCTTATGGTCTTAAAGATTTTCAGCTTCCAAACAATTTGAATACTGCTTACAAAAATAGGACAATGCTTGAAAGAGATAAGCCCACTAGGTGTTGGAGTTCTCTTATTTCTCCACCATTATATGGAACAAATCTCATGTGTTGTGTGCTTTGGGATAAAATTACAGATCTCAACTACCACTATGGGGTAATGGAAGGAAAAGAAAACGAACTTGAAAGTCTTATGCATAGTGAAAGTGCTAAATTTATTATGCAAAATTGCCCTAGAAACTGTACTGAATGTCCTTCACTTAAGGATAATGGATTTATGGAAAGTTTGTGGCACGTATTGAAATTCCGTGAAAATCTGGATAATATAAAGTTCATTACTCACTATTAATTATTTCAATACGTACAAAATAGAGTATGTCCTTTTTGGACATACTCTTATTCGCTTTAGTGTGTTGAACCACAAAGAGAAATAAAAAAACGCTAGCTATGCTGGTGTTGTTTTAAAGGCTTACAGAAAAAAGATATCAAACCATGATATAATGTTAGTGTTCAAGCCAACAAAATATCAGAAAGGAGTGATATCTATGAGCAATACTTTATCACATACAAAGTGGAATTGCAAATATCATATAATATTTATACCAAAATATAGAAGAAAAGTAATATATAATAAATTGAGAATAGATATAATGGGATATATCCAGGATTTGTGTAGGTGGAAAGGAGTAGAAATAGTAGAGGGACATTTGAAAGGAAAAGCTCAATGATGATATTCAAAGATCATGCAAATTTAAGATATAAATACGGAAATTGTAACTTCTGGGCAACAGGATATTATGTAAGTACAGTCGGATTAAATGAAGCAACAATTAGAAAATATAAAAGAGACCAAGAAAAGGAAGATATACTAGAAGATAAATTAACAAAGAAGGAAAACCATAACCCTTTTAAGGGTTTGCTACAGTAGTAAATGCGTTAAGGCTTGAACGAAGTGAAAAGCCAGCACCTTGAGGTGCTACAATGTTATATGCCCTATAAAGGCATGTGAAAACCACTCGAGAAACGGGTGGTTATTATTTCGCGTGTGCCCCAGCATGGGCAACAACTTGTGGGTGAAAGTTCCATATAGTGCCTGATAGTGGCGAACTATTAGCAAAGACAATGGTGCCCATCGTGAGGTGGAATCTGAAAGAAGTCAATAGCAAAATCTCGGTCTGACGAACAGAAATCACATATAAGGCTGAATTGAGCTGGGCGAGTTTGCTTGACAAAACAAAGCCCAATAGCTATCCGAGGATCATACAGTAAATGTGGCAGATATATGAGAGAAAGGTTGTTGTTCTTACCTGGGGAGGTCTGATATTTTGGAAATACCTTGAACTAGGTGTGAAAATGCTAATAGAGATATTAGAGTGAAATATCAGAAGTCAGCAGAGGTCATATTGGTAAATTGGATATATACAATTTGTGAAGGACTGATCGATAGGAAGATTTTTTTTGAAAGGTAATCAAAAATATGATAATGGTAGATAACTTCATATTAAAGATTATCTACAAGAGAATAAGTTGGAAACTAAAGGCAATGTAGAAGTACCTAGTATTTGGGCTGTGTCTTCAAAAGAAGAAATCGATACTAAAACAGTAACTAACGAACTGCTTGAGAGAATACTTTCAAAAGGCAACATGAACTTAGCGTTTAAGAGGGGGAAAGCAAATAAAGGTGCAAGTGGAATTGATAATATGCAAGTAGATGAATTTCTACAATATTTGAAAGAAAACGGAACCAAGTTCAGGGGAGACATTAGAAAAATATAATCCAAAAGCAGTAAGAATGGTAGAAATACCAAATACAGACGGAAGTAAAAGAAAGCTAGGAATACCAACTGTAGTAGATATAGTAATATAGCAAGCAATAGCACAACAACTAAGTAAAATTTGAGAACCAATATTTTCAGAAAATAGTTATGGATTTAGACCAAATAGAAGTTGCCACGATGCAATTCAAAAAGTCAAAGAAATAATGAATAATGGGTATAAATGGGCTGTAGATTTAGAACTAGAAAAGTTCTTTGATACAGTAAATCAAGACTTACTAATATCGATAATAATAAGAATAGTAAATGAAGAAGTTGTATCATTAATAAGAAAATATCTACAAGCAGGAGTACTAGAAAAAGGAGTATTTGAAAAGACAGAAAAAGGAACACCACAGGGGGGCAATATTTCTCCAATACTAAGTAATATAATGCTTAATGAATTGACAAGGAACTAGGAGCTAGAGAACTAAAATTTGTTAGATATGCAGATGACTGATAATACTTGTTAAAAGTGAAAAGGCAGCGAACCGAGTTTTAGCTTTTGGAAAAAACTTAAAGGACAATGGAAAACAAAGCCACACATAAAGTCATATCAAAAGCTAACAAGAAGGCTGAAACAATTAACTGATAGGAGTAGGAGAATTAACTTAGATAACAGAATAAAGAAAATAAATTATGTAGTAATAGGTTGGATGAATTAATTTAGAATAGCAAACATGAGACAGAAAATAATCGATATTGATAAAAACTTAGAACAAGAATTAGAGTTGTAATATGGAAATAATGGAAGAAGATATAAAGCCCTAAGACAATTAGGGTTGATGCATGAAATCGCTTTTAGTTGTGCAAACACAAGAAACGAAAGATTAAGAAAAAGAGGTCTAGTATTTCTACTAGACCAATATGAAAAAGTTCATAAAGTTCTAAATTAAACCGCCGTATGCTGAACGGCATCTACGGTGGTGTGGGAGGGAGAAATTCATTAAGAATTATCCTCTACGCAATTAGTAGTCTTATTTAAAATTCTTTTTAATTTCTTCGATACTTTCTAACAATTCTTTTCTATACTCATCACTTGTATTAAGATTATTTTTTGCATAAATTCCCATCTCGCCAAAATTAGAATGAAAATTATAAGTCCATTCATGTCTAGGAATAAAATTTATATGTAAATTGCCAGAACTTGCTTCATCTTGATATATCATCACTTTTTCAAAACCAGACTTATGCATTGCTTCTAATAATCGATTTGATAAATCAATTAATCTATTTCTTTCTTCTTTGGCTAAGTCGGTTATTGTAAGTGTTTCTTTAGATATTGCTAATATCATATACCCTTTTATAGGAATTTCAGGATCTGTAGCTATATTAAATAATTCATCCTCATAAACATACTTTCCTGGAAAGTTTGTTATTTCATGTTTGGCAATAGCTAAACTTAAATTCCCCTCAAATTCCATAGTTTGTCCTAGCCAATTAACAATTCTATTCATGTAATCCTCCTTTTTCTTTACTATGTAGAAAATCTTTTAAACAATTTAACTGAAATTCGAATTCATATCTAGTAAAAGTAGTTTCTTTTTTTTCGTTTTCTCCTATAGAATGAATGATATATTTATCACAATTGCATAATACTGCTCTATAAATAGGATTTTGTATTGCTGAAATATATAATTCGTCAATTAGCAAATCATATTCTATACTATCTCTTTTTATTGCTTTTCCTTGCCAATATATTATCCCTGTTTTCCTCCAATTATAATTACTTGCCGCTTTTATATGTACAGCTTGTGTTCCATAATATGAAAATATATAATTTTGTATTTTTTTGTCTTTAAATTTTATTCCTTGAAAGAAATTTTCAATGCTAGCTAATTTTTTCCCTCTGAATTTAAAATTATATGGAAACAAATTTGAAAGCATTTGTGGGAAATCTCCTATATTTCTATATCCTACATCAATCCATTTTTCTGTTTCACTAGTCTTATTTCCATTCTTATCCTTAAGTACTATGTTTTCACAATATATACGTTCATCTTTTTCAATTAATTCTTTTTGTGTAAATTTATAATTCTTCTTGTATTCTAAAAATTCTTTTAATTCTTTTTTTAACTTACTCATCTCTACTCCAATCTTGAGACTTAACATCCCTAGTAATCTCTTTTATTTGATCCTTTAATTTTTTACATAAAAAAGCAGAACTCTTTTTTATTTTTCCACTATCCATATCATATAAGTCAACATCTGCACTTTTAGAATATTTCTCTGCTAGTTGTATTAAAATCGATATATCTGGAATATCATCTTTTCTAAGTCCTTCTTGTTTCATAACTTGTAAATAAGCATCTCCGCCTTCTTCTTTCAATGCCTTTATAGAATCTCTCATTATCCAATATCCTGGGTCATCTAGTATCGTTAAAAAATCAACTTCACTAATATCAAAAGTTGGATGATCTAGTTCTCCGTGTTTAACTTGATTATAAAAATTCCAATTATATTTAATTGCTCCAAATTTACAATTTTTTTCTCTTTCTTTTAACTGTTTTCTTATAGTGTTCATTGTATTACATGAGCCAACATTATCATCAATTAATAAAAGTTCATTTGATGTTGTATTCCACTTATCATTGCTGAATAATTCATCAAATACTTTTTGTTCAGAAATATTTCTTAATTTTTCATCTTTTGAATATAGACTAAACAATATATTAGTATAGTCAAATCCATACATACTTTTTAACAGTGGACCTACAAAAATAGAACCTAATCCTGGACATATTACATGTTTGGGTTTACTAAATTTTAAATTAGAACAAAATAAATATAATATTTGTTTATTATCCATCTCAATATGCCTATCTAAAACTCTATCTTTTCCCTCTGGTAAATCATAAATAGGTTTTAATAACGGTTTATTGCCAAAAAATCTTATTATATTTTCGCAATCTTCTTCTAAACATTTTTTAGTTTGTAGTACATTATTATCTTGATTTTCTATTTTTTTCTTTAATTCTTCAAAATAGACTTTGGCAGAGCTATTAGCCAAATATTCTAATATTACAAAGTTCCTTTTTGAAAAATCTTCTGTTAGAATTTCTCGTAATTCTCTCCTTTGATTTGAAAGTTCTGAATAAGTTTTTGCATCATAATATGATGCATTTCTTGATAAATACTTTCCATTTGTCATTGGAGATACTAATGTTTCTATTTCAGTAACATCATCAAGATCAAATAATCCATTTGAATCAAATTCATGCAAATATAATTTTTCATTAAGTCTTAAAATAGGTTCTATTTTATAAGTAATATTTCTTCCTTCGTCTTCGTAAATAATGATATGTTTCTGATTCTTACCATGATCCTTGACTACTAAATGACCATTTTCTATCTTATATGAAATATAGTTGTTCCCAAATTTAGTCAAAATCATATCTCTTTGAATAGAAATATTATCATTCTTTATATCTTCTAAAGTTTTTCCACTATTTAATAAAGCTGTTTCAAATTTATTAAATAATCTTAAGAATTCATTATTATGTACTATATTTCTATCTGTTCCATTATTTTTAATATATTTTAATAATTGAACAGGATATTCTGGTCTAACAAATATATTGTTTTCTTTTACAATTTGTTGCCATTGTTTATCATCATATTGTAATGTATTTTCATTTAATGAAAATATATAGTTTTTTCCATTTATGCTGATAACTCTTCCTCTTTTTCTGTCTTCAGAATTTTTAAGAATATTTGATAACTCAAAATTTTGTAAATCCTCTTTATCAACAAAAAAGCTATAAGCATGTATTTTATTTTGTTCTTCTTCTGAAAATACATTTTTTATGACTATATCAGAAAACATTATTAATTCCACAAAACCATTTAAATATTTTCTATTGTTCAAATGATTACTAATATATTTTAATTTTAAATCTATTTTTTCATATCCAGAAAGTTTTTTACCATCATATTCATTCCCCAATAGTTCTATTGCGATAGATTCGTTTTTTTGTAAAAATTCTTCAAAATTATAAAAATCATTTTTCAAATTTCTTAAAGAGTCATCCAAGTAAACAGTATCATTTTTATATCCAATTTTATCATCTATTTGTTCTAATTCATCTTCTGTAAGAAAATTAACATTATCAAGTATTCCTACATAAGAATTTTCATAGTATTTTTTTGAGGCAAAGTTGTTAGTTTTTAAAGCTACTTGCATTTCAATTAAATCTGTTAATGGGTCAACAATATAATTATTTCCTCCTTTGGTTTTTATAAGTAAGTCAACATGTTTAAATCTATCATTATAAGCGGAGATTACCTCAGAATCTATTTGATATATTTGTTTTAGCAGTTCTCTAAGTATGTCACAATAACTTTTGCAAACGATTGAAAAATCTTGTACATTACTCAAATCTATTTCTTTATTGTATATAGCATCTCTATCATTTATATTTTCTTTGTTTAAGAAAAAAGTATAATTACGGTAAAAAAGTTTTGAAGCTTCTTTCATAACATATCTGGTTAAAGCTAACTCATATGTATCACTTTTAAAATCTTTTATTCTATTCATTTGTATATTTTTTTTAAAATAATCATACAAATTCATACTTAACATCCTTTTTTATTGTTTTGTGGGGAGAATAATATTCTCCCCACTGTTAGCTAATTAGTTTCAAGAAATTTTTTTACTTTTTCTGCAAATAGTAACATTTCTCTTTTTTGCTCCATTGTCATATTTTTTCTAGCATACATTGTAATTTGTTTTAGATTCTTGCCTCTTCCGAATTGGAACATCCAATCATCAGATGGAATAATCCATCTTCTGTAATGTTCAACAAATCCATCTTCAAATAAGAGAATGTTCTTTTGACCTAAAAACTCAAGAGCTAATTTTACCTTGTTAGTAATATCTTCTATTCGAATTCTCTCATCTCTTGTCATTAATGTAGTAGTAGCTACATGTCTTTGAGTTCCTATAACAATAAACCCCTTAATAGGAATTTCTGGATCTATTGTTACATTAATGAGTTCATCCTCATATAAATATCCTCCAGGTAAATTTGTAATTGCATGATTTCCAATCGCACAACTTTTACATCCTTCAAAAATCATTTCTTCATTCATGAAGTTTGTAACAGTAACTTCTTCTCCTATTGGATTTAAATAGCACCTTTTTCCTTCCTTGTCTACAACTCCAAGATTGTTTTGAAAATCTCCTACAGTTTCATATCTAATTTCGCAGATTTCAGCCCCATTTTCATTGATATAACCCCATTTGTTACCTACTCTGACTGCTGCAATTCCTTCAGAGAAATTCCTAACTTCATCATAAGTGAATTCACAAATAGGTTCATCATTTTCGTTTACAAATCCCCACTTACCAAGTTTTTGTTTCTTTAAGTATGACATAAAATGACCTCCATAGGTAATATTTTTTAGCAAAGATCGAAACTAATTAGCTAAATATAATAAAACTATGCGGTTATTATATCATTATTCAAAAATTATGTCAACTGTTTCAAACCTAATTTTTTTAGCATTAATTCAGTAGTTAGAGAGATCTCTTCTGGCTCCATATGATGCTTAATATTATTTATTTCTATAAGTTCAATTTCTGGTTTATTTTTTATAAATATATAAGTGTCTTCAATTGGTGCAGTATCATCTAGAGCCCCCTGAATTATTAAAATATTTCTCTTTTCTTTGTAATTATCATATAAATTATGACTAACTAAATCTTCATAAAAAGCATATGGAATTTCAATTTTACCACCATGTCCAGCTCTAGCTTTTCCTATTTTTTTATATTGTTCAAAAGAATCTTTTAATAATGATTTAACCAAAATATTTTTCATATTAAATGCAGGTGATCTTAATACAATATTATCATAATAAGAATTATCTCCTATTAACTTATGCAACAAAATATATGAACCAAAACTAATAGCATAAAAAGATATCTTAATACTATTTCGATAATTTTCTTTTATAAAATCAACTACAGAATTAATGTATGAAATACACACATCTACTTTTAGCTTGTCTGTACCTTGAATACTATCTATATGTCCGGGAAAGTCAAATGAAATGGATGGAATTCCACACTCTAAAAGCATGCTAGCAACTACTTTTATTGAGTTACTTCCTTTTCCACTACAAAAACCATGACAAAATATAAAAATGCTATTACTTTTATTAATTGAATCTTTAAAAAATATTTTTGCTCTTATATTGCAATTTTCTTTTTTATTATATATTTCTATATTTTTTTCCATTTTTTTATCTCCTATTCTGTTTATTTAAGTACTTTTAGATATAGATTTATTTATGATTAATCATTCAATTATATAATTCTTCATCGGATATAATGTTTTGCTTGAATTTTTTTATTTCTGCTTGTGCTGACTTTTTACATTTATCAAAAATTTTTTTTGATTTTTTATCTTCTTTATTTCTAAATACAGCATTAAATTTTTTATTATATGTTCTTCTATATTCCAATAAATCAGGTATGTTTTGAAGGTTCCTTTTATATGTCTGTCAAGCTCCTTTGTCTCTACAAGTAGTTCCATCTTTATGTAAAAAGTCACAGTAAATTTCATTTAACTTATTAGGAATAAAATATTTACCACAATTTTGACAAGTTCTTGCAGTATCATTATTTTGTATTAGCTGATTTAATATAATAAAAAGTATATCACCTAACTAATTACTTGTATAAATATTGGATACTTTAAGTATTGATATATCATAAGATAAATCAGAAAAAACAGTATCAAAGGAAGAATTTTTATAATCTTCTGCTTTATCAGAATATGTATAATTAATTATATTTATATTTATATTATTAATGTATTTATATAAATTTGTTTATTGCTTAATTATAGAAGCAATAAATTTAGATTGTGTCGTACTAGTTTTATATTTATTAAGTTATAAAGAAAATTTATAGTTTCCTTAAAATCTCTTTGAATAATGGACATATTATTTTTGATATGTTTATAAAAGTCTTTAAAGTCGTCTAATAGAAAATTTTCAGTAGAACATTTGTTTTTAAACTTAAAAAATTTTGAATATTGTTCTAGCAGTTCTATTCCATATGCATAATAAAAGTTATCATATGAATTTATAAAATCTGAAAAATCAGTATTAAAAATCGAATTAGCATTAGCCCTAATTTTTCGGCATACGGTGTAAATCATATAAATGAACATTTGCTAACTTTTTCATTTTTGAGTTCATAGTTAGCTATGCTATTAGTAGTAATCTTAGAAATAAATTTAAGTTTAAGAAAGACCGCTTTATTCACATTTTCTAAATTTCATAATAAAAAATTGGGAGTAAAAATGTATTCTTCTTTTTTCAATATTAAACCATATATAGAAACCTTGAAAACACATGTCATCTGATATTTTTCTCATTACAACCTCTGTGTAAAATTTTAAAACATTATTGCATTTTGTAAAATCCATTATATAATTAACTTGCAATTTTATAAAGTTACTTAATATTTTACACATCATATTTATAGGATACACAAGTATTAGAAAAGTGTCAATGGAAGGAGAAAAAATTTATGCAGAATTTACAAGAGGTAAAAACAAATCCATATTTACCTTAGTTTCACTTTTAAATAGCTTTTAATTGGTAAATAGAAGTTATTTTTTATAATTGACCTAGAAATGAGGGCAATTATTTGAAAAAAAGGAATTACATCTGGAGTATATTCAGAAAAAATCCAAAGAAAAAGTCAAATTTACCAATGTGTCCTACTTATAAAAAAGTAAAGAGAGGTGTATTTGTTAAAATAGAAAAACTTAAAAATTGCGAAATATGTAAAAAAATTACTGACAAAAAAATTTGTGATAAATTTTTTCATTATTTAAGAGGTAGAGTTTTACTAACTATTGACAAAGATATCGAGACAAAAGAACCGATAAGAAAATTATTTACAGGTGAAACAGAAGAAGCCCTTGAAAGCTTATATAAATACAAAATATCAATGAAAAAATCTGGTAATGACCTAGATACAGTAATTCAAAAAACAACTAAATCTATTATTGATATTAGCCCAAAAATAGAAAATTCAAAATTTAGAAAAGGAAAAAAAGGTGATGCCTACAGAACAAATATGGCAACATTAAATAATTTTGCAAATTAACTGAAAAAGTCTTAAGAGATTCATTGCAAAAGATTAAGAAAAATAAAAATAATGTGTTATTCTGTCATCCAGATGGAAAGTTAATAGAAACTAATATGGTAAATTCTCATTTTAAAAGAGTTTATAAGAATGCTGAAATAACAGGAACATATAGTGTGCATTGTTTAAGACATACATATGCAACAAGGTGTATAGAAGCTGGGGGGAGAATTGCTAATATTACAAGCATTGATGGGACATGCAGATATTCAAACAACAATAAATACTTATGGAGATATTTATAAATCTCTCGAAATACAAAACCACAAAAAATATGTAGATTATGTTAAAAATGGAAGGATATAAAATATAAAGAGCTATTTGAAAAAAATGTCAATAGTGAAAAATTATTGAAATTAAAGGAAAAACTATCGTTATAACTCATTTGTCACCTCGACCATATCTAAGCATTATTTCAAGAAATTGAGGTAATGCTATTTTGTTTTATAGAAAACTATAGTACAATATAGATAAACATTAATATCCGAAACAAAAAATATTTATTTGTCTTTTCAAAACAAGAAATACTGCAGATTACAAAGAAAAATCAAAGTTTTTGCTATATAAATAAAAATGGCTTTAGCACGTGGCATGATGAAGTAAAAATAGGATAAAAAGAGGGAACAATTATGAGTAGTGTTAAATCAATAAATGAATCTTGTGTAGAGCAAAATGTTGATGCAATAGCAAAAGAAGCAATAAAATAATTTATGAAATATCACTTGATTCTGATATAATAAAATAAGGTAAAGTTGCTATTAAATATTCGACAAAAAGTAAGTAAAAATATATAATCTGAGGTGTAAGAAAATGAATAATAGAGATTTTAACACAATTAAAGAATGTACAAACGAACTAAATCAAAAATATGGTAACAATTTTGGATATAAAGTAATGTTATATACGACAATTGCTAGTATAATATTTATTATACTAGTGTTAGGAACACAACACATTATAAAGTGGAAAACTAGTAGTGAAGAATTTTCATTAGATTCAAATTCTAAATATTTAATATCTATAGATTTTCCTAAAAATTATATATATTATGAAGTCGATTTTCAAAATAACAAAGTTATTGAAAGACATGACACAGATCTATATAGAAGGGAAAAAATATCAACAATCAAAACTGATTTAAATGAATTAAAACAGTTTATTTTAGAAATAACAAACGATGAAAATAATCTTGAATTAACAGAAGTAGAAAAGGAAAAATTATTTCAACAAAATAGTTATAGAATTTATCGAATAACTACTTATGAAAACAAGAACTACTATATCAAAGACATAAATAAAGTAGAATATTTAAAAGAGCTATTAAATAGATAAATTAATCAATTTATGGAAAATTCAAGATACAAAAATCTCATAATTGATAGACTGAAAATAAAATATAAGTTATATAAGTATTTTTTCTATGAATGATAAAATTATATATAGATTTTAAACGTAATAAAAAGCCATTTAAATAAATGGCTTTTTAAATAGGGTTTGTTTTTGTATACCTTCTACAGTCTACTTTTCCAGATAAGTATGTAGATAATTTTTCACCATGTATCAAACTTTCTTTTTGTTGTTTATTAAGTCTTTTTATTTGATATTCTAATTTGCAAGCCAATGATTTAGTTTTACTTTTCCAAGCAACTTCTAGTTTTACGGCAGTATGCGATTTGGTATATTTTGCTCCAGATTTTAATTTAAATATATGTTCATTAATTCTTTTTTCTAAATCGGTTGTCATACCTGTATAAATTGAGTTATCTTCACACCTTATCATGTATGTATAATACATCTAATTCACATCCACTAATTTATAAAATATATATTATTATAGCAATAAAATATATATAATTCAAATTTGTTGTTTAAAAAGGTAAGCATTAGGAAAATAAATACTATAATAGAAAAGATAATAATAGATAGGTGTGTTGATTTGGAATAGCAAATATGGTAAAATAATGAGTATTGAAAAGAGGTGGAAAATGCAACAAATATTGAGCTATATGCGTAAAGCAATTGATGAATTTAATATGATAGAAGAAGGAGATAAAATAGCAGTTGCTCTTTCGGGAGGAAAAGATTCAATAACAATGCTTATGGGATTAAAAAACTTACAAAGATTTTATCCAAAAAAATTTGAAATAGTTGCTGTAAGTATTAATCCAGGATTTGAATTTTTTGATACAAAATTGCTTGGAAAAACTTGCCAAGAGATAGGCGTAGAACTGATAATAGAAAATACTGAAATAAAACAAATTGTTTTTGATGAAAGAAAGGAAAAGAATCCATGTTCACTATGTGCAAATTTAAGAAGAGGAATATTAAATTCAGTAGCTATTAGGGAAACATGCAATAAAATAGCTTTAGGACATAATCAAGATGATTTAATAGAGACATTTTTATTGAATTTATTGTATACAGGAACTATTTCTACATTTGCACCGGTAAGTTATATGGATAGATCTGGCATAACACTAATAAGACCATTAGTGCATACACCAGAGAAATATGTAAAAAAGTTTGTAAGAAAAAATAATATAACAGTAATGCCTAAGGCCTGTCCAATGGATGGTTTCTCAAAAAGAGAAGACATGAAACAGTTAATAAAAACATTAACATTAAAAATACCTATGGTTAGAGCAAATTTGGTAGGAGCAATAAAAAGAAGTGACATAAAGGGTTGGAAAAAAAACATATAAAAAAGTAGAAAATACTTTTTTATATGTTTTTTAATATCTTTCTAAATCTCGTATACTAGGTGAATATAATGACTTACCAGTATAATCAAATCTAGAACCATGGCAAGGACAATCCCAAGTAAGTTCAAGATTATTCCAATTAAGCAAACAGCCAAGATGAGAACAAGTAGGGTTTACTGAAAAAATATTTCCGTTAAAATCTTTAAATACTCCAACTTTTTTGCCAGATACTTCAATAATTTTGCCTTCTCCCTTTTTAATTTTATTTACATCTGTTTCAGATAATTTCAACTTTTCAGTAATTAAAGAATTAGTAGTTTCTTTAATCATATTAGTGAATTCCGTATGATTTTTAACTGGATGAAAGCGAGTTGAAAGAAAAATATCTTGAAAATCATTATCAATACCTAAAATTTTGTCTGTTATTATATTACTAGCAAGATTTGAGGTAGTCATTCCCCATTTTTTAAATCCTGTAGCTAAGAATACATTAGGCATCATTTTAGAAAATTCTCCTATATAAGGTATTTTATCTAAAGATATTGTATCTTCTGTTTGCCATTTATATTCAACTTTACAATCGGGGTATAATTCTTTAGCTTTGTTTTCTAATATTTTATAATTTTGAGATAAATCTTTAGCCTGACCGGTTTTATGAGATAATCCACCAATAATAAGAAGTTTTTTAGTATTATCAATAGCAGTTCTAAATGAGTAAGTAGGTTTTTCAGAATTTATATACATACCAGATGGAAATTCATTATTAGAAGACACTGCTATAACATATGAGGTCTCTTGATACATTTTTAAAAAGTAGAAACCAGGAGTGTTAATTATAGGATAATGAGATGCTATAATAACATATTTTGATTTTATATAATGGTTATCCGTAAGAGTTAAATAAGAATTATCTTCATGTTTTATATCTAATACTGTGGTGTTTTCAAATATTTTTCCAGCATTAGTAGTGATGGAAGCACACAGATGGTTAACATACTTTAAAGGGTTAAACTGTGCTTGATTTGGAAACTTTATAGCACCTAATATGTTTATTGGTAAAGGAATTTTTTCTTCAAAACTACAATTAAATCCAAGTGATTTAACAATATTTACTTCATTCTTTATTTTTTCAAGTTCAGTAGTATTAGTTGTGTAAACATAACTATCTTGTTTGGAAAAGTCACATTTAATGTTTTCAGAATTTATAATATTTTCTATATCTAAAATAGCTTCTTCGTTTGCATTTAAATATTTTTTTGCAAAATCTCTTGAAAAAGAATCATTTAAATATTTATAAAAAAGCCCATGTTGACTAGTAATTTTTGCAGTAGTATTTCCAGTAGTACTATTAGCAATTTTATTTTTCTCTAGTACAATAACATTTAATCCTTGTTTAGCTAATTTATAAGCACAACTAATTCCTGTAATTCCTCCGCCAATGATGCAAACATCAGTATTTAGATTTGAATCAAGTTTAGGGTAAGAAGTTAGATTTTTGGTTGAATCAATCCAATATGAATTCATATAATACCTCCTTTTTATATTGTTTGCATAAAACAAAAAAATATAAGTGAAAAGTAGTAAAAAATATAATTTAGTGATATACTATAAAAAAATATTAAGGAGGTAAACAATGTCAGAAACAAAAGAATTACAAAAAAGATTATTTAATGCAAGGAAAGAGGCATGGAATACTCTTGGCGAAGAACAAAAAAACGAAATGTTCAATTTTTGCGAAAAATATATAAATTTCATGAATATTGCTAAAACGGAAAGAGAAGTAATAAAAGAAGCTAGAAAAATAGCAACAGAAAATGGGTTTAGAGATATAATGGAATTTGAAACTTTAAATCCAGGAGATAAAGTGTTTTTTGTAAATAGAGAAAAAAGCATGTATTTAGCAGTAATTGGAAAAAAAGCATTAGAAGAAGGAATTAATATTATAGGAAGTCACGTAGACTCACCAAGACTAGATTTAAAACCAAATCCATTATATGAAGATGGAGGATTTGCATTCTTTAAAACACATTATTATGGAGGAATAAAAAAATATCAATGGACAACAATACCATTAAGTATACATGGAGTTATAGTAAAAAGCAATGGCGAAAAAGTAGAAATAAACATAGGAGAAAATGAAGATGATCCAATATTTACGATAACAGATTTATTACCACATTTAGCTCAAGAACAAATGATGAAAAAATTAAAAGATGGTGTAGGTGGAGAAGCACTAAATCTTCTAGTTGGAAGTATGCCATATTCAGATGAAGAAATAAGTGATGCAGTAAAACTTAATATAATGGATATATTAAATAAAAAATATGGAATGACAGAAATAGATTTTGTAAGCTCAGAATTAGAATTAGTACCTGCATTTAGAGCAAGAAGTTTAGGATTTGATAGAAGCATGGTTGCAGCATATGGACAAGATGATAAAGTATGTGCATTTACATCGTTATCTGCTATGATGAACTTAAATGAAGTTGAAAATACAGCAGTATGTATATTAGCAGATAAAGAGGAAATAGGTAGTATGGGAAATACAGGAATGGAGTCTCAAATGTTTGAATATTTTATATCAGAAATGTTAAACAAAAAAGGAGAAAATGCACCAAATAAAATGGAAAAATTATTTTGCAATTCAAAAATGTTATCGGCAGATGTAGATGCAGGATATGACCCAATATATGCTTCTGTTTCAGACACCAAAAATTCAGCATATTTAGGACATGGGATTGGACTTAATAAATATACAGGTGCAAGAGGAAAATCTGGAGCATCAGATGCAAATGCTGAATATGTTGCTAAAATCAGAAATGTATTTGAGAAAAATAATATAGCATATCAAGTTAGTGAACTAGGGAAAGTAGATGTTGGAGGAGGAGGAACAATTGCATATATATTAGCAAATAAAGGTATAGATGTAATAGATTGTGGTGTTCCTGTATTATCAATGCATGCTCCTTATGAAGTTACTAGCAAATTCGATATATATTCAGCATATAGAGGGTATGAAGCTTTTTGGAGAGATTAAAAAAATAGCCAAGCATTTTGCTTGGCTATACTTGATTTTAAAAAGTAAAAAAGATTTTCTTATTTTATTTAAGAAAATCTTTTTTGGTGATCCAGAAGGGATTCGAACCCCTGACCCACGGATTAGAAATCCGTTGCTCTATCCAGCTGAGCTACTGAACCAAGTACTTAACTATAATAGCACATTTTTTATCACGTGTCAATACAAAAAAGTTTAAAAAATTTAAAAAACTTAAATACAGAGGTACTAAAAGGCAAGGAATATGTGAATTTTTTGTGAATAATGAAGATAATATTGAATTTCTAATTTTATAATGGTAATATTTATAATATTAAGATTTTTATTAATTTTCTAAGGAGGGAAATTTCGTGATTAAAGTTAAAAATGTTACTAAAAAGTATGGAAACTTTACGGCTGTGGACAATATTAGCTTTGAAATCAAAGAAGGTGAAATTGTTGGTTTTTTAGGACCAAACCGGAGCTGGAAAAAGTACGACTATGAATATGATAACAGGATTTATTGAACAAACAGAAGGAGAAATCATAGTTGATGGTTTTGACACATTGAAAAAACCAAAAAAAGCAAAAAAGGCAATAGGATATATGCCAGAAGGAGTACCATTATACCTAGAATTAACAGTAGCAGAATTTGTAAAATATATGGCAGAGTTAAAAGGTGTAAATGCAAAACAAATAAAAGAAGATATAGAGAAAATATTAAAAGATACAGGTTTATTTGATGTAAAGAATAAATTAATAAAAAACTTATCTAGAGGATATAAACAACGTGTAAGTTTGGCAGGTGCTTTAATAGGAAATCCTAAAATTTTAATTTTAGATGAACCAACAGTAGGGTTAGATCCAAAACAAATTACAGAGATAAGAAATCTAATAAAATCATTAGGGAAAAAGCATACAGTAATATTAAGTTCACATATTTTATCAGAAGTAAGCCAAATTTGCGAAAAAGTAATTATAATAAATAAAGGAAAAATAGTAGCAATAGATACACCAGAAAATTTAGAAAATAGGGCAAAAGGTGAAAACACAGTAATTGTAACAGTAGAAGATACTGAAAACAAAATTAATGATGTTGTAAAAGAAATAAAAGAAGTTAAAGATATTAAACTTGTAAAAGATAATGAGGATGGAACAAAACAATATATTATAAATTCAGAAGGCGAAGTAGACTTAAGAAAAGTAATTTTTGAAAAATTTGCAAAAGAAGGAATAACTATTTTTGAACTTAAAAAATCTGAGGCAACATTAGAAGATGCATTCTTAAAGATAATTAATAATGATGAAAATATGAAAAAAGAAGAAAATGTAAAAAATAATAAAAAGGAAGGAGATAAAAAATAATGTGGGCAGTATTTAAAAAAGAAATAAAAACATATTTTTGTACGCCAATAGGATATGTTTTTATAGGATTATTTTTAGCAATGTGTAGTATATTTTTTTATATCGATGTATATATGAGTGGCTCAGTAAAATTTGAAAATCTATTTTATTCAGTAGCTAGTGTACTTACTTTTATAGTTCCAATATTAACAATGAGGATGTTTTCAGAAGAAAGAAAAAATGGAACAGAACAAATATTATTTACTACACCTAAAAGTATTACAGATATAGTGATGGGAAAATTTTTGTCAGCAACTGGAATAATCATAATTACAGAAATAGCAACACTTATGTATTTTATAATATTAAAATTTTTTGGAACACCAGAAGTGCTTATATCAATTGTTACAATGTTGGGATTCTTATTATTAAGTATGGCATATATATCATTTGGAATGTTTGCATCAAGCTTAACAGAAAATCAAATAGTTGCTGGAGTTATAACTATAGCTTTTTTTATAATAACATGGTTTTTACCAGAATTTTCTGAAATATTTTCTAGTTTTTCACTAATAAATTTATTTAGTAACTTTCCATCAGGAAGAGTGTCAATTAGCGATATAACTTCTCTTGTGACGTTTACAATATTATTTATATTGTTAACTATGATTGTACTACAAAGAAGAAAGAGTATTAAATAATAAATAGAAAGGAAAGATAGTTGTGAAAAAATTCATAAGTATAATTAAGAAAAAATGGTTAAGAGATACTGCAAAAACAACATTATTAGTAGCAATAGTAATAGCATTATTTATAGGAATTAATTATGGAATAAAGAAGTTAGATTTGCAAGATATTGATGTTACCAAAGATAAAATAAATAGTATATCAGATCAAACAAAGGAACAAATAAAAAATGTGGATCAAGATGTAAAAATATATTTCTTTGGTATAGAAGAGGACTCAACACCTGTTAAATTGGTAAAACAATATAAACAAGAAAATGATAAAATATCATATGAAGTAATTTCAGCAGGAAGCAGACAAGATTTAGAAGATAAATATGGAATAACAGAAGAGGCTTCAGTTATAATTATAGAGGTAGGAGATAAAAGCAAAATATTAACACCAGATGATTTATATACAATGGATTATACAACATATGAGCAAATCGATTTAACAGAGCAAAGAATAACAAATACAATAGTGACGTTATTATCAGGAAAAAATTCCAAAATATATTTCTTGACAGGGCATAATGAATATTCCATAAAAGATCATATGACAATATTATCTGCATACATAAAAAATGAAGTTAATGAAATTGAATCTTTAAATCTTATTTCAGCAGGAAGTATACCAGATGATTGTTCTGTACTTGCAATAATGACACCAGATACAGATTTTAATGATATGGAAGTAACAAAAATTACTGAATATATCAACAAAGGTGGAAAAATATTATGGTTTACAGAACCGGAATTAAATGGAGAAAAACGCCCAAATGTTCAAAAAATTCTAGATTTATATGGTGTTTCTGTTGATGAAGGAGTAATTAAAGAAACAGATTCCAAAAAATTGTTAAATGGTTCCAACAATTTTGTAATACCAAGCATGAGTTCATATAATAAAATAACAGAAGGTATATCAAAATCAGGGGCATTAGTGCTATTTAATCCTGGAAAATTAAGCTTTGTTGATGATGAAAAATTAGAAGAATTAGGATTAAAAGTAGATAATTTATTAACAACAAGTGATAAATCTTTCTTTAGAAAAGATTTATCTATTACCTCAGCAAGTGCTACAAATGATGAAGAAGTTGGAAGTTTTACTATAGCTTCTCAAATTAATAAAAAAATAAATGATGAAACTACATCATCTATGGTAATATGTGCATCAAATTTATTTATAACAGATTATAGTAATATACCAATAGGAAATCAAAATGTTCCTTTGGTTGCCCTATATAATAATAAAAATTTTGCACTTAGTTCAATAGCAGTATTATCAGACAGAGAAGATGCAATAAAAATTGAAAAGAATACTAATGTGGTTACATATAATGCAACAGAAGCACAAGATAGAATAATAAAAATAATAATATTCATTGTACCAGTAATAATTGTATTAATAGGTGGATTTGTTTCAAAAAGAAGAAAAAGAAAAAAATAATGGTTAAAGTATAAAAAACCTCTTTGCCAAATAAAATATGGCAGGGAGGTTTTTTATGATAAATGCATTTAAAGTGGTTTTTATGATAATAGGAACAATTGTTGGAGCAGGTTTAGCGTCTCGGTAGAGAAATATATTTGTTTTTTGGAACTAATGGTTTAAAGGGTATTATAGGAATTATTATTAGTGCATTTTTTATAGGAATAATAATATATAAAACATTAAAAATTGTATTAAAATTTGATATAGAAACATATGATGACTTTTTAAGTTATATTATTAATAGTGAAAATGTATTCATAAAAAATAGTTTTAAAAATATAGTTAATATTTTTTTAGTAATTACATTTTATATAATGGTTGCTGCATTTTCAGCATATATGTTTCAAGAATTTGAAATATCTAATATATGGGGCTGTATTATATCTGGAATATTATGTTATATAATATTTAGAAAAAACATAAAAAATGTAGTAGATATTTCTATAATATTAATACCAATTTTGATAGTGTTTATATTAATTTTATCGGTCAAAAATGTAACATTTGTGAATTTCCCATCTGATATTGAACATATGCATATTAAGAATAATTTTATAGTAAATACTGTATTATATTCAAGTTACAATAGTATATTGTTAGTGCCCGTATTAGTAACATTTAGAAAGTATTTAAATGAAAAAAAAGAATTGAAGCTAATAATGATAATTAATGTGATAATAATATCAACTATATCTATACTAATACTATTGATGATTTCAAAAATACATAATTTGGAAGAAATAGAAATACCAATAATAGAAATAGCTAATAGTAGTGGAGTTGTATATAGAGTGCTGGGAGGATTTTTTATGATAATAGCAATATTAACTTCTGTTTTATCATCTGGTTATGCAATTTTATCAAATTTTGTGAAAAGTCCTAAAATATACAAAATAATAAATATATTAATGTGTATTTCTACTGTAATTATATCCAATATAGGATTTTCAAAATTAATTAATATATTATATCCCATATTTGGTTTTTTAGGAATAATACAAATAATTATGATAATTAAAAAGAAAACTTGAAAAAAAAACAAAAAACTGATATAAACAATATAACAAAAGATGAGGTGATATAATTGAACTTATATAAATTTACAGATTATGGACAAAGCAAAAAAAGACTAAAAAAAAGAAAAGTAGCAATTGCAACGATAGTGGTAATAATATTATTAATAATTAGCTTTGCCTTTTGTGGTTATATAGCAAGTTATAAAATAAGAGGAAGTATAGATAAATATATATTAAAAAAAGAAATAACGGAGAACAATATAAAAAATATAGAAATAAGTACAGAAGAAAATCAATATATATATGCATATGATAGGTATATAGTAACTTTAAGTAAAAATAATTTAAATTTATATTCACAATTTGGAAAAAAAGAAGAGGTCTTGCAAGTAAATATTGGAACACCAATTTTTAAAGCAAATAATAGATTTTTAGCTATTGGTGAAAAAAACGGCGGAAAAATATGTTTGATATCTGGAAGTAGCATATTATGGCAAAAGGACATAGAAGGAAGTTTGATAAAACTAAATGTTAATAAAAATGGGTATGTGTCTGCAATAGTGTCAGATACAAGTTATAAAACAGTTATTATAACATTTAATCCAGAGGGAAAAGAATTATTTAAAACATACTTATCATCAACAACTGCAGAAGATATAGATATATCAAATGACAATAAATACTTGGCAATAGCCGAAATTAGTACAGCTGGTTCTATTATAAAATCTAGTGTAAAAGTAATTTCTATTGAAAAAGCACAAGTGGATCCGAGAAATTCTATAGTGCATACATATAATGCAGAAAATGATGTTTTAATTACAAAAATAAAATATCAAGATAAAAATAAATTAGTATGTATGTATAATGATAAAATTCATATGATAATTGATGAACAAGATGAAGTATTAGAAGATTTAGAGAAAAACAAAATAAGCTTTGCAGATATCAAAGCTAGCAATTCTTTAGTAAAATGTTTAGAAAAAAACCAGTCAGTGTTTAAAACAAATTCACAAATAAGTATAATAAACTTAAATACTAAAAAAGAAAGTATATATATGTTAGATGGAATACCAAAGAACTTATATACATACGACAATACGATAGCTTTAAATTTAGGGTCAGAAGTACATTTTATAAATTCAAATGGATGGTTAATAAAAAAATATGTATCTAATCAAGAAATAACAGATATAGTATTAGGAAGTAATATTGCAGGAATTATTTACAGAGATAAAATAGAAATAATAATATTATAAGAATTAGGAGAGGTTTTTTATGAGTGTAATAATAGATATATTAATAATTGCAATCATATTTTCAACTGTATTAATAGGATATAAAAAAGGCTTGATAAAAGTAGCATTTAGAATATTTTCTTTTCTAGTATCATTATGTGTATCATTAATATTGTTTTTTCCAATATCAAATTATATAGTAAAAAATTACGAATTTGATGAAAATATACAAAAAATTATTGTTGTAAATTTGGAAAGAGAAGAAGATAATAAAAAAGAAAATGATACAGAAGAAACAACTATATTGAAATATATAAATAAAAATATAGAAGATACAAAAAACAAAGCTAAAAATGAGATAATAGAAATAGCAGCAAAAGAAATATCAATAAAAATTGTAAAATTATGTGTAATAATATTGTTATTTGCAATTACTAGAGTTGCTTTAATATTTGCAAAAAAAATTGCAGAGATAATAGCAAACTTACCAATTTTAAAACAGTTCAACGAAGTAGGAGGAGCATTGTATGGACTTTTAAAAGCTTTATTAATAGTGTATGTGGCATTAGCGATAATTATGCTAGTATCATCTGTATTAGATTTAAGTGGTGTAGTAAGAGTAATATTGGATTCAAAAATTACATCAATACTATATAATAATAATGTTATTATTAAAATCTTGTTTTGATACAAATGTGTAATTTATGTGAATTTTTGATAAAACATTGCTATTTAGTAATGCATTTGTTATACTAATTGATGAATTATGAATTAATTTAGGAGTGAACTAAAGTGAAAAATAAGAAAAAAAAAGTGCTAATTATCATACTAAGTATAGTATTAATAATATTAGGAACAGTAGCATTTATAACATATAGAAGCCATAAAAATGGTGGAGGTCTACAAGGTCTATTATCAACAATGGTAGGACATAATGAAGAAACATTGAAAGAATTGCCGGAAATAAAATTCCTGCTGATGGGGGAAAGTGGGAATTTAACAGACACTATTATGGTTTGTTCCTATGACCCTAAAATGCAATCCGCATCAATATTGTCTATACCAAGAGATACATTTGTTGGAAAAAATAAAAATAAAGCTACGGGTGGAGACAAGATAAATGCTATATACCAGAGAAAATATCCAGAAAAAGTAGTAAAAGCAGTAAATGATGTAACAGGACTAGATTTAAACTATTACATTGCAATAGATACAAAAGCATTGGTTGAATTGGTAGATGCTATTGGTGGAGTAAAATTTAATGTACCAATAGATATGAATTATGATGATAATAGTCAAAAATTACATATTCATTTAAAGGCAGGAGAACAGTTGCTAGATGGCAATAAAACAGAGCAAGTATTAAGATTTAGGCACAATAATGATGGAACAACGTATCCAGCAGATTATGGAGAACAAGATATTGGTAGAATGAGAACACAAAGAGAGTTTATAAAAGAAACTATAAAGCAAACTATGCAACCACATAATGTGCTAAAAATTAAAAAATTTATAGACATAGCAAATGAAAATGTAAATACTAATATAGACATAAATGTAGCCAAAGATTACATTCCATATGCTGTAAATTACAAAACAGAAAATTTAAAAACAGAAGTATTACCAGGAGTCCCAGAAAAATGTAACAATGTATGGATTTATACTGTAAACAAAAAAGAGGCTCAAAATGTTATAGATGAATTGTTTCCAACAGAAATAGCGGAAGAAAGAAATAATACAAGTAATAATACAAATACTAATAAGGTATCAAATACTACTAAAACAGCTGATACTTCAGTATCTAAGAATTTGAAAGTACAATTGTTAAATGGGACGGGAAGTAAATCAAAGTTAAGTGAAGTAACAGCATTGTTAAAGGAGAAAGGATACAATGTAACAAAAACAGGAACAGCACAAAATACATCAAAAACAACAATAATTAATAGAACTGGGAAAAGTTCACAAATACTTTCAGAACTAAAAGATGTATTGGGAGTTGGAACTATTTCTACAGGAAAAAATAATTCAAATGTAGATATTACTGTAATAATAGGTAAAGATTATAAATAATAAATATTTAGGAGGCATAAAAATGATTTTACTAGAACAAATTATAAAAGTGTTAGAAGATAAAAAAGCCATAGATATAAAAAAAGTTGATATAAAAGATAAAACAACTATAGCAGATTATTTTATAATAGCAAGTGGAACATCAAGTACACACATAAAAGCTTTGGCAGATAATATAGAAGAAAATTTAAAAAAACAAGGAATTAAACCAGTAAAAATAGAAGGGTACAATTCAGGAACATGGATTTTAATGGATTATTCAGACATTATAGTTCACATTTTTACAGAAGAAGAAAGAGAGCATTACAATTTAGAAGATCTTTGGGAAAAAATAGATAAGAAGTAGGAAACTACTTCTTATCTATTATCTAAATCTAGTTATATTCACAGCTTTTTTATTTTTTCTATTTTTTCTATTTTTTGATTTCTTTGGTTTCAAAATTATAAATAATAAAATTAAAACAAACACAAGTAAAAATATTTTTAAATATGAGTTATTAGAAACTTCAACATCATGTTCTGCAATAAGATCTGATGTGTATGTTATATCCTCAACCGAATAAGTAACACTACCAATAACTTGTCCTTTAGAGATAGGTGCTTTTAGGTTTTCATTAATTGATATTACTGGTAAAAGTTTTAATTCTTCACTAGATTGTTTAGTAAGAACTGAAATATCATCTGCAATTAAAGCATTTAAATGTCTAGTAGCTTTAGTAGCATTCGGAATTTCAATATCCTTTAAAACTGAGTTTTTATCTTTAATTTTTTGATTGTGATATGTATTAAATGCATAGTCAAAAAGAGTCTTACAATCTAATGCTCTAGCACTTAAGCCATTTTCTGTTTGTTCAGCTCCAAGAACAACAACAATAAATTCAAGTCCATCTTTTTCTGCACTAGCTACAATACAGTTTTTGGCATATTTTGTGTATCCAGTTTTTATTCCATTTGCATATTTATAATAATAATTATCAGCACGAGCTCGTGAATTGTATTTAATTAAATCATTAGTAGTTGTAAAAGACCTATCAACTCTATCGTATTTGTTAGTTGAAGGCAAAGTATATGATGTTGTTGTTACTATTGTTCTAATAATAGGTTTTGTCATAGCGTATCTACCAATTAAAGCCAAATCGTATGCTGTAGAATAATGATCTTCATCATGTTCTCCACTAGGGTTAGTAAAGTGAGTGTTTTTACATCCAAGTTCAGCAGCTTTTGTATTCATCATGGAAGCAAAACTTTCAGTAGAACCTGCGATATGTTCTGCCAAAACTATTGCTGCATCATTAGCTGAAGGAATTAATAAAACATGTAATAATTGTTCTATGGTAAGTTCTTCACCAAGTTGCAAATTAGCTGTGGTGTATCCTGCAGGAAGTGAAGATATAGCATTATAGCTAACAGTAGCAACATCAGAAAGTTCGCAATTTTCAACAGCTAATATAGCAGTCATCATTTTTGTAGTACTTGCTGGATATCTTTTTTCACTAGAGTTTTTTTCACAAAGTAATTTCCCACTTTTTGCATCCATTAAAAGAGCAGATGGAGAATAAATTTTTAAACTAACAGAATTTTCGTCTGCATATGCAGTGTTAGAAAAAATAAAAGAATTAAAAATTAATGTAAAAATAATAACAGTACATATTTTTCTGAATTTCATTATGCATTCCTCTTTCTAAATATATTATTAATAATATATCCTAAAATTAGACAAATTTCAATATTTTTTTTAGTATTTAAGATATAAAAAATAAAGGAAAGGTGATAAGATGATTAAATTAACAATAAAGCAAAAAATAACAATTTTTATAATTATAGCTAGCATGATAACTCTAATAGGCTATTATGTTTTTTCAAAAATAAATTTTAATACAGATGAATTGGAAATAGAATATAACAATGAAATAGCAGGTAACATAAATGGAGAGAACATGAATAATGGTGAGCCAGATAATGACATTATTATACATATAACAGGGGAAATAGAAAAAGAAGGAATAGTAAAAATAAAAGAAGGCGCAAGGTTAATAGATGTTATAGAGGCTGCTGGAGGTTTAACAGAAAAAGCATACACAAAAGAAGTAAATTTTGCTTATGTTGTGGAAGATGGACAAAAAATTTATATACCAAGCATAGAAGATAAAGATAATATAGAAGAATTAAAATACATACAAGATGGAAACGGAGAAAATATAATTGCTAATAGTGATTCAAAAAACAAATCTGAAAATAAAATAATGGTAAATATAAATAAAGCTACACAAACAGAATTAGAGGGATTACAAGGTATAGGGCCATCGACAGCTTTAAAAATAATAGAATATAGAGAAGAAAATGGAAGATTTAATAGTATAGATGAAATTAAAAATGTGCCACGGAATAGGAGAATCGAAATTTAATAATTTAAAAAATAACATTTGTGTGAAGTAGCATAAAAATATATCTTCTCTAAAAAGAATTAAAAATATAGTTTCATTCTTTTTTAGAGAAGATATAATAATTTTATAATTGGTGTATAAAATTATAAATGCTTCCTTCTGGCTTTTCTTCTTTTAATACATGACCATCATATAATTCATTTTTATTAGAAGTATTAAATGTATCAGATAAATTTAAATAGCAAAAAAAAGTATCGCCTAATTTATTTACTAAATTAATCCTAAAGTTTAATGTATAAGCAAGATTATTTAATTCAATTCCAGCTCCATTCAAAATTTTACCAGAAAAAGATATTCTATTACTATCTTCATATATGGCATAAACATTTGCTGAATCCTTACACAAATATCCTAAAGTAATTGGATTAGAACAATCAGTATAAAATTTAGGTGTAGAGTATTCTGAATTTTGATTCTGTTCATTAGTATTTAAAATTTCGAAGTTTATTTTATCTTTATTCTCAGGTTGTTCTAATAATTTAAATTTGCCAAAATCAAAAGGACTTTTATATAATAAAGAAGGAGTCCAATTATCAGAGTTAACATTTATTTTTATATCATCAATCCAAAGTTTGTCTATTGTGTTTTCCTCAGTTAAAGATGTTATGTAACTGGTATTATCTATTTTTATAGAAATATCAGTAAACTGATAAATAGTTAAATTTTGAAGATTTTGTTCTTGTGTATTATCAACAGCATCTGCACTGCTATATAATAATATATCGGATATCTTAAATATTGGATGTTCATTATATGAATAAAAATCCGATAACTGTTTAGAAAAAGTATTTTTAATATATATGCTATTAAAAACAAATTTATAATATATAAAAGCTAACATAAAAACGATCAATATTAATATAATAGAAAAAAACTTTTTCTTGTTTCTTTTGTTCTTCATTATAAACACCTTTCATTATAGTTTATTATATAAATTTTCCATATATGTAAAAACTTTGTTAGACCAATTGGTATCTGTACAATATCTTCTATTAACACCTTGTAAAGTTGGTTCACTATAGTATTTTCCACTTGCTATTTCATTATCGTATATAGGTGTATTAGGTGGATTTAGATAATGTTTTATAAATACTTTAGCAACAGTTTCTATACATTCACCATAAGTACTAAAAGTGAAAGAAGAGTTATAAGGGTCTCTGTCAAAAGAACCATAACCGAATAAATTATGTTTAGAGGTACTTATAACGGAAGTTCCCCAACCACTTTCATGTATGGCAACTGATGCTAAAAATACAGCATTAATATTATATTTTTGTTCTATATTATAAAATGATTGATAGTTATTTTCAAAAACTTTGTTTTTATCAAGTGAATTTTTGGATAGAACCTTTGCAAAGTCATTTAAAGTGAAGCCACTTGGTTTTCTTAAGTCCATATTTTTAGCTAGATTTTTTCTTATTTTGGTAATTCTACTTTTTTCTGCAAACTCTGGATTTTTATGATAAGAAGTGATAGATGAAGTATCTATAAAACCTTCTGTGCCATTAAATGAAACTTTGCAAAAATTAGTATCTAATCCAACTAATTTTACATCATCCAATTCAGATAAACTAAGTAATTTAGAAGAATTAGAATTAGCTTCTTTTAATAAATTTGTATTTTTGGTTACATATAATGTGTCGCCTATATGAATTTTATAATCTGCTAGGAAAGTAGAAGTACCAATAGAAACTAACTTGGCAACAGGCTCAACTAAAGTAGTTCTCTCAGTAATATTTTCAGATAGGAAAGTATCATTTTCATATATTTTAACAGCTTTAACCTTTTCTTTTCCTAAAGAGCCTTCTCTAGTAGTTACTTGTTCATCTTTTGGTAAGTTAGCATCATTGTTATAAACTGTTTCAAAATTTATTTCTCTTTCTTCATATACAACTTCTTTTTTTCTAACTATTTCAATATTATTATTTATAATATTTTGCATATCCAAAGTATTGTTATTAGGTTCAAAATATGTGGTTAAAACTTGATTTTCATCTTCTCCATTTCTATCATCTGAAGCAGAAGAAATTGTATTTGTGCAAAATAATACAAATGAAAAAATAAAACATACTATAAGAAACACAATATATGCAGGTATTTTTATTGTTTTGTTTTTAGGATATTCAATTTTAGAAAAATTTTCTTCTTTAATGCTTTTAGATTTTTTTTGAGGTTGATTAGATTGTAGTTCTTTAAAAACATCAGGAAGATATCTATTTTTTGAATTTTGCATAAAACAACTCTCTTTCCAAATAATAATCTACAATAATTATATACCAAGAAGTAAATATTTGTCCACTGGAATTTTTTACTTTAATATAAAAGAGAAAAAATAGATTAATCAGATTTTTCAATATTAATTAAAAATAAAAAATGACTGAAAAATAATAATTTCAGTCATTTGGAGTTGGTTGCGAGGGCAAGACTCGAACTTGCGACCTTTGGGTTATGAGCCCAACGAGCTGCCAACTGCTCCACCTCGCGATATTTAAACTACTCTATAAGTATAATATGTTTTAGAGATTGTGTCAAGTTTTTTCTTAAAAAAAATATATTATCTAAAAAACTTTTCTACATATAGTATATACAAAAATAAAAAATATATGAACAAATAATAGATTTTAAATAAAAAACGAAAATATAATATGTAACCTAATAAGCGACATGAAAATATAATATAGTACGATACATTTATTGGTAAAATTAATTGTGAAAATAAAATTTTTTAACATAGTTTGTGCCTTAAGAAAGGAATGTGAAAAATGAGAAGTGTATTAAAAGTTGAGAATGTTTCAAAAAAGTACCAAGCCAAAAATGGAGAAACTATGGCATTGAACAAAGTGAGTTTTAGTGTAAAAGAAGGTGAATTTTTAAGTATTATAGGTCCAAGCGGATGTGGAAAATCTACTTTATTATCAATTATTTCAGGTTTAGAAGAAAAAGACTCAGGAAGCATATATAGTGATGGAGAGATTGGATATATGCTTCAAAAAGATAGTTTATTAGAATGGAGAAATATATATAGTAATGTAATATTAGGTTTAGAAATTATGCATAAAAAAAATGATGAAAATGAAAAATATGTTAATCAGTTGCTAAAAAAGTATAAATTATATGAGTTTAAAGATAAGTATCCAAATCAATTATCTGGTGGAATGAGACAAAGAGTAGCTTTAATAAGAACATTGGCTATAAAACCTAAAATATTATTATTGGATGAAGCTTTTTCCGCTTTGGATTACCAAACAAGAATAATGGTAACAAAGGATGTATATGAAATATTAAAAAATGAAAAAATAACGGCAGTAATGGTGACTCATGACATTTCAGAAGCTATAAGTATGTCAGATAGAATAGTAGTATTGACACATAGACCGGCCAAAGTTAAATCAATTTATAAAATTGATTTTGATATAGAAAAAAGAAATCCAATAAATTGTCGTGAAAGCTCTAAATTTAGTAAGTATTATGACTTATTATGGAAGGAGTTAGATGTTCATGGCTAATAATATTTCTGAAGAGAGAAAAAAATATATAAAAAAAATAAAAAAAGAAAAAAGAAATGTAATAATAGTTCAAATATTATTATTGATTATTTTTATAATAAGTTGGGAAATGTTAGCTAATAGAGGAATTATAGATAGTTTTATAGCTAGTCAACCTTCGAGAATTTTAAAAACGTTTATGAATTTATCACAAAATGGATTGCTATATCACGTTGGTGTAACATGCTTTGAAACAGTTGTTGGATTTGGATTAGGAACAGTATTAGGAATATTAATATCTATAATTTTGTGGTGGTCAAAATTTTTATCTAAGGTTTCTGAACCATTTTTAGTAGTTCTAAATAGTTTACCTAAAATAGCATTGCGGTCCTGTAATAATTATTTGGGTAGGTGCTGGAATGCCAGCTATTATTGTAGTTGCAATATCAATATCATTGATTGTAACAATATTAGAGATATTGAATGGCTTTATAAATACAGATAAAGAGAAAATAAAAATGGCAAAGACATTTAAAGCTAAAAAAATTCAAATATTAATGAAAATAATAATTCCTGCCAATATATCAACATTTATAAATTCATTAAAAATAAATATAGGATTATCTTTAGTAGGAGTAATATCAGGAGAGTTTTTAGTATCAAAAGCAGGATTACGGATATTTAATTGTATATGGTGGGCAGGTATTTCAATTGGATTTAGTAATGGCAAGTGTAATAATATTAGCTATAGTGGCAGCATTCATGTATGAAAGCGTTATAATACTTGAAAAATTTATCTTAAAATCAAAAAAATTTATATAAGATGTTTGTAAAATTAAAGGGGAGAGGATTATTTGAAAAAATATATTTTTTTAACATTAATGATTTTTCTAATAATAGCAATAACGGCTGTTTCGATAAAATTAAAAAGTCAAAAACAATCAACATCATATATGAGAGATGTTAAAGTAAATGAAGTTACACGTTCTGTATTTTATGCACCACAATATATAGCAATTAAGAAAGAGTTTTTTGAAAAAAGAAATATAAAAATAGAATTAACAACCGGGCAAGGTGCAGATAAAGTTATGACATCAGTATTAACAAATCAATGTGATATAGGATTTGCAGGACCTGAAGCATCTATTTATGTTTATAATGAGGGAAAAGAAGATTATACTCAAGTGTTTGCACAATTAACTAAAAGGGACGGTTCTTTTTTAGTTAGTAAAACGAAACAGAACAATTTTGATTGGAAAAATTTAAAAAATACAACAATAATACCTGGCAGAAAAGGCGGAGTGCCTTATATGACATTGGAGTATGTTTTAAAAAAGAATGGATTAGATCCAAAAAAAGATCTGGTATTGGATGACAGCATAAAATTTGATTTAATGGCAGGAGCTTTTACGGGAGGAAATGCTCAATATGTTACATTATTTGAACCAACAGCATCGCTAACAGAAAAGGCTCATAAAGGTTACATTGTTGCTTCTGTTGGTGAAGAAGCTGGGGAAATACCATATACTACTTATTTTGCTAAAAAAAGTTATATAAATAAAAATCAAGATCTTATACAAGGGTTTACAGATGCAATATATGAAGGACAGCAATGGGTAAAAAGTCATACAGCAAAAGAAATAGCAGAAAACATAATAGAGTTTTTTCCAGATACTAATCTAGAATTATTAGAAATAGTTATTCAGAGATATAAAGATATTGATGTTTGGAATGAAAATCCAGTTTTAAAACAGAGTGATTTTGAGTTACTTCAAACAGTGATGACAGAAGCAGGAGAATTGAAGCAAAAAGTACCATATGATGAAGTAGTAAACAATAAATTTGCTAATGATGTAAATAAATAATAAAGCATAAGTATATAAAAAAGCGAACTATAAATTATTAATATAGTTCGCTTTATAATTGTGGAAAACATGTGGATAACTTGTAAAATAAATTGCTAAAATGTTACTTTTTATTTGTTATTTCATCCATTTGTTCTTGTGAAATATAATTATATTTCACCATAGCTTCTAATACTTTTTTCTGCCTTTCAGTTGCTAGTTTTTTATTTTTAGTAGGAGAATATGCACTAGGGGCATTTGGAATTCCTGCTAATAACGATGATTCATTTAAATCTAAGTCTTTAGGAGATTTATTATAATATCCCATACTAGCTTCTTGAATTCCGTAATAACCATTGCCAAAATAAATTGTGTTAATATATATTTCAAGAATATCTGCTTTAGAATAAGAATTTTCTAAATCAAAAGCAAGAAAAGCTTCTGCTATTTTACGTGTGAATTGTTTTTCTTGTGTAAGATACATATTTTTGCACACTTGTTGAGTTATGGTGCTTCCACCTTGATAAGATGGATTTCGTGCTTTAATATTTGCTAAAATAGCTCTCCCAATACCAATCATATCAATTCCATCATGATCATAAAATCTATGGTCTTCGATTGATACAATTGCATTTTTAAAGTCCTCTGAAACATTATCTAATGTAACATATTTTTCGTTATCCATAATAGTTTTTACTTTTTCTGATAAGCTTGTTTTATTAATAGCTTTTTCGTACATAAGATATCCTGAAATTACTACAAAATTTATTCCAATAACTAGAGCAATTAATAAAATAAAAAATAGTTTTTTAAAAAATCCCATAATTACACCTCAATTCAATACATAAATGTTTATATCCATTCGCCATATTTTTTTATATAAATTTTCTTTACGACTAAAGCTACTATACAATATAATAAAGGAATTAATAAAATTAATCCTAGAAAATGTATAGGTAGAGGAACTAGTCCAATAATTTTTCCAATAAATGTTCCCGGTATTATTAAAGCTATAATACTTAAAGCAATAGATGTAGAATATACAAGCTTTGAAGCATTACTTTGAACAAATGGAAGTTTAGCAGTTCTTATAACATGAAGTCCCACCAAATTAGATACTATTCCATAAGAAAACCAAATAGTTTGGAAGAGAGCTGCTTGAGGTTCTCTTAATCCAAAAACAAACCATAGAGATGAAAAAACTATCAAGTCGAAAATTGAACTAATTGGTCCCATAAATAACATAAAAGTTTTAATATGTTTTAAATCCCATTTTCTTGGTTTTGATAAATAATTTGAATCAACATTATCAAAAGGTAATGATAATTGACCTAAATCATATAATAAACTTTGTACTAATAGTTGTATAGGTGTTATTGGTAAGAAAGGTAAGAATATACTAGCAACAATTACTGATAAAACTTCACCAAAGTTAAAACTTACAGCCATTTTTATATATTTTAGCAAATTACCAAATGTACGTCTACCTTCAAGAGCACCATCAATTAGAACTTTTAAATCTTTTTCTAGTAATATTATATCTGCTGTTTCTTTTGCAATATCAACAGCAGAGTCAACAGAAATTCCAACATCTGCATTTGTAAGAGACGGGCTATCATTAATACCATCCCCCATATATCCGACTACATTGCCTGATTCTTTTAGAAGCCTAACAATTCTTGCTTTTTGAATTGGGGAAAGTTTAGCAAAAATGTTAGTTTTCTTTAAGACTCTTAATAAGGCCATATCTGTTAACTTATCAATTTCATCTCCTAAAATAATTCTTGATGAATTTACACCAACTTTATTACATATACATTTTGTAACATCAGCATTATCGCCAGTTAAAACTATAATTCTTATACCAGTTTTGTTTAATTTAGAAATAGCTTCTTTAGCGCTTTCTTTTGGTGGATCAAGAAAACCTATAAATCCCATAAGAACCATTTTGGATTCATCTGTAACACTAAAATTATCAATGTTAGCAATATCATTTTTTTGACATACAGCTATTACTCTTAATCCTTCTTTGTTAAGTTTTTTAGATACATTACGAATATTTTCTTTTATAGAGTTGGTAATAGGACTGACTTCGCCTTTATAATCGACTAATGAACATATACTTAAAATTTCTTCAACTGCACCTTTAGTGATAAGTTGTTTTTTTCCATCTTTTTCAACAACAACAGAAAGCCTTCTTCTAGAAAAATCAAAAGGTATTTCATCTATTTTTTTATATTCAGTAGTTAATGGTTCCAAATTATTTTCCAATGCCCTATTTATAATTGCTTCATCAATATTTCCTTTTAAACCAGTTTGAAAATATGCATTTAAAAATGCGTGTTTTAAAACTCGTATATCTTCAATTCCTTTGATATCAAGATATTTTTCTAGAACGATTTTATCTTCTGTAAGAGTGCCAGTTTTATCAGTACATAAAATGTTCATTGCACCAAAACTTTGTATAGAATCTAATTTTTTTACTATTGTTTTTTTCTTAGACATTCTAATAGCACCTTTTGCTAAACTAGAAGATAAAATTACAGGTAATAAAAGTGGAGTAATTCCTATAGCAATTGCAACGGCAAATGTAAAGGCAGTTAGAAGATCGTGTTTCCAAATGTTAACAAGAAAAACTGCAGGTATTAATATAAGCATAAAACTGATTAATATTTTACTTATATTTTGAATACCAAGTTCAAAGCTACTTTTGGGTTTGCCTAAAGAAAGCATGTCAGCTACTTTGCCAAAGTAAGTTTCATTAGCTAGTTTTATGACAACTGCTTTAGCACTACCACTTATAACATTTGTTCCCATAAAGCAAATATTATCTAAATCAGATACAGAGTCAATATCATCTATTGAGTTTAGCTCTGTATCAGCTACTTTTCTTACTGCATCTGATTCACCAGTTAAAGAAGATTGACCAATTTGTAAATCTTTCGATTCAATTACTCTTGAATCAGCAGGTATCATATCTCCAGCAGAAAGAATTAGTAAGTCGTTAAGAGCAATTTCTTTATTTGGTATACTAATTTTTTTACCATTTCTTAAAACTGTAGTTTTTGTAGCAACTAAACTTCTTAGTTTATCAGCAGCTTTATTAGAACGATACTCAGTAAAAAATTCTAAAAGTGTGCTAGATAAAACTAACAATAGTATAACAATAATGCTGGCAAAATTTGGTTCAGGAGAAAAAACTACATCAGTATAAAATAAAATTATGGTTATTCCAAGCAAAATAGTATTGAATGGAGTAAATAGACTAGAAAAAAAATAATGATACCATTTTTTTTCTTTAGCTTGTTTTAATTCATTATATCCATACTTAGATATATTATCAGAAGCTGTATCAGAGGATAATCCTTCAAGTGTGTTTATATGATGTTTTTCAATAAATTCTTGAGTAGGTATAATACAATCTTCACCATACAGCTTTGAAATATCAACAGTTTCTTTTTTTGAATTATTTTTCATTTGCATCACCTCGTTATTAAATATATTAATAAAAGTATACCACCAAAAGTTTGATTTAATCTATATTTGTTGCTTTTTGCACCAAATAGAAACACTTCCTCCATTAACATAAAAAATGCCGTTACCATCTTTATCGACATAAACAGGTTCTTGAATATTACCTGTTATATCATATAAAATAGAGTCGGACAAATTTGAACCAACATTAATATATTTACATCCGCCACAATTATCTGTAAGAATTGCAACAAGACCTGAATCTTTATGAATTTCATCTCCTTCAAGAACCCAAGCAATAATATTAGGGTCATCAAAATAATCTCTTTGAATACCATAAGCTAGATTATTTCTTGCGTATAATAGTTTATCTAATAATTGTGATATACCAGAAATATTATTCACAGGCAAGCCATAATAATCACCATAAAATATACAAGGTGTTCCTTGGTTTCTCAATAATATCAAAGAGTAGGCAAGTGGTTTAAACCATTCTGGAATCCAAGAACATAATGCTTGACCAGGTTGAGTATCATGATTGTCAACGAAAGTAACTGATAGTTCAGGGTGACATTGAGTCAGTGTTCCATCAAAAATAGTTCTTAAATCATAATTTCCACCACTGTTGGCAGCATGAAAAAAATTATAATGTAGTGGAACATCGAACAAAGAAATTTGATTATTCGTTTCAGTTAAGTAGTTACAAAGTGAATTTATATTAGTAGACCAATATTCACCAACTGTAAATAAATCTTTTTTTGAATATTCATTGATATCTTGTACCCAATTTTTATAAAAAGAAGAACGAATATGTTTTACAGCATCAAGCCTAAATCCATCAATATTGGTGAAATCAAGATACCATTTTCCCCAATTAGTAAGTTCTTCAACTACATCAACATTATTTAAGTCGACATCAGCACCCATTAGGTAGTCAAAATTTCCATTTTCCTTATCAACTTGCTCATCCCAATGCTTTCCGTAAAATTTATATATACATGCTTGTTTATTTGATTCATCCCAATCAACACCATGAAAATGAGTCCAATTCCATTTAAAAGATGAGTACTTATTTCCTCTAGCATCAAAGTTATATTTAGTCCAAGCTAAAATTGGCATTGCTGTGGATGTATCAATATTTCTATCATTAAAATCTTCTTTTGTAGCAATTACTTCTTCTGTTTCATCGGCACCTAAGCGATGATTTAATACAATATCTGCGTATACATCAATATTGTTGTTATGTAGCATTTCTATTGCATGCAGATATTCGTCCTTTGTGCCATATTTAGTGGGAATGGTGCCTTTTTGATTAAATTCGCCCAAGTCGTATAAATCATAAACAGCATATCCAGTGTCATTAACACCACCAGATGCTTTATAAGCAGGTGGTAACCAGAGAGCTGTAATTCCGAATTTGACTAAGGTGAGTTGCATCATTGGCAAGTTTATTCCATAAAGATGAATCAGCTGGTAAGTACCACTCAAAATATTGCATAATAGTCTTATTCATAAAAGTATCAACTCCTAATTGTAAATTAAAAAGTAAATATATTTCATACATAACAAAAAAGTCTACACTAAAAAAATAGCATAAACTTTTGTAATGTTATTTTAATTGTTTTCAACTGTAGTATTATTATCTACATCTTTTGAAGTTGCTGAAACCATTGCTATTGTGAATCCTAAAGTACCAAACACAACAGCTGAAGCTAAAATAGCTATAGCAAGTACTCCATATCCTACCATAAAAATCCCTTCTTTCGTATAAATATAACTTATTATAACATAAGATAAAAAAATATGTCGAGTAAAATTCAAAAAAAAATAAAAAAAATAATATAAAGTAAATTTAAAAAATAAAATTACTATAAAATTATGACAATAAGGTATTTACTATTGACAATAAAAAGCAAATTAATGTATAATATATAACGTATTAAGGGGATAGGGAATAAGATAAATTTTGAAAAATAAAACAAAAGTAAAAATTTAACCCCTAAACATAGGTAAATCCCACATACAGTGCTTTGAATGCCGGAAGGAGGGGAAGTAATGTCAGAGGTAAGAGTTAATAATGGTAATATAGAAGATGCTTTAAAAAGATTTAAAAGACAATGTGCTAGAAATGGAGTATTGCAAGAAGTTCGTAAAAGAGAACATTATGAAAAACCTAGTGTAAAAAGAAAGAAAAAATCAGAGGCTGCTAGAAAAAGAAAATTTTAATTAAATAAAAGTGTGGGTATTTTCTGTATAAGAAAATACCCTGTTTTAAAATAAAATTAAAAAGATCATATCTAGAATGAATTTTTTTTTAATAAAAAGTATTTCTAGATTTTTGATATTTTAAGGAGGTTATTAATATGTCAATGAAAGAAAGACTAATGCAAGATTTAAAGCAAGCAATGAAGGAGAAAGACATAATCAAAAAAAATGTAGTTCAGATGATAAGAGCATCAATATTACAAGTAGAAAAGGATAAGCAAATAGAATTAGGAGATGAAGAAATTATAAATATAATATCAAAGGAAGGCAAAAAAAGAAAGGATGCTTTAGAAGATTATAAAAAAAGTGGTAGAGAAGATTTAGTTAAACAAATAGAAGAAGAAATAAATATAATAAATGAATATTTACCAAAACAATTAACAAAAGAAGAATTAACAACAGAAGTAGAAAAGATTATAGAAGAATTGCAAGCAACATCTATAAAAGATATGGGAAAAGTTATGAAATTAGCTAAAGAAAGAATTGGTGCTAAGTCAGATGGAAAATCAATAAATGAAGTAGTAAAAACGTTATTAAAATAAAAAGTAAAAAAATTCATAATGCATGAAATGCCCCAAAAATTATTAAACTTTTTTGTCTAATAATTTTTGGGGCATTTTTATATGTACTGAAATTATTTTTTATACATTATTGAAAATTGTAACTACACTACCTGTAGCAATAAGGATTATTACACCTGCTGTAAATACTCCTGCTGCAAGAGGCCAAAATGCTTTTTTTACAGGAATATTTAAAAAATTTGCTATTAGTGAACCTACCCAGGCACCAGTTCCAGGAAGAGGAACTGCAACAAACAAAAACAAACCAAGCATTGCAAAATTTTGAAGCTTCTCACTTTCCTCAATTTTTTTTGTAGCTTTGTTAGTCGCCCAGTCTATAATAATTTTAAATGGTTTCCATCTACCGAAAAAGTCAAATAAAGGTCTAATATATTTAACAATAAAGTAGATAGGAATTATATTTCCTAAAAAACTCACAATAAAGGCTTGGGTGTAAGAAAGCCCAAGAGCAACACCAATTGGAATGGCACCTCTTAATTCAATAAGAGGTGTCATACTAACAACAAATGTTATAAGATATTTAATAAAAATGTTTTCTAACATAAAAACCTCCAATAATAAAATCTTTTGTAATTTTACTATAAGAAATAAAAAAAGTCTATATAATTGTAAAAGAATTTATTATAGAATTAATCAAGTCTTTGTTGTTTTCGTAATTTGATAAAACAATTTCAATATTTAAGATATAAAAAGTATCATTATTTTTTATCCAGATAACTTCTGAGAAAAAGTCCTCTGCATATGTGGGATCAGTATATGAAAAGCTATACATAAAAGCTTCATAATTATTAAGTTCAATTTTGGAAGGACTAGTTATAATTTTTACATTTTCCTTTTTAGCGGTAAAATCGGTTTGATCCAAATTTACAATATCTATTAAAGGTTTTTCAGATGAACTTTTTTGTTCATTACAGTATATCAACATTTGTAAGTCAGAAGAAACAATATTTAAATTGTAATTTTTGTCATCTTTGTTAACTACAAATTTTATATTAGATGGCAAAGATATTTTTACTTTTTTATCATTGGAGTTGATAGTTGCTAATTTAGTTTTATTATTATTTTTAGAAATTACATTACAACTAATAATAATGGCTACCAATAACAATATACCTATTGCAATACCAACTATAATATAACGCATTTTTGTATTCAATGTTAATTCCCCCAGTACTATATTTAGAAATATTTTAATATATAATGTAAAATTTTACAATACAAAAATACAAAACACATCCAAAAGAGCTATTGCAAGTAAGAAAAATCTGTTATATAATGTATAATGGAAATTTAAAGTGAAAAGGAGTAGACTAAAGTTATGTTTCAGAAATTAGAAGGTGTAGAGAAAAGATATGAAGAGCTAAATAAATTAATAAGTGATCCAGAAATAATTAGTAAGCAAAATGAATGGAAAAACTTAATGAAAGAGCATTCAGAATTAGGACCAGTAGTTGAAAAATATAGAGAATATAAAAAAGTGAAACAGACATATGAAGAAGCAAAAGAAATGTTGGAAGATAAAGAGCTAAAAGAGTTGGCCGAAATGGAAATGTTAGAAGCAAAGGAAAAATTACCTCAATTGGAAGAAGAATTAAAAATATTATTAATTCCAAAAGATAAAGATGATGAAAAAAATATAATATGTGAAATAAGAGCAGGAGCTGGAGGAGAAGAAGCTGCATTGTTTGCAGGAACATTATTTAGAATGTACACGATGTATGCTGAAAGAAAACATTGGAAAGTAGAGATATTAAATGAAAATGAAACAGGTCTTGGAGGTTATAAAGAAATTTCATTTATGGTTACTGGAAAAGGTGTATATAGTAGATTGAAATTTGAAAGTGGAGTTCATAGAGTACAAAGAGTTCCAGATACAGAAAGTAGTGGTAGAATTCATACATCTACATCAACTGTAGCAGTGTTGCCAGTAGTAGAAGATGTAGAAATAGAGATAAATCCATCAGATATAAAAATGGATGTATATAGAGCTTCAGGTGCAGGTGGACAACATGTAAATAAAACATCTTCAGCAGTAAGATTAACACACATTCCAACAGGAATTGTGGCAGAATGTCAAACAGAAAGATCACAACTTCAAAATAGAGAATATGCAATGAGATTATTACGTTCTAGGTTGTATGAAAAAGAACAAAAAGAACAAGATGCAAAATTAGCAAATGAAAGAAAAAGTCAAGTCGGAACAGGAGACAGAAGTGAAAAAATAAGAACATACAACTATCCACAAGGAAGAATAACTGATCACAGAATTGGACTTAGCATATATCAAATGGAAGATTTCCTTAATGGAAATTTAGACGAAATGATAGATGCGTTAATAGCAACAGATAGGGCAGAGAAATTAAAAGGAGAGCAAGAATAAAATAGATTAATTTTGATGAAAATAAAAAAAGGCAGATATATTATAAAAATATATATCTGCCTTTTTTATATTAATGCATATTAAATTAAAAATCTTGATTTGAAAATTTATAAAAACTGTAAATTCCGAACAAAGCTATTAGTAACATCGAAATAATTAGAGTAGATGAAATTCCTGTTTTTGGTAAGTCATATGAAGAGCTAACATTGGGTTGTTGAGAGCTGATGCTGACAGAATTATCATCTTCTTCGCCATCCTCTTCGTCGTAATCTTCATCATCACTATAATCTTCTTCGTCACCATCTCCGTCATCTTCATCATCCGTAGAACTACCAAAAGACTGGTCCAAATCATCGCCATCTATATAATCATCGTCGCCCGAATCACCATCATCTATGTCATCCTCATTTACATCAGTATCGCTGTTTTCTTCATCATTTGTAACATCATCATCACCTACATCTTCATAGCTAGAATCTTCATCATTTATATCATCATTAGAGGCATCTTCTGATTGACTAGCTTCAGATAAATGGTAATTAATAATATTAGATAGAGTAGATTCAATATCATTAACTTGTGTAAAAGTAGCATAACTTTTTGAATATGTCATAAATAATATAAGGTTAAAAATAATAAAAAAACAAATAATTTTATAATAAATTTTCATTTGTGCGCCTCCTATCATACACTCTCATAATAACATATGAAATAGAAAAAGTCTAGCTAAATTTTTATAATATTATTGTTTATAGAGGAAATAACTGATATAATCACTAAAAAAGTTATTTTAAAGGAGTGCTTAATTTGAAAATAATGTTTATATGCACTGGAAACATTTGTAGAAGTGCAGTTGCTCATAGATTATTAGAGAAAAAAATAAAAGATGAAAATATAACAAATATAGAAGTGTTTTCATGTGGTACAAATGCAGAAAATGGAGATGTACCAACATATAATGCGATTGAAGTATTAAAAGATTATGATGTAGATATGAAAGTGCATAGAGCAATAAATATTTTGAATTCAGACATTCAAGATATGGATTTGATATTGTGTGCTACAAATTCACATAAAAGAACAGTGCTATTAATGTATCCTCAATTAAAAGGAAAAGTATATACATTAAAAGAATATGTTGATTATGATAAATCAAAAATTGATACTGATATAAGTGATCCATGGGGATATGACATAGAAGTGTTTAGACATTGTACAGTTGAAATCGATAGATGTTTGAATTTATTAATAGAAAAAATTGAGAAGGAGAATAACTAAAATGCAAGATATACTAGAAGGATTGAATAAAGAGCAATATGAGGGAGTAATAACTACAGAGGGACCATGTTTAATTATAGCAGGAGCAGGAAGTGGAAAGACAAAAGTTTTAACACACAAAATTTCGTATTTGATGGAGGAAAAAAAGGTTGCACCATGGAATATTTTAGCAATAACATTTACGAATAAAGCTGCAAATGAAATGAAACAAAGGGTGGAAGCACTTGTGGGAGATTCAAGCAAAGATATATGGATAGGTACATTTCACTCAATATGCGTAAGGATTTTAAGAAGGTTTATAGATAGAATAGGTTTTGATAGTTCATTTTTAATATTTGATACATCAGATCAAAGGACATTAATTAAAGAATGCCTTAAAGAATTAGAAATAGATGATAAAATGTTTACAGATAGATCAGTGCAATTTGAAATAAGTAATGCAAAAAATGAAATGCTAGAACCAAGTACATATTGGAAAAGAGCAAATGGTGACTATAGAAAAGAAAAAATAGCAAGTGTGTATGAATTATACCAAAAAAAATTAAAAGATAATAATGCAATAGATTTTGATGATATAATAAATTTTACAATAAAAATAATATCAGAAAATCCAGATGTTTTAGAATATTATTCGGAAAAATTTAAATATATATTGGTGGATGAATATCAAGATACTAATAAAGCACAATTTACTTTAATATCACTATTAGCTGCAAGACATGGAAATATCACAGTTGTAGGCGATAACGACCAAGGTATATATTCTTTCAGAGGAGCAGATATATCAAACATATTGAATTTCGAAAAAGATTTTACAGGTACTAAAATAATAAAGTTAGAACAAAATTATAGATGCACAGGAAATATATTAAAAGTAGCCAATGAAGTAATAAAAAACAATACAGTAAAGTATGATAAAAAGTTATGGACAGAAAATGAAATAGGAACTATTCCTCAATTTTTTGTAGGCGACAATGAATATGATGAGGGAACATATATCGTAGAGCAAATAAACAGATTAAAAAGAGAAGAATATTATAAATATTCGGACTTTGCAGTACTATATAGAATGAATACTCAATCAAGAGCAATTGAAGATATATTAAGAAGAGAAAGTATACCATACAAAATAATTGGTGGACTTAAATTTTACGAAAGAAAAGAAATTAAGGATATAATTGCATACCTACGTTTAATTTATAATACTTCTGACAATATAAGTTTAAAGAGAATAATAAATGAACCTAAGAGAGGTATAGGAAAGACTAGCTTAGAAAATGTACAAAAAATAGCAGAAGATAATAATAAATCAATGTATGAAATTATAAAAAATGCTGATCAATATGGATTAAATAGAGTTTTTGTAAATTCAAGAGAATTCATAGAAGTTATAGAAGAATTAAGAAATCAAAAAGAAAATATGCAGATATCAGAGTTAGTTACACAAACACTACAAAAAACAGGATATACAAAAGCATTAGAACTAGAAAATTCAATAGAAGCAGAAAATAGAATAGAAAATTTGGATGAATTTTTAACAGTTGCAATAGAATTTGAAGAAGAATTTGCAGAAAATAGTTTAGGAGATTTTTTGGAAAATATGTCATTATCAAGTGACATAGATAACTTACAAGATGATGAAGATACAGTAACTTTAATGACACTACATAGTGCAAAAGGACTAGAATTTCCAGTAGTATTTTTAATAGGTATGGAGGAAGGAATTTTTCCAGGATACAAATCTATAGGAGAACCAAAAGAACTAGAGGAAGAAAGACGTCTTTGCTATGTAGGAATAACTAGAGCAAAACAATTTATATTTTTTACGTGTGCTAAACAAAGGACTATATTTGGTTCTACTACGTGTAATCAAGTATCAAGATTTATAAAAGAAATACCAAAAGAATTACTAAATGGTTATGAAGAAAAGAATCAATCTAGAAATGATTTTAAAGAAAATAATTATAAATGGGAATATGGTAGTAATCAGAGCAAAAAAATTGTTTCATATAAAATAGATACTAAAACGGATAAAATAGCAGTTGGAATGAAAACAAATGACTTTAATTTTAGAACAGCAGAAAGTTTTTTGAATAATATACAGAATGTAAATAATAAAAAAGTAGATGTTGAAAAATATGAAACTGGACAAAGAGTATATCATAAAAAATTTGGAGAAGGCGTTATCAACTTTGTAGAAAAAGAAGGCGATGATTTAAAAGTAGATATATCATTTGAAAAAGTAGGACACAAAAGACTTATGGCAAAGTTTGCAAATTTAGAAATATTGTAAATGTCATGTACAAGGAGGAACAAATGAAAAATACTATAAATAAGAGAATATTGTGTATTAGTATAATTTCATTAATATTTATATTATCACCAATAGTACAAGCCGATGTAACAGAACCGGAGTATAGTGATAAATATAAAATATGGTTAAACTTATCAGAAGAAGAAAAGAAAAAATATATAGAACCAATTAAGTATGATATAGAATATTCAACCAATAAGAATAATATGGCAAGAATGCTGAAGTCAAGCTCAAAGAGTTATTTTGATTTAAGAGATGTTATATCAGGTATGAAAGTAAAAAACCAAATGAGTACATCACAATGTTGGGCATTTTCGACATTAAGTTCACTAGAGACAAATTTAAGTTTATTAAATGATAAAAAATATATATATGATTTTTCTGAAAGACATTTGGAATACGCGACATCACTAACTTTTAAAAATAATGTAAAAAATTCAATAGGTTATAATAGAGAAGTAGGGAGTGGAGGAACAACATTAATGGCACTTTCTTACTTAACTAATGGTACTGGGGCAATTCAAGAAACAGATATGCCTTTTGAAAACAATGAAAACAAGATAGAAATATCAGAAATTCAAAACAAAAAGACATGTACTAAAGTTAATGATTGGGTAATATTTCCTAACTTTAAAAGTGACGACACAGAAAGCAAGAGAACAGAAAAAATAAATAACATTAAAAGTCACATAGAGAAATATGGTTCAGTATTTGCATGCATTAATACAGGTCAAAGTTTTTATAGTTATTATAACATGGCTACAGGAGCATATTATGTACCAAATGCACAACTTGGAGATCATGCAGTAAGTGTAATAGGTTGGGATGATAATTATGCAGTGGAAAATTTTAATTCATCAAATAGACCAGCTAAACCAGGGGCCTTTATAGTAAGAAATTCATGGGGAGAACAATTTACTACAGATAATCCGAATAATGCTGGTTATTTATTTGTTTCATATGAAGATCCTGTAATAGGTAGTGTTCTTACAGGAATAGTTGATTCGGAAAATAAGGTCTGGTATGATGAATTATATCAACATGATAAACTAGGAATAAATTCTATCATGACATTAAGTACCCCTAAAGTGTATGCAGCAAATATATTTGATAAGCAATCAGCTAAACAAGAATTTATAACAAGTGTTTCAATAGCAATTATGAGTGAACAAACTTGTAATATATATATAAATGAAAAAAATGGTAATCTTAATAAGAATGATTTAAAACTTGTATATTCGGGAACAGAAGAATTAAAACCAGGATATCACACAATAAAATTGGAAAATCCTATAAAAATAATTGGAGAAAAATTTGCCGTTGCAGTAGAGTATACATGTGGAAATGGGACTGCCAAAGTAGGAGTGGAAAATGTTAATACAAGTACATATTCTACAGAAAAACTTGAGAGTAACCGAAGCTATATAAGTAATGCATTGAATGGAAATTGGATAGATCTTAAAGACAGTGGAGCAATAGCGAACATTAAAGTGTTTACTAATAATACAGATGGAGATATTGATAAAAATGGAAATATTACTATAAATGACTTGTCATTACAAAGAAATTTTATATTGAATAAAATAAAACTTTCTAATGAACAAAAAATAAAAGCTGATTTAGATGGAAATGGACAAATAACATTAAATGATTTGGCAAAACTCAGAAGAAAAATTTTGGGGCAAGATATAGATTAAAATGAAAAAAGTTACATTTTTGTAACTTTTTTCATTTTTTAAAAAATAGTTGAAGAAATATATGTATGTGTATAAAAAATGAATATAAAATAAAAAAAAGCAAATAATAAAAGTATTATATTAAGAAAGGATGATTTAGTTATGGCTAACTTAAGTCAAGTTGAATTACAAAATTTGCGACATTTAGTAGGTGCTCATGAAACATCTTATGAAAAACTAAATAATTATGCTTCACAATGTGTAGATCCACAAATAAAGCAAATGTTTACAAAATCTGCACAAGATGCATTAAATACGAAACAAAAGTTAATGACTTTTTTTAATTAGGAGGGTAATATAATGGAAGAAAAAACAATGGTTAATGATATATTAGACAGCGTTAAAGCAGAGCTTACAAGTTATCAAGGTGTTATATCAGAAGCAGAGAATATGCAACTTAGACAGACTGTACAACAAATAAGAAACAATTGTGAAAGTTTTCAATATGAACTTTTTAAGGTAGCACAAACCAAAGGATATTATAAGCCAGCAGCTAAAGCAACACCTGAAGAAATAAATACAGTAAAAACTGAATTACAACAATAAGATATTAGAAATAAGTACCTTTTATAGGTACTTATTTCTAATATAATTACATAATTGAGAAAAATTAAGAGAAACCAACATAAATGGAGAATTAGTAACTAAACTATAAAAAATTACTATTTTTTTAAAATTGTTAATATTAAAGAGTTAATATACAATAGCAATAATAAAAAATAAGGGGTGATTTAAATAAATAATCTATTTAAAAAATTGGTAGTACATATTAGAGTAACATTGAAATTTGCTATTTTAATAACAGTAAGCCTTTTTATTATATTAGGAATAGTAGCATTTGTTTATAAGCCCACTTATAACGTAACACTAAACGGAGAAGACATTGGCTATATTAATAATAAGAAAGATTTTCAAACAAGAATAAATGAATATTTAGAAACAGGAGAAGAAGAAAATGTAGCTTTTGTTCAAGTAGATAATTTACCAGAATATAAAATGTGTTTATTAAAAAGGAATGTTACAACTAATGATAATGAAATTTTTGACAAAATAAAACAAACAGGAACAGTATATTATAAATATTATGCAATTATGGAAAACGGAGAGGAAAAAGATTATGTAGCAAGTAGTGCAGAAGCAGAAGAAATAATTGCAAAGCTTAGGGAACAGGGGAATTGGAACATAGAAGACATAAGTTATGTAGAAAAACATGATACAGATATGGGAGCAGTAGTTTCAACAGAAGAAGTGATTTCTAAGTTAAATAAAACAAAGACTAACAATAAAAAAATAGCAAAAGCTACTAATACTGAAAGTGATGTTACAAGCAAAAATGTGGATTTTTCAAATATATCAGTGGAAAAAGTTAGTACTAAAAGAGAATTATCAAAAACCAAAAAGCCATTAGGAATTGCATTAGCAAGACCAGTATCTGGAACTATATCATCAAGATTTGGAAGCATGGCAAGTATTAGAGGTGGAGCGCATACAGGGCTAGATATAGCTAGTCCAAGAGGAACAGCGATAAAAGCTTCAGCAGCAGGAGTTGTATCTTTTGCAGGATGGAAAGGTTCATATGGAAAGATGGTTGCGATTAGCCACGGAAATGGTGTACAAACATATTATGCACACTGTAGTTCTATAAATGTGAGTGTTGGACAAAAAATATCACAGGGGCAAGTAATAGCAGCAGTTGGCTCAACGGGAAATTCAACAGGACCACATTTGCATCTAGAAGTTAGAGTAAATGGAGTAGCACAAAACCCACAAAATTATGTATATTAAATTCAAAAAGTTAGTTATTTAAATAACTAACTTTTTTTTCGTGTTTTCTTTTTAGTAGTAACAAAGTACTGCTGACATTTTAAAATTGCATCTTCTGGCAGTATTATATCCCCATATTCTAATAATTTATGCTCAAACAAATGAGAATTATTTACAAAATGCCCGAATTCCGTAATTGAAGAACAGAAATTTTTCAATAATGCAAAGTCTGAATGTATATTTTTTAACACTAAATAATAATGTTCATTATATAAAAACAAAGAAATAGTATCCACAAACTTACTAAAGTTATTAAACTTACTATGTTTTAAATAAATACAAAAATCACAAAATTCATCAAAAGTAGAAAAACAATAAATTGTAGTTTCAAGATTAATTTTTTGAGACTTTCTTTTTATATGTATTTTTTTCTTTTTAGTAGTAGAAATTGGGTTTATTCTAGTTACGGTTAAAACAAAGTTGCCATCGGATGTAGCTAAAGCTTCAATCATAATTTTATAGTCATCAGTAACAAAACCTACTTCTTGTTTAGCTTTGTTTAGCATATGTACAAATAATTCTTGAGATTCTATGGAATTAGACATAAAATCATGCAAATCTATATTGTTTTCTTTTAAATCTTCTAAATTAAGGGTAATTCTTATTTTGTTTTCATTAAGTTTTTCAATTCTCATATAAATACCTCCTAAGTCTTAATAATATTATACTACTAATTTTATTATTTTCAAATGGTAAAATAATGAAATTACGACCATATATATTATTATATTAAATCTAAAACAAAAAGGTACTATACACTATAGCACAAATTAGTAAAAAAAGAAATAAAAATGTAACAAATATAAATTACTATAATAAGAGAGAATGTATAAAAACATAAGGAAATTTACAAAAATTTAATAAGTTCATGGTTTTAGATTATAATGACAACATAACAATAAATAATTTGGTGTTATTAAGAATCAAAATACTAAATATGAATTAGAAGTAAAAAGTGCGAAAAAATCGCACTTTCTATCATATATGAAAACAAGAATTTTTACGTATACAATATGTAATCTAAACTCACTTTTTTTTGTGTGTATAATATGCAATTTAAAAAGTGAAAAAGTATTGTTAAAAAATTGTAAAATAAATAATATATCACTTGAAAAAAATGACAGATACATATATAATATAAAAGAAATAAAAACAGAAATATTTTATATAAATCTTTACTTTATGAAAGAAGATAATTTATTTAAAAAATAAATTAAAAATAGATGTTAAAAATATACTAAATTAAGAAATCCGTAACAAGAAATGGAGGAACAAAATGGCAACAAAAGATAAAAATATATGGATATTACTAATATTTATACTATCCGGATTAGTTATAGGTGGATTATTAGGAGATTTTGCTTCAAAAGTAGATTTCCTATGGTGGCTATCTTATGGTGAATCATTTGGAATATCAAATCCTATAACATTAGATTTGAACATCCTAAATATAACATTTGGCTTTGTATGCAAAATAAATATTGCAAGTATAATAGGAATGGCAATAGCGATTTTTATTTATAGAAAAGTTTAAAATATAATAAGGGGAGCAAGAAAGGACTGATTATATGTCAACAAAAATGAAAGAACTCCCATTATCAGAGCGTCCGTATGAAAAATTAGAAATGTACGGAGCAAAAACTTTATCTAATTCAGAGTTAATAGCAATAATAATAAAAACCGGTACAAAAAATGAAACATCAGTTAACTTAGCACAGAAAATATTAAAAATAAGGAAAGATGAACATACAAATGACTTACGATTTATGCACGAACTGTCTATACAAGAATTTATGCAAATAAAAGGTATAGGAAAAGTAAAAGCAATACAATTAGTAGCAGTATGTGAATTAGCAAAAAGAATGTCAAGACCTATCAATAATCTAAATGTAAAAATAAAAAGCTCACAAGATGTTGCAAATATATTAATGGATGAAATGAAATATGAAAAAAGAGAAATTGCAAAATTAATTATATTAAATACTAAAAATAGAGTCCTAAAAATATTAGATATCTCTTTGGGAGGAACAAATTTTGCAGTAATAGAACCAAAGGAAATATTGTTAGAACCTATAAAAATGCAAGCTACCAAAATAATATTAGTGCATAATCATCCAAGTGGGGATCCAACACCAAGCAATAGCGATTATATAGTTACAGATAGAATATATGAATGTGCGAGTTTAATGGGAATAGAGTTACTAGACCACATAATAATAGGAGATAATAAATACCAAAGTATATTTTCAAAAAAGTGAAGACAATAAAATTATCTATAAAAGAAAGGATTGTGGAAATAATGAAACTTTTTGGATTGGTTTCAAAAGATATTGGTATAGATTTAGGAACAGCAAATATGCTGGTTACGTTAAAAGGAAAAGGAATAGTCCTTAAAGAACCATCAGTAGTAGCAATAGACAGAAGAAGTGGTGCAATTTTAGCAACAGGACATGAGGCAAAAGAAATGTTAGGAAGAACGCCAGATCAAATAAAGGCTATAAGACCATTAAAAGATGGTGTTATAGCAGACTTTACAGCAACACAGTTAATGTTAAAAAACATATTAAATAAAGTATGCCAAAGGTATAACGCAGGTAGACCAAGAGTAGTGGTAGGAGTTCCATCAGGCATAACAGAGGTAGAAGAAAGAGCAGTAGAAGAATCTGTAATGCAAGCAGGAGCAAAAGAAGTGTATTTAATAGAAGAACCAATGGCAGCAGCTATAGGTGCTAATTTGGATGTAGCAGAACCAAGTGGAAACATAATAGTAGATATCGGAGGGGGAACAACGGAAGTTGCAGTAATTTCATTAGGTGGAATAGTAAATAGTTATTCACTAAGAGTTGCAGGTGATGAATTGGATGAAGATATAGTAAATTATGTTAAAAGAGAAATGAATTTAGCAATAGGGGAAACAACAGCAGAACAAATAAAAATGGAAATAGGATGTGCTACGCCATTAATGACAGAAATGAGTATGGAAGTTAGAGGAAGAGACTTAGGAACTGGGCTACCAAGAAATGAAACAATAACTTCTTCACAAGTAGAAGAAGCAATGAAAGATTCAATCAGAGAAATAGTTGAAATAGTAAAAGCAACACTAGAAAAGACACCACCTGAATTAGCGTCAGATATAATGGAAAAAGGTATAGTATTAGCTGGTGGAGGAGCATTAATAAAAAATTTAGACAAGTTGCTTAGTATGGAAACAGGCATGCCAGTATATATTGCTGAAGAACCATTAGACTGTGTTGTGAAGGGAACAGGAAAGACACTAGAAGATTTAGAAAAACTTAAAGTAGTATTATTAAATGCAAGAAAAAGAAGATAATCAAAAAAGGAGAGCAAAGAATGTATAATAACAATAAAAAGACAGGTGCTGTAGGAATAATATTAACAATAATAATATTATTAGTACTAGTTTTTGTTTCAAATATAAAAATAGAAAAATTATCATATGTAGAAAACGCATTTGGTAACTTAGTAATGCCAATACAAAATGGACTTACATATTTAAAAAATAAAATAGCTGGTAATAACACATTCTTTGATGATATAAGTAAACTAAAGACTGAAAATGAGGAACTAAAGAAAAAAAATAGTGAGTTAGAACAAAATCTAAGGGAATTTGAAATAATAAAAACAGAAAATTCTACATTGAAGGAATATTTGAATTTAACAGAAAAATATACAAGTTATACAACAACACCAGCATATATAATAAATAAAGATGTAAGCAATTACAGTAGTACACTGGTTATAAATGTAGGAAGTGATGATGGAATAAAACCAAATATGACAGTAATCTCTGATAAAGGTTTAGTTGGACATATAATATCAGTTACAAATGATACAGCAAAAGTACAAACAATAATAGATACTGCTAGTACGGTAAGCGCAACAATTAGTACATCAAGAGACAGTATAATAGCCAGAGGAACATTAGATGGAGACAAATCATGTTTGAAAGCTACATATATTCCACCAGAAGTAAGTTTAGTTCAAGGCGATAGTCTAGAAACATCAGGTGTTGGAGGAATATATCCAAAAGGAATTCATATAGGAACAATAAAACAAATTGTAAATACAAAAAATATAACAGATAGATATGCACTAGTGTCAACAGCAGTTGATTTTGGAAAATTAGAAACAGTATTAGTTATTATTAAATAGAAGAGGTGAACTAATTGAAAAAACAAACGATATTATTAATATCATTCCTAGTATTTCTGTTTATATATTTTTTACAATCTAATTTCTTTAGCTGGTTTACAATAGCTGGAGTAAGACCTAATCTATTTGTAATACTGGTATTGTTTTTGAGTTTATTTGCTGGAAAAAATATTGGAGTACAAACGGGTATATTTTTTGGAATATGTTTGGACTTTTTTATAAGTAAAAAAATTGGAATATCAGGAATAATGCTTGGAATAATAGGATTGTTGGGAGGATACTTTGAAAAAAACTTTTCAAAAGATAGTAGAATAACAATTATGATAATGATAATAGGTTCTACTATTATTTTTGAAGTAGGAAGTTATTTTTTAAATTATGCAATATTAAAAACGAATTTAGAAATACAGGCATTCATTAAAATTTTAGTAATTGAAATTATATACAATACATTAATAACAATAATACTTTATCCACTATTACAAAAAATCGGATACCGTATAGAAAATGAATTTAACGGTTCAAGAATTTTAACGCGTTATTTTTAGAAATTGTAAATAAAGAAAAATAAAAATGAAAGTGAAGGTGAAAAGTTGAAAAAAGCAAATATAAAACTTAGATTTAATATAATTAATACAATAGTATATGTAGTATCTTTAATATTAATATTGCAACTTTTCAACTTACAAATAGTTAATGGGGAAGAATATAGAGAAAAGTCTAACACAAAGTTATCTAGGGAAAGTAAACTAGAAGCATCAAGAGGTTCTATTTTAGATAAAACAGGTAATAAACTAGCAACAACAAAGATGGGATTTTCTTTAGAATTATATAAAAGTAAAGTAGATAACGAAACATTAAATGAAGCTATACTGAAAATGATAAAGGTTTTAGAAGAAAACGAAGATACATTTACAGATACACTTCCAATAACATTAGAGCCATATGGATTTACATTGGGGGATGAGGAAGCAGAGAAAAAATGGAAAGAAAAAAATAAATTAGACAAAAATTTAACTGCAGAAGAATGTTTTTATAAGTTACAGGAAAAATATAAAATAACAAATCAAGATTTATCAGAAGTAAGAAAAATTATGGGAATAAGATATGAAATAGCACAAGCTGGATATAGTAGTACCAAATCAGTAGTAATAGCAAAAGACATAAGTAGAGCTAGTGCAAATCAATTTAACGAAAGAAGTGCAGAATTCCCAGGAGTAAATGTAATTGTAGAGCCGATAAGAACATACCAAAAAGGAAATTTAGCTTCACATATAATTGGTTACATAGGAAAAATAAGCGAAAAGGAATATGACCAGAAAAAAGAACAAGGGTATGATAATGATGATTATATTGGAAGAACTGGAATAGAAGCAGTTTTTGAGGAATATTTAAAAGGTAAAGATGGTATAAAACAAATAGATATGGCTGTTGAGGGAACTGCAACAGATGAATACATTTCTCAAGAAGCAGTTGCTGGTTCAGATATTGTACTTTCAATAGATGCAAATTTACAATTAGTTACAGAACAAGCATTAGCAAATAACATACATAAAATAAATAGTGGCGGATTTGGAAAACAATATACTACAAACTCAGGTGCAGTTGTAGTAATGAATGTTAAAACAGGTGAGGTGCTTGCTATGGCAAGTTATCCAGACTTTGAACCAGAATTATTTGTTGGTGGTATAAGTAGTGAAAATTGGAAAAAATATCATGAAAATTCTAATAATCCATTGTATAATAGAGCAGTGCAGGGTGCATATGCGCCAGGTTCAATATATAAAATGGTATCTGCAGTTGCAGCACTAGAATCAGGAGTTACTAATACAAGAGAAAAGGTAAATGATACAGGTGTATATCCATATGCACATAAGCCAGTGTGTTGGTATTGGACAGACTTTCATAGAGGACATGGATATTTAAATGTAACAGGTGCAATACAACATTCATGTAACTTCTATTTCTATGAAATGGGTAGAAGAATGGGAATAGACGTTCTAGAGAAATATTCAAAATATTTTGGATTAGGAGAAAAAACTGGAGTTGAATTACCAAATGAAAATCCTGGAACTTTAGCAAGTAAATCATTAGTAGAGTCTAAAGGTAGAGAATGGAAATTAGGAGATATGCTATCAGCTGTAATAGGTCAAAGTTATAATAACTTTTCACCAATTCAAATTGCAAAATATATAAGTATGATTGCAAATGGAGGAAATAAAATAAATCCAACTATTGTAAAGAGTGTAATAAATGCAGATGGAACAGAGGTATCAAAAGATGAAATAGAAAAATTTGTAAATGATAAATTAGGATTAACACAAGATACTAACGAAGATTTGAATATTGATGATAAAAACTTAGCAGCCGTAAGAGAAGGCATGAGATCTGTTACAAGTGAAACAGGGGGAACGGCATATTCTATATTTAAAGATTTTAATATAGAAGTTGGTGGAAAAACAGGTTCAGCAGAAGCAGGAAATAAAACTAATGCATGGTTTGCAGGATATGCACCGTTCGATGATCCAGAAATAGCGGTAGCAGTTATGGTTGAAAACGGAGGTCATGGTCTATATACTGCTGAAGTTGTTAGAGATATAATAGCACAATATTTTGGAATGAATAGTAGCCAAATAACTGAAGACATGACAGCAATACCATATACGGAAATGTCTAGATAAAAAGAGAGGATGTATAATATGAAAAATTGTATAAATATATCTATGGGAACAAATGAAATTACAATAAAAATATCAGATAATGCAACACATAAAGAAGTTATAGAAGGGTTAAATAAAAAAATTGCAGAACTAAAAAAGTTATGTGAAAATGAAAGTATTCCTATATTAATTGGAGGTAAAATACTAAAAAACACAGAGATTCAAGAAATAAAAGATATAATAAAAAAAGAAAAAGATGTAGAAGTTAAATTTGAAACGCCAGAAGGTTTAGGTTTATCTAGCATAAAAAAAACATATAATAAAGAAATAAAAGTTTCAGAAACTAAATATTATAAATGTGCTTTAAGGTCTGGGCAAAGAGTTGAATTTGAAGGAAGTATTGTTATAATAGGTGATGTAAATGCAGGTGCAGAAGTAATTGCTGGAGGAAATATAGCAGTTGTTGGTGCTCTAAGGGGCTTAGCACATGCAGGAGCAAAGGGAAACAAAGAAGCAATAATAGCAACAGTTTCAATGGAAGCACCTCAAGTTAGAATTGCTAATATAATAAAAGAATTAACTAAAGAAGATAAAGGGAAAAAATATGCATATGCATTTTGTGACCAAATAGTAATAACAGAATAAAATTAGCTAAGGAGTAAAAGAATTAATGCAATAAACAAGTATTGATCTTTTATTCCTTCGTTATATAAGAATAAAATTAAAAAAATTAACAATATATCATCAAAAAAAAGTTTTATTCCAAAAAACTCAAAATAATCCAATTTTTCAGTTTCGGAATGTATGTTAGAAAAAATATTATTCTTATTAAATGAGTCTTTTATATCAGAAGGCTTATTTTTTTTTGTTGAACATTTTGGAACAGATTTCATATAATATGAGTTAGCACTAGGATAATAATTATAAATTCTTGAATAACGAGAACTTGTATATGGAAAATTGTGAATCATTTTTTCGTCTCACCACCAGTATTTTCAAAAAGTTCTATGACTTTACTCATATTTAATAGTTGGATGTACTGATCTACTTTAGCTTTTCGACTAGGCTTTAAATAAGGTTTAAGAGATAATAATAAATTTGATCTTGGATCATTTTTAGGGCTATTCATTTTTTCCATAATTTCTTTTAGTTTTAATATCGTATTAATATCAATATTGAAACTTGAAGAGTTATTGTTATCACCATCATTAGAATTGTTGAACAATTTTGAGAAATTAGATAACATTTCAGGATTAAAATTTAAGTTAGAAGATATGTTTTTGCCAGTAGAATTAGTAGAATCGGATGCACTAGCAGAATTAGAAAAGTTGTTTATAATATCATTAAATTTTGCTTGGTTTTCTTTATTGCTTAGTATATCCTTGAAATCTTCCATTATTTTAGACATATCTTCATTCATTAAAAATTCCTCCCTCTATTTTTTTAGATTTTTATTTAATTCATCAATAATTTTAGATTTATCATTAGAAGAAAGAATTTGACTAGCCTGTTTTAGACCAGTTTCTAGTTGCTTTTTGTCCATTTTAGAAAGCATAGCCATAAGTTTTCCCATATCTATATTATTTGTATTATTCACAAAATCACCCTCCTATGTAAAATATATGTTTAGTTATGCAAAATATGTGTTTAAAAAAATCATATTGTACAATATATAATATGATTTTTTTATAAAAGAGTGATAATTAAAAAAAAGAATAATGAAAGTGGTGGATATTTTGAATTAGAAAGATATAAAGTTTTAAGTAATCCTACGGAAACATAAAGAAAATGAATTATATAAAGCAAACAATATAAAAAAAGTATAATAATTGTAACAAAAATGTTATTAAATTTTAATAAAAAACCTATAAATAGTTTCCGTAAAGGGAAAAAGAAAGCTTAGTATATATTAGAAAAAACTGCTATTGAAAGAAATAAAAAAATATGTAAAATATAATTAATTAATAAAATCTTTTATACAGAAAGAAGAAGAGGAGAAAAATTATGGGTGAAAAAATTTTTAACAAAATAATTGCGACGGCATTAATAATCACATTAACCTTGGCGAATGTATTACTTCTTGGAATCTATACATCTGAGAGTTATGCTGGTTCAGAGTTAGAAACTAACGATTCAAACGTAGAATTTGATTCGTATTTTAAAGTTGATAATAAAAAAGCATATGAGGTAACAAGTGATATTAATGATACAGAAAGTATATTTTTCTATATAAATGCAAAAGAAGGGTATATTGAAAATCCTAAAATAGAAATAAGAAATTCTGTAGATGGAAGTGAAGTTAATATTGATCTAGTAAAAGAAAATACAGATGGTGTTAAAAATATAAATAAAAACATAATTGAATTGGATCAAGTAAATAAAAATGCAGCAAGAGAAATAGGAATATCATTCAAAGCTAATAAAAAAGAAACCTATAATTTAAAAAATTTAGATGCAGACTTTAAAGTATTCTTTTCAGGAACATTAGTAAGAGAAAATGGAAAGGAAAAACAAATTGAAAAAGAAGTAAACAGAAGAGTAAATTGGACAGCACAAGTTAATCCAACATTAAATCACTATATTTCAAAATACATTCCATATGAACTTAATGGAGAAAAGATGTTATTAATAGAAGAATACATAAATTCAAGTGTAGAATCTAATATATTACCAACAAAATCAACAAATATTCAAATAGAAGTTCCTAATATAAATGGAAAACAACCAGTAGATGTAAAAATAAGAGCAAATTCAACAAAAGCAACAAATGGAAAAGAAACTGAAATGACTTATAACTATGAAAAAGAAAAAAATACAATAGACATAATTGCAGAAAATAGTGCAGATGAAAATGATAATGTATCATGGAAGAAAAATAGTACAGACCAATTTGTTGTAACATATATATATAATGAAGATATATTTGATGGAGTAAATGATGATATAAAAATTAAATTAAAAGAGCAAAGCAAAGTAGAGGTATATCAGAAAAATACACAAATATATGAACAAAAAATAGAAGATGAAATTGAGTTAAAAGATATAATAGGAAGTATTGTTGATACAAACATAACATCAACAAAATCAGTGACTAAAGGATACATATATCTAAATAAAGATAACGAAACAGAATATAAAACATTATTGTCAACAGATATCAGTTATAGCAATATTGTAAGTGGAATTTCAATATATAGCGAACCAGACAAATTCATATTAAAAAATGATGAAGTAGATAATAATGAGGAAAATACATATTATAAATCAACCAAAATATCAAAAGAGAATTTTGAAAGAATTTTAGGTGTGGATGGATTTATACAAATATATAATAATAAAAATGAATTAATTTCAACAATTGATAAAAACACTTTAGCAGATGAAAAAAATGATTTTGTAGTAAATTATATAGATAAATCAACTAATGCAATAAAGGTAGTAACATCTAAACCACAAACAGAAGGAAGACTTAAAATAATAAATACAAAAGCAATAAAATGTGATTTACCATATGATAAAGAAAATTTGAAAAATGTTAAAGGTCTAATAATCAAATCAAGAGTAGAAAATGGAAATGATACAGAAACAGTTTTAAATTTTGAAGAGACATTGACAAAAGCAAATATAACAATGAATAAAAATAATTTAACAACTATAAGAAATAATGAAAATATTGAATTTAGAGTAACATTAGAGAATAGCAAAACAAAATACGATTTATATAAAAATCCTAAAATATTAGTAGAATTACCAAAAGAAGTAGAAGAAATAAACATAAAAGATATTTCATTATCAAATGCTGAATGGCTAAGTGTTGAAAGCTATGATTTATATAAAAATGAAAATGAAAATTTAATATTAGAAATAAATACTGTAGGAGAACAATTAGATTATGATTTACAAAACAATTCTAATATAGTAATAAATACAGACATAGTTTTAAATAAATATACTCCCTCAAAAGAAGAAACTATAAAAATGAACTATGCGAATGAAAATGTAAATATGTATGAAAATAATGAACAGATAGGTTATTCAGAAGTAAATGTGAAACTTGAAGCACCAGCAGGAGTATTAACAATAGATAATCTTGGAATCAATAATGAAAATATAACAACACTATTGGGAGAAACACAAACAGGAGTTGTAGAAGCAAATTCAGAAATTCAGTCTGGAAAGATAACAGGAACAGTAGTAAATAATACAGGAGCAGACATAAATAATGTAAACATATTAGGAAGAATACCATTTAAAGATAATAAAAACATAAAAACAGGCGAAAGCTTAGGAAGCAACTTTGATACAACAATAAAAACAGCAATCTCTGTATCAAAATTGAATTCAGAAAATGTAGTAATTTATTATTCAGATAATGGAGAAGCGACAAATGATATAGAAAATGTTAATAATAATTGGAAAACAGGAATTACTGATTTTACAAACATAAAATCATATTTAATAGTATTAAAAGATTATACATTCTTGAAGTCAGATACAATTACTTTTAATTATGAAGTAAACATTCCAGCAAACTTAGAAAAAAATCAAACATCATATGCAATGTATGTTGTAAATTACACAATGAATAATGCACAAAGCCAAATAATATCAACTCCAATTGGAATAGCAACAAATAAAGGACCAGATGTAAAGCTAGAATTAATAGCAACAAGAGCAGGAGAAGAATTAAAAGATAATGCACAAGTATATGCAGGAGAAATTATAAAATATAAGGTAAAAGCAACAAACAATGGAACAGAAAAGGCAACAAATGTTCAAATAAAATCACCAATACCAACAGGTACAACCTATGTATATAAATCTCCTAATGCAATAATATCATCAGAAGACTACTTGGAAAATTCAGAGATTAAAGAGCAATCTAATACTATAGAAGAAATATTACAAGGAGAAAGCAAAGAATATGAATATGAAGTAAGGGTAAATACAATTTCAAATGAAAACGAAAATGTTACAATAAAAAATAAAGCAACAGCAAGTGGAGAATTAGGTAGCGATGAAGAAATAACATCAAATGAGCTAAATATTTTAGCTAAATATGGAGAAGTAAGAGTTACAATAAAACCACGCTCAGAGGTATATGATTACAAGGTAACAGGAGAATCAGTTTCATATGATATTAGAGTTAAAAATATTACCAATCAAAAATTAGAGAATATTAAAGTGGAAATAAATATTCCAGATGAACTAGAATATTATAAATGTGGAATAAGTGATGGAGAAGAATATAGTTCATTAGGAAAACTTGAGGGAAATAAAGCAGTATATGTTATAGAAAAATTAGAAAATGAAGAACAAACATTTATTACATTAGTAGCTAAAGTAAAAGCAAGTGAAGATATAAGTGAAAAAAGAGCAGGTTTATATGCTACAGCGCAAATAAAAAATAATATATATAAATCAAATAGAATAGAGACATTAGTAAAGCAAATTAATTTAACAATTAAACAAACTGCAAGTGTAACATCAGAATACATAAAGCCACAAGATGAATTACAATATAAATTTGTTATTGAAAATAAAAGCTCTATAGATGTAAATGATCTTGTTTTTACTGATAATGTTTCAAATGATTTGCAAGTAATAGATGCAAAATGTGGTTCAGAATCAATAGAGATGACAAACAATGGAATAATAAAATCAATTGAATTAAAACAAAATGAAAGTATAGAAATAGTTATAACTGCTAAAGTGAGAGAAAAAAAAGATATAAGTAATACTACTTTAGAAAATCAGGGTAGTATTACATCAAATGTAATGGGGAAAACTATTCAATCAAATAAAATAATACATACAATACAAATTGAAGATGATCCAAGTGATTATGATCCAAGTGGAAATAAAGTATATAAAATAAGTGGTATAGCATGGGAAGATGAAAACGAAAATGGAATGAGAGATCCAGAAGAAAGAGTAATACCAGATGTTTTAGTAGGGTTAATTAATGCTGAAACATTAGAGTTTGTTAAAAATAAAAATAGCGACATTCAAATAAGTGAAACAGATGAAAATGGAAAGTATGTATTTACAGGACTTCCTAAAGGAAAATATATAGTAATAGTTGGTTTAGATGAAAGTATGTATAGACTAACTGTTAATAACAAAAAAGGTGTAGATGAAAATCTAAACTCAGATATATATTTAAGAGAATATATATCTGATGGACAAGCATTCAAAATTCCATCATCTGGTGATTTAATAGTAGAAAATTCTAATATATCTAATATAGATATTGGATTAATAAAACAAGCAAAATTTGATTTAAAACTAGATAAGTTTGTAAACAGAATAATAGTTCAAAATAAAAAAGGTACAAAAACATATAATTATGGAGATGCAACATTAGCTAAAATAGAGTTAGACAGAAAATATATAAACAACACTAATGTAATAATAGAATATAAAATTAGAGTTACAAACGAAGGAGAATTAGATGGATATGTAACTAATATTGCAGACTATTTACCAGAAGATGTTAAATTTAATGCAGAGTTAAACAATGAGTGGTATTTAGAAGATGGAGTAGCATATAGCGCAAGTTTAGCTAATAGAAAAATAGCACCAGGTGAAACTGCAGAAATTACATTAATAGTAACAAAAGCAACAACAGACTCTAATACAGGAATAATAAATAATAGAGCAGAAATAGATGATGCATATAATGAACTAGGTGTAGTAGATATAGATTCTAGACCAGGAAATAATGTTATAACAGAAGATGATTATAGTAAAGCCGATGTAATATTAGGAATAAAGACAGGTAGATCAATATTATATATAGGATTAACAATAGCATTATTAACAATAAGTGCAGTTAGTATATATTTAATAAAGAAAAAAAGCTAATAAGAAAGGAGGGAGAGTTTTGAAAATAAGAAAACTAAAACAAAAAGTCATGTTGATGATAATATGCTTAGTAGTAATATTGGGGATGATTTTTGTTAAAACATATGCAGCAAATTCAACATTAACAAGTTTCTCAAGAAGTGCTTTCTTGAAATGGTACAAATCAGCAAGTTATGGTGATACAGCAACATACAGTGATAGTAATGGTGCAACTCATAAAATATATACTAAATTTACTCAAATAATAAATAATGCTGATCGTGGAGATAAAGTGGTATTTTTATTGGATATGGTAAGAAGAAATCCTATATTTTGTTTAGAATTAGGAGTAGATACTCCATCTGGTTTAAAAGCAAATTCATATACAATATCGTATAAAACTCTTTTTGATGGATTAGACACTAAAAGAACAACGGATACTAGTAATTCATTGAATACAATAATGAAATCTTCAACAAATAAAATAGAAAACGGAATATTAGCATATATAATGTGTAATAGATATTCAAATTGGTATTCAAATTCCAAATTCGAGAAGTTACATAACAAGGACGAACTAGCAGCACTAGAAAAAGATAATAGCGATGCATTCACTTATTTTAAAAACCATGGTAGTAGTGGATCAATAGGTCATAATGGATATTCTGGAAAATCATTATTTATGAATGTAGGGCAACACGCCTTTTGGACCTATTGGAGAACGTGGTTAATGAGTACTGCAAATAAAGATGATGATGGGAATAATGATGCTACTGGAAGCAGCTTGGGAGATGAAATATATTTGTATGCTCCAGAAAATTGGGACAATGGAAACACGGCTTATACTGGAACAGGTGATGATTCTCTAAATGCACTAGTAACAAAACATAAAATAGTATCTGAAGGTAAAAATTTAAAGGCAACAGCAACTAAATATGCAAATTATTTGAAAAGTTTAAATGAATTTTCTGTTGCTAGTGGAGAAAAAGTAGGAAATAAAGAAACTAAATATGAATTCAAAGAATCAAGTAGTACTACAGCTGACTGCGAAACAACAGCTGTAACGACAAAAGAAAGCAATAAAATAACATTAAGAAATACAGATGCTATAGAAATAAAAGAGGATAATGGATCATATATAGTTGGGCCAATATGTATTAATTTTGTAAAAAATGCTGAATTTGGAAGCATAAACTCAATAGGGCTATACAATGGTAATACATTGTTGGCTAATTCAAGTAAGATAACAAAAATAGTGAAAGGTGATGGAACAGAAAGAACATTCACTAAAGAACAGATAGAGATTATGGCAAGTTTGACAGATTCAAAAGGACAATCAAATGCATGTGATAGAAAAGAAGTTCAAGCATTAAATATAGAACCAAAAGATAAGATATATATGAAAATAGATAATATGCCAGATACAGGAATTACTTCACTTAGTATCAAAGTGAGACAAGTAAGACAAAAAAGAAATGTCATAATGGTGCCAATATTTGAAGCAGGAGGGGATAAATTTAACGAAGAAGATAGTGATTATTTTAAAGCTCAAAGATTTATTGCTATGGATCCACAGCCAAAAGATAGCATTGTTGAAGCTATATTTGAAGTTCCAATGACTCCAACGCCAACAACAGAAACAGGAAACTTAAAAATAGTAAAAACAGATTCAAGTGGAAATAAGTGGGCTATACAAGGAATAAAATTTGCTGTAATATCTTCAGCAGGACAAACAGTAGCAAATTTAGAAACAGATGCAAATGGTGAAACAACAACAGTTGAGTTACCAGTAGGAACATATACAATAAAAGAAACAAGTGTACCAACAGGATATACATTAAGAACAGATACGGAAACTGTAGCAATTACTAAAAATACAACTAAAGAATTCAAGTTTGCAAACCCAGCGCCAGAAAAAACAACAGGAAAATTAAAAATAATAAAAACTTATGCGGATGGAACTAAATGGGCAATAAAAGGAATAAAATTTGAGGTAATATCTTCTACAGGACAAACGGTAGCTAGTCTAGAAACAGATGCAAATGGTGAAGCAACAACAGGAGAGCTAGAAGAAGGAACATATACAATAAAAGAAGTAAGTGTGCCAGCAGGATATACAATAAGAACAAGTACTGATACAGTAACTGTGAAAAGAGATACAACTGTGGAGCATAGATTTGCAAATCCAACATCCCCAACAACCAAAATAGCAGGTATTGTATGGTTAGATAGACCAGGAAATATGGGAAAAGAAACTGCATTAGATTACGTATATAATGCAAATGTTGATCAAGTAGTAGCTGGAGTTACAGTTAAGTTACAAGGTGGATCAAAAGGAACACAAACAACAAAAACAGATAGTTCTGGAAGGTATGAATTCGATAATGTAAATACATCAGAATTAGAGGATTTATATGTAGAATTTGAATATAATGGTCAAAAATATCAATCAGTTCCAAAATTACAAAAAGGTGTGATTTCAAATGGTAGTATAACATATACAAGCACAGATAAATATGATACAACAGTTTCGAAAGCGGAAGAAGGTTCAAATAGAACAGCATATACGGAAAAATATAAAACAATAGATAGCAATAGCGGTTTAACATATACCGAAACAACAAGTGGTAACCAAAAAATATCTAAAGTTAATTATGATAGTTTTCCAAATATAACAGCATCTACTAAATTAGCAGGAATAAATTTTGAACCAGCTGACATGAACCAAGATGGATTTAGATTAAATGTAAATCTAGGGTTAAAGGAAAGACCAACAACTGACTTTGCGCTATTTAAAGATATATATAAAGCAAGCGTAACAAAAGTAAATGACAGTGGTGTAGAAGAAGAAAAAGGTAGTCAAGTATACAATAAAAGATCACAAAATGGATACGAAGGTGAATGGGCAAAAATAGTAGTAGATGAAAGTTTAATATATGATACAGGTAATTTAATAAGCAGAAATTATAAAAATAGTTCAGGAACATTTGCAGGAGTTCAATTATATGTAGATTACATACTTGAGTTAGAAAATCAATCAGGTGTTATAGGAATGCCTAAAGATATAGTAGATTATTATGATAACAGTATATTTACTGTAGATAGTGTAAGCTATGCTAGAAGAAGTGGTACAGACTATACTGCGACAGAAAGTGTGCAATATAGTGTAACAAATTCAGAATTAAAAATAGCAAATACAAAATCATTAAGGTCAGGAGAAAAAGTATACATACTAGTAAGACAAAAACTAAAAGATCCAGAAGGAACGTTAGGAAGTTTACCAAATTATAACCCAGATGATGAAACAACTAGAAAAACAAGTATAAATTATGCTGAAATAAAAAGTTATTATACAGATGAGGGATTAATAGATTTTGACTCAGCACCAGGAAACTTAAAAATAGGACAAGGTTTATTGGAAGATGATGAAGCAAAATCTCCTAAATTTATAATAAGATTACCAGATGTAAAAGAAGTGACACCAAGCATAACTGGAACAGTATGGAATGATGTATTATCAGCTACAGCAACAGGAAAGAACAATGCAACAGCTAAGGTAGGTAATGGATACAACAATCCTAATGATCTAGATACAGACAGAAATGAAAAAGATAATCCACGAGCAGGTGTAGAAGTAAAAATAGAAAAAGAAGGTGGAACTTGGAGTGAAACAGCTACAACAGGAACTGATGGAAAATATAAATTTATTCCACCAGAAGAAGGAACATATCATGTAAGTTACAAAATAGATGATGGACAAAACTATGAGGCAACAATATTTAATGCTGAAAGTATAGATACAACTGATGAAAATTGGTATAAAAATACAACCAATTCTGCTACTTCAATGGCAAAAGAAGATAATGCTAGAAGAAATGTAATAAATGGAGAAAAAGAACAAAGCAAAAGTACAACTGATGAAAAGAAAGAAATATGGGCAAATACACCAAGCTTTAAACTAGCAAAAGAATATACAGAAGATATGAACGATCCAGATGTTAAAGAATATAATATTGATTTTGGTGTAGCTAGAAGACCAGAATCAAGATTAACAGTATCTGTATATATAGATAGTATAAAAGTAATTGCAAGTGATAAAGTAACTGTAATTTCAGATAGTAAAGATTTAATTATGGATAGTACAAAAAGTGGTAAAGGATTAAAATATGTTGCAGGTGATATAGATGGTTATAAAAAAAGAAAAGGTACTGAGTCAAAGGATACAACATATGATTTGGAAATAAGCGATTCAGCATTAACTAATAGTAGCGTAATTGTTGTTTATAAGGCGATTGTTAGAAATACAGGAGATACAGATTTCACAGGTGAAGCTGATAATTATTCAGAAAGGTATGAAAGAGATTCAAACGGTGCATATATTGCTAAAGGTGATGTTGTTACAACTGCAATAAATGAATTAGCTGTATATATACCAAACAGTTTGATTTTTGACAAAGAAAACAGTGATCAAGGATGGAAAGAAGTAGGTAAAGATGATTTTAAAAATAGTGTAAAAGATGAAGTTATAAATAGTTTATCTAATAATAGCATTATAATAACAGATGGAGAATCAAACATAAAAAAACCTTTAATTCCAGATCAAGAAGAAGAGGCTAAGTTCCAAGTAAGTAAAGTTATAGATCCAGTTACAATTAATAGTGGAGATATAAATCTTACAACATCAACAGAGGCAACAAAAACTGAAAACGATGTTGGAAAAACTTTAACAGGAATAAATCTTGGAGATATGGAGCCAAAATTAGAAGACGGAAGAGTAAACCTTAGGGATAGTGCTGAAGATGACATTGAGTTAGTACTAACACCAGAAACTGGTGATAAGAGAATACCATATGTAATAGCAATTGCAGGATTAACAATACTAGCAGTTGGAATTATTATAATAAAAAAGAAAACATGATTATTATAAAAATATGAGAGCAACCTATTAAGGATTGCTTCTCATATTTTAGAAAAAGGAGGAAAAATATGCAAAAAAAATATATAATAGTATCTATTATAATATTAGTAATATTAAGCATTGTTTTTCTCCTTTTAAAATATTTTTATTCTAAACCATATGAAGAGCCAGATGTAGTAAAAGATTTAGAAGCACAAACAATAGATACAAATGAAAAAAATGTTAAATTTGATATATATTTTAAAAATCCAGATAAAACTCATAAATTGTTGTCTAATATAAATGAAAAATCAAGTTTATACATATATGTAAAAGTAGAAGAAGGGTATTTAAAAAATGCAAAAATAGAAACAAAAGGTGAAAAAGGAGTAAATGCAAATTTTGTAATGGAAAATTTGCCAGAAAACTCAAGGTATGTAGAAAGTATAGAAAAAAATTTAATTAACTTAAACCAAATTGATAAATCATCAGAAATGGAATTGGAAATACCAATAAAATCTATAGAAAATGAGAAATTTGATTTAGGTTATTTTGCGTTGTTAAACAATGTTAAATTTTCAGGAAAATATATAAATAAAAATGGAAAAGAAGAGAACATATATAAAGAAATAAAAATAAAAAAAGAGTGGACACAGAATGCAGAAGCAGAGTTAAGTCAAAAAATAATAAAATATATACCATATAATATAGAAGGAAAAATGGGAATATTAGTACAGGAACAGGTGACATCTAACTTAAAGGATAATGCATTACCAATAAAGCAGACTCAAATTAATGTTCAAGTTCCAGAAATACAAGGAATAAAACCAGAAGAAGTAAGAGTAGATTCATATAAGACAATGGCAACAAATGGAGACAATAGTGGTAATAATTTTAATGAAAATAATTGGGTTTATAATAAAACAACTAATAAAGTTAGCATTACAGTTGATAACAAAATAGATGAAAAAAAACAAATAAAATGGGAAAAAGAAGGAAAAGATGAATATGTTATTACATATATCTTTCCAAAAGAAGCATATGAAAAAATTAAAGACACTGGAGATTCTGTAATATTACAAGCAGATAGCATAATACATGCATATAATAATACTGTATCAGAAATTAAAAAAACTTCATATGAAACAGTTAAATTAGAAGAAAAAGTAGGCGAGATAATAGATGCATATATCAGAACAACTGAAAAAATATACAAAGAGTTTATAGCCGGAAAAGATTCATATAAAACAGAGTATTCAAGTGAAATAAAATTAAATATATATGAAACAAACCTGATAAATAAACTGTGTTTAACACCGGAGAATAACATAGCGACAAATGATAACCAAGTGATTGATATTGAAAATAATATAGTATATGAAAATATAAGAGTAAGTAAAGAAAATTTTGATAAAAATTTAGGTCAAAACGGATACATAAAAGTACTTAGTGGAAATGTTTTACAAGCTACAATAAACAAAGATACAGAATTGACAGAAAATAATGAATACTTAATAAATTTAAAAGATAAGCAACTGTCAAATATAAATTTGGAGATAAGCAAACCGATAGAAGCAGGAAGAGTATTAATAAAAAGCCAGCAATACATAAAAGGACTTACAACATATAATAAAGAACAAATAAAACAATTTTCAGAACTTAAAAACAATCTAAAAATAGAGTGCATGTCTGAACAAAATAATACAATTACTAGTATTTCTACAGAATCCAAAACAAAGCTAGAAGATGTAATAACTAAAGCAGAGTTAGAAATAAATAAAAACAGATTATCAACTGAATTAAAAAACGAAATTCAGCTAAAAGCTATATTAAGAAAGGATGATAAAAAGTTTGAATTATATAAAAACCCTATATTAGAATTTGAAATGCCAGAAGACATAGAAAATGTAGAAATAAAAGATGTAAAAATGCTTTATGAGGACGAACTAAAAATAAAATCTAAAGAAGTTATCGAAAATGAATTTAAACATAAAGTAATAAAAATAGAATTAGATGGGATTCAAACTGAACATGACATAGGATTAATAACTAAGGGGACAAATATAATTGTAGATTTAAATGTGATAACTAAAAAATTAAAAGAAGATAAAACCGATAAAATAATTATGAGATACAAAAATGAAAATGCTACCAAGTATGATGAAACCGGAGGAACAGATGCAAAAGAAATAAATTATATTACTCCTTCAGGAATAGATTTATCTGAGATAGAACCAGTGAAAGTAAAATTTTTTGCATCTGTAAATAATGGTGAAGATGTATATGAAAAACAAATCATTACATATAAAGTAGAAATAACAAATACGAGTTTAGAAAATTTGGAAAACATAAAAATAAAATCTAAAGTACCTGATGGAACAACATGTTTAGAATATGAGAATGATCCTAACAAAGAAGAATTTATGACACTAGTAAAAAAGCCTGATATAAAAAATGAAGAGTGGAATATAGATACTTTAGATATTGGCGAAACAGCAATTAAAGAATACGAAGTAGAGGTTAATTTAGGACAAGATAAAATAGAAAATGAGTTTTTAGTAGAAGTAAAAGACCAAAAAATACTTACAGAAAAAATGATAAACAACGTAAAAAAGGCAAAAATATCTGTAAAATTTAGAAATGAGTATGAAGAAAGAGAAATTTTAGAAAAAGGTTCTAAAATTAGATATATTTTGTATATAGACAACATTTCTGAAGATGAAATAAAAAATGTGAATATATTGGAAAAGATTCCATATGGTTTAAAATATAAAAATATAGATGCAAAAGTATATAATTCACAAGGCGGATATGAAAAAGTCAAAGTTAGAGAAAAATATGATGAAAAATCTGAAACACTAAAATATAAAATAAAAAAACTTGCTAAAGGGCAAAAAGCAGTAGTAAAGTTAGATTTAGAAGTAATTGAAAAAGTTGACAAAGAAATAAATGACCAAGTTATTGTGCAAATAGATAAGACGAATTATAAATCTAATTTTATATCTTCGACAATAGAACAACCAAAATACACTTTTAGCATAGAAAGTCCAACAAGTAAAGAAGTGACGGAAGGTCAAAATTTAGAGTATATTATAAAAGTAAAAAATAAAAGCTTAAAGTCAAAAATGTATGTTAAAGTAAAAGATGTATTACCAAATGAAATTGTTCTAGAAAAAATAGAATATGGAATAGAAGGAGAAAATATCTTAGAATATACGGCATATAACAACACATTAACAATTGATAATTCAATAGAAAAAGGAAAAACGTTTGTTATAAAAGTAAAAGCCAAAGTAGGTAAAGTATTTGAAAAAAACAAAATTAACAACTATGCTACTATGGAAATTAATAAAAGCACAGTAGTGAAAACAAATTTGATATCTCATACAATAAATAAAAAAGAAGAAGACATAGGTAATAATAGTATAAAAGAAAGTAACACTGTTACAGGTTGTGTATGGGTAGATGAAAATAAAGATGGACAAGTAGACGAAAAAGAAAAAAATATAAAAAACGTAGAAGTAAGAATACGTGATACAAAAAATAATGAAATATGCCAAGAAACAAAAACAAACAAAAAAGGACAATATGAATTTAAAGACTTAAAAAATGGAAGTTATATAGTCGAATTTGATTATAACAACCAAGATTATGATATAACAGAATACAGGATAAATGGGACAGCAAACACGAAAAATTCAGATGTAATAGATATACAAACAGAAGAAAATGAACAACTAGTTCATAAAGCTATGTCTAATAAAATAAAATTAGAAAAAAACACAACGAAAAATATAAACTTAGGACTAATAGAAAAAAGTAAATTTGATTTAAGCTTGAAGTTATATATTAGTAAAATAACAATAAACAGTAATAAAAAAGAAAAAATTTATAACTATAAAAATATAAAGTCAACTAAGATAAATATTCCTAGAAGCATTATAAATAATGCTAGTATGGAAATAGAGTATAAAGTTGTAGTTTCAAATGATGGGAACGTACCTGGGTATGCAAAAAGAATTAGTGCATATTTTGGAGATGATTTAGTGATAAAAAAAGAAAAAAATGTTAATTGGGATATAAAAAATAACGAAAAAGTCTGTACGTATGCACTAAAAAATGATATAATAGAGGTAGGAGAGTCGAAAGAGGTAGATTTAATACTTGATAAAAATATATCAAATGATACAAATATAATTAATAATATGGTAGAAATATCAGAAGATTATAATGAAAAAACACTCTTAGACTATGATTCAACACCAAACAACAATAGGCAGACAGAAGATGATATTTCATCTGCTAATATAAGTATAACAACATATGAAAATAAAAAAACAGTAATATACATAGGAACAATAATTACAATAATGGGTGTAACTATTGCTTGTATATATGTGAAAAAACATAATGTAAAAAAGGCAAAAATAAAAGAAGGGAGTGAGTCAAATGAATAAAAGACTAAAATATTTGACTTCGATTATTGTACTAATATTAATATTGTGTACAAGCTGTGTGGCAAATGCTGCATTTACGTTCGTAGGAGAGAGTAAATCTGGATTAAAAAGCATAACAGATACGAAAAAAGTAACTCACAAGGCAACATTAGGAGGCACTACAAAAACATTTAATCAAAATGTATACTTTTCTAATGGGTGGTATTATAAAGATTATAATACTAAAACAAAAAAGTTTTTCCCATCATCTGGGGGAGTAGATAATGATAAAAGTGCTTTATATGCGGAAAGTAAGGATTACCGCTCAAAATCTAGTACCTTAACCAAAGAGGATAGTTATGTAGAAAAATATTCTCATTATAGATTTAAGTTTGATTTAAATTCATTAATAAAAAATAAGTTTTTATTTTGTGTTAGACACGATTTACCATTATATAGGTATACAGAAGGTGTGCCACACGATCAAAACCATATATATGGTTTAGCGGCATATGATAATGTAAATTCAAAATCGGCTAAAGAGAGTGAATTATTAAAACAACAGTCAGCATTAGCATATGCGTTGGCATCAGGAAAAGAAAAAATATATAATAATAACTCTGACCATGAACAAGATCAAGGACAAAAGGCTATCTGGGGATTATATAAAAGTACGGAAATGCCGGCTCTTTCTTTTAAGTCATATACTCAAAATACAAAATTAGCACAAATAGCAACTAAATATGGTGAATTTATAGCTAAAACAAAAGAAGATAATATAAAAAATGAAATTAAATATGATAAAGATAAATTTAATGTAAAAGAAGAAACTGATAAATATGTTATAGGCCCTTTTGTAGCAACTTTTGCATACAATCATGAAGAAACAATATCATATTATGATAATTTAAAAGTAAATAAGAGTACAGGAAGAATAGATTCAAAGTCTGGACTACATAAAGATGAAAAAGTAATAACAGATTTTGCAGGTGTTTATGAAACATTCATTTCTGGAAAAACAAGTGATGGAAAAACTTTTAAAGTAAAAGCTAGTGAATATAGAGATGGAAACATGAAAAAAATAGATGCACCTATTCCAGGAGAAGAATTTTATGTGGTTATTAATAAAAAATTAGGAAATGTTAATATAGGCGATAATGCAAAAATTGAAAAATTCAATATGAGTACTAGAGTATTAGAATCTGATGCTTCAATTTATAGATTAGTAGACTTGTTTGAAGCCAATAAATCTAAATATTACAATAAGTTAAGATATCAAACTGTAATAATCGTAGATGAAGCAGAAAGAAGATATGCATACACAGGAATGGAAATTCAAATTCCAGATAATGGGGAAGGCGAAGGACAAGTAAAACTTATAAAAGTAGATCAAGATGGCAACCAAATTGCAAAAGCAGGAATAGAATTTGATATATATAATATTAATGGTAAGAAAGTTGGTCACTTAGTTACAGAAAAAGATGGTATTGCTACAAGTGAAAGTTTAAAAGTAGGTAAATACAAAATAGTTGAAACAAAAGCTCCAAGTGGATATGATTTAGATACAACACCACAAGAAGTAACTATAGAAAAGGATAAAATAGCAGAAGTTAAATTTGTAAACTTAAATGTAGGTAGTGGACAAGTAAAACTTATAAAAGTAGATCAAAATGGAAAACAAATAAAAGAATCAGGAATAGAATTTGATATTCTTAATGAAAAAGGTGAAAAAGTAGACCATGTAACTACAGGAACAGATGGTACAGCAGTAAGTAAAAGATTGCCAACAGGTAAGTATAAAGTAGTTGAAACAAAAGCTCCAAGTGGATATGAAATTAACTCAACACCACAAGAAGTAGTATTACAAAAAGATAAAGTTGCAGAAGTTAAATATACAAACATCAAGGTTACACAAAGAATAGATATAGAAGGTGTTGTATGGTTGGATGAAGGTTCAACAAAGGGAAATGACTTAGATTATACAATAGGAGCAAACGAAAAGAAATTAGAAAAAATTACAGTAAAACTATATGGTGTACTTGGAGGAACAAAAACAACAGTAACAGATAGCAACGGAAAATATAAATTTGAAGGTGTACCAGCAGACGGAATAGAAAACTTTAATGTAGAATTTGAATATAATGGTCAAAAATACGAATCAATAGAAACACTTAAAAAAGGAGTCATTGATCAAAATACAGGTACAATAAGATATGAAAACACAGATAAATACGATCCAAATGTATCAAAAGCTAAAGAAGATGTTTTAGATAGGAAAAAATATAATAGTAAATTTTCAGAAATAACTGCTGGAAGAACAACATCAGGAATTAAATTAAATTACGATTCAAAAGTTAGCGATAGTGGAAATAAAGTATCTACAATAAAATATGATAGTGATGAGTTTAATATCAAATCTTCAACATCATCTGCAGGAATAAAATTTGACTCAAAAGATATTGCAGAACAAGGATTTAGATTACATGTTAACTTAGGATTAAAGAAAAGACCAGAATTTGACTTGTATTTATATCAAAACATGTATAAAGCAAACGTAAAAGTTAATAATGCAGATGGAATTATCGATTATGATAAGAGAAATGGTGTAGGTTATGATGATAGTGGTTGGGCAAAAGTAGATGTAAAAGAATCTGCAATGAAAGAAGAATTATACAGTAATATAACAAAAGAAAATGTGGAAGCATTAAAAGAAGTAGAAAACCAACCATTAGCTACACAGGAACAAAAACTACAAGTATACTTAACATATGTTATAGGTGTAAAAAATGAATCAGGAGTAGTAGGTACATCAAAAGAAATTGTAAGCTACTATGACGATATTTATCAAGTAGATAATATACAATTTGCAACAAGAAATAGAAATGACTTTACAGTAACTGGCGAAAAAGTAAAATATAGTGATAAGAGTAAATATGGAAATGAACAAAAAATTGATGGAAAGAATGCAGTATATATTCAAACAGAAAAAACATTAAAGAATAATGAATTCTACTATGTATTGGTTACAGTAAAATTAAAAAATCCTGCAGCTGCATTGAGAAATTTATATACTACAGGAGCAGAAGTAAGAAGCATTAATTATGCCGAAATTAATGGATATGCAACAGAGTTAGGATTAATAGATAGAGATTCAGCACCAGGAAACTTTGATGTAGGAAATTATAAATTTAAACAAACAGCAATAGAGGATGATGAAGCACCATCACCAGTGTACATTTATAAAGTAAATGAACCAGATACTCCTACAGATAATAGAAATGGTAAGGTTACAGTACAAGGTGTTGTATGGGTAGATGAAACACAGGTAGAAAACAACGAAAGAACAGGAAATGGTATTAAAGAAGATGGAGAAAAGACTTTAGGTGGTGTAAATGTTAGATTGCTTAAAGAGGACAATTCAGAAGTAACAAGTCAAACAACTAAAGCTGACGGTAAGTATAGTTTTGAAAGAGTAGAACCAGGAAATTACAAAGTTCAATATGTATATGGAGCAAATAAAGATTATAATGTTCAGGATTATAGTTCTACAAAAAGAACAATAGATACATCATCAGACTGGTATAATAAAACAGATGCAATACGTTCAGCAGCTGAAGATGATGATTCAAGAGAATCATATAATAAAAAATATAAAAATATGACTTATAAAAATTACGAAAAGATGGCTGAAGATACAGAAAAAGCTACAGTGTCAGCTAATACACCAAACTTTAGTATTTCAGATGGACAAGAAGGAACATTAAGTGTAAACTTTGGTATTGCAGAAAGACCACATGTTAATGTTAAAGTTGAAAAATCAATAAATGAATTAAAGATTAAATTAGTAAATAATTCATTCTTATCAAAAGGAATAACAAATATTGCAAGTGCAAATAATAACAGAAAAAAAGTTAATATGTACAAGGTAGAAGCAGATGATTCTTTATTACAAGGAGCTACACTACTAGTAAAATATAATTATAAAATTATTAATAATAGTGAAACTGGTTATGAGAGAGGCAAAAAGGTAAGTGGAATTGTAAAAGCTATTAATCTAGTTGACTATATTCCAAATGGGCTAGTAGTAGATACAAGCAGTGTTACAGATAAGTGGGAACAAATAGATGTATCAACAGAACAAGCAAAAGCTCAATATAAAAAAGATTATGAATTATCTAATGATGTAAATTTACAAACTCAAGGAACGATAATAAAACCAACTGGAAACAATGAATTGTTAGATACATTGAATCCAAAAGATAGTAAAGAAGTTTCTGTACAAACATCAACAGTTATAGACATGGCTTCTAATAATGATGCATATTACAAGTTTAACACATTAGAATTAGTAAACTTAGAAAATGGACAAGGTAGAAGAGATGAAAGTTCAATACCAGGTAAATTTAGTCCAGATGATGCAACAGGTACAGACTCAGATCCAAATAAGTATGATTCTTATGTTGCAGCTTCAGAAGAAATTTCAGTGGTTCCTTCAACAGGACAAAAAGATATACATTATAAAATGACATTAACGGCACTATTCAGCGGATTAATAATAGCAGTTGGAGTAATCTTAATTAAGAGAAAAGTATAACATCATAAAATATAAAAACAAAAGCTAATTTGCAAAAGCAAATTAGCTTTTGTTTTGGTGTGGCTAATGAAAAAATATCTAAGTAAAAATAATTAGATAATAATTATTATAAAGTCTAAAAATCTTCAAATTTATATATTTGATTTGGATTTACTTTGTAAATTTATGAATATAATTATTATATAAAAATAATACAAAATTGTTGTATTTTTGAGAAGAATATAATAAAATAAAAAACAGAATTTGTCTAAGCTAATAAGTAATGGCAGAAATAAAGGCAAATATATCACAAAAAGTAAAAAACTTTTTTAAAATAGGTATGTAAAACCGACAAATAATTTAGTGACATAGTATTAGAATGTAAACTAGATTAAAAAAGTATGAGGTGGTAAGGATGTTTCAAAATATTTCAAGTGATGATATAAATACACAGGATGGATTTGAGGATGTTGAAAATTCAAAAAAAAGTCAAAGAAAAATATGGAAAGGAATGTTCCAAAAACAAAATATATTATTATATATAATATCTATTATGGTATCTTCTGTTAATTTTTCAGAAGAAATGAGCCCATTTGGACTAGCTATATTTGCAGCAGCATGTAGTAATAATATACCTGTGGGAGGTATATTTATATGTGGCTTAATAGGAACAATATTAGGATTCGGACGTGCAGGAACTTTAACATATATATTAGCTACGCTAATATTAACTGTTTTGATTTTGATATTTAGACCAATAGTAGAAAGAACATATAGAAATGAAAAAAGGCGATTAATGCCATTGTTGTTTGCATCTAGCCTAGGCGCAAATATTCTTCCGTTAATATTTAAAACATTTATGATATATGATGTACTAGTTGCATTAGCAGGAGCAATTGCAGTATGCATTTTTTACAAAATATTTAGTAATTCTATAATAGTTATAAAAGAATTTGATATAAAAAAAGCTTTTTCGATACAGGAAATATTAGGAGCAAGTTTAATAATTGCTATAGCAATTTCAGCTTTAAAGGGAACATCAATCTTTGGTTTTGAGATTAAAAATATTTTGAGCATATTATTAGTATTAATTTTAGGATGGAAGAATGGAGCATTAATAGGTGCTACATCGGGAATAACTATAGGAACTGTACTTAGTATAATAAATTCAGGTGAACCTATTATGATAGCGACTTATGCATTTTCTGGAATGATAGCAGGTATATTCAGCAGATTAGGAAGAGTAGGAGTTATAGTAGGATTTGTAGTAGGAAATATAATGCTTAGCTATTTGTCAAAGGAAATGGCAGGTTCATTCACATACTTTAAGGAAATTTTAATAGCTTCTTTAGGTCTATTATTAGTTCCTAAGAATATAAAAATAAATATTCAAGATTTGAATCCAAATACAGCATTATTACCAGATGGAAGTAAAAGAACAATTGAAGAAAGCAAAGAAACAGTGCAAAAATTAAATAGTGTATCAGAAGCTATATCAGAAATAGCACAAACATATAAAGAAGTAGCAGCAAGTGTAGTAGGAACTAAAACAAAAGAAGAAGAAAAAAATAAAGAGCTGTTCATTGAGGTTTTAAAGAATAATTTAGTAGAGTTAGAAAATAATATTCTTTATGAAGATATAGCGAGTGGAGATAAAATAGTAGATGATATATTTAATTTGCTATTAAAAAAAGAAATAATTAAACCTAAAGATTTAATAGATATTTTTGCTAAATATAATAATTATTTAACAGGATATGAAAACGAAAATATAAATATTGAGTTAGAAAAAGATATTGATGATATGGTAAAAACAATAAACGATACATATAAAATGAGTAAAATTAATTTTATATGGAAACAAAAGATGGATGCGAATAAAAATACAATATCAAATCAATTAGATGGAGTTTCAAAAGTAATATCAAATTTAGCAGAAGACATAAATAAGTCAAATAAAGAAGAAAATAAATCAATAAAAGAAGAAATAGAAAAAATTTCTGCACAAAAAGGAATAATAACAAAACAGATTAATGTTAAAAAGGAAAATACGGGAAGATATAGAATCAATGTAGTAATTGATATGTCAAGTACAGAAATTGGTTCAAAAGCCCAAATAACAAAAATGGAAGATATTCTAACAGAGATATGTAGAGAAAAAATAACTATTCAAAAAACAAAAACAAATAAAAAAGATCCTGCAATTCAAAATTATATATCGGAAGATAAATATTTATTACAAGTCGGGTTAGCACAAAAAACAAAGAAAGATTCACCAGTTTCAGGAGATACAATACTTAATACAAAATTAGACGATGGAAAATACTTAATCGCGTTAAGCGATGGCATGGGATCTGGACCAAATGCTAGAAAGAGTAGTCAAATAGCAATAAAAATGTTAGAAAGACTGTTACAAATAGGGTTTGATAAAGACGTTTCTATGGAATTAATAAATTCAACTATTTCATTGAATACTGAGGAAGAAATGTTTGCAACATTAGATATTGCAATATTGGATTTATATTCAGGGAATATAGAATTTATAAAAAATGGAGCATGTCCAACATATGTGAAAAATAGGAAAAATGTTCAAACAATAAAGTCAGAATCATTGCCAGCAGGAATACTAGATAACATAGAACTAACTGTTTATGATAAGGATATAAAAAATGGTGATATGATTGTAATGGTTACTGATGGAATAATGGAAGCAAATGCAGAATATAAAAATAAAGATCTGTGGGTAAAAAATTTGTTAGATGAAATAGAAGTAAATGACTCTAAAAAAGTAGCTAATATTATACTAAATGAATCAATAGATGCATCATATGGCATAGCAAGAGATGATATGACAGTTATAGTAGCAAAATTAATAAAAAAATAGTATATAAAAAATGAAGATGATAAATATTTATCATCTTCATTTTTTATATACTATTATGAGTTTTGAATATCTCTTAATTCAGGGGTTTCATCTAAAATTTGTTCTACAATGTTTTCTGTTGCATTAAATGGAACAACATATCCTGTTAAAGATTTAGCTTTTTCTTTTAGTGTACTTACATCAGAATTAACATATATTTTTGCTTTTCCCTTACCATTTTTAGCTTCTTGAACTAAATTTGAAACAGGGGAATTACCATCAAAAGCTAATACCACTGAATTTCTACGTTCAAAAATTTCGTAATTAAAACTTTTATAAATTCCAAATTCTTCTTCTTCAGGTGAAATGCATACTCCGTTAATATTTTCTTCTAAAATATTGTTTTTAACATTCTCAGATACCAATTTTGGTATAATTGCATTTATTTCAAAGTTTTTATTTAATTTTTTAGATATATCTATAAGTGCTTTTTCATATCCTTGCATTTTGTGACCAACTACAAAGTAAGCTTTTTTTGAATTTACTTTTTTTATTAACTCTGTTAATATTTTTTTGCCGTTTTCATCTAAAATTGTTTCTCTGCCTCTTGCATTAAAACTCCCACCTGCAATAATGATTGGAACTTTATCTTCGGGTAATTTGGTAACAAGGTCTTTTAGAACTTTAGCAGATTCAACATTATTATTGTGTTTTAGTATGATTGAATTTTCTTTACTTTTTTGAATATTTGTTTCTTGAAGTTCTAAAATAGCTTCTTCAATTGTTCTTCCATTTAAAAATTCAGAGAATTTCTTTGATTTATTAGAAAAATAAATTTCATTAAAATCTAAAATTTCATTTTCTACTTTTTTCATTTTTAGAAAATCAGAGTCATCTAAGTCAAGAATGTTATATAAGGCTAATTGTTCTTCTATTGTGTCAGTTCCATAAAAACCAAATCCGTCAGTTCCTTGAACACATTTAATATCGTTAAGTAAGTATTTTTTTAAAGGATGATTATTTAGAGAGCTTAAGTTGTTTAATCTAACATTAGAAGTTAATTGGAATTCTAAGACTGCTCCAGATTCTTTTATGTTAGTTATTAATTGTTTTCCAGCTTCAGAATTTAAATCTGCAGTATATAATCCATGGCCAATTCTTATTCTTGGCATTTTTTGATTAGGTAATACAGAATCTTTTACACATTCTATAGATTTAGCAACATTATCTCTTAAACTATCATTTTCACCTGCATGTATTCTTATTGTGAAACCATTATCTTCATTAATAGCATATTGTACTAATTCATTTATTACTGGTTTAAATTCACTTATATCGTTTATTTCTTCACCTATTATATCACTACCAACAATGTAGGGACTTTTGGCAACGGCTTTTAGAACATCTAAATTTTCTCTTAATTCGTTTAATCCAGCTGTAGTGTCTTTTGGAGTAAGCCATACACGTCTGATTGCAGCTAGAAATCTTAATTTAACACCTGTTTCTTTTTCTACATATGGTAGTATTTCATGAATTTCTTTTAAGAAATTTATTGAGTCAATTCCTTTTCTAACTAAAGTTGTATTAGCAATTTCAGCATATCTTATTCCTTGTTTTTGGTATTCTCTACCTATCCATAAAAGTTTATCTTGCAAAAGAGTATTATTTTTGTAAGGACTTTGAGGATTTGTATCAATTAGCATTTGTTTCACAAAATTTTTAATATCTTTTTCAGGAATTTGATCTATTTTTTCAATTGATAAATCTATTTTATTTTTGGCTGGTTTACCTTTGGCAAAAATATATCTGTTAACATATACTTTTTCAAGGTTAGTAAATACCGCCTGACCATCTTTTAATATAGCTAGAGGTTTTCTTATTTTTAAAATGTTTTTTTCTGCATTATCTAAATTGTTTAGAATTAAATCTGCGAAATTTATATAAGTTTCATCATTTATTTTTCTTTCTAATTTTTTACCTGTTAATTCAGAATCTTTATATTTCTTTTCAACTTCTTTTCTATAATTTAAAATATTTTTTTCTTGCTCAGGAGTTAGAACTATTTTAAATTTTTTGATACAGTACAAAGAATATCTTATTTGATGTTTTATTCCCAAAGCTATCAATGTATCTGGAGATAAATTGGCATTCATATGTGTATGTAAATCTGTTCTGAATTTAGTTTTTTTAGGAATATATGAATTTACTAAAGTTTTATCTACACTTAAATTGTAGTCTTTAGTTTGAGACATAAGAGTTTTTATTATTGCGGGAACAGTACAAAATTGTTCTATACGACCACTAGAATAAATATTGGCTATGTGAATATCACCTAATTTAAAAATGTAAATGTCTTCATTAGTTGAGTTTACACAAGCTGGAATGATTCCTTTTATAATTTTCATATTTTGTGAATTTTTTATAGTTGAAACATTACAAACTTTAGCTAAATTTGTTATTAAATTACCAGTGTTGTGGTTTGGAGTTTCTAAAATATATTCAATCTCATCATCATTTTGTTTATATAAATTGATTATAATGTCTTTTTCCTTATCTAAGTAAAACTTGTTGAAAAAGTTACTTTTTTTCATTGTACATCTCCTTTCATAATAATATATAAATCCGTTCATATCTTAATTCTAAATTATATCATAATTTTAGAAAACAATCAATAAAAATTATGTAAATTAATATATTATATAAATTAATATATTATATTTTATGAATTAAAAAAATGTATAGTATATGTGTAAAAAATAATTGATAGCTATTCAAACTCTTAATTTGTAAAATTTTTATTTAACATATGTTTAAAATGTTACATTCATATTACATTTATTAGATTTAAATGACAAATTGTAAAATTCTATTGCAAATTTTGTGATTTTGTAGTAAGTTTATATATATTAAGTATAGGGGAAAGGGGTTATTATGCGAAAATTAAGAAATAAAAAAATAATAGCATTCATAGGTCTTGCTATAGTTTTAATTATATTAGCAATATTAGCAATAAAGCCCGTGAAGGACACTTTTTCAGATAAGGATATAAAAATTACATTTTCTGATGAAAATTTATACAAAGCATTAAAAGAAAAGATAAACAATAAAATTTCTAGTTTTGATGATGATATGTATTCAATACTAATTACAGATGCTAATATACAGTCAGTAACAAGTTTGGATTTATCTAATTGTAATATTAAAGACATATCAGGAATTGGGAAATTTTCTAATTTAACAGAAATAAATTTATCAAATAATCAAATAAAAGATGCACAAGAATTAGAAAATCTAAATGCGGAAATAAATTTAAAAAATCAAACGATAGAGGCAGCATTTAACGAACCAATAAAATATAATGCGGATAAATTAATAGAATTACCACAAATATTTAGGCAAACCAAACAACAGGATAGCAAAATAGCAACACAAGCAGATATAGAAGTTGAAGGAGCAGAATTAACAGATGATTATAAGGTGAAACTAGATAGTATAGGAGCAGGGGAAAAACAAGTAACAGTTAAAATTGTTAGTTATAGAAGAGACCTATATACTGCAATCGAAAAATTACAAGAAGCAGATGATATAATAAAAAAAGCAACAAATGATCAAGTTGGAGACGTGAAAGATGCATTAAAACCATTGGGGGAAGCAAAAAAATTAATGGATGATGGCAGAGAAAAAGTTGAAACAACAGAAGCAGGAACAGCAACATTAGCGAAAATGCAAGAAGCATATGACGTATTATACAAAGCTACAGAAGGAAAAAAAGTAACATCATATGATGCAATTTTAAAAATTAAAGATTCAGCAAAATTATTAGAAAGTGCAACATCAGATGAAAAAACAACAGGAACAACATATAGTATTAAATATACAGTAAGTCAATTAATATCAGGAGTAGAAAATGATAAAATATATGGTTCTGAGATAACCCCAATCATAATTGGCGAAAATTTAGAAAGAATTACATTAACTAGAAATGGAAAGGATACGTTTGATTATATAATTGGCACAAAAATAGAAGAAGATGGAGCATACACATTATCTATATTAGATAATAAAGGAAATACGAATTCAGTTAATTTTAAAATAGATAGAACAAGTCCAAACTTTTTGCAAGTTGAAGAAGGAAAAATTTACAACAGACCAGTTGTAGCGATAGTAGAAGATGAAAATTTAGATACAGTTACATTAACTAAAGATGGCACACAAGTTAATAATTATAAAAATAAAGCAACAATAACCGAAGATGGAAAATATACATTGATGGCAAAGGATAAACTTGGTAATACTAGTACAATAAATTTTGAGATAGACACAACAATGCCAGAGATAACAGGAGTTGAAGAAGGAAGAAAATATACCTCTGCTGTTATACCAGTTATAAAAGATAAAAATTTGAAAGAAGTAAGTTTATTAAAAAACGGACAAAAAGCAGAATGGTTTTCTTCAGGAGTTGAAGTAAGAGGAGTAGGAGTTTACGACATAATAGCAAAAGATAATGCAGATAATACCAAACAAATAACATTTGAAATAATAGATACAAATACACAAATAAATGAAACAAATACAAATACACAAGGTTCAACAATAAATAGCGATAATATGAACAATACTACTAATAATAGCATTTATAGTTTAATAAGGTAAAGGAGAGATTATGTTGAATTTTTCGAAAAAAATATTAGTTTGGATAATATTAATTATAATTTTAAGTATAAATACATATATATTTGCTGAATTTGAATATAAAATAAATTTATCAGGAACGACTGAAATTACAAAGGGGAAGATAGTAAATGTAACACTTTCTATGGATGATGTTATAATGCCACCAACAGATGAAATAGAAGTTAGTTGTATTCTAGATTATGATAGAAATGTATTTGATAAACTTGAAACACAAAATATCGAAGAAAAAAACAATTGGAATATAACATATAGTGGAGAAAAAAACGAATTTTTAGCAACGTTTTCTGAAGGAGAACTTAAATCAGGTGCAATATGCATATTCAGTTTTAAAGTGAGAGATGATGCAGAGTTTGATAAAACTAAAATAGTAGTGAAAGATCTTAAATTAGCAAAGCAAGGCGAAGAAAATGAAAAAAATTTACAAAATGTAGAAATAGAGTTTGAAAACAAGCAAAATTCATCTATTATAAATGTACCAAAAGAGAATAAAAATAGTATAAAAATAAGTAATCAGACTAAGAATACAACTACTAGTAATAAAAGTAGTAATACAATACAACAAGAAAAAGATAATTCAGATGAAATACAATTATATATAGCAATAGCATTATTAATAATTGTGATTATAGCGGTAATAGTTGTTTTTACAATAATGCATAGAAAATAAATAAAAAGAGTTCAAATTATTAAGTAACTAAGTTTAATAATTTGAATTTTTTTATTAGGAAGGTGAAGCAGAAATCCAAGTTAGGGATATAGTATTAATGGATATGAACGTGAATATAAAAAATACAATATTTTATGTAAAAATATGCAATAAAATATTGTATTTATGCCTAGAAATATGATATATAATAGGTAAAGAAATAAAAATCTTGGAGGAAGTGTAAATGGGTAAAGGTAAAAGATATAACGGAGAAAAAAAGTTAAACATGAAGAAAGTTTTTACAGTTATTATAGCAGTAGTTGTCCTTATAATGTTTGTTATTATAATAAAAAAACTACTTACAAATGATAATTCTTCTGGAAAAATACAAAAGACTAGTTATTACACAGTATATTCCGATAATAAATGGGGGGTAATTGATTCATCAGGGAAAAAAGTAATAGAGCCATCATATGCAGAAATGGTATTAATACCTAACAATAAAGAGCCACTATTTATTTGCACCTATGATGTAGATTATGCTAATTCAACATATAAAACAAAGGTGTTAAATCAAAAAAACGAAGAAATTTTAAAAGATTATGAATTAGTAGAAGCTTTAGATAATTATGATAATAATAAAAATATATGGTATGAAGATGCATTAAAAGTAAAAAAGAACAACAAATATGGTCTAGTAAATTTTGCTGGAAAAGAAATTTTAGAATGTAATTATGATAACATATATGCAGTAAAAGGAATAAAAAATAGCATTGTTGTGGAAAGAGACGGAAAAAAAGGCCTAGTTTCAAATGATGGAAATCAAATAATAACTGCAGAATATAAAGAGATAAAACCTCTAGGAAATGAATATAAAACAGGATATATAGTAGAAAATGAAGAAGGAAAATTTGGGATAATAAATTACAATAAAGAAACTGTTTTAGAATGTGAATATGACGATATAAAAAATAATCAAAGTATACAAAATTTTATAGTAAAACAAAATGGAAAATGGAAAGTAATAAATAAAGACAAACAAGATTTATTAAAGAATGAATTTGAAGATATAAAATCAGTAGATAACGAATATGCAATTGTTCAAAAAAATAAAAAATATGGAGTTTATACAATTAATGGTGAGGAAAAAATAGTTGCAAACTATAATGACATAGAGCATGCGTTTGGTGAATACTTCATAGCAAAAAAGGATAAAAATTATGGTATAATAAATTCAAATAATGATACAATTTTAAATTTTGAATATACTAGTTTAGAATATAATTCAAAAGCAAATTTTATCTTAGCATCAAAAGATGAAATTAATACTCAAATATTAGATTCTAATTTCGAAGTGAAATTAACAGGAATACTTTCAGAATTAAATTTAGAAAAAGGTTATATGAAACTAAGAGTTGACAATGAATACAAATATTATAATTTTAAATTTGAAGAAAAATCAAATAAAGAAATATTAGAAACAAATACATTATTTTTAGATAAAAAAGATGGAAAATATGGTTATGTGGATAAAACAGGAAAAGTTATAGTAGAATATGCATATGATGATGCAAGAGAGCAGAATGAATACGGATATAGTGCTATAAAAAAAGATGGAAAATGGGGAGCTATAGATAGAACAGGTAAAGTTGTTTTAGAGCCTAAATATGATTTAGAGAATTATTTGATGATAGATTTTTTAGCAGAATGGCATCTAGGAAAAGATATTAATTCAAATTATTATACAGATGAAGAATAAAAAGGAGATATGATTATGGAACTAAAGAATAAATATCAATACACATATTTTATATACCCATATATAATAAATGAAAAAAAATATGATAAATACATAGCAAGATTATTAAAAAATAAAAAATGTAGTATGAGATTTTTTGAAAGAGAAAAAGACTTGGAAATATATCAACATTTTTTGCCTTTTATGAAAAAGTATATGTTTGCAAATTTTCAATACAATAAAGAAAGACAAGAAAAATTAAAGGAATTTAATTTAGATATGCAGGCATCTATGCTTGCTCAAAATGATTGCAATGTGTTTGAATACGAATTAGGAGAAAACGTTCAAGGAAAGACAGATGCAGAAAATGGGATATTTTTCAAAATACAAAAGATAGAGATAATATGCTTTAAAGCAGGAATATGCTTTATATGCATAAAGACTAACATAGAAAGTAGCAATAAATTTGAAGATGTATTAAATTTTAACTATAAATTTAGAGATATAAATTCAGATTTAACAAACCTAAAAGAGTATGAAAATATAAAAATACAAACAAATGATTTAGAAGATGTAAAAATGATTTCAGAAGTAATAAGAGATATTACAGGAACCGAAATAAAAAAGGATTTATTAGATATAAATATAAACAGATTTTTTACATATTCATATGTTTGTTTAGAGCAAGAATATTGGAATGAACAAAGAGATTTTAGTAACCTAGAAAACGACTTTTTAAAATTTGTTAATGTATTACCAAGTAATTATAATTCAGTATTTGATAAAAAACATATAGATACAAATTTTAATGTTTTTTCTAAATGGGGATATATTAAAAATGGTTTTAGTAAGTTTGGTTCAACGTTGTTAAGCTCTGGAACTGATACATATAATTACACGAAACTGCCCTATATATATGAAAATGAATATCTATATACATATATATTTGTTTTGTACCAAAAGATTTATTTGAAAAAACTATTAATAGAATTTAAAGATGCAAGAAATGCTAAAAAAGTAAGAAAAGATTTTATGGATTTCACAAAGAATGTTTGGATACAAGAAATAACAAACGACTCAACTGGAACTCAAATATATAATATATGGAAAGAAATATTAGAAGTGAACGATATATACAATGATATGAAGAGCAAATATAATATATTATATAAAGAACTTAATATAGAAAAGGAAACAAAAACTAATAAAATAGTTTCAACATTATTAATAGTTTCGTTAATAGTTAATATTTTAATATTTGCGAAGATAATTTAGGAGGAAAAATGGTAAGTTCAGGAGTAGATATAATTGAAATACAAAGAGTGCAAGATTCCATAGAAAATATAGGAGAAAATTTTAAAAGAAAAGTTTATACAGATAATGAAATAAAATATTGCGAATCTAAAAAATCTAATAAATACCAACACTATGCGGCAAGATTTGCAGCAAAAGAAGCTATATTTAAAGCAATATCAAGATTCTTAGAAAGTAAATATGATTTTTCTTGGAAAAATGTTGAAATATTAAATGATGAAGAAGGAAAGCCAATAATAAATTTCATAGGTGTAGAATTTAAACAAATTTCAAGTATAGATATTTCAATATCACATTGCAAGGAATTTGCAGTAGCGAATGTTGTTTTACAGTACAGAGAACAATAGTAGAAAAGTTGGAAAAGATTTCTTTTCCAACTAATTATTTATATATTATATTAACGTAATTTGGTTCTATTAGGAGGAAAATAGCATGGAATTTTTTGATTCACATTCACATTATAATGACGAAAAATTTAATGATGATAGAGAAGAGATATTACAAAGCATATATGATAGTGGAGTAAGTAAATTTATTGTAGCTGGATATAGTTTAGAATCTTCTGAAAATGCACTGAAAATTGCAAGTAGAAGTCCTTACATATATGCAACAGCTGGAATATCACCAAACGATGTTCCAAAAAAGGAATTACTAATGAAACAACTCCAAATAGTTGAAAAAATAGCTAAGGATAAAAAAATAGTTGCTATTGGAGAAATAGGTCTTGATTATTATTGGAATAAAGAAAACAAAGAATATCAAAAAGAAGTATTCATAAAACAAATAGAATTAGCTAATAAAATGAATTTACCTATTGTAATACACACTAGAGATGCAATTATGGATACAATAGAAATATTAAAAAATAAAATAAAGCCTATTAAATTGGGAGTTTTTCATTGCTGTCCACTAAATAGGGAATTAGTAAAAGAAGCACTAAAGTTAGGGTTTTATATATCATTATCAGGAACAATTACATTTAAAAATGCTAAAAATGCAAATGAAATTATTGAATTAATTCCAATAGACAGAATGTTTATAGAAACAGATAGTCCATATCTTTCACCTGAGCCGTTTAGAGGAAAAAGAAATGATTCTAGAAATCTAAAATATATTGCACAAAAAATTGCAGAAGTAAAGAAAATATCAGTAGAAGAAGTAGCAGAAAAAACATATAAAAATGCTTGTCAGTTATTTGATATAGATTTTTAATTCTAATCTAAATATAATAAATAAAAAGTCATTTTCTAATGACTTTTTATTTATTATATTTAGGCAAAAAAAGTGTAAAACAAAATTAATGTAAATTTTTTAATGCTTCTATTCTTGCTTCAATGCTCGGATGTGTAGAAAATAAATTTGTACCTTTACTTTTATTTTTAAAAGGACAAACAATATACATTTGAGCAGTAGCTCTATTAGCAGTTTTTAGTTCATTAGGATCAGAAGATAACTTTTCTAAAGCAGATATTAAACCATCAGGATTTCGTGTGAATTCTACAGCTGTTGCATCAGCTAAAAACTCACGCCTTCTTGATATAGCCAGTTGCATAAGTGAAGAAAAAATAGGGGCAAGTAATAAACAAACTAATCCTAATAGCATAAGTAAAGCGTTACCTTTATTATCCTCATCTCTACTAGAACCTCTCCAGAATATAGTTCTAGTAAAAATATCTGATAACATTACTACTAACCCAACCATAACAGATACAACGGCTGAAAGTCTGATATCATAATTTTTTATATGACCTAATTCATGAGCAATAACACCTTCCAATTCGTAATAGTCTAGTTTATCTAATAAACCTGTAGTTACACAAACAACTGAATGTTGTGGATCTCTTCCTGTTGCAAAAGCATTAGGTTGTGAGTCTTCAATAATGTATAAATCTGGTTTGTGTTCTAGACCAGATGAGAGCATAAGTGCATCTAAAATATTAGTAAGTTTTTGATTTTCACTATGCGTAGCTGGCCTAGCTTTGTTAATAGATAAAACAATTTTATCGCAATTATAATATGATGCAAAAGTTGCAACAATGGAGAAACCTAGAGCAAAAACAATTGAAAAAGTTCCTAAGTCAAAAGCCATGCAAATATAATAAATTATGAGAGTTATAAATAACAAGAAAAGTGATACAATTAATCCTGTTTTTATTTTGTTTTTACGTATATCTTCAAACATATAATAATTCTCCTTTCACAATATCTTATAATAATAGTGGACTAATACAGAATAAATAAGAATGTATAGTCCACTTTTGATTAATTATCAAAACTTATTTTTACGTTTTTCTTAGCTTCTTCGTTATCAACTTCAAAAAGTGTTTCTGGTTTAAAACCAAACATAGAAGCTATAATGTTTGAAGGAAAAACTTCTAACTTTGTATTATAAGTTGTTACACTATCGTTATAAAATTGTCTAGAAAAAGAAATTTTATTTTCAGTTGCTCTTAATTCTTCTTGCAATTCAGAAAAGTTTTGGCTTGCTTTTAAATCTGGGTAATTTTCTGAAATTGCCATAATAGTTTTTAAAGTGTTAGAAAGTTGATTGTCAATATCTGCTTTTTCAGATATTGAAGTAGCATTGCTCCAAGAAGTTCTAAGTTCAGTTACTTTTGATAAAACATTTTTTTCATGTTCCATGTAACCTTTAACACATTCTACCAAGTTTGGTATTAGATCAAATCTTCTTTGTAGCTGAACGTCTATTTGACTCCAAGCATTTTTAACTTTTAATCTAGAAGATACTAAACCGTTATAAATGGCAACTACTAATACGACTAATAATACTATAATAGCAATTATAATTATTAGCATAAAAAAACCTCCTATCATGTAATTTATAAATGTATCATAACATATAATATTAATATGATACAATACATATGTGATTTTATTGTGAAAAAATAGTAATAATTAATGTACAAGCTGAATATATAATAATATATACCAAAAACAAAAAATTAAAAATTTGACAAAAAAAAATAATAATAGTATAATCATCATGTCGATTGAAGGAGGTAAAATAGTTTTTATGAAAGAAAATGAAAAAGCATCACTTTCACTTTCGAAGATAATTTGTGTAGGAATAATACTATTAATATTCTCTGGAATAGGAATAGGTGTTTTAGCTACAAATACACAAATATCTAATGTGAAAATAATACTTTCAAACAATTACGAAATGAATGTAGTGACATCTAAAAGCAAAATTTCAGAAATTCTAGAAGAAAATCATATAGTTGTATTACCAGATGAAATAGTGTCACCAGAGTTAGAATCTGAAATAACAGCAAATAAAGTAATTAAGATCACAAAAGAACAACAAGGCCAAGAAATTGTTAAACTAGCAGAGCAAAATGAAGAAATTACAATGGATAAAATACTTGAAAGTTATTCTCCAATAGTAGAAAAAATCGTTGTAGAAAGAGAAGAAATACCTTTCGAGACAATAACAAAAGATGTTTCTAACAATGCTGGGGATAAGGAAAACAAAGTTCTACAGGAAGGTAAAAATGGTATTAAAGAAATAACATACAAGATAAAATATCAAAAGGAAGTAGAAATAGAAAAAAACAAAATATCAGAAAATGTTATTGAAGAACCTGTTAATAAAGTTATACAAGTAAATACAAAGATAACGGCAAGAGCTAAATCTGTAGACAGAACAGCACAAAGTGTTGCTCAAGCAGCTAGTGCAAGTAATAGCTTAGCTAAAAGGGTTGAAGGAAAAGTGCCAACAGTAAGAACAATGAATACATCAGCATACACAGCTTCAACATGTGGAAAAGCAGCTAATAGCCCAGGATATGGAAAAACATCTTCAGGAGCAAAGGCATCAGCATGGTATACTGTAGCAGCAGGAGGAGCTTTACCAATAGGAACTGTAGTTTATATACCATATTTTAGCAATAAACCTAATGGAGGTTGGTTTGTTGTACAAGACAGAGGCGGAGCAATCTCTAATAATAGAATAGATGTGTATATGAACACATACAATGAATGTATTAGTTTTGGAAGAAGAAATTTAGAATGTTATGTATATAATTAATATTATAATAAAAAGATGGAGCAAATTATTTTTAATATTTGTTCCATCTTTTTATAAATTAAAAACATAAAAAATCTTGATTATAAAATTATTAATAGTATAATATTTTTAAAAAATATTATACTATTAATAATTTTATAGGTATTGTAAATTTAGTAAATTTCAAATACAATATTTTATACATGATAAATACAAAAAAATAAAGAAAGGAGACTCGTAGTAATAAATAGTTATTACGAAAAAATAATATGGGATATAGAAAAGTAGATATAAAAGAAGGAATAAGGCTTCATATTTTAGAAACCAATAAATTTAAAACAAACTTAATAGGAATATTTCTAACTACTCCATTAAATAGAGAAAATGTTACATTTAATGCAATGGTACCAACAATATTAAGAAGAGGAACTCAGAATATGAAATCAATAGATGTAATAAATAGAGAGTTAGAAAAAATGTATGGAGCAATATTTGATTGTGGAATTGATAAAACAGGAGATAATCAAGTTTTAAAGTTTTATATCGAATCAATTAACGATACATACCTTCCAGAAAAAGAAGATATGTTAAAGCAAAGCATAGAAAAAATATCAGAAATTGTGTTTAACCCTTTAGTAAGAGATAATGCGTTTGATTTTGAAATATGTGAGTCAGAAAAAAATAACTTAAAACAAATTATAGAATCAAAAATTGATAATAAATCAAGATATGCATTGGAAAGATGTATAGAAGAAATGTATAAAAATGATGAGTATGGATTATTTAAATATGGCTATACTGAAGATTTGGAGAGGATAAATAACGCTAATTTATATGAATATTATAAAAAATTAATAGAGAATTGTAAGATAGATATATTTGTATCTGGAAATGATTTAAATAATATAGAAAAAATTGTAAGAGAGAATGATGATTTAAATAAACTAAAAGAACGAAAAGGCAAATATATAATGCCAATAAAGAATGAAAATAAAGAAGATATAAAGGAAAAAGAAATTAGAGAAAAAATGAATATAGCCCAAGGAAAGCTAGTAATAGGTTTAGATATTCAAAATGTAAATGAAGACACAAAATATATTGCTATATTATATAATGCTATTTTAGGAGGTACTGCAACATCGAAATTGTTTCAAAATGTTAGAGAAAAAGCAAGCCTTGCATATACAGCTAGTTCAAATTATCTAAAAACAAAGAATAATATATTCATAAGGTGTGGGATTGAATTTGAAAATTATAATAAAGCAGTTGAAATTATTAAAGAACAATTAAGTGAAATGTCTAAAGGCAATATTTCTGATGAAGAGATGGAAAATTCAAAAAATATTATAATTTCAACAATAAAGTGTATTCCAGATGAGCAAGATACCGAATTGACATATTATTTTGGACAAGAAATATCAAACTCTAATATAGATGCAAAAGAATATATAGAAAAAATAGATAAAGTTACAAAAGAACAAATAGTTGAATTAGCTAAAAAAATAAAAATAAATACAATATATTTTTTAGAAAAATAGAAAGGATAGGTTATGCAAGTAATTGAAAATTTAAAAATAAAAGAAAAATTATATATTGAAAAAATGAAGAATGGTTTAACAGTTATGATTATTCCTAAAGAAAATGTTCAAAAAAAATATGTGATATGGGGGACAAATTTTGGCTCAATCGATAATACATTTATAATTCCAAATGAAAATAAAAAGATACAAGTGCCAGACGGAGTAGCACATTTTTTAGAACATAAACTATTTGAACAAGAAAATGGAAGAAATAGTTTAGACGTTTTAACGGGACTAGGAGCCGATGCAAATGCGTACACAACAAATGATCATACAGCTTATCTTTTTGAGACAGTGGATAATTTTTATGAAGTATTAGATGAATTTATGGATTATGTGCAAAACCCATATTTTACGGAAGAAAATGTAGAAAAAGAAAAAGGAATAATAGCCCAGGAAATAATGATGGAAAATGATCATCCAGGTTGGAAAGTATACTTAAATGCATTAGAATGTATGTATATAAATAATCCAATAAAATTAGAAATAGCAGGTTCTGTTGAATCAATACAAAAAATAGACAAAGAACTATTATATAACTGCTATAAAGTATTTTATAACCCCTCTAACATGGTTTTGGTATTATGTGGAGATTTTAAACCAGAAGAAATTATAAAAGAAGTAGAAAAAAGATTAGTAGATAAAGAAGCACAAGGAGAAATTAAAAGAATATATCCAGAAGAACCAGAAGGAATAAATAAAAAAATAATTGAAACAAACATGGAAGTAAGTATGCCTATATTTGTTATAGGCATAAAAGATAAACCTAGTAATGATGAATGTGTTAAAAAACATATAGCAATAGAAATAATATTAAATATGCTGTTAGGTGCAAGTTCAAAATTATATAAAAAGATGTATGAAGATGGAGTTTTGATTTATAAACCAGAATTAGATTATGACTTTTCAAAAACATATGCACATATAACTATTACAGGACAATCGAAAAATCCAAAAATGTTATTAGAGGAAGTAAAAAAAGAATTAAAAAACATGAAAGAAAAAGGATTTGATGACGAATACTTTGATATTATTAAAAGAAAAATATATGGTTCATATATATCAGATTATAACTATATAGGAAATGTAGCAAGAATGTTTTTATCAGACTATTTTAAAGGAATAAATAGTTTTGAATATTTGGAAAATTATAGCACAATAGAAAAAAAATATGTAATGCAAATATTAAATGAAGTATTTATAGAAGAAAAAATGATATTATCAATTATAAATCCTAATTAAATAGGTAAAGGTGTAGTGAAATTTAGTAAAATTGAAAAATTTTTTTATTCAATAAACAGAAAAATATGTAAAAAGTTGTAAAAAAATGCAAAAAGTTGTCGTAAAAATAACTTTTTGCACGAAATATGGCAAAAAAAGAAGACAAAAAAGTATGTAATGCTTGAATTTCAAAGGGAAAAACGTTGACTGAAATGTAAAAATATGGTAGTATTTAGCAAAGGAGAGGGTATAGATTTTTTGGTTTTTATTTAATAAAAAACATATTGCTTTGTATGTGAGGTGAATTTGCTAAAGGAGAGTGATTATTATATGTTAGATGATGAAATTTGTGAAAAGAGAAATCAATTAAACAAAAGTATTTTAGAAGGTCAAGAATATGAAATAACATATAAATTAAGCTTGGAACTTGATGAGCTAATAGCAAAGTATTACAGAAATACAAATGAAAATTCACAAAAGAGAAAGGCAATGATGTTTTAGAAAGAAATATAAACAGGTAATATAAAAAATAGAAATAGTAATATAATATGTATGATATTTCTATTTTTTATGTGTTAACAACAGTAATACAGTAAAAAATAATAATATGCCAAAGAAAATTATAAAAAAAATTAATTAATATGTATTGACACAAAAAACAAAAAAATGTAAAATAAAGTTATAAATACTTGCATATAGTATAAAAATATACTATAATACAATAAGGAGATAGTTTTAAAGGAGGGAAATACAATGAAAATAAAAAAGAGTACAATGAGAATAATTAATATAGCTTTAATATTAATGCTAATGTTAACATTTACATCACAAGTTTTTGCAGGAATGCCATCACCAGGAGATTTTAAAGGTTCAACTTCTACAGGTTCAAATTCTTTGAAAAGTTTTGGTAACATAGTATTAGGAATGGTACAAGTTGTTGCAGTTGCAGTTGCTGTAATTATGTTAATTGTATTAGGCGTAAAATATATGTCAGCAGCACCATCTGATAAAGCAGATATAAAGAAAAGTGCAACTGGATACATAGTTGGTGCAGTTCTTTTATTTGGTGCATCAGGAGTACTAGGTATAATCAAGAATCTTGGTGAATCTTTAAAAAGCTAAAAATTGTTTAAAAACGAAGTTGGTGATGCTTTATGAAATTGAAAAAAAAATTAGTAATCAGTATATGTACATGTATATTGATAATATTTGCACTTTGCATAAATAAGTCGCATGCATTTAATCCAGAATCATTTTCGGGAATTTACACTGGAAATGGCACATCACGTTTTATTAGTTGGGGAAATGTAATTGTTGGAATAATACAAACTGGAGCTGTTGCTACAGCAGTAATCTCATTAATAGTTATGGGAATAAAACTTATGTATGCAAGTGTAGAAGATAAAGCAGAAATAAAAAAGCATGCTATTCCATATGTTATTGGTTCTTTATTGATTTTTGGAGCCACATCATTGGTAACAATAGTAGCAGATGCAGGAAAAACATTAAATTAAATAAAAACAGTTTAGGGTAATCATATTCTAAGCTGTTTTTTTATGTATAAATTGCATATTTTGTTGAAAAAAAATAGTAAATAATATATAATAGTAGTATAAGGGATAATATAGCCAAGGAGGTAAAAAAATGAGAAAAACAATAATTATTATATATATTTTCTTAAGTTTAATATTTGTAAGCATTTTAGGAAATCTTAACATGTCATATGCTTCTGAAGAAACACCAGATTCGCTATTATCAAAGGGAGATGATTTTATATCCCAAGGACAGTCAGAGGGAGATAAACTTATGCCAGATAGTAAACTAAAAGAAATAATATCACCTATAGCAAACGTATTTGTAACTGTAGCAACATTAATAATAGTTTGTACAACATTAGTTATGGGGATAAAATACGTTACTTCTGGTCCAGAACAGCAAGCAACTTTAAAGAAACAGTTAGTTGGACTAGCAGTTTCAATAGTCGTAATATATGGTTCATACGGAATTTGGTTGTTAGCATACCAAATAATGAGTTCATTTTAATATACAAAGGAGGAAAAAATATGGGAACATATTATATACCTAGAAATGTAGGTGGAGAAACTAGAATATTAATGATTTTTACAATTAAATCATTAATTACAACAGTTGTAGGAGGTACAATAGGATTATTATTTTACCTAGTGATTGGAAAAATGATGGAGCAGAAATTAGTTGGAGCAATAATATTTGCTATATTTGCTTTAATAGGATTTATTTTTGGAGCAGTAAAAATCCCAACAATACCAGGAATACAATTTACCAAAAATATTGGACGGAGAATCTATAGATGAAATATTGAGAAGATATATTAAATTTAGAATGAATAGAAAGATATACACTTACACAAAGGAGGAGAAAAAATGGAATTAATTGCTATATTAAATATATCGCTTGTATGCTTGGTAGTATTAGTAATAGTATTAATTGTTGCTTATCTAGCAATAAGATTTAAAAATAAAAAAGAAGAATCTGAAGAAATTACAAGTAAAAACGAAAAAGGGACAACTACCAATTCCTTAAACAGAGAGTTTATTCATAATTTTATAGAATTTGATGAAATCAAAGATGATATGATAATACGAAAAAACGGCGAACAATACATAATGGTAATACAGTGCAAGGGAATAAACTATGATTTAATGGCAGAAGAAGAAAAAATAGCTGTAGAACAAGGATTTGTACAGTTTTTAAATACATTGAGAGGGAAAGTACAATTATATGTGCAAACAAGAAGTTTAAACCTAAGAAGCACATTAGATGAATATAAAATAAGAGTTGATAAAATATCAGATGATATTAGAAAATTGAGCACTAAAAGGCAAGAACAATTAGAAATGGGACATAGAGAGAATGTTGAAAAACTTACATATGAAATCCGAAGAAAACAGAATGTATTAGAATATGGGAATGATATATCAGATTATGTTGGTAGAATGAGTTTGAATAAAAATGTATTACAACAAAAAACATATATTGTAGTTTCATATTTTGCTTCAGAAGCAGGAGGAATAGGAAATTATTCGAAAGATGAATTTAGAAATATTTGTTTTTCAGAATTATATACAAGATGTCAAACTGTAATGTCATCTTTAGCTGCAACCCAAGTTTCAGGAAGAATACTTGAGTCAGAAGAATTAGCAGAATTGCTATATATAGCATATAATAGAGATGATTCAGAAATATATCAACTTTCTAAAGCATTAGAAGGACAATATAATGCTCTATATTCAACTGGTAAAGATATATTAAAGAAAAAAGAAGAAAAATTAAAAGAAGAAATTGATTATCAAGCTATAGAACTTGCAACAGAAAGTATAATAAATGCAGATAAAAAATTAAAAGATAAAAGAGAAAGAGAAGCAATGGTACAAAAAAGAGCTTTAGAAGTTATAGCGGATTATAAAGAACAGATGGAACCAGAGTTATATGATGAAACACAAAAAGAAATTACAAGCCGAATCCGCAGAGAAGGTTCAGAAGAAGGTAGAAGAGAAAGAAGAACAAGGAGAAGAAGAAAAACAGATTTACAAATGAAAGGAGAAGAATAGAAAATGGGAAAAAAGAAAAAAAATGAACAAGAATTAACATCAACACAAGAATATGTTAGCGTATTAGATAAAAATGCTAAAAATTTAAAAGATTTAATTGCACCTGCAGGAGTGGATGCAAGCAACTTAAATCATTTGGAGATAATCTCAACAAGAACTAGGTATGCTAGAAGCATGTTTTTAGCAAATCTTCCAAGAATGTGTACATTCCCAGAGTTTTTAAGAAGTATGTATACATTTGGAGATATAAATACATCTGTGTTTATATCTCCGATTAGTGAAAGTTCATCACAAACTGACTTAAATAGAAAAATAAATGAATTAGAGTCTGAAAGAATAGTAGCAAGAGATAGAGGAGATATAAACAGAGAAAGAGTTCTTGTACAAAAAAGACTAGAAGCAGAAGAGTTAAGAGATCAAATAGCAGCAGGATTTAATAAGTTATTTGAAGCATCTGTTGTTTGTACTTTATTTGCATATAGTGTAGAAGAATTAGACAAATTAACAGAGCTTTTGGCAACTGAAATGTCAAAAAACTTAGTTGGAATAAAATCCGCATGGGCAATGCAAGAGGATGCGTTTAGATCTAATTTACCATTAGGAGAAAATAAAATAAATAAAGCACATACTTTTGATAGAAGTTCTATGTCTACAGTATTTCCTTTCTTCTCATCAGAGGTAGGGCATGAAAAAGGAATACCTTTAGGGTTTAATAAACAAACGGGAGTACCAATCCTATTTGATAATTTTAGTTCAGAACTATCAAATTATAATATGGTTATATTTGGAAAGTCTGGAGCTGGTAAAGGTGTTACAATAAAAACACTTACAGCTAGGTCATCTGTTTTAATGGGAATAGAAAGTTTGGCACTAGATGCCGAAGGTGAGTATGGTATAGTTGCAGAAGCTTTAGGTGGAATAAATGTAACTATTAGTCCTAATTCAAAAACTGTAATAAATTTGTTTGATATAGAACCAGAAACAATTAAAGATGAAATAACAGGAAGAGAAAGAACAGTATTAAGTGTAGAGAACAAAGTTGAAGATGTTACTCAAGCATTATTAACAATGGCAAGAGGTAGCACGAGAAGTGAAGAAGTAAATGAGCTAACTAAACAAATAATAGCAGAATCTGTAGCGCAAGAATATGCATCATTAGGTATAAATAATAATGTAAATAGTTTGTATGATAATGCAAGCTCTGTAAGTAATAATTATTTGGGAAAAGATAAGAAAAAAATGCCTACAATAGGTTCATGGTATAGAAGGGTTCAGAAAAATGCACAAGAAAACCAGAGCCCTGATTACAGATTTCATTATAGTTATCTTCTAAAAGTAATGAAACAATATGTAAGAGAATATGATGGTCAAATGGCGTATTTTGATGGACAATCTACTTTTGAATTGTTAGATGGTGTACCGTTTATAAACTTAGACATTTCACAACTCGAAGAAAGATTTGCAAGACCACTTGCTCAACAAATATTGTTATCATGGATATGGGAAAAATATGTTAAGAAAAATAGTGACGATAAAGCAAAAGCTGTTAAGAAAAGAGTTCTAATAGATGAAGCATGGATGCTTTTACCATATCCAGAAGCTGTAGATTTCTTAAATACTATGGCAAGACGTGCAAGAAAGAGAAATGTATCATTAGCTGTTATGTCACAAAAATTCCAAGACTTTTATGAAAAATCAGAAGTACAAGCGGTTTTAACATCTTCTGATACAAAACTATTTTTAGCACAAGATAAGGCAGAAATAAAATATATAAAAGAAGTATTTAAATTAAGTGAAGGAGAAGCTAATTTCCTTTTAACATGCGAAAGAGGAGAAGGTCTTTTAAAAGTAGGATCAGATACAGCTATTTTGGCAATACGTCCAACTGCAAAAGAATTTGAATTTGTTGAAACTAATATGAATAAATTACAGGCGATAAAAAATAAAAAAGCAGAAAATGGAAAGGATATTCAATGAAAAAAATAACCAAAACTTTTATTATAATAATAGTAATAATTAGTTTAATAATTCCAGAAAATGTACGTGCAATGTCAGACAATAAAATATTGGATGGTTCTATAGAAAGAGAAAATATGGACGAAATGGCTAATGGAATGTCTGATAATACTACAAACTCCTTATTAGACAGTGGTGAAGCAGATTTGTATCCAGCAAAATTTGGAGAAAAAGAAAATACATATCAAGTAAAAAAACAGACATCAGTAACCAGAGAAACTGAAAATATTGGTGGAACAATAGGAGCAGCATTAGCAATGGCAGTAACATTGATTCCAGCAGCAATGAACTCTGTAGCAACGTTAATAATTACAGGCGAATTACCAGTGAAGAAAACAAATTCTGCTGTAAAGAGAATAACTATTCAAGATATTATATTTAACAAATATGCAATATTTGATATAAATTTCTTTGATAGCGCAACAAATAATAAATCCCAAAAAAGAATAAGTTCTGACACATCAGAAGATTTTCAACAAGGAATGACAGATGGTGCAAGAATGTGGTATGGGACATTTAGAAAGTTAGCAATTGTACTGTCGTTGCTAGTGTTGATATACATAGGACTTAGAATGGGACTTTCTACAGTAGGTGAAGAACAGGGGAAATATAAAAAGATGCTTATTAGTTGGTTTCAAGGGTTTGCAATAATATTTTTTATTCATTATATAGTAATATTTGCACTTTGGATTTCAAATGCATTAATGCAAATAGTACCAGAACCTACTACTAATTTAGAAGAATATATATTATTTGGAGATGAAGAAGAAGAAAAAAATAATAGTGAAAACAATAATAATCAAAATAGTAATAATGATGGTGAAGAGGAGGAAAATAAACAAAAATACAAAGGATTAGAAAATTTGATATTCGATGGAGCAAAAGGCTGGAATCTTGTTTGGTATTGCATAATGTATATAATATTTGTGTATTTCCAACTTAAATTCGCTGTAAAATATTTATATAGGGTAATAAATGTATATTTTCTAATGGTAATAGGACCAATAATTACAATGATGTTTTCTATAGATAAAGTAAAAGATGGAAGTGCACAAACTTTTGAAAAATGGATAAAAGAACTGATGGTTAATATTTTTATACAACCTATCCATGCAATATTATATGTAATATTTATTGCATCAGCTGGTGAAATTGCAAAAGTAGCACCATTGTTAGCGATTATATTCTTTGCAGGTATATCAAGAGGAGAAAAAATAGTTAAAGATATATTCGATATTAGAAATATGACAACAATAAAATCACTTGGTACACACGGACATGCGTAAAAGAAAAGGGGGAATTAGATGAGAAATAAAAAAGGGAAAAAAATACTAATTTTAATAGGTATTTTAGTGTTTGCAATAATAATTCTTCTTATTAGTATAGAAATGCTATCAAATTCAACTCGGCAAGAAAAAAGAATATAAAAGTATAAATGATTTTTCTTCAATACAGGAAATGGTTGAATATATGAAATGTAAATATATAAAGGAGAAAAAATCTACAGAAAAGGATTATGATATAGATGTGTACTTGGAGTTATATAAAGATTTATACACAGATGGAAACAGTAATGAAGATTATTATACTAAACTAATAAATAATATAGCAGGTGTATCAAAATTTAAAAATATAAGACTGATAGATGAGAAAAAAGATATAACTATAGCTATTAAATGTGATAAGGAAAATAAAACCATAGATGAAGTAAAAATAAATGGAATAGAAAATTATTTTAAACATGAAGATTCAAAGGAAACTATAGAAAATTATAAAGAAGCAAATATTATTAGTGTAAATGTTCAATCAAATATACTTAATAATGCAATTAATTCTAATTGGGAAAGAAACAAAATAAATTTTGGAAATAAAGATAGTGATTTTGAAAATTATGAGATTTTCTTTGATGAAGGAATAGAAGTAAGAACAGTTGATTCAAAAGTATATAATATTATATTTAATAGTAGATATCAACAAGATGTGATTGAAGGAATAAAAGTTGGAGAAAATTTTCAAAAAATTGTAAATAGATTAGGAACGCCAGAATTTGGAGAAGAAAATTCAGCATATATAGGTTATCTTACAGAATCATTTTATATATTTTTCTCTAGTGATGATATTTCTATATATCCAAAAGAAAATATAAATAAAGAAAGATTTGCAAATTTAATAAACAACTTTGTAAAAGATAATGATGAAAAGAAACTTATGAAAAATTTAACGGATATTTGGCAAGATTATGATTCATACGAATACAATGAAAAATCATTTGAAATAACATATGCTTTAAAGGGAATAAAAATTTCATATAGTGGCAGTGAAAAAGACGGAGTATATGTATACAAAAATTATACTGGAGCATTGTGTAATGGAATAGAGATACAAGATATGATAAACAATAAAGCTAAGACACCACAAAATATTATACTAAAATTAGATAAAGACTTAGTAGATGAGAAAGAATCTTTTAGAGTTTTCAAAAAACAAGATGGAATTGTACATGATGAATCGGATGACAATGAAACAAATGCTAGATACTCAAAAAACAAAAAATTTGCAATAATTTTAGGAGAAGGAAATAAGAATTTAAAAGTTGTATCACTAGATTCAAAGTATCCTAATAGAGAGTGGGATAAAAATATACAACTAAATTCATATAAGTGGTATGATGAAAAATTTTTAATATACAGCATAAAAAACAAAGGAATATATGTTTATAATGCTGAAACTGCTGAAACATCTACAATAGTAGAAGGATATGAAGAATTTACATTTGATAAATTAGAAAATAATACATTAACATATGATACAAATAAAGAAATAAAATTTAATTAAAGGGGGAAGCAAATGAAACAAATAAAAAAGATATTATCTAAAATAATAATTATATTTTTAATAAATATGCAAATTATATTTAGTACTGTTTCATTTGCTGAAAGCTATGATCCAGAAGTACATGGAGCAGCTATGGCAGAATTTGCAGAACAATTTGTAGAAGAACATGCATCAGAAACAAAATATCAAAGAGATGGTGGAATGGCAGAGGCAGCAGAAGGACAAAAATCTAGTGATGGATATTATCATTTTTGTTGTACTGTATTTGTCGATTTTGTATATAGAAGTTGTATAGGAATAAATTTGCAAAAAGAATTTGGCAATAGCTGGGGAGCAGCAGATTGGTTTGACAAAATAAAATCAGGAAAATATGTTTTAAAGGAAATTTCAAGAGATGAATTAATGCCTGGTGATGTACTAGAATTAAAAAGATTTTCTAGTAGTGCAACAGGACATGCTATGTTATATTTAGGCGAAGGAGAAGGAGGAAAAGCTAAAGTAGCACATTCAACCACAGTTGTAGCTGAAGGATGTAGTCCAGGAGTTGAAGTTGCTGAAAGAAGTTTAGATGGTTATATCTTTGGTAGAGTGAAAGATGATGTTGATGTAGAACTATTGGTTGACTTTGTTGGAGGTAAGAAAAAAGATTATAAATATTATGGACTTCCTTCAGAAGGAGAGTATACTGGAACAGAGTCTTTGTGGGAAAAACTAAAAGCTGCATTAAAATGGGTAATTAATTTATTGTCACAAATAGTAGATTACTTAATAGGTATAATGACAATGTTCATAAGGATGCAAATGGTAGGTTGGACAGCAATAGTTGAAGAAGTAGTGACAAAATCTATAAATGCAGTAACTGGAGAAGTAGTAGTTCCAGAAGATGATGAAAATACAGATGAAAGCAATTCTACAAATAATAATACAAACGAAAATACAAACGAAAATACAAACGAAAATACAAATGAAAATACAAACGAAAATACAAATGAAAATACAGATGAAAATGCTGATGAAAATGCTGATGAGAATGAAAAAGATGAAGTAGAAGCATTAAAGAGACCAGCATCTAATGATAAAAAAATAATTGATGATGATAGGATAACTGTTGAAAGAATTATATACAATCAAATACCAATATTAGATATAAATATATTTAATCCAACAGAAGCAGCAGGAAAAACATTAAAGGAAGATGGGGCATTAGCTATAATAAGAAAAACAATAGCAACATGGTACAATGTAGTTAGAAATGTTTCAATTGTTGCAATGTTAATAGTATTATTATATTTAGGAATAAAACTTGCGGTTTCATCTGTTGCAAAAGATAAAGCACAATATAAAAGTATGTTAGTTAATTGGTTAGTTGGATTTTTGATAATAATAGGAATTCATTATATTATGATAACAATAATTTGGTTAAACCAACAATTAGTAGATATATTTGTAAACTTAACACCAGACAATGAATTATCTCTATACGAAACAGTTAGAACTAAAGCATATGAGCTAAAATTTTCATCAGGATTCATAGGTGCAATAATGTATATGTATTTAGTATACTTGATGATTAGATATTTGTATGTTTATATAAGAAGAATGTTTACTATAGTAATACTAATAGTTATGGCACCAATAATGGGTGTAACATATGCATTTAATAAAATAAAAGATGGAAAAAATATATCATTTAAAAATTGGCTTACAGATTTTGCAGCATTTACTTTTATTCAAAGTGTTCATGCATTGACATACACTACATTTTTGAATATTGTATTAGAACTGTCTACAGAATCATTGCCAGGAGTACTAATATCATTTATTGTAATGAATTTTATGCTAAAAGCTGACAAAATAATTATAGATATGTTTGGATTATCACACTCAAAAGAATTATCAAGTGCAATACAAGAAGGCGGATATGGAAAAGCATTTGCAGCTATGAGTTTAACTGGAAACTTAACTAGAAAAGGTTTGGGATTTGCAAAGGGAACAGCTAAAACAACTGGTGGAGTTATAGGATTTGTTGGAGGAGCGATAATACCTAGCCAAGTTAAATCAAAATTTAAAACAGCGAATTACAAATTCAATAAAAAATATAATAAAATGTTAGATACTGTACTAGGAGAAAATAACATAAGAAAGCATAGACCAACATCAGATAACATGAGCGAAGCAGAAATTAAATTAGAAAAGGTAAGATCAGAAAAAAGAAAATTGAAACAAGATAACAGAAGAACTAGTATAGATTTTGGGAAGAGCATGGTAATAGGAGGATTCCAAGGGCTAGCAGCAATACCAATAACAATTGCAGATCCAGATTCAGGAGTAGCGTTAACGATTAAAGCATATAGCAACTTAAATAAATATAAGAAAATAAAGAAATACAAAAGTTATAAGGATAAAAATGTAAAATATTATGCAAAGAAAATAATACTAGTTCCATTGACTTTATCTGGTGTGGCATTTGTACCAACCAGATATATGGTAAAAAGAGCTGATGTAAAACAAAAGGAAACTTTAATAAAACAAGAATTAGATCCTAAGATGCAAGTACTATATGCTGCTCAATTATATGAAAACGAACTTGTAAGTACATATAAAGATATTATGGATGAAACAAACGAAATGTGCAATAATCAAGAAAATAAAATGTTTGGAGTAGCATTAAAAGATAAATATAATGAAAGTTTACAAGTTGGAATAGATAATGCACTTAAAGAAGTAACAGACGAACAGGTAGAACTTGCAGTGATGGATTATACAACATTAAAAACTAAGGATATTGATCAAATTATAGAGGAATTAGAATTAAGTGTTCAAGATAAATATACTTTAAGAACTAAAGCTAGAGAAATGATTGAGGAACAAAATAAAGAGATGGATAAAGAATCGTTGAAAAAATTGTTAAAAGAAAAAGAAATAAATAACGTATCAGAAAAAGAATTAGAAAAAATAATAGAAAAGATAAATAATGAAAATAATGTTAAAGGAATGAAAAAAGAATCAATAGCAAGTGAAATAAAGAAAGAATTAGAAAGAGAAAATAAAAATCTTGAAAATAATGTAATAGATAAAATTGTTGATCAAATGGTAGAAAAAGGTGTAAAAGAAAATAGCGAAATAAATGAGCTTGCAACATCTACATTAAAAAGAATAATGATTGAACAAAATATAGAATTATCAGAAAAAGATACAAATGAAGTAATAAAAATAGTAGAAAAAGTAAGTGAGTCTAAAAGACTGGGAAGAAACAATATAGATGAAGAAGTTCAAAGTATATTAAATCAATTAACAAGTAATTCAAATATGAACAGTAGTAAAGCAAGTGAAATTGTAAGTTCAATGAAAGAAGAGCAAATAAAGAATAGAAATGAAGTAATGAGTAAAGAAAATTTGGAAAATATAATTAACAACATGGCAAGAAACAATAATATAAATATAGATTCTAAAAAAGTAGAAAAAATGATAAAAGAAAAACAAAAAGGAAAAAATAATTTAACAACAGCGGATATAGGAAATATTGTAGATAATGTACAAAAAATTATAAATGAAGAAAAAGCAGACATACAATTAACGGATAAAGCTAAAGAAAATACAATGAAAGAAGTTCAAAAGAATATATCTAAATCAGTAGAAAAAGAATTAAAAGAGACAAAATTAAGCAAAATAATACCAGACAGCACAAGAGAAGAATTGATAAATGAAATACAAAATATGCCTATAGGTGTTACTAATGAAAAAGATATAAGGAAAATAGTTAAAGGCAGATTAAGAAAATTAGACAACGAAAAAATAGATTTAATAACGAAGAATATAAAAGCTGAATTGGACTTAATTGAAAAAGAGAGTAGAAACACAGAAAGTATAGCTAAATCTATGACTAAAGGACTTAATAAAAGAGACAGTATAGATAGAGGAAGAAATGTGCAAATGCATGAAGAATTTATAGACAATATATACAAGTTAAAAGATATAAACGAAATAAGTGAAGAAAGATTCGGAAAACCAATTTATAAAGATATAAGAGTTACTTTAAAAAGAATTGAAGATTTATATAAGAATTAAAGAAAGGAGGTAAAAAATGAAATATTTAAAAAAAGTATTAATTTGTATAATGATATTAATGATTATAATAAGTTCTAACCAATGTATTTATGCTGCAAATACAGGAGGAATGGTAACCAACAATATAAGAGATACACAAGAATCAATAAGTAATAATAATGATGGCGACAATAAAAAATCAAGTAGTAGAGATGGTGTTGATGATTTAATAGGATCTGCAGTAGATGGAATTGTTGGATTAATTTTATATCCAATGAGATTAATTGTTATTGTAATAGGAACTATAGCAAGAACAATAGCAGGCTCAATAGCAGCAATAGGTGGATTTGATGGTGATGCATCAACGGCAGAGACAATTTTTATATCATCAGAAGACATACTGTTTAATAGAATACCACTAACTGATATAAATTTCTTTGACTTTTCTAGTGATAATGGAGCAATTAGCAGTATAAGAAAAAATGTTGCAATATGGTATTCAGCATTAAGAAATTTAGCTATAGCAATACTACTAGTTGTATTAGTATATATAGGAATAAGAATGACAATATCTACAGTTGCAGAACAAGAAGCAAGATATAAACAAATGTTAACAGATTGGGCAGTTAGTTTTGCACTAGTATTCCTATTACATTATATAATTCTAGCAGGAATATACATATCTGATTCGTTAGTAGAGTTAATGGATGTAAGTAGAGAATCATACATAAATTCGTATAACCAAAATGCGACTGGTGTAGATGTTAACAATGTTATGAATGAAACATTAAAAGATGCATTAACAACAGCGGGTTTCTGTAAAGGATTTGGATCAGCCATAGTATATACGGTTCTTTGTGGTGTTACATTTGTATTCTTAGTTATGTATATACAAAGAATGATAACAATAGCATTCTTAATAATGATAGCGCCATTAATAACAGTAACATATTCTATAGATAAGGTAAAAGATAAAAAAGCACAAGCATTAGAGAATTGGCTAAAAGAGTTTATGGTAAATGTATTAATTCAACCATTTCATTGTGTAATATATTTAACAATTACAGTAACAGGAATAGGATTAATGGATGGTAGTTTAGGTGGATCTGTATTAGCAGTACTAATGACAGTATTTATATTCAAAGCAGAGAAAATAATTAAAGCTATATTTAGTGTAGTTAATGGAGGTAAAAGTTCATCTGATATGGCATGGGGAGCAGCTATTATGGCATCTGGAATTGGTAATTTACAAGGCATTGTTGCAAAAAAAATACCAGCATTAGAAAAAAATAATCCAAACAATAGTAATAAAGAAAAATTAAAAAGTGGAAGCCAAAATAAAAAGCCAACTATCAGTAGACAATCTTCAAACACAGATAAGGCTTTAAGTTCTAAAGATAATACCGAAACAAAGAAAAACAATAATCCAGAAAGTACTAATATGGAAAATAGTAGTAATAAAAATACACAGAATAATGGAAATAATAAAAATAAAAACAATGAAAAAATAAATGGAATAAATAATGATATAAGTGAATTAGAAGGCAAAATACAAGCAGCAGAAGCAGAAGGAGATATGGTTACTAAAGATGCATTAGAAAGACAATTAATGAAAAAACAAGTGGAAAAATCTATGTTAATTAATGAAAATAACCAACAAGATTCAGAAAGTGATTTAAATATGTATGAAGAAGAAAATGAAGAAAATGAAAAACAAGAAGACAACTATTTAGATAACCTTAAGAAAAAAGCAAAAGAAGGAGCAATAAAAAATTTACAATGGCAAGCTAAATGGGGATCAAGAATAGGTGGAGCATCATTAGGTAGTTCTCAAGGGTTAAAAGGTGTGATGGCAACAGCAGCAGCCACAGAAATTACAAGTAAATATGCAGCAGGTGTTGTGGCTAATAAAAAGACTGAACTTCAGAATGTTCTAACTACTAGAAAAGCTGAAAAGCAATTCGCAAAAGCATATAATGAATATACAGAAGTAGAGGAAAATAAAAATTTAAGTAACAACAGAATGAAAGATATAACAATGAAATATATAAATGGAATTAATGAGAATGACGAGAATATAAGCGATGCAGATAAAAAATATGCAGAATACGTACAAGATTTGTATAATCAATATAAAAAAATCGGAGTAGAAGATCCTGAACAAATGGTAATAGATACTGTAGAAGATGTTCAAAAGAAGAGGGTATTACCTGAATAAAATGGATTATAAAAAGGAAGTGTAATATGAATTTTGTTGATATAAGGTTAAAAATAAGAAATTTTGTAAAAAAATATAAAAAGTTATTAATAATTTTATTAATATGGCTAGCAATATTTTTAGTTAATTTTGTTTTGAAAAATAGAAAAGTTCCAGACATTCCAAGTACTACATATGAACCAAATAAAAGTGTAATGGAAAATGAAGAGGTACCAGAAAAATTGCAAGAACCAATAAACGAGATAATTGGAAAATATGTTGGATATTGTAATAATAAAGAGTACGAAAATGCGTATAATCTATTAGATGAAAGTTGTCGAAAAAATATGTATCCAAATTTTGAACAATATAAAAAGCAAATAGAGATGATTTTTAATGGATACAAAATATACAATATTCAAAGTTATTCTATAGTTGGTAATGATTATGTTTATACTGTAAGAATACTAGATGACATATTAGCAACTGGAATGACCGATTCAGGATATTCATATTACGAAGACAAATTTGTTATAAAAAATACAAAAAACGGTTTAAAATTATGTATAGGTGGATTTATTGGCGAAAGCGAATTAGACGCTGTTGCAGAAGAACAATATTTAAAATTTAATTGCTTAACTAAAGTTACTAAATATGATTCAGAGATGTATGAAGTAAAAATAACAAACCGTTCAGAATATCCAATTGTTTTATATGATGGAAGTGGACAACAAGAAATAACATTAGATATAGGAGATCAAGAAAGAAATTTATCATATTCAGATTATTCAGTTGTGGTATTAGAACCAAAACAAACAAGAACCTTTAAATTTGAGTTTACCAAATATTATGATGATGGAAGAACGGCTCAAAAATTAAATTTCAATAGCATAAGAGTATTAAATTCATATGAAGAATATAAAAATAATAAAGAGCAAGCATTAAATAATGCTGTTAAATTATACAGTTTGAAAATAGATTTATAAAACTGATTGGAGGTGAAGAAATTTGGCAGAACCTATAGGTGAAGAAAATCAAGAAAAACAAAAAAGAAGGAGTAAAGGAAACTTATTAACTAAAGGTAAAAAGTTATTAAAAATAATAAGAAAAATTCCACTTCCAATAACAATAACTGTAGTTGGAGTAATTCTACTTATAATTATTATAGTAGGAGTGTTAGGCTTTTTCTTAACCATGCCAGGAATGGTACATGATAAATTAGTTGAATTATCTAGTAAGTTTTGGAATCCAATACAACAAATATTTATAGGAAACTGGGTAAATATAGACGAAGAAGATGAGATCGAATTAGCTAATTACTTAGAAAACATGGGATATGATTTGTATGGATATGGTTTTGGAAAAGTAAAAAGAGATGAAGAAACAAACGAAATAACTGAAGTTGAATCGAAATATTTATTAGGGTACTTAATGGGAGATTATACAACATATGCAGAATATAAAAACTCAAATAATACCGCCCTACAAAGGTTAGTACAGTATATAAAAAAAGGAGATAGAGCACCAAACGGAATGATTCGTATTATGGATGGAAAATTTGATTGGGTTGCTGGAGGATATGATTCAAATGGTGCCTTTGGAATAGTAACAAGTATAGTATCAGCAGCACAAGCAATAGTAGAGCCTGTAACAAGTTGGCTTAAAAATGCTGTTACAGATACTGTAACTGTGGATAGGGCTGCTAAAAAGATGATATTTTCAATTAAACATACAGACATAAGCTGGAAAAAAGGAATAGAATTTAATGATACTACATATCAATTTAATATGGATGGATGGACAGGAAGGTATGGAAAACCGTTAGAGTTTTTATTAGCATTACATTTATCAACAATGGCACCAGAACTACCATATCAAATTGTTGTGGATGAAGACATTGAAACTGAAATACAGATTAAGTTGCAAGAATATAAAAATTCTAGAATAGAAATGAAATACAGATTAAAAACGGCATTAGAAGATGGTTGGCAAGAAAAACTAAAAGTTGATGGTTGGAAAGGTGAAGACAAGTTAGATAAATTAAAAGAATTTGCAGGAAAAACTGAATTAGAGCAAGCAGATATGGAAAAAATTAGAGATGTTTTGAGAGATTATGCAAATGAGAATAAAGGAGAAGTTGATTTAGATAACAATGACAGTTATATATATGCTGGCGATTCAGCCGGAAGAGCTGATGCCCAGCAAAAAGCAAATGAAAAGGCAATTGATGATGTTCTTCCAGAATTAAATAAAAGATTAAAAGGTATAATAGGAATAGGTGTTAACGATTTGGAAACGTTAATTGATGACAATTCCGGAAGTTTTACATATAAACAACCATATATATCACAAGTTATAAAAGCATGGTTTAAGCCAATATTCTTTGTTGGTGGTTCAGAAGAAGCTAAGGAGGCAGGTGTACCAGATGATTTTAATGCTTATGAATATTCGACAGAAGAAACAAAAACAGAAATGGAATATGAAGGAGCAATAAAAAATGACTTAGGAGAATCAGTAGCAGTTAGAATTACAAAAGGGTCAATGTCACAAAAAACGCAACCAATGAAGGGAGAAATAAACCCTAAAACTAAAGAATTATTTGTAGGAAAAGGAAATGAAGACATAAATGGTACAGAAAAGAAACCACTATATTATATATATGATGGTTCAAAAGAAACTGCCGATGAAATTGACAGATTGCAAGAAATAGAAGCAACTTTAGATGGCATGGATTTCCAAGAGAGAATGGAATATTTAAATGAAAAAGAAGATAAACAAGATGTAATAAGAGAAATAACAATGACAAAAAATTCATTAGCAGCATTTACTATATTAGAGAACATGAAAACAGCAGATGCAGATATGGTACTAAGAGATTTAAAAGAACTTATGATAGAATTAAAATACTATAATAGAAAAGATTTTAATATTTTGGACACACTTGTATTGGACTGGATTATACCAGATTATAAGTCAAGAAATTGGCCAATCAGAAAAACAGATAAAAAAGATTATGATTATGGAACTAAAATTACTTTAGCTAAAGAAATTCCTAAAGGTGAAAAATTAACGGCAGAGCAAAGAAGAGAATATGAAGGATTTAAAGAAGGCGATACTGTAATTACTCCGGGAGTTGGAAATATAACAAGTTCTGGAAAAGATGAAAAAACTGGAAAAGATTATATAGAAATAGAATTTACGGAACCAGAACTAGTGGAAGGAATGACCATGAGAATATCTGGATTCAATTTGGATTTATCAAAAACAGAATATAATGAAGATGGAACATTAAAGAAGGAAACAGAAATAGGAACAACAGCAGATTGTGATATGAACATAATATTAAGAGATAGCAAAAAAGCAATAATAGAAGATGTTGAAAACTATATGAATCCGGGAACGTCTGGTGGAGGAGGCGGAAGCCAAGAGTACCAATTCCAAGGAGATGAATTAGATTTATTGGCAAGATTAATGCATAGAGAGTTATGTGCAAGCAGTTTGACTGGAGCACATTATGGTAGTCATTCAGAAGAAGAAGCTGTAAAAGCTACAATGGCCGTTCGGTTATACATTAATAAATAAAGCTTTAAATAATCATGGAGGAAAAGGAACAACAATCTCAGAACAATTAGTAGTTCCAAAACAGTATAGTGGAATTAATAGTTTGGATGTATTAAGAAATGGGGCAGCACCATGTGAATTGTGTTTAAAAGCAGCAGAATTATGTTCACAATATTCATGTGATTATATTACAAATGATGATGGAGTACCAATGCCAAGAAATGCATGTTTCCAATCAGGTTGGTGTGCGAAAAAAACAAAAAGTTTAGGTGCATTAGATTGTTGGTGGCACTTTGATGTATATAATGATGGAGTAGAAATTCAAGCAAATATTGGAACAGGTGAAAAAAACCAACCAAGATATGATGAATTCTTTGAATTATGTGGATGTAAATGGTGTTTAGAAAATGTTTAATAATTGATATGATGGAGGCCAATATGAAATTGTTAAAAAAAATTATTATAATATTAATAGTGCTTAGCATAGTTTCATTAATTGTATTAAATATTATAGGGAAAAATGTAAAAGAGGATAAATTATACGAAAAAGAGGAACAAACTAAACAGGAACTGAAAGATTCATTTCTGGGGTTTAGCAATGCGACTTACTTATTTTCTGCATACAATGGCAAAATAAGGACTACTAATATAACAAAAGAAATAGAAAACTTTATTACACAGTACTTACCAGAAATATATTTCGACACTCAAAACTTAAATAGTGATAATATTACAAACTATTACAATGAGAATAAAGAAAAAATAAAAAAAATGGATATAGAAACAGAGAAAAATTTTATGGAAATAGTGAAATTTGCTCAAAGTATGAAAGAAGATTTAAAACAATATGATGAATGTGTTATAGATAAAGAAAGTTTTTCTAACGAAGATACAAAATACTTCAATTTTAAATTTAAAATAATATATAAAAATGGGAAAACAGTTGATTTCAAAATGAAAGTAATTAATCAAATAGATAATAAAGATGATTCAATGTTTTTATTTGAAACAATTTAGGGAAATATAAAAAATGGAGGAAATGAGTTTGAAAAAAAGTAAAAAATCTATTATACCGTGGATAATTGTATTGCTAATCTTGTTATGTTTAAATATATCATATGTTATAAACAATATATTATCAGAACCTAAATCAAAATATGAAGTAAACGAAAACACAAACACAAACACTAATACAGATACAACTCAAAAAACTGCATCAGCAGATGGGGCATATATGAGTAGATTAAAAAAAATGGGCGAAAGAGATAGAATGGAACACTATTTCGGTAAATATATAACTTATATCGAGAAAAAACAATATGAAAATGCATATGATTTACTGTATCCTGAATTTAAAAATAGATATTTTAAAACATTTGATGAATATAAGACATATATACAAGAAAAATACCCAACAGGAATGATTTCAGTAAATTATAATAATATAGAAAGACAAGGAGATTATTACGTGTTATTTTTAGAAATAGTTGATCTTTCAAATTCATCAAAAAATGATGAAAAAAAGATAACACAAAAAGCAGTAGTGTATGAAAAAGACTATGATGATTTTGTTTTATCATTTGATGTACAAAGGTAGAAGTTTTAGAGTTTATAGTTCTTATTTGTAACATAGAAAGGAATGAAAAAAATGGCAGACATATCTGAGCAAGGATTAGAAAAAATTGAAGAAAATAAAAAAATGTTAGAACAAGGGAAAAATGTTAAAAAGATAGATTATAAAAGAGTAGAACTTATACAAAATTCAAATATATCAGTATATATGGTATGGTTAGATAATAATGAAGAATTATCTGATGTTGAAAAAGAAGGTAAGAAAAAAGAAATTCTAGAAATATATAACAAGAAACTTCAATTGATAGCTACAGCAGACGAGCAAGGCAATTTGGAATACAATGAAGAATACTTAAAACAATTAGAAGAAAAGTTTAAAGAAGTTGATAAAAACTATACTATAGATAATAAAATTAAAGTAAACAATGTATTGGAATTACCAGAAGAAAAAGAAGATGAGGAAGAAAGAATGCTAGAAGAAGGCAAGGAAGAAGATAAAGACGAAAAAATAGAAGAGGAAAAAACAAAAGAGGTAATTCAATGTTCAACACTGGAAGAAGGAAAGAATGAAAAACAATTAAGTAAAATTGAAGAAGATTTAGGTATAGAAGGAATTAGTTATGCTATGGTTGTAAAGGATCCAAGATTTAGAGACGATTTATTACAATCTAATACTAATTACTTAGATATAGTTATAGCATATAATAAAAAAGATGATCAATATTTCTGCGTAGGAAGAACTACAAAAGGTTTTGAAATGATAAAAGATTTTAAACCATCATATAGGCCATTGGCTAGTAATAAGAACACTGATGAATATAATAAGGATGGAGAAAGAATTGATACAGAAGTTCCAGAATATGTATTAAGAAGATCAGACATGAAAGATGGAGCATTAACAATAGATACAGATTCTAATATGATTCGATTAGGATATGTAAAAACAGTTGACAAAACAAACGAAAGGAATGAATTTGAAACTTCAAACCACAAATCAGAAGATAGAGAAGATATCCATGACAGAACAGAGAACTTTGAAATAAATTGGGAAGAAGAGGCGGCAAAAGCAAAAGTAAGTGTGGATGAATTTAAAAGAATATATGAAGAATCAGATGGAACAAATTGTAAGGAGAAATTAGAAAGTACGCACGAAGAAATAGAAGAACAATGTACTGGAATAAGCCATGGACGAGAGAGAGAATAATAGAAAAGCTTAATTGTTGAAATACTCAAAAATTATTAAAATAAAATTAATAGTTTTTGAGTATTTTTGGGATTATAAATTTTAATTCATATACCTTGATTTTTATGCATATAGAAATAAAAGCATAAATATAAATAAATGAGGTGGTTGCGAATTGAGCCAAATTAAAAAAATAGTGTTATTGAGTATAATTATTCTTATTATACTTCCATATACAATATTTGCAAATGAAGAAGAGGAAAAGAGTACTATAGAAGAGGTAAATCAAATTATTGTAGAAACAGGTTCTGATATAACAAATGAACCAAAAATTAATTCACGAAGAGCAATAATATACGATAGAGACTCAAAACGAATTTTATATGGTAAATGTGAAAATGAAAGATGTGCAATGGCATCTACTACTAAAATAATGACTGCAATAATAGTGATCGAAAATGGAAATTTGAATGAAACAGTGGAAATATCGAGTAAATCAGCAAACACTGGTGGATCAAGGCTCGGTTTAAAAAAAGGCGATAAAATAAAAAAAATTGATTTATTATATGGACTACTAATGTGTTCAGGAAATGATGCAGCAGTAGCATTAGCAGAAAACATAAGTGGTAGTGTAGAAGAATTTGCTATATTGATGAATAATAAGGCAAAAGAATTGAAATTAGTAAATACCAATTTTGTAACACCTCATGGACTAGATCAACCAGAGCACTACACAACAGCTTATGAATTAGCAAAGTTAACAGATTATGCATTAACTAATAAGTTGTTTGCTGATATTGTAAATACAAAAAATTATGTTGTAAATATAAATGACTTTCCAAAAAATATTCATAATACTAATGAATTATTAGGAGTACTAGAAGGAGTAAACGGGGTGAAAACGGGCTTTACCAATGGAGCAGGTAGATGTTTAGTAACATCTGCTAGTAGAAGTAATATGAATATAATTTGCGTTGTATTAGGAGCAGATACTAAAAAAATAAGAACATCAGATAGTGTTAAATTAATAGAATATGCGTATAGAGAGTATGAACTAATAGAATTAAAACAAAAGATAGAAAAAGGGTTCGAAGAATGGAATGAAAATGATAGTAAATATATAAAAATAGAAAAGGGTAAACAAATACCTAAATATAAAATTGCAGAGTTGAAAAATACTAAAATACCAATAAAAAAAAATGAAATAAAAAACTTAGAAGTAGTAGTAAAAAATCTAAAAGAATTAAAAGCACCAATAAAGAAAGAAACGATTATAGGAAATATAAAAATACTGATAAAAAATAAAGAAATCTATAGTGTAAATATATTAGTTGAAGATAATGTTGAAAAAAACGCTGTATTTGATTATTATAAGCAATTAATTAATAATTATATGAATTTTTTACAAAAAAGTATATGAAAACTAAAAAAAAAATGTTATAATAATATAGAATAAATATAAGGAGGATAGTATGAATCAAATTCTAGTTACTCAAAAGCTGTATATTACGCCAGAATTAAAAAGAAAAAAGAAAATGTATAAGATAGATTTCATAATATCAATTTTCTTAATTATAGTACTATTTTCTTATTATGTATATTGTGAATATGATAAAAACAAAAGCGAACAAGTTTCAAAAGACATATTAGCCGGTATTGATAAAGATGCAAATACCGTAGATGATACTGAAATTAAAGAAGAGGATAATGTGTTAGTTGTAGTTCTTGATGACTCAGAACAAAATAAAGAAGTAAATGTTGATGAACTAGTAAAGGAAGCAGAAAGTGAAGAAAATCAAAATGTAGAAATGCATACAGCACCTAGTGGGGATCAATACTATACAGCATCAATTGTAAATATACCAAAATTAAATATCAATTATCCGGTATTAAATAAAACAACAGATGAATTATTAAAAATATCTCCTTGTAAATTCTGGGGACCAGATGCAAATGAAGAAGGAAATTATTGTATAGTTGGGCACAATTATAGAAATAAAAAATTCTTTAGTAAAGTTCCAACTCTAGAAAATGGAGATATTATAGAAATAACAGACCTAACTGGACGAATGATAAAATATTCCGTATATAAGAAATATGTAGTAAATCCAGAAGATGTTTCTTGTACAAGCCAAATTACTAATGGAAGAAAAGAAATAACATTAATAACTTGTACAAACGATAGTAAACAAAGAGTAATAGTAAAGGCAGCTGAATTAAAAAACTAAAAAGATTTTTGCAAAGCAAGAATCTTTTTAGTTTTTTTATGTAAAAAATAAAAAAGTACATTATAATTTAGAATTAACTAATGACAAATAAGAGAAAAAGTAGTAAAATAATTAAGAAGATTAAAAAATCAGTGAAAGGGATGAAGTGAAGTATGGAGTATAAATGGACAGATAGAAAAAGACCAATTTTTGGATTACCATTGTCTTTTACAGTATATGCTTTAACTGATGAAAAATTATTAATAAAAACAGGGTTGTTATCAACAAAGCAAGAAGAAGTTAGACTATATAGAATAATAGATTTTACTGTCAAATGTTCTTTATTGCAAAGAATATTCGGGGTTGGAACAATACATTGTTGTTCAGCTGATAGTTCTACACCCGAATTCGATATAATAAGTATAAAAAAACCATATGAAGTAAAAGAATTAATTTCTGACATGGTAGAAAAGGAAAGAGGAAGAAAGCAAGTTTCTACAAGAGAATTTTTTGATATAATGTAAGAATAAACTTATAAATAAATTCAATTATATTTATTTATAAGTTTATTTTTTTGGTAAAATTTTAAAAAAATGGTTAATTTTTCAAAAAAAAATTAAAAAAACACTTGCAAATTAAGAATTTATATATTACAATTAAATAAAAGTGGAACAAAGTGGTACAAAGTGGCAAAAAAGAATTGAGGTGAAGTGATATGTTTATTGGAGAATATGAACATTCTGTAGACAATAAAGGAAGAATCACTATGCCAGCTAAATTAAAAACAGAAATAGGAGAGAAGTTTGTTATAACTAAAGGACTTGATGGATGCTTATTTGTGTATTCTCAAGAAGAATGGGTAAACTTCGAAGAAAAACTAAAAACACTTCCACTTACAAATAAAAATGCAAGAGACTTTGTTAGATTTTTTCTATCAGGTGCAATTGAATGTGAATTAGATAAACAAGGCAGATTTTTAATAACAAGTAACCTACGAGAATATGCAACATTGGAAAAAGATATAGTAATTATAGGAGTAGGGACGCGATTAGAAATTTGGAATAGAGAAAAATGGAAAAAATATAGTAGTGATGAAAATATTTCAGCAGATGAGATTGCGGAAAATATGACAATATTAGGTATATAACTTTTAAAAAAGTTTATATAAAATACAAAAGAAAAACGTACAAAAGATAAATTTAAAATTCTATTATGCATATGACAAAAAAGTCTAAATACATAAGAAATTTTAAATAGCAAATGAAAAAACAAATAAATTACAAAAGGTAACTATAAAATTATAAGATACATAAGATAAAACTTAGGTAGCTATTTATTAGTTTACCTAAGTAAGAAAAATAAAAAATATAATATTCAAAAGAATTTTATATATTACAAAAGAAAAGAGTACAAAAGACAAATTAATATTGAGTAAAAAAACACAAAAGAAAAATTTAATAAAATTGCAGTTGTCAGTTTATTATTTTATAATAGGAAAGTTTCCTTTCCTATTATAAAATAATACTATAATTGCTTATAATTTTGAAGGATTCTTCTTATTGGAAAACTTAAAATTAATCTATAGTGTCAACTGCTACAAATATAATGTCTAAATTGAAAGGTGTAGAATTTTGGAGTTTAAGCATGAACCTGTTTTATTGAAAGAATGTATAACAGGATTAAATATAAAAAAACATGGAATATATGTAGATGGTACATTAGGCGGAGCAGGGCATAGTAAGGTTATTTTGCAAAATTTAGCCGAAGATGGTCTGCTTATTGGCATTGATAGAGATAAAGAAGCATTACAAGCATCAAAAGAAAATCTAAAAATGTATAACAATGTAAAATATATTCATGGCAATCATGATGATATAGTAGAAATACTAGAAAAATTAGGCATAGATAAAGTAGATGGGATTTTATTAGATTTAGGAGTTTCTTCATATCAATTAGATGAAAAACAACGTGGATTTAGCTATATTGGAGAAAATAAATTAGACATGAGAATGGATAAAACTCAAGAATTCTCAGCATTAGAACTTATTAATGAATATTCAGAAGAAAAATTAGCTAAAATTATATATGATTACTCAGAAGAAAAATTTGCTAAAAAAATTGCAAAAAATATATGTATAGAAAGAAAAAAGAAGAAAATAGAAACAACTGGTGAGTTAGTTTCTATAATAGAAAAATCAATTCCTGGGTTTGCTAAAAAAGATGGGCATCCGGCTAAAAGAACATTTCAAGCAATAAGAATAGAAGTGAATAATGAAATAGAGCCATTGTATGAATCAGTAATAAATTCTATAAAATGTTTGAAACCAGGAGGAAGATTAGCTATAATAACATTTCATTCATTAGAAGATAGAGCAGTGAAAAATGCGTATATTGATGCATGTGGGAAATGTACATGTCCTAGTGATTTACCATATTGTATATGCAATAAGGAAGTATTAGGAAAAATAATAAATAGAAAACCAATTGTTGCAACTGATGAAGAAACACAAAGAAATTCTAGAGCCAAAAGTGCTAAACTTAGAATTTTTGAGAGAATCTAAAGATTAAGGAGGTGAACTTCTGTGGGCAGATATGAATACGAGACAAGCCCAAGAAAATTAGAACCCGATTATGTTCCACCTAAAAAGAAGAAAAAAAATCAAAATATAAAAAATGTTCAAGAAAAAGAAAAGTTAAAAAAACTTGAAACAAAAAAACATGCTAAATTAATAATATATATTGGAATAGGTTTTTTGACTTTGTTTACAATAAGTTATAGGAATACAGTAATAAATGAAAATTTTGCTGAACTAAAAAATTTAAAAACAGATTTGGCAGTTATTGAAAAAGAAAATGAGCAATTAAAAGTAAATATAGAAAATAGTTTAAATTATAATAATATAGAAAAAATGGCAAAAGAAAAGTTGGGCATGCAAAAAGTAAACAATAATCAAACAGTATATGTTAATCTTCCAAGGCAAGATTATATAGAACCTGCAGCAGAAGAAGTTATCATTGATAGTAACAAAAGTTTAATGGAAAAGGTTTATAAATTCTTAAAAGAAGGAGTTACAAGATAAAAAAGTTATACATATAAGATATATGTGTAGCTTTTTTGTATTATAAAGCTAAATTTGTTCTGATTGTTTTACAATTGTGTATATATTTGGAAAACATTCTTTTTATTTCTAAATTGTAAAATATACATAGAGTTATATATTTTTTTATAACAAATATACTTATATTAATAAAAATAGAAATAATAGATAATTTCTATTTTAATTTTTTTTGTGGGGTATGAGATATGTATAGAAGTAATATAAGTATAAAGAAAAGAATGAGAAATATGTTGTTAATAATAATTATCATTTTTTTATTATTAATAATTAGAATTGCGTATTTGCAATTAATAGAAGGAAGTAAATTAAAAGAAATGGCAAATGAACAGCAGTCTATAGATAGGAATATAAATCCTAAAAGAGGAACTATTTATGATGCAACAGGAAAAAATGTATTAGCAATTAGCAGTACAGTAGAAAGTGTAACTGTTAATCCTGTGAATATAAAAAAAGAAAATAAAGAAAAAGTTGCTCGAAAATTATCTGAGTTGTTTGATTTGAGTTATGAAAAAGTACTAAAAAAGGTTAATAAAAGAAGTTCAATAGAAACAATTGTAAAAAAAGTAGAGAAAGATAAAACTGATGAATTAAGAAAATGGATGCAAGAAAATAGCATAATTAGTGGTATAAATATAGATGAGGATACTAAAAGATATTATCCATATAATAATTTAGCATCACACGTAATTGGCTTTTGTGGTGGGGATAATCAAGGCTTAGATGGTATAGAGGCAAAATATGAAGAAATATTAAAAGGAACACCAGGAAAAATAGTGAGACCAACTGATGCAAAAGGAGGAGAGATAAGTAAAGAAGGTGAAAATTATATACCAGCTATTAATGGAAAAGATTTAGTTATATCAATAGATATGACAATTCAATCTATTGTGGAGAAATATTTGAAACAGGCATGTATAGATAATGTGTGTACTGATGGTGGAAATATTATAGCAATGAATCCAAAAACTGGTGATATCTTAGCAATGGCAACATATCCTAACTACAATTTAAATAATCCATATGAAATAAATATAGAAGAATTAAAACAAAATTGGAATAATATACAACAATCAGAAAAAACAAAAAATTTACAACAGATGTGGCGAAACAAAGCAATAGCAGATACATATGAACCAGGATCAACATTTAAACTAATAACATCATCAGCAGCATTGGAAGAAGGAATAACACAAACTGATAAAGAAGGTGAGTTTTGTTGTTCTGGTGGAATAGAAATAGCAGGAGTAAGGATAAAATGCTGGAGATATTATAGACCACATGGGAGTGAAAGTTTAAGAGAAGCTTTAATGAATTCATGTAATCCAGTATTTATAGGGTTGGGACAAAAAATAGGAGTAGAGAAATATTATAGCTATCTTAAAAAATTTGGATATTTGGAAAAGACAGGAATAGACTTGCCTGGAGAAGCAAAAGGAATATTTTTGGCGGAAAATAAAGTTGGACCAGTAGAATTAGCAACAATTAGTTTTGGTCAGAGATTCGAGGTTACACCATTGCAAATGGTAACAGCAGTTTCAAGCATAGCAAATGGTGGAACAAGGATAAAGCCAAGAATAGTAAAAGAAACCATAGATTCAGAAACAGGAGAAAAACAAGAAGTAGCTATAAAATCAGGTGAAAGAATAATATCAGAAGAAACCTCAAAAAATGTTCTTAGTATGATGCAATCAGTTGTAGATGAAGGAACAGGAAAAAATGCTCGAGTTAATGGATTTACTGTAGGAGGAAAAACAGGCACTTCAGAAGATGGGGTAAATACAAACAAGTATGTAACTTCGTTTATAGGGGTTGCACCAGTAAGCAATCCAGAAGTGGTAGTATTAATAACATTATATAATCCAACAGGAGAGGGAGGACACCAAGGAGGTGTGTGGTTAATTTAAATACTAAAAAAATAAAATGAAAAACTCAAGAAACTAGGTGTTGGTAAACACTAGTTACTTGAGTTTTTTTGTAATAAATTAGAAAAGTTATAATAAAATTTATAAATGGTAGTATATAAAAAAGGAATGGATGTAAAATAATGAAAAATAAACTAAAAAATAATTTATATAAAATTAAAGATTTATATTGTCAAATGAATGTGGATAATATGAACATTATTATGAAATATTCAGAAACAAACAAAAAATTTAGTGAATGCATGCTTGAAATTTTAAAACACAAAATGGAAAAGAAACTATAGTTGAAAAGAGTTGATAAAATTAATGGCAAGAAAGTCAAAATATAGTATTGGTGAAAGTAAAAAGATGTGGCAAGCCGCACTATACATAAGAATTTCACAAGAGGATAAAAATAACGGAGAAGAAAAAAAAGAAAGCAATAGTATTACGAGCCAAAAAAATTTGCTACGTGAATTTGTTGATGAACATGAAGACTTAAACATATATGAAACATATATAGATGATGGATATACAGGAACAGATTTCAATAGACCAGGATTTCAAAGATTATTAGAAGATATGAAAAACGAAAATATAAATTGTATTTTAGTAAAAGATTTATCAAGACTCGGAAGAAATTATATAGAGGTGGGAAACTATATTGAACAAATATTTCCAATATTTAATATAAGGTTTATTGCCATAAATGATGGAATAGATAGTGTTAAGAGACCAACTAGTATGAATACAATATTAGTTCCGTTTAAAAATTTAATAAATGATGAATATTGTAGAGATACATCATTAAAGATAAGAACAGCATTAAATGGAAGAAAAAGAAAACGGAGAATTTATAGGAGCGTTTTCACCATATGGATATATAAAGAATCCAAGAGATAATCATAAATTAATTGTGGACAAAGAATCAGCTGAAATTGTTGAAAAAATATTTGATTGGAAAGTGAACGAAGGTCTAGGAAATTTAAGTATTTGCTATAGATTGAATAATATGGGAATTTTAAATCCAACAGGATATAAAAAGAAAAAGTTAAACCAAAATTATAATAATGCTAAAGTAGTAAAAGAAGATTATTCGTGGTGTCCATCTACAGTTAGAAATATTTTAAAAAATGATGTTTATATAGGAAATATTACGCAAGGTAAAAGAAAAGTTAAAAGTTATAAAATACACAAAGTCGAGCAGGTGCCGGAAAAAGAGTGGATTACAGTAGAAAATATGCATGAGGCTATTATAGACAAGAAAATATTTGAAAAAGCGCAAAAATTAAGAAAAGTTGATACAAGAATACAGAAAAGTGGAAAAATAAGCTGTTGGTCAGGTATATTAAAATGTGCAGATTGCGGAAGAGCAATGCATAAGAAATATTGCAAAAATAAAAGTGGAAAAATATATGAATATTATGTATGTGGAACATACAGAAAAAAATCGAATAAATTGTGCACAAAACATACTATAAAAGCTGAAGAATTAGAAAATGCTGTATTGCATGCAATAAATTTACATATAAAAGTTTTGCTAAATGTGAAAGACATAATAAAACAAATTGAAGAATTTAGAAGAGAAAGAGTAATAGATGAAAATATAGAAAGAGCAAAAGAGAAAAAGAAAAACGAACTAAATAAAGTAAGAAATCTAAAAAAAGGATTATATGAAGATTGGAAAGCTGGATATATAACAAAAGGAGAATATTTGGAATATAGAGAAAGGTATAAAAAAGATATAAAGAAGCTAGAGAATACAATTAACAATTTAAATATGCAAAAAGAAAAAGAAGAAGAGAAAATAAAAGAAAACAATAAATGGATTGAAAAATTCAAATTACAAAAAAGAATAAAGCAATTAGATAGAAATATAATAGTGGAATTAATTGAATGCATAGAAGTGCATGAAGAAAAAAGAATAGACATTCATTTTAAATTTAAGAATGAATTAATCTAATATAATGATTAAAGGGATACCATGTATGTGCAATAGATGGATCTTTATTTGAAATTCCTAATACAAAAACACTACGAGAAGAATATAAAACACAGAAAAATAGTTCAGAAAATAGAGAATCAGCAAGAGCAAGGGTATCTAGCTTATATGATGTAGAAAATGGCTTTATGTTGGATGCACTAATAAAAGATTGTAGTAAAAGTGAAAAGAAGTTAGCCAAGGAGAATATTGAAAATGTTAGCAAGATATTAGATTTACAAAATTGTATAATAATATTTGATAGAGGTTATCCTGGAATAGATTTAATATGGTATTTAGAAAAGTTAAAAATAAAATATATATTTAGATTACAAACAAAAATGTATGATAGAGAAAAGACCTTAATGAAAGCTGAAGATGAATGGATTGATTTAAAAGTTAATGGAGATAGATTAAGAAAACTAACAGATGAAAAAGTAAAAAATGAATTGAAATCCCAGAAGACGTTAAAAGTCAGAATGTCAAAGATTATATTAGATACAGGAGAAATAGAATATTTGCTTAGTAATATATCAGAAAATATAATATTACCAACAGAAATGAAAGAAACAGAATTTAAAACCTCAAATACAAAAGAAGTTGTACCAGCAGAAAAATGCAGAAGTAACAATCGGAAATACAAATACATCAGGAAATATAGAGAATAACACTATAACTAATAACGTTAACAATAATACAGCAAACAATATACAAGATAATATAAATAGCAATAATAACCAAAAAGATGATACAATAATAGGTTCAATATTACCAAAAACAGGTAAAGAACTAGCACTAAAAATAATTCCAGCAACAATTATTCTTGGAATAGCTTTTGGAGTGGTTATATACATAAGAAAAAAGGAAGAAAAGTAAAATAAAAACAAAGCAGTTCATATGAAGTGCTTTGTTTTTATTTTACTTATAACCATTCGCCAACTTTCTTTATATATATTTTTTTTACGATTTGAACTAGGATAATATATAATACTGTTAAACAAACAACTATTAAATAATATAAAGGTGGCAAAATTTCAAAGTGAAATGCAGATATTTTATGTAGTAATAATGGTGTTATAATCGTACCTAAAATTGTAACTAATGTTAAACTAGTTAATATAGGATGTGCTCTGGATTGTATAAATGGTATTTTTGAAGTACGAACAAAATGAATAATCAAGGTTTCACTAATCAAACATTCGACAAACCATGCTGTCTGAAAATATGTTTCGTGAGATGTACCATTATATCCAAGTATAAACCAAAAAGCTAAAAAGGCTAAAATATCAATTATAGAGCTTATCGGTCCCATAACATTCATGAAAGTTCCTAATCCTTTAGTATCCCACTTTTTAGGTTGTATTAAAAATTCTTTATCCACATTATCATAAGGAATGGCGATTTGTGAGAAATCATATAAGAAATCTTGGATTAGCATTTGAATAGGTAACAGTGGTAAAAAAGGTAAAAATATACTTGAAATAAATATACTGAAAACATCACCAAAATCAGAGCTTAATGCCATTTTCATATATTTAATTATATTGCCATAAACTTTACGACCTTCTATTACTCCATTAAATAATACTGTTAAGTCCTTTTCTAATAATATAATATCACTAGCTTCTTTAGCTATATCAGTAGCTGTGTTAACACAAATTCCAACATCAGCATTATGAAGAGAAGGAGCATCATTTACACCATCACCCATATATCCAACAACATGGCCATTTCTTTTTAAAATTTCTATTATTCTTTCTTTTTGTAAAGGATTCATTCTAGCAAAAACATCAACTTTTTCTACTTCTTTTGATAATTCATCATCTGTTAGATTATCTATTTCTGAGCCAATTAAAATTTTAGTATTAGATATGCCCACTAATTTAGAAATATTTTCAGTAGCATATTGATTGTCTCCAGTTAATATTTTGGTCGTTATACCATATTCTTTTAATTTTTCAATAGTAAATTTGACATCTTTTTTTGGTGGATCTAAAAAGGCAACAAATCCTATAAATGTCATTTCATTTTCATCTGAGGAACTAAAAACATCTTTTCCAACATATTCACGCTTTGATGCTAAGGCAATTACTTGCATTCCTTGAGTGGCAAGTTCTTTGGCATTAGCATTAATATTGTTTATCATTTCTGTAGTTAAAGGTTTATGAGAACCATTTATTTTTACAGTATTGCATCCTTTTAGAACTTCTTCTAATGCTCCCTTAGTTATTATTCTATAATGTTCATCATGTTTCACAACAACACTCATTTTTTTTCTAGTATAGTCAAAAGGAATTTCATCAATTTTGTCATAAGTTTCAATTTTTTCTTTAATATTGTGTTGGTCTCCATATAATATTACAGCTTTATCAACTAAGTTTTTCATACCAGTTCCATAATAGCTATTTAAATAAGCATATTCTAGTATAGATAAATCTTCTTTTCCTTCAACATTTATATATTTTTGTAAAACTATTTTATCTAAGGTAAGAGTTCCTGTTTTATCTGTACATAGAACATCAATTGCTCCTAAGTTTTGTATTGATTGAATATTTTTTACTAAAGTTTTTTTCTTTGCTAAAGTCTTAGTGCCTTTTGTTAAATTTACATTAACAATCATAGGCAACATTGTAGGTGTAATTCCTACTGCAACAGATAAAGCAAATAAAACAGCTTCTAATATATCTTTACGAATGAAAGCATAAATAATAAAAACAGAAATAGAAACAACAATCATGTATTTTATTAATAATTTTGTTATATTATTCATGCCTTTTTCAAAATTAGTAATTTCCTTTTTATTATCTATTTGTTTTCCCATATTTCCTAAATAAGTTGAAAATCCAGTACTAATAACAATACCAGTAGCAGTTCCACTTATTACACTAGTTCCCATTAAGCAAAGGTTAGATAACGAAAAAATTTCATTTGAATCATTAAAAAAAGTTGTTTTTTCAATAGGAGCACTTTCACCAGTAAAAACTGATTGATTTAAAAACAAATCTTTGCTTTCAATAAGCAATACATCTGCAGGCACAATAGAACCAGCATTAAGATGTACAATATCACCTTTTACAATATCTTCAGTTTTTATATTATGTTCCTGCCCATCTCGCACAACAATAGCAGTAGAGAACATCTTATTTTTGAGAGAACGATTGAATTTATAAGTAGAGTAGTTTTGAAAAAATTTTATTAAGGCACTTACGAACCCAATAGCTAGTATTATAATGGTACCTAAACTGTCATCGCCTATGAATTCATTTATTATTGCTAAAACTATTAATATAAATATAAATTTGTCTTTAAATGAATTTATAAAAAAATATATCCAAGAATGTGTATCTTCTTTTACAACAATATTTTTTCCGTCGGTTTCTAAACTATGTTTGGCAAAATCTTGAGTTAATCCATTTTTACTATTAGATTTAAAAAAGTTTAAAATTTCTTGAGGATTTTTCTTTGCTATTGTTTTATATTCTTCTAGTATTTTATTTTTGTTTGTGTTTATCATTTTTTTATTCTTTTTCTTGATAGAAAATAAACTAATCATATTCTTCACCTTTTTATAAAATATTTATTAAATTATACCATAAGATAACAAAAAGAAAATACTTTTTTGTTTATGTTTGAATTAAAATAATTGTAGTGACAAAATACACCAAGGAGGAGGTGTGGCAGCACCAATTGGTTCGCAAGTGTTAGGTGAAATATTACCATATATGGAATTAAAGGAAGATAAACCAGATGAAGATGAAGTCAAAGAAGTTATAGTGCCAGAAATTAGAAACATGAGTGTAAAAGATGCAGAAAAAAAACTAAAAGAAGTTGAATTAGAACTACAATTTACAACAAATGAAGAAGAAATAGACAAAGAAAAGATTATAGTAGAACAAATACCAAAGCCAGGAATAAGTATAAAAAGCGGCAAAAAAGTAATAGCAGAAATAAAATAAATTATATAAAAATAAAGTTGAAAAAAATATATGTTTAATATATAATCGGAATATAAAAATACATAAAAAGAGGTGATATTTTGAAAAATTCTAAAGGAGTAATAATCATAGTAGCTATCATAGCAGTTTTAGCCATTTTGTTAATTAGCTCATACAATAGCACAGTTTCAAAAGTTGAAGATGTAGAAACTAAACTAGCTAATTTGGATGTAATGTTACAAAGAAGAGCAGATTTAATTCCAAATTTAATAAATACTGTAAAAGGAAATACACAACATGAAGACAGTGTAATAGATAAAGTAACAGAAGCAAGAAATAAATTAGTAAATGCTAATACTGTTGAAGAAAAGGCAGAAGCTAATAATGAATTAAGTAATTCAGTTAAATCATTATTAGTAATAGCAGAAGCTTATCCAGAGTTACAATCATCTGCAAGTTTTGTTCAATTATCTGATGAAATTGCTGGATCAGAAAATAGAATTGCTACTGCAAGAAAAGACTATAATGAGTCAGCAAAAGTATTGAATTCAACAATAAAAAAATTTCCTAACAATATACTTTCTGGTATATTCGGATTTAAGACAGCAAGTTATTTTGAAGCAGATGAAAAAAGTTCGGAGGTGCCAAATGTTACGTTTGAATATAATAAATAAAAACAATAAGAAAATATTATTAGTTGCGTTATTATTAATAATATTATTATTTCCTAAAAACATATTTGCTATAGTAAAACCAACAGAAGAGTTCTATGTAAATGATTATGCTGAAGTTTTAAATCCTGAGTTAAAAGAATACATTATAAATACAAATAAAACTTTAAAGCAAAAAACAGGTGCAGAAGTAGTCGTAGTAACTGTGAATGATTTAGAATCAAAAGCAATAGAGGAATATGCAACAGAATTGTTTAGAGAATTTAAAATAGGTGATAGTACAAAAAATAATGGATTATTAATATTATTATCTATAAACGATAGAAGTGTTAGAGTAGAAGTGGGATATGGTTTGGAAGGAGTTCTTCCAGATGCAAAATCCGGAAGAATCCAAGATGAATATATGATTCCATATTTTAAAACAAACGACTGGAATAATGGAATTATGAATGGATATAATCAATTTGTTAAAATAATATCACAAGAATATAATGCAGATATTGAAACGAAACAACTTGATTTAAGCACAAATACAACCAATAATACAACAGTTGTTGAACAAGATCCAGAAGTAATAAAAAAAGAGGAAAATGCTTTAACAGCATTGTTGTTTATGTTCTTCTTTACTATTATTGTAGGAATAGTAATAAACATATTAAAAACAAATGGAAAAATAAACAACAAAATAGCAATAGCAATTAAAGGTGCATATGTGTTGATAACAATGGGAATAATAGCAATATTTATAAAAGACGCAACAACTATTTTCTTCCTTTCAGCAATAAATTTAGCACTTGTAAATGCTAAAAAACATCAATCAGATGATAGCAATAATTATTCAGGAAGAGACAGACATGAAAGACGTTCTTCAGATGACAGAAGACCACCAAGAAGTGGAGGTTCATCAGGCGGAGGAGGAAGCTCAAGGAATTTTTAAAAATATATAAGTAAATTAGTTGAAAAAGATATTTTGGAAATCAAAATTAATTCTTTCTCAACTAATTTTGTTAATTAGAAAGGAATGAGATTAAATATGAATAAGGCAGTTTTAACGTTTTTGGGAAGTGATTCCGGATTTGGAAAGAAAAATACTTCTGCTTACGCAGAAGTTAATAACAATTTAGTATTAATAGATTGTGGATTTACCGTTTTTCATGAAATACAAGAAAAAATAGATATTAATAAATATAATGATATAAATGTTATTATCACACATTTGCATAATGACCATGCCGGTTCATTGGGACAGTTTATTTTATATACATGGTTTGTTTATAGAAAAAAAGTTAATGTAATAAGTAAATGCGAAAACATAAAAAAATACTTACAGATTACAGGAACACCAGATGAAGCATATGAAATAAAAGATACAATTGGAGATTTAAAATTTATAAAAACAAATCATGTAGAAACACTAGACTCATATGGATTTAAAATGAATATAAACGATAAAAAAATAGTATACACAGGTGATACTAATACTTTAAAACCATTTTTACCATACTTAGATAATACAGATGAATTTTATATAGATGTTTCAAAAGGTGGAGAAGTTCATATAAAATTGGAAGATGTGTTAGAAGATTTGAGAAATATAAAAAACAATGGGACAAATGTGTATTTAATGCATATAGATGATAAAAAGTATGTTAAAAATATGATAGAAGAAGAATTTTATATTGCTTAATGAAAATTGACATAAATTTAAAAATATGGTAATATATAAATAGGTATAAATAGTTGAGGTGGTACATTTACAGGAGGAGAAAATATGAAACAATATGATTGGAAGTACCAACAAAAAGCAAATAAAGACTTATTTTTAGAAGATGCTGAGTATGCAAAGAAAAAAAATACTCTAATGAAAATACAACAAAGTTTTGATACTCAAGAAATAGAATGGGCGTTATGTTGCTCATCTAATCTTTTTTTTAGAGGAATTACAGATGGTTTTGATGATTATGACATTTTAGTAACAGAGAAAGATGCTAAAAAAGCAAAAGAAATAATGGAAAATTTGGGTGGAACTTTGAAAGCGATAGAGTATGAAGACAAAAATAGAGCGAACAAATGCTGTCGTTCAAATATCTATATGAAGTTCTATTTAGATGAAGTCCAAATAGAAATTATTTCTGGCTTTAGAGTTTTAACTTTTGAAACCAATTATTTGTATGAACTTGCTATGAGTCAAATAGAGCGTGAAAGCTTAGATGAATTTACAATCCCATTGTTAGCAACTGAAGTTCAGCTTATATTATATGCAATGATGGAAGGCTGGCAACCACAAAGACGTCTAAAAAGACTGTTGATTGAAAACTTTTTAGAAGATAATGATAATAATTTCTTTTACGTATTAGAGCAAGCAATAAAAAATCCAAGCATACCAGCATGGATAAAACAACGTATTAGAAAATTTGTAAAAAAAGGAAGTTTCGAATAGGCCAAAAAAAATAATAAAATGTACCCAACTATAAAAAAAGCAAGAGTGTTTCTCTTGCTTTTTATTGTTTTTAAGAACAAAACATATTAATTTTGTTCTTAAAACAATAAATAAACATATAAATTGTAGTAGTATAAAATAGTATAAATTTAAATTTGCTAATAAAACAAAATTAAAATATAATAAATCTTAATTTTGCTATATACAAATAATAAAATTAGTTATATAATGTATACGTAAAAAACTTTTTGGAGGTATACTATGGAATTAAAAAATATATTAGCAGGTCTAGAAAATTTGAAAGTAAAAGGGGATATAAATATATCAATAGATTCTGTAACTAGCGATTCGAGAAAAATAAAAGAAAATGGAATGTTTGTATGTATAGAAGGTTTTGAAGTTGATGGACACAACTATATAGAAGATGCAATCAATAAAGGGGCATCAACAATAGTTTTTCAGGAAGATAAAATAGATGTGGTAAAAAAACTTAACATACCAGAAAATGTTACAATAGTATCTGCACCAGACACTAGATTGGCTTTGGCAATAATAGGTTGTAATTTCTATAAAAATCCATCTAGAAAATTCAAATTAATCGGAATAACAGGAACAAAAGGAAAAACAACGACAACTTTTATGATAAAGAAAATATTAGAAAAACAAGGAAAGAAAGTTGGATTAATAGGAACTATAGCTATATATATAGGGGATAAAAAAATAGAAGATAGTGATAGAACAACACCAGAAAGTATAAGATTACAAGAAATATTTAGCAAAATGGTTGAAGAAAAAGTAGATGTTGTTGTAATGGAAGTATCTTCGCAAAGTCTAAAACTAAATAGAGTAGCTGGTTGCGATTTCGATATAGGAGTATTTACTAATTTTTCACAAGATCATATAAGTGCAAAAGAGCATGTTGATATGCAAGATTACTTTAATTCAAAACTAAAATTATTTGATATGTGTAAAATTGGATATATTAATGCAGATGATTTATATGGAGTAAAAGTAAAAAAACTTGCAAAGTGTGAAATAGAAACATATGGAATAGATAATTTTGCTAATTTGTTGGCTAAAGATATAACAATTACAAACTCATATGTAGATTTTAAAGCTAAATTAGGAGATAGAAATGAAAGAGTAAAAACATGCATACCAGGAAGATTTAGCGTATATAATTCACTTGCAGCAATATGTGTAACTAAAAAACTAGGTGTTGGAGCTGAAGAAATAAAAGAAGGACTAGTAGAAGTAAGAGTTCCTGGAAGAAGTGAATTAGTTGATAATAAAAAAGATTTAACTATTATGATAGATTATGCACATTCACCTGAAAGCTTAGAAAATATACTATCTGCAGTTAAAGAATATACAAGAGGAAGAGTAATTTCAGTATTTGGATGTGGAGGAGATAGAGATACATCAAAAAGGCCACTTATGGGAGCAATTTCGGGAAGAATTGCGGATTACACAATTATAACTTCAGATAATCCAAGAACAGAAAAACCAGAAGAAATCACTAAAGAAATAGAAGAAGGAATGAAAAAAACAAAAGGAAAATATGAAGTAATAGTAGATAGAAGAGAAGCAATAAAACAAGCTATAAGGAAAGCTAGCAAAAAGGACATTGTAGTTCTTGCAGGTAAAGGACACGAAACATATCAAGAAATAAATGGACATAAAAATGATTTTGATGAAAGAATTATAGTACGTGAAATTATAGATGAAATGCTAGAAGAAGAAAATATACAAAATTTAAACAAAAAGAAAAAATAAAAAAGTTATAAAAAAGTAACTTTTTAAGAGTAAAGGGTGAGATTTTTGGAATTTCAGATAAAGGTATTATTTATAGCTTTTGTAACTACAATAATATGTTCTATGGGGATTATACCTATTCTAAAAAAATTAAAAGTTGGGCAAATAGAAAGAGATGATGGACCAAATTCTCATTTGAGAAAACAGGGAACTCCAACAATGGGAGGAATTATTATATCATTAAGCATAATAATTGTATCCATTTTGGTAATGTTGTATTATTACAAAGTAGACTCAAATGTAGCCATAAGAATAATACCGTTATTATTGGTAACGATAGGGTTTGGAACAGTAGGATTTGTAGATGATTTTAAAAAATTAATACTTAGAAATACAAAAGGGTTAAAACCTGCATATAAAATGCTAGGGTTGTTAACTATATCAGTAATGTATACGTTGTACTTAGTAAAAGGTACTTCGTTAGGAATAGAAACATATATTCCTATAATAAAAGAATATATAAAAATGTCAGTCTTAATATATATACCATTTGCTATTTTTGTTATGTTGGCAACAACAAATGCAGTAAATTTAACAGATGGTGTAGATGGACTATCTACTAGTGTGTGCACAATAATTATTACTTGCTTAACAGTAATAGGAATAATTTTTGATGTGAAGGAAGTTGTTATTTTTGGAAGTATAGTAGCAGGTACTTGTTTAGGTTTTCTACTATTTAATTTACATCCTGCAAAAGTATTTATGGGAGATACCGGTTCTTTATTATTACGGTGGGGTTATAAGTGCGTTGGCACTATATTTGAAAATGCCTTTAATAATATTGGTGATTGCACTTATACCTGTTATTGAAACTTTGTCTGTAATAATTCAAGTTACATATTTTAAAAGAACGGGAAAAAGAATATTTAAAATGGCTCCTTTACATCACCATTTTGAGTTATTAGGATGGAAAGAAAATAAAGTTGTTACAATTTTTAGTCTAATAACAGTTTTGTGTTGCATGATAGGCCTAATAATAATATAGTGAGGAATTAATAATGGCAAAGAAAGAAAAAAAATTATCAAGATTTGTAAATAATCAATTTGATTTTATATTATTTATAACAGTTCTACTGCTATTATCAATCGGAATCATAATGGTGCTTTCAGCAAGTTCACCATCATCACTTTCAGAAACAGGTAGTAGTTATACATATGTAAAAAAACAGGCATTATTTGCAGTAGCAGGTATTGCATTAATGTTTATTGTTTCAAAAATAGATTATAGATTTTATAGAAAATTTTATATTTGGATATATATAGGCAGTATAGTATTACTAGCACTAGTTCCTATAATTGGATATGATGTTAATGGAGCAAAACGTTGGATAGATTTAGGGTTTTCTTCATTTCAACCATCAGAGGTAGTTAAAGTAGGCTTAATTATATTTTTTGCAACATTCTTAGCAAACAATAAAGATAGATTGAAAAATGTAGTAACTGGTTTTTGTATACCAATTGCATTCCTAATTCCTATACTAGCAATATTAATATTGTTTCAAGATCATTTAAGTGCTTCAGTAGTAATAGTGGCAATAATTTCAGTTATGATGTTAGTAGCAGGAAGTAGAATATCACATTTTCTAACTATAGGCGTTGGGGCAGGAGGATTAGGATTAGCAGGAATATTATTACTTGGAAAAGGATTTAGGCTAAATAGGATAACAACGTTTTTAAATCCATGGGCAGACAAACAAGGTGGAGGATGGCAAATTATTCAAAGTCTATATGCAATAGGTTCTGGAGGATTATTTGGTGTAGGTTTGCGGAGAAAGCAAGCAAAAATTTTTGTATATACCTGAACCACATAATGATTTTATTTTTGCGGTATTAGCAGAAGAACTAGGATTTTTAGGATGTATAGTAGTAATAGCACTATTTGCTGTTTTTATATGGAGAGGAATAATAATTGCGATGAGGGCACCAGATATGTATGGAAGTCTGTTAGCAGTGGGAATAACATCACTAGTTGGAATTCAAGCAATAATAAACATTGCTGTTGTTACATCATCTATGCCAAACACAGGTATGCCACTTCCGTTTTTCAGTTATGGAGGAACAGCTCTAGTAATACTATTATGTGCTGTGCGGAATATTATTAAATATTTCAAGAGCAAGTTCAAAAGTTTAATATTAAAAAATTATATAATATATAATTAGGAGTGAATATATATGAGAGTAATAATTGCAGCAGCAGGAACAGGAGGGCATATTAATCCAGGAATAGCTATTGCAAATAAGATAAAGAAAGAACAACCAAATTCAGAAATTATATTTATTGGTACTACTCGCGGATTAGAAAATGACTTAGTTCCAAGGGCAGGATATGAATTAAAAACAATAGAGGCATATGGGTTAAGTAAAAAAATAAGTATATCAAATATAAAAAAAATGCTAAAAACATTTGAAGGCTTTTTTCAAGCTAAAGCTATTATAAAGGATTTTAAACCAGATATAGTTATAGGAACAGGAGGATACATATGTGGCGCAACAATTTTAGCGGCACATAAGCAAAAAATACCAACAATGTTACATGAGAGCAATGCTTTTCCAGGTAAAGCAGTAAAAATGTTATCAAATAAGGTAGATAGAATACTAGTTGGTTTTAATGATGCAAGAGAAAGACTGGAAAATAAGGAAAAAGTTGTTCTAACAGGTACACCAACTAAAATAAAAAAGATAAATTTTAATGATTCAGAAAAACGAGAAAAATTAAAGGAAATGGGTTTAAATGATGAAAAATCAATAATTTTAGTTTTTGGAGGAAGCCAGGGAGCCCAAGCTATTAATGAATCAATATTAGGAATTATAAAAAACAAGTTAAATGAAAATTATCAAATAATATGGGCTGTTGGACCAAAACAGTATGATGTGATAAAAGAAGAATTGGAAGAAATGAATGTTAACATTAATAATATAAAAGGTGTTAAAATTTTTCCATATATATATAATATGGAAGAAATTATGAATTTATCGGATGTGGTAGTGTGCAGAAGTGGAGCAATTACGATAACTGAAATTTCAAAATTGGGAAAACCAGCAATATTTATACCACTTCCAAATGTAAGTGAAAACCACCAAGAATACAATGCTAGAGTACTTGAAAAAGAAAATGCTGCAAAAATAATTTTAAATAAAGATTTAAAAGCAGAAGTATTAAATGAAAATATAAATAATATTATTAAAGACAAAAACAAATTAGAAACAATGGGAAAAAATGCACAAAAAATTGTGATAGATAATGTTGAAGAAAAAATATATGATGAAATAAAAAAAATAGTAAAAAACTAATAAAGAAGTAAAACTTATATTTAGGTAAGTTTTACTTCTTTATTAGTTTTCAAAAAGTTAAAAGAGTAAGGAAAAAAAGAAAAAATTAGAATTGTTCTAAAAAAGTATACACAATATAAAAAATTTGAATAGATTAAAAAATAATCAATTTTACAGAATGATAACAATATTTTTAAATTTGTATTACAAACTTAAAAATAGGTAAATAAATAATAGTAATAAAAATAATTTTATTTATTTTTGTCGAAAAAAGTAATTTAATATAGAACTTTGCGCACGAAAAAACTTGTTAAAGTAAGCACTATGGAGTAATATAATCATTACAAGCTAGTGATAACAAAAAAGTATCATAAATATATTAGAAAAATAGGAGGTTTTAGCTAATGAAAAAATTTTATGGTGGAATGTTTATCCCAAAAGAAAATTTAATAAGAGAGGGAATAAAATACCCAATAAAATTAGAGTATTATATAGTAACAGAAGAAAATATAATATATAATTCTGGGAGAAAGATATATGGAATAGAGATTGTGAAAACAGAATATAAAGATAGTGGAACAAAAATAGAAATAAAAGGAATTAGAGATGTAACTAATAATATAAAAAGAATTAATAAAATATTACAACTGTTAAAACAAAATTATGTAACACCAATAGGGTTAAAAGATGTTGTGGAAGATTATTTAAAAATAGAAGAAAATAAAATTTGCCAAGGAAAGTTAGTTATGGTATAGTATAAAACATAAAAAAATAATAAACTTGAAAAATATAGAAATATGGTCTAGAATAGATTAAGAAATTATTGGAGTGGAAAAGTGGAAGGAGATTTTCAATGGCAGATAAATTAATTATTGTAGAATCACCAGCAAAAGCAAATACAATAAAAAAATTTTTAGGGGGCAATACTAAGGTTGTGGCATCTTTAGGTCATATAAGAGATTTGCCAAAATCAAAATTAGGAGTAGATATAGAACATAATTTTGAACCAGAATATATAAATATAAGAGGAAAAGGGGACCTAATAAAATCTTTAAAAAAAGAAGCAAAAAAAGCAAAAAAAGTGTATTTGGCAACTGACCCTGACCGTGAAGGAGAAGCAATAGCGTGGCATTTGGCACATATATTAGATATAAATGAAGATGATACAGTAAGAGTAACTTTTAATGAAATTACAAAAGATGCAGTAAAAACTGCAGTGAAGAATCCAAGAAAAATTGATAAAAATTTAATTGATGCACAACAAGCAAGGCGTGTATTAGATAGAATTGTAGGGTATAAAATAAGTCCTATATTGTGGAAAAAGGTAAGAAGAGGATTGTCGGCAGGTAGAGTTCAATCAGTCGCAGTTAAATTAATTGTAGATAGGGAAAATGAAATAGAAAAATTTATCCCAGAAGAATATTGGAACATATTTGCAGTATTAATGGATGAAGAAAGTAAAAAGACGTTTGAAGCAAAATTATACGGAAAGAACAATAAAAAAATAGAATTGCATACTCAAAAAGAAGTGGAAGATATATTAAATGAATTAGATAAAGCTCAATATATTGTAGATAACATTAAGAAAAGTCAAAAAAAGAAAAATCCGGCTCCACCATTTACAACAAGTACAATGCAACAAGAAGCATCTAGAAAACTAGGTTTTACATTGAAAAAGACAATGTCAATAGCACAGTCATTATATGAAGGAGTAAAAATTCAAGGCAAAGGTTCAGTTGGATTAATAACTTATATGAGGACAGATTCAACGAGAATATCAGAAGAAGCAAGAGAAACTGCAAAAAAACATATTATAGCAACATATGGAGAGGAATACTACGAAAATAGATATTATAAAACTAAATCAGAAGCACAAGACGCTCATGAAGGTATAAGACCAACATATGCAGAACTGTCACCAGAAACAATAGAAAATTCATTAACTAAAGATCAGTATAAGTTATATAAATTAATTTATAATAGATTTATGGCAAGTCAAATGAAATCTGCTATATTTGATACAGTTTCGGTTAGTATAAATGCTAATGAATATAACTTTAAAGCAAACGGTCAAATAATTAGGTTTAAAGGATTTATGACATTATATGTAGAAGGAAGCGATAGTGAAAAGAAAGAAGAGAACAATACAAAATTGCCAGAGCTTAAAGAAAAGCAAAAAGTGAAAAAAGAAAAACTTGAGAGTAAGCAAAGCTTTACAGAACCTCCACCAAGATACACAGAAGCAAGTTTAGTAAAAGCACTAGAAGAAAAAGGAATAGGAAGACCAAGTACATATTCACCAACAATAACTACAATAATAGAAAGACATTATATAGAAAAAGACAAAAAACAATTAAGCCCTACAGAGTTAGGGAAAGTAGTTAATAAATTGTTAATAGAAAATTTCCCAGATATAGTAAATGAAGAATTTACTGCAAAAATGGAAACAGAATTTGATGAAATAGCAGAAGGTAGAAGACAGTGGAAAAAAATAATAGCAGAGTTTTACGAACCATTTAGTATAGTATTAAAAAAAGTCGAAGAAGAGTTAGAACATGTTGAGTTAGAAGAAGAAGTGTCAGATGTACCATGTGACAAATGTGGTAGAATGATGGTTATAAAATATGGTAGATATGGCAAATTCTTAGCATGTCCAGGGTATCCAGAGTGCAAAAATACAAAGCCTTATGTACAAACTATTGAAGAGCCATGCCCAAAGTGTGGAGGAAAAGTTCAAATACGTAAGTCTAAAAAGAAAAGAAATTATTATATTTGCGAAAACAATCCAGAAAGTTGTGATTATATATCATGGAATAAACCCAAAAAAAGTGAAGAAAAACAAGAAAAACAAGAAGAACAAAATATGTAAAAATTGCATATAAAAAATAATGACAAACTATTGCATTTTTTTTTAAAATATAGTTTAATAATTGTAGAATAAATAGAGAAAAGAGGAAAACGTATGAAAAATTATTTAAGAAACAATAAGGTAAAAGCAGGCGTAGTTGCAGTAATCTCAATAGTTTTAATATTTGTATTAACACAAATATATGCTGCGGATTTAATAACTACTGTAGTAACAACAAGTGCAACAAAAGCTAAACCAGGAGAAACGATTACATTAGCTTTAAGTGCAAAAGATTTTAAAACTGATGCTGCTGAGTTGGCTAATGGAATAACAGAGTATCAAATAGGTTCTTTAGAGTATGATAAAAATGTATTTGAAGAAATAACAGCTGAAGCAATGACAGCAGGAACTGGATGGGGAGAAGTAACTTATAGCAGTGGAAAAATATTATTAGGTACAAACACAGCAAAAACAACAGATTGTGATATAATAACTATTACATTTAAAGTTAAAGAAGGGGCTTCTGCAGGAACAACAACAATAGCATTAAAAGATATGAGTGCTGCTGGAGGAAATGGAGATATATCATTAACAAATGTAGAAAAATCAATAACTATAGAAAACACAACAGATGGAAACACAACAGATGAAAATAATACAACAGATGGAAACACAACAGATGAAAATAATACAACAGATGGAAACACAACAGATGGAAACACAACAGATGAAAATAATACAACAGATGGAAACACAACAGATGGAAATAATACAACAGGTGGAAACACAACAGATGGAAACACAACAGACGGAAATAATACAACAGGTGGAAACACAACAGACGGAAATAATACAACAGGTGGAAACACAACAGATGGAAATAATACAACAGGTGGAAACACAACAGATGGAAATAATACAACAGGTGGAAACACAACAGACGGAAATAATACAACAGGTGGAAACACAACAGACGGAAATAATAC